>NZ_BCQB01000014.1 GCF_001544215.1 Enterococcus durans NBRC 100479 = LMG 10746
CCATTTATTGAAAAATGGTGTAAGGATTACACTGTTTCTTTGTTGTGTCGGTTATTAGAAATCCCTAGAAGTGTCTATTATTTTTATAAGAATAAACCGTTGACAGCTACAGAAATCAGAAATAATAAGTTGAAAAAGAAGATTTCAACAATTTTTTTTACGAATAAACAACGCTATGGTGCCACAAAGATCCATCAAGTTTTATTAAAAGAAGGGATTTCAGTATCTCTTAAACATGTCCAAAAGCTAATGAAACAATTAAATTTAAGGTCGATTGTAGTTAAAAAATATAGACCTCAAAGGTCTAATAAACCGATCATTTCAAAAGAGAATCTCTTAAATCAGGACTTTTCTACTGAAACGATCTGTGAGAAATGGGCAGCTGACATTACGTACATTCCTACTAAGAAAAATGGTTGGTGTTACTTATCTTCAATCATGGATTTACACACGAAAAAAATTATTAGTTATACATTTTCAAAACGAATGACTGTGGATTGTGTCATCCAAACATTGAATAAAGCAAAAATACATTATCACATTCCAGAAGGAATGATTCTACACACTGACTTGGGCAGCCAATACACAGCAAGAGAAGTGGAACAATGGCTTAAAACCAACAAAATAAGGCATTCTTATAGTAGAAAAGGAACACCTTATGATAATGCTGGAATCGAATCTTTCCATGCCTCATTGAAAAAAGAAGAAGTCTACACGACTAGCTACTCAGATTTTGAAGAAGCAAATCGAGCGCTATTTAGCTACATTGAAGGATTTTATAACCGAAATCGAATCCATAGCTCGATTCACTATCTAACCCCACAGGAATTTGAAGAATTAGCAAAAGAAAAAATGGCTTAACCGTCTCTACTAAAATGTGTTCAAGATATTGACTCAAATCCAGTATTTCGCCAACAAACAGTACTAACAATAAGGGAATAATCTTGTTCAAATGGATCACCTTCTTTCTCTTAAGTTATCGGGCTTTGCCCGTTTATTTCGCACCACCTAAGCGGCGGGGGCGGTTGGTGCGAAATAAGAACCATTCCCTTAGTTACTAGGCTTTTTTTGTCCTTATTTCACACATTCTCACTTTTCGGTATAAATGATTATTGACCTTTTTTTCTTTCAAATCGTTGATATGGAATCCGTTGTTAGTTGATAAATCACCTTATTCATTTTCGTTGTCCTCCTTTTTCATGGTGTAATAGGCGCCATACTTATTGATATTTTCAAAATAATCTAACCATTCACTTGAAACAGTCTTGGCTTTTTTCGTTTCGACAAATTTCGCATACGTTAGTTCTAAAGCTTGATATTCAGAAGGTTTAATAGTGCTTGGTTTGACACCTACTTCCAAGCATAGTAAGGCTTGGAAAAACCATTTTGCATTTTGCTTTTTCAGTTCTTCCAGTGTTCGATAGTACGTCGCAATAAGATTCATTTCGACACCTAATTCAATCATTTCTTCCACAGCTACCGACAATTTTTCTTTATAATGTTTTTTTGGAACACGTGTTTCGTTGTATAGGAACGTCATATCCTCCATTTTTTGTGCCATTTTATCCAAAGGTAATTTGACAAATTCGTCATAGTAATTTTGAGCCATATTTTTTCTCCTTTTTAGTTCTCTAATTTGGTTAACCAATATTCGTTTTCATAAGTTTCCAAGTTTTCTTGATAATGCAGTTCACATCCTGCAATCTTCACTAGGTCTTCAAATAGCATAGTCGGTGCATCCTCTACTAAAGGGGTTTCTATCGTCCAGTACCGCGGAATAAGTAAAGCTTCTGCTACTTTTTCAGAAATGACTTCTTTGTCCACCAAAATTTGAACGACTTCTTTTACAGTCAATAATTTGTGTTGTGTTTTCATCAGCGTTTCTTTCCTTTCTCCTCAATCAAAATATAATCGCCATAAGACAAGGTATATTTTTTCCCGCATGTTGGACATTGATACAAACAATAGCTTTTGATACATTTCGCTCTTTCTCCACAATCGCATTCGACAGTATGTGGTGCATGATAGTTTGGGAATAATTCGCTGAAGGGAACACCCCAATAATCAAATTTCTTTCGCATGATTGATTCTGCCTCCTCTTAGGAAAGGTTTTACTTCCTTTCGTTAGTTCTTTCTTTATTGATTTGTTGGCCAGAATGAATCAACGAAAAGCGACAAGGACAAGGGTAAATGGCACGCTGCGCGCCCTTGTCCTTGTCGCTTTTTGGTGATAAAAGGCAACTTGTTGCCGGTCTGGCAAATCAATAAAGAGATAGCGAACAGGAACGAACCTTTTGGTGAGAGGAAGCTTTTCCTATTTTGTCTTACAAAGCAAGGCCCCTTATCTTAGTGAACGTGCAACGTTCACTTCCTTTCTTCTCGAACGGCGGTGGCGGTTGGAGTGAGAGAAAGGTTTTTCAATTGAGAAGGCGCTTGTGCCTTCCTAAACAGGCCTTTCCCTTTCTTCCTGTTTCTATGTAAAACAAAAAGAGCTGCAGTCCTACATTAGGATTGCAGCTCTTCTTTTATTTATATGCCCATTGATCGCGTAAAATGATCAGGGTTTCTAATTTGCATCGATTCAATGACTAATTGATTCCGTTTATTGAAATGACCTGTGACGGCAATATTGTATTTTCCATCATCCATAATTAACAATTTATCGATAATTTCAATATCTGCAACTACACAATTAATCGATTCATGAATTGTTTGTAAAGTAAAGCGAACCAATAATGGTTGTGTTTTTATTACTCGGATTTTATCAAGCAAACCAACATATTTGTTCATAACGATCACCTCGCTAAAATTATAGCAAAAACAGTTAAAATTGAGAATTTTTATTCGATTTTAGATATGCTATAATAGTCAAGACAGTAAAGTTTGAAGACGGTGGCGACTTCTGGAAAGGTGGTGGTGCTTATGAATGTAAGTGCTAAAATCTATGAAAGGAGTAAGCCTTTTGTCCGCATATGAGACAATTCAAACCATTCTTGGTTTTGGTATGTTTACCATTGCTTTGATTAGTTTGATTGTAAATATGCTTAAAAATGACAAAAAGAAATAACCGTCTACTTTAGCAGGTCAGCGGTTATTTCCAAATAACTAATATTCTGCCACCGTTCTTTAATCGGTGCTGTTAATGAGGGGTTGTTAGCGCAACTCCTCTTTTTCATGTTCATTATAGCAATATTTCGCAAGAAGTTCAACGATTTCCCGTTAACTCTACATATAAAGCGGTAGAATAGCCGTAAGTATAACAGCTGTCGCTGCTACTGTGACTTTAGTCAATCGCCAAAAGGAATTATCCTTTCCTGCTCTTTTTAAAAGATAAGAACAGACAAGATACACGAATACAAGAATTAGTGATCCTTTCGCAATTCTATTTACCAAAGGATTTTCAGTGACGCCCAAAGAAATCCCGTCTATAAATGCAATTACGGGTATCAATAGATCCATCGTCAGACTAATTTTTTTTGCCATGCTTACTCCTTCTTTCTCAAACTAAAACGGTAGATCATCATCGCTAATATCGATTGATTGTCCACCAAATGGATTCTGTGAAGCGTTCAATCCATTGTTGTTAGGCGTCGCTGTATCCCCGTTGTTCAAAGGTGGCGGTGCTTGGACTGGTGGACGATTGATCAGCGTGCGCACGGCTCTCTGTCGCTGCTTTACTTTCTAATAGTTGAAAGTTATCTGCTACAACTTCAGTCACATATACACGTTGTCCTTGCTGGTTGTCGTAAGTCCGCGTTTGAATCCGCCCAACTACACCAATCAAGCTACCTTTTTTAGCTAATGTCGCCATTGTTTCTGCTGGTTTGCGCCAAATCACGCAGTTAATAAAATCGGCTTCTCGATTGCCGTTTTGATTCGTGAAATTTCGGTTGACGGCTAGGGTAAAAGTCGCTACTGCAGTACCACTTGCGGTATAACGTAAATCAGGATCTTTGGTTAAGCGTCCTACTAATGTCACATTATTAATCATCTTTATCTCTCCATTTCTCTATTCATCTGTTGGTGTCTTTGATAAGCTAGTTTTCGCTCTTTTTCTTCGACGTGAATCACTTTTTCCATCAAATTACTAATCGAATCCATTGTCTCATCGTACGTGATCGATGCAGCATAAGGATTGCTTTTTTGATATTTCTTCCATGTATCTTTTAGCTCGTGACTATTTTTCAGTACATCCATATCCTTTTCATAGTATATCTTTAACGGATCAGTTTTTCCTCGACGTGTAAATGTATTTCTCACACTATCTTTCAAGGTCTTATCATCGATCTTCTCCATTTTAGGAATAGTATAGAGATCATAAAAATCTTTTCCTCTCGAATTATCTGTTAAAAAATCAAAGGTTGCACTTAATTTTTCAGCAATAATTTGTTCTGTAGGATAGGATTCCAAAGGAATCGTTCGATCCTCAAACATCAATTTATGACTGTGAGTGATCGTTGCAGGATAGATCGAGTCACCTGTAGTCACATCTACCTTAAAATCTGGCCGCATGTTTTCCAAATGTGCCAGCACACGTAAGCTAAATCCTGGATAGTAATCGGCTTCTCTCGTTTCTTTCATTCCTTGAATCTCAAATTGAATGCCTTCTTTCGTCGGCGTTGAAAAAATTTCGTTTAGAACCGTTGTTAATGTTTCTTTGGTTACTTTCATTTCCCGTAAAGTCGTATCAATATCTTTGGTTGTGCGATTTTCAATGCCATACTTTGAGCCAATCAAGAAGCCGCCTTTTAACACAAAATTTTCACGATAAGGAGACTTTGAGATTTTTTCCAAGAATTTTTCCATCATAAAATGTCTTAAAACAAGCTGCGGATCAACTTCTTTTTCTCTAGAAATATTCTTCACTTTTGCTTTTAACTGCGTAGGTGTCATGTATCTTCTCCTTTAATTTAAAGCCATAATATAAGAACGCATCGTTTTGTCTGTTGGTAAAATTCGTCGATACTCATTCAATTTTCTAAGATTTTTTCTGTCCGACTCCATATAGTTTTTGATTGCTTTTACTTTGATTTCATCCTCAACGGTATACCAGGGATTCCAAATGTCACATAAAGTTCTTTCTGGATCATAAGCTATAATAGGATTCCCATAGCGACTTTTTATTTCAATCTTACCTAATTCATACCATTCCGCTTTTGTATAGTGTAGCTCAACTGCGAATTCCTTCAATCCTTTTTCAGAAACGTGATAACCGTAAGGTACAGTCAGATCGATCTGTCTAGGGATCATATCTGTTAAATCATACAAATCTAACGCGGTAATATGTGAAATAATGCCGCGTTCATATTTTTTTTGCGCCATAAACAATTCATCAGGAAATTGACCAGGTAAGGTGAAAAAACCTGGATACTCTCGATCCAGCTCCCCTCGATCTACCATACGTTTGATCGTTACAGGAGAAATGCCCGCTTTTTTGGCATCCTTCAAAGCCAAAGTTCCATTAAATTCTTCTAGCAGCTTGTATACCATTGCTTTTGTCATTTTCTCCCTCCTTTGTATACGTATAAACTTATAAAAACAGTATAACATAAGTTTATACGTATACAATAGTTAGGAAGATTTTATCGATCTAATTCGATTTCTTTTTGAATCCTCTGCTGGTTCTTCAATTGCTGCAGTCTTCGTTTGCTGGCACGCATTTTTTCCTGTTCTGAACGAATTTTGGCTTTTTGATTTTCGATTTCTTGTTGTTTGTGTGTGGTATTACGCATAAGATTAACCCTCCATTATTTTGCAGTGCGGCGTGTTCTTTTCTTGAAGTTCGTTTTTTTCTTTTCAGAAAATTCAAAGCCTGTAGTGAAGTCTTCTTTTAAAACAATCGTTGCTTCAAATGAACCCTTCTGACCTTTTAACCCTTTCACTGGTTGGCTTGTTCGGCTATTTTGAATGATCTCCTTCAGCTGTGTCGCTGTGAGTTTCTTTTTGGCAATCGTTGTCCATAATTTAAAATCACAGGCTTCAGACGTACAAGCTGCCACCTTTTGATAGAGTAAGACTTCTTGTTCCTGGCATTTTGGACAAATTCCTAAATGACGCGCGGCTTCTTGCTTTTCACTGGCTGCTTTCACTTCTTGTAACGTCGATCCAAAATTAGTGGATTGGATTTGCCCTGGTACGACTTCCAATAAGTGAGAGACAAATTTTTGGATATTGGCTAGAAAAGTGGTTTGTGTTCCTTTTCGTTCACCGATCTTTAACAAGTAGCTTTCCCATTTGGCGGTCATTTCGGCGCTCGTAAGCAGCGGCTCTTTTTCCACGGCTTGGCAAAGCAAAATCCCTTTATTCGTCACCACGAGCTTATTTTTCTCTACCTTGATATATTCCTTTTGTTTCAAGGTTTCAATAATATTCGCCCGTGTCGCTTCTGTACCGATTCCTTCCACTTCTTTCAATATGGATTGCGCTTCTTCACTATCCACAGTTTTCCCAGCTGTTTTCATTGCAGTGATCAACGTACCTTCGGTATAAGGTTGTGGTGGCTTGGTTTCTTTTTCAAGAACTTGTAGATCCACCGTCACCATTTCTCCTTTTGTCACTTTAGGAAGTAGCGGCTCTTCTTCCTTCTCTTTTCCGTCGCTCTCTTTTCCAAATAACTTCTTCCAACCTAGATCTAGCGGCACCTTTCCGATTGCCTTTAACTGAAGCTGCTGAACTTGCGTCAAGATCGTTGTTTCTTCATAGGTATACTTTTCCGCAAACATGGCCACCGTTGTTTTTAACACTTGTTCATAAATAGCCTGCTGCAGTGGACTTAGTTGTTCAAAAGCCGCTGCTGTCATAACCGTTTTTGTAGGAATGATCGCGTAATGTTCCTGGACTTTCTTATTATTCACATACCGACTATTCGGTGTATGAATAGGAGTCGGAATCGCTTCGGCTTTTAAAAAATGCTTGTATTCGTCTAAGTGATCCAACAGATACGCATATTCCCCTTCCGTAATATAAGGGGTATCCGTTCGCGGATAGCTTAGATATTTTCCTTCATACAACCCTTGCATGGCTTCCAAAGTATCTTTGGTACTAGCTTTCATGAGTTGATTCATTTTAGACTGAAGGCTCGATAAAGAAAAAAGACGTGGGCTAGCCGCACTTTTTTTCTCTGTTTCGACTTGAAGGATCGTACCTGGCTGTTTTCCTAATTGAACACCTTTTTCTTTTAAATAGGCTTCAAATGCTTCTTGTGTCGCTTGGGTTTCATTTGGATCAAGCTTCGCATCAAATGCGCCATTTTGAGCGATTACTTGGGCTTTTCCTTCAAAATATGGTTCTTTTTGGAAGTTTCTAATCTTTTCCTGCAATTGATAAATCATATAGAGTGTTGGGGTTTGGACTCTACCTAAAGAAAAACTTCCTGGTATGCCTTTTTGCTGCAAGAGTAAACTATACAGTGGGCTACCGTTCATCCCAATTAACCAATCGGCGATCTGACGTGCTTGTGCTTCTTCAAATTTTGGATAGGTCTCTTCTGCGTCTCGTAACTGTTGGAATCCCTGATAAATGGCTTCTTTTTCTAAGGAGTTGATCCAAAGTCTTTTAAAGGTTTTTCCTTGATTGGCGCCTGCTTGTTGAATGATTGACCAGGCAATCAGCTCCCCTTCACGATCGCTATCAGTCGCGATCACAATCGTATCAGCTGACTGCAGCTGTCGTTTGACGACACTAAACTGCTTTTTCTTATCTTTAGGAACATGATAGTGGTATTGATTGGGGAAAATAGGCAAATCTTCTAATGCCCATTGTTTCCATTTTTCATCGTACATATCGGGCGAATCTAACTCGACTAAATGACCAAAACCATACGTGATCACAGTTTCTCCTGTAAACAATCGATCTTGGATCTCAAAATACCCATCTTTTCGGGTAGCTTTAGAAAAGCTATCGGCATAAGCCTTCGCTTGTGACGGTTTTTCTGCTAAAATGACGGTTTTCATAGTGAAGACTTCACTCCCTTTCTTGTTGTCTGCCTTGTTGAAACAACATCGCACGTTTTTGCTTTCTGATTTCTTGTTGCTGGATCTCATGCTTCAATTGATCATTCCAATCCTTTTTCACTTCAGGTACAAATTCATGTTCATGCTTTTTATAGCCTTTGTAGTATTGTTCTGCTTTATAGGAAAGAAGGATTCCTGCATTAACGTCTTTTATGTTGGCTTTTCTACTATAAAAACGATCAAAGTTGTATGTTCCATCTGCGCGTTCACATACTTTCAGTTCCTTCGCGACCGTGGTACATGCTTCTTTCAAATCAATTGTTTCTACTGGTTCGCCCTTCGCCAACATCTTTCCAAACGTAGATTGAACATCATGAGCAGACACCAATTGATTTGTCAGCTGTAAATTAGTTTCAGTTTTGTGTATGGCCATAATTGCTTCAGGTTCAACACTCATTTCTTTTGCGACTGCTTCATAAGTAGCTTTGTATTCTTTAGGTACTTGCCAATCATTTGGAATTCCTCGCTCACAACGGATTTTCTTATTGGTAAAAGGATCAACGATTCCCTTCATCTGTTCTTTTTCATAAAAAATATGTCCTGCACGATCATTGTCCACACATACTTCAATTGATTGAGGAAATGTTTGTTTTCGACTTAATTCAGAAATCGACTCTTCAACGTAATGACTGATTACATGATGTTTTAACCCGTCCATCGAAACTAACCAGGCATCTTGTAGTTTCTCCCGATTCAATGCAGCGTAACTTAACAGATCAATACTACTTTCAAAGAATTTTAAATGCTTCGGATCGCCTATTTTTAAATTAAATCCGTGATTTGGCGTAGGATTCTTGTCAATGTGTTTATACGTTCCCCGTTTACCGAAACGATTAAAATCGACGATCGTTCCTTGATAACTTGCCCCTACTGTCTCTCCTGTCTGTGGATCTTTCCATAAAAAAGCAACCGCATGATCTAAACGGTCGTCTCCAACTAAAAAATTTTGCCGTTCATGTTTCGGCTTTAGTTCAGCAATCAACCCTTCTTTTTCTGTATAATCAATCAGCCACTCTGGTAGTTTTCGTTCTTCCTTCAGATAATTCCTTCCTTTTTCTGTGAGTGGTTGATAATCAACGGGGTGATCTTTGTACTTTTCTGTCTCAAAATGAAGATTTTCCACTCGTTCTGTTTTGTCTTCATTCTTTAGAATAAAATCAGTGGCTGCTTTAAATTGTTGCTTAGGGTCTTGGATCTCTTTGTCTATGAAAAAAAGTTTAGCTAATTCAATAATGTCGCCACTAATATTTTGACTGTTCCAATAAAAACGTTGTTTTCTTCGATCAAAAACAAATGAATCATGGTCTTCTAAGCGATAGTCTCGTCCTTTATTGACTACAGCCATTCCATTGTTTCGAGCAAAATCCACTATATCGATCTGTTTACATCGATCAATAAGACTCATTCTTTTCTCGGTCATTTTAAAACCTCCCAAAAGAAAAAAGACTATCCGTTTTTCAGATAGTCTTTTTTACTTGTTTTATACACGTTCTTTTTGTGACAATTGTTGTTCATAATAGATTTCATTTTTTCGTTTTGCCACTTCTGACACTGTCTCAAGTGAAAATCGGAATGGATTTCCTAGCGCAAATTCTTCTGAAGGTAACGCCGTTTGGATCTCTTTTCCATAACTTTTTCCTTTTAAAATTACTTGATTATGCTGCGGATCTTCAATAAACGCCGCATCCTTCAAATGTAACGTTCGACCCGTATCTTCTTCCATTACTTTCCCGTCTTTCTTGTCGATCCAAAGTGAACCAACAGGAACAATATTCTTTTGTTCTGCCGTTTCTACAGTATTTTTATGCTCCTGCTTCACTTCTGCTGGTTGGATCTCTGGTTCTCTTTCTCTGTATTGATTGATTTCATTAGAAATGGTTTGAATGAATTCATTTGCGACACGGCTGACATCATTCATGATTTTCCCACGTTCCGCAGCTTCCTTATCATCCAAAGTTTGACCATTCTTCGTCCATGCTGCAATATAAGGAATAGCTTTCTCCGACGTGTCCATTCCAAAATGTTTGCACACAATATAAGAAGTCATTTCTGCCTGCAATTCTTTAGTTGCGGTATCTAATTCTGAAAATTTGTGCATTCTTGCATGGGCTAATTCATGAATACTTGTAGCTAAATGCTGCGTAGGAGTATTTCGAGTATTCATGACGATTTCTTCTTCGCCAGTAAATTCGTTACGAACATACGCCCCACGTGCTTGTCCTAATTCTCTTTGATAGACTTCAGTTTCTGTCATATCTCGAATTTGTATTCCAATATTGTTGGCTACCGCTTGAATCCCAGCTTGAAGTTCTGACTGTCCTTTTTTATCCAATTGAAAATCAAAGACACGGTTCGGAAAGATTTTCGGATAGTCTTCAGGTTTTAACTGTGTTTGTGTGATATCAAACACTTTTTCAATCGTGTAGCAAGTTTTTTTGATCACTTCGATTTGACCACTTTCGATTCGTTTTTTATCTTCTGGTGTAGCTTCTATTTCTCGAACAAAGCCACGTCCTTTCTCATAAAATCCTTTGACCGTTTTTCTGACAAAGATCTTGTTCCCTTGTTCCCCTTTTTTGATATAGATTCCTTCTTTTTTCAACGCGGCACGACCTAAACAAGTTGTTGCACCTGGAAATTGTTCCTCAATCAATAATTGATTTCTAAAGGATCGTTCTGGAAAACGAGACATAAAGTTCAAAAGTTCTTTGACGTCTTCAGGAGAATGAGTATGCTTTTTCACCGCATCCAGTGCCTGTTGCGAAAGGGATTTAACTTCTTGTTTAATCTCTTCTGCCGTTCGTTTTTGATAGCCCTTTTGTTTTGTTTTTGTTTCTTTCGACTGCATTTGTTCTTTCGAAACAGGTTCATTTTTGACCGATTGTTTTTGTTCCTTCTCAGGTACTTGTTCGCACAATTTTGCTAACTCTAAATAGATGGGTTGATTACTGTTGACGCCATCCCCTAGATCCATTCGGATCTGATCGACTACTTCTCCGTTCTTCACTTCTTCAAAATAGAATTTATAATAACCTGCTTCTGCGGCGTATTGGTTATCCAACGTTTTGAGTTGATCGATCAATTCGAATGTTACGATCTCCCCACCATAACTTTTCAATCCTTTTTCTGGATCATTTTCGTTGAATTCTACTCGATAAAAATGATCGTTTTCTTTCTCCTTCAAAGAATCAGTTGGTACAGCCTCTTCAAGTAATTCACGAACAGCTGCTTTTTCCTCTTCCGACGTGGCTTGGTATTTTTTAGATTCCTCAAATTCCCCGTTTTCATTCAGTTCTAAAGCGACTTTTCGATAGCCTTTCAGAAAATAAATGGTCGGATTTTTTTTCCATTGCGTCACTCGTCCGCTGTCAATGATTGCTTGTACTTCAGGAAGAAGGTTTTCTTTTCCTTTTTCCGATCTTTCTTTCAGCTGTTCTAATGTTTCCAATTTCCGTTGGTATTTTCGGATCGTAGCGGCTGAAAAAGTCGATTCACCTTTTTCAAAGCGTTCGATTTCTTCTTTGATTCTTGGAATATTCTCGATCGTCATATCCAGTCCGCCGTACTTGTTATAGCCCATTTCCTTTATCTCTTCTTGTCTTTCAAGTTTTTCTACTTGTTTTTCTTGTTGCTTGATCTCTTCTCTCAGACTATGCACTTTATTTTCGATTCGCTCTTGTTGCCTAAACCAAGAATGCCCATTTCTCTTATCGTTCATTGGTTGACCGTTGGTCTTTCTCTGGTGTTCAAACATCTTTTCAATTTGTTCGTTTAATTCATTTTGCAATCGTACTAATTTTCTTTTTGATTTTCCCAAACGACTATTGTCTAGTGGTTCTTTTTCTTCTGCCATGTCCGTTTCCTCCTAAACAAATGGATAATCTTCTGTCGCATCGACGAACGTCTTCGTAGTCAGATTTAACGTTAAAATATCGCCACTTTGATAAGCTTTTGCCGCTTTGTCTGTGACGACAAAAGATCTGCCTGTTTGAATTTCTGTCACAAAAACGAGATTGTCTCTGCTTTTTTCAACAACAACTCCAATAGTTGAATAAGCCATTTCTTCTTCCTCCTTTCTTTTGATATAATGTAGTCGGAAATCGCACCACTCAATAAATTGGCGGAAAACAATTCATTGAAAAAAAGAGTCCTGGACAATCACGTTCAGGACTCTTTTACTTCTTTTATTCACTTAACAACTAACACTCTGTGAGTGAAATGGACTCTTCAATGCTTTTACATGGAAAGTTATTGATTCCCTCTTCATTCATTTCCCAAGTAGTATAATAAGGTGCTAACTTGCCCTCATATTCTTGAATGATAAAATATTTTTCACCATTCACATGATTACAACAATACACACCAGTAGCTGGGTACTCAACGACTAAAAATTGATTTGGATCAAACTGTTCGTTTCTCAACATTTCTCTTATCTGGAACAAATGCTCTTTTTCCAAACAATCGGGAAGTTGTTCGATTCGTTCTTTTTTTAGTGATCCTTCTATGACTTTCCATTGATTCAAATATCGTTTCATTTCTCTTCCTCCTACTGTCTTTCTTGTTCCATTTGAATTCTTCGTTGTTGCTCTTCGTATGCTTTACTTGCGTGGTATTTTTCTTCATGGGCATTAATCGTTCGATTTAATTGACGTAAACTCCGCTGCGTGACAACTCTTTGTTGGAATTGTTTCCTGCGCTTCATGAATTCTTCGTAACTATATTTGTATTCATTCGTTGGCAATTGTTTAAGCGTTCGAAAGGATCGTTCATTGTAAATAGATTGCATCTGATCAACACTTTCTATTAATGGTTTTATTTGACTATCCTGTCTCTTCAGCTCTGTTAGGATGGCATTTCCTGTGCGCTTTTTTAAATCAAAGAGAGCATTTTTCTCTGCATCCTTTGATTCTCTCTTGCTTTCCCCATAAAGACTTTCTGCTTCTTCTTTCAATGCTTTTGAAATCTGTATATATTCTTGATATTCAGGTTCTTTTGTTAACACATATTGGGTTAACTCGTCGAGTTTCTCTCTTGTGTATGGTGAAAGTTTAGTTCGATTTTCATCCCCATAATTCCATTCCGAACGTTTTTCAGGTAAGGTTCTATATACTTCATTTAATAAGTTCATTGCGTGTCGATCATAACGTACTGGCTCTTTTACCACTTTTGTTAAGCTGTTACGCAAATCACTTTTTCGTGTCAATAAATTTCGTTTCTCCATACCAATTATTCGATCCTTTTCATAAGAAAAACGTTCTAACTCATGTACATAATTGGTCTTCATTGCGTCTAATGTTGCTTGTCTTCTCTTACCTTTCGGTACGATATAACTCACACCATTTTCAACCTCAGTGTAAGGTTTACGCGTATTTTCTTTTTCAACAACTGCAAAATGAATATGGATATGTTTAGTATTGCGGTGAATCGTTGCCATCCAGTAGCCTGTTTCATTCAGTTGCTCTTTCTCGAATAATGTCTCCATCATTTTTCTTCCAGCTGCTTTTAACCCTTCTTCATCTAAAGTATCTGTTTTGGTATCGTACAATCCTATTTTTTCAAGATAAGAATTATCATGAGAGACAACATCTTGATAAATGATTGAGCCTTTTTGTTGTCCTCTTTGGAAGATTTGCTTAATCTCCTTCAGATCACTTCCTTTCACTTCGTCTGAAGCCATAGAAAAAACTCCAGGAAGATTTCCTAAAGCTTTTTTGTGTGGCTCTGTTTGATATTTTTTTATTGCTTGGTTCAAGCGTTGGTATTCTTTTTGTTCACTTTGCGTAAGTTCTTTCTTTTGTTCTAACGCATAGTGACGGGTCATATAAGAAAGATATTTGGTAAAATCTTGTTCCTCTAACTTGTCAAAATTGATCCCATTCCCCATCAAAGATTGAGCTTCATTCGACGTTTCACTGAATTCTTTATCCGTCTTACTCTCCGAAAAAGTTTCTCCTTCAGGAATATAAAAATCCTCTAAAGCATTCTTGATTCGTTGCAGTTCCTGTTCTTCTTCAGGCGTACGTCGTTCCATTTCTTCCAGCGCTTTTTCTCTTGTCATATAATCAATGTATGTTGAAAAAGATTTTTTATTGGGCAAGGTAAATTGACAAGTAAGAATGACTGCAGGCGATTTATTCATCACGTTCCCCTTCTACTTTTTATCTTTTTAGAATCTTCGTTGGATCAAATGTATCTACTCTGGCATGAACAGATTCATTCACAGGTTTCTTCAACTGAGGGGAATATTTTTTGGTTTGATTAGATTTAATTTTTCCTTCCACACGTTCTTTTGCTTCTTGGTAAACTGTTGAATTTGTACCAATTAGTATTCCTGTATCTTTCAAATGAAGATCTGCAAACTCTGAAACCATTTCGGTTAAAATAGAAATTTCTTTACTCATTCCATTCAACTTTGCTTGATTGGAATTTACTTTTTTCTCCATTTCTGGATCATAATTCATACATAGAAACCGAACGGCTTCACTATAGTTTTTAACTTCTGCATGAGTAGAAATAATCTCATCCAACACATCGATATGTGTTTGGTGAAAGTAAATGTGTTTGTCTATAACCTTTGCCATATCAAAGTTCACTTCCTCTATTTTGCTCGATCAAGATTTCTAAAATACGATTGTTTTGGCTAACATATTCTTCTAATATCTTTGTGTTATAGCTTTGAATTTCTGAAAACTTTTCTAATAACTGATCAAACTTTTCTTTTTTATATTCCATCAAAGGACGATCAAAATCATTTTCTATTAGTAATTTTAAATAATCGTTACGACTCCATTTATGACCCGTACGGTTACTTAGTTCGTCACATCTTCGATCAATTTCTCTTACGATTTTCTCATCCACATTTCTTATTCTTACTTCCATATTAATTCCTCCAATTTAAAAAGGATAGCGAAAAGGAGCCTATCCTTTTTGCTATCCTACTACCCTCCTTTTACTATCCTTCACTATCCTTTCACTATCCTATTTTTAAATATTTTGTTCCCACATTTATTTTTGAGAAACGTAATAGGCACAGCCTATTGGAACACTTTTTTTAAAAAGTGTTCCCACGTTTCCTTATGCTCTTTAAAAAATAAGGTGTTTAAATGGAATTTTATGTTTTAGATTCCTTGAATTGTTCCCATTCATCAATCAATTGGCTATAAGTAGCCATTAATTTTTCTTGCTCTTGTTGCTCTCGAATCGACAAAAAATCAGTTTGATCCATTAATTCTAAATATTCTGTTCGGTATTCAATGTTCACCATACCCGCTTTACTACATAGTAATTGATCCTGATTTTCTTTCACTTTGAATAAATGCTCCTTCTTTAAGATTTTTAATTCCGTGCCAACTATAAGCACAATTCTGTAAAGAAGAATCATTTTCAAAGGATTCTCCTTATTTATTCATCTTTCATAGGAAGTTCTAAATCACCACTTTTCCTAAAACATATGGTTTGTTTTGTTGAATATTACTCCCATCTAACCACAATTTCCCAATGCCATATCGTAGACTTGCTTCAACTTTATAAAAATTGTAGACCTCTTTTCTTCGGTCGATTGTTTTCGTCTCCTGTCCATCTTTTAAAGTAGATCTGATGCCCTTAACGGTTACTTCATGGATACTCGTGTGAACGATATCCGTATGGATCAACTCCTCATACTTTCCAAAATCAACGTAATACTCATAGCCGCTCAGCGTCGGAATCAGATCAATAACCATTTCTTTTTCGATTGATCTTTTAATGAGTTTTATAAATACACAACCAAACAAAGCGAGAATAAAGCTTACTTCAAACAAATACATATATCCATTTATAAATTGATCAATCGTCGTTAAGAAGTTCTTTATCCCCTCTACCGTTCTTCCAGATTGTTCGAACCGATCTGTTAGAGTCGTTAACATACTGCCTAAGATAAGTAAGTCCAATAAACTTTTGAAAAGTTTACTCATTGTTAAATTTTGCCTGACAAATTGGACGAGTAAGTAACTAAAAATAGAAAAGCACATGACACACATTATTGTCATTTCTGCCGTGAAAATATTTGACGCCGCGATCTGTTTTGGCTCACTTAACAAGTAATAGGCCACCCCATAGACCACCACCAAATAGCCGATTAAAGTAACCATAAGTGAAGCCATATAACTAAAAAGTTTTCCTATTGGCCATAATTGCAATGCCCAAAATTCCTTTCGTTTGCTATTTCTTTTCAGAGGAAGCCACGTATGTTCGATCCAGTCATTGGATTTTATTTCGATTTCTTCCTTAAATTCTTTCTTCTTTTCTTGCCAATGAGGGGGCATAATTTCGTTGAGCTGTATGCATAGGTAAAGTAACATAACACACGATAACGTACTCATTAACCCCTTAAGTAACAGATCTTCGTCAGAGAACAAAAGAAAAAGCGTTCCGACGATCACGGACACACTGACGAGAAACCCAACGATAAATAGGGCGATATAGCTAATCCATAAAAACTTTTGATACTTTTTTTCACATAGAACCCACCTTGATTTTTTATTTATTATCAGCTGTAAAATATTTTTTAGCAGCTATATATAGAGATTCAAAAGATCTCAATTTTAATGTGTCTAAATTCTTTCTACCATTCTTCAGTTCAGATATTGTCGTGTTAGATAAATTCACTTCTTGACATACATCTTTGACTTTTACAACTTTGAGATAGGCTTTAATCAATACTTTCTGCTCAGCGAAAATATCTTTGCCGACCAAGTTCGCTCGCTTCATTTCTTTCACTCCACCTGTTCTACTAAATATTTTCTTTTGTAATACGATCAATTTTTTCTTGAAGTTTTTGAATGATCTCTTCTTGATCTTTCATTTGCGTTTTCGATGTTTCAATTTCTTGCTGGTAACCATTAATCTTATTTTCAGTGTTTTCCTGATCATCTGCGACTTGATAAGGCAACTGATCTTTTAGTTTCTTCACTAATTCTTCATTCAAATCTATGGTTGCTTGGAAAGATTCAATTTGTTTTTGTGCTACTTTTTGTTCTTTCTTGTATCCTTTCACTTTGTAATTGATCGCATGTTGTTCATAATCTTTGTCTTTCACTTGATCTTTGACCTTATCTTCGTGAATATAAAAAATCAGATCTTGCGGTTCTTGCATATCCACCTTTGGATCGATTTTTTCAGGAATAATGGTTAATCGCATAGCAATATATTCTTCTGGTACATGCGATAGCTTCACTGCAAAATAATCATCAGAAACTTTGGTCACTTCGGCTTTTATTGCTTGATAATCCCCTTTAGCTGTCTTTACTTCTACGCGATAATTAAGATTAGCCAGTTCTTTTAATAAGCTTTGATCTTCATCGTCGATCGCAAATTCAAAAACTAATTGCTGATTTGCTCCTTTTTCTTTTGAAACCATCGTCAGTTCCTTCGTGTTTAAGAATGCGTTCGTGCTTACCTCATCTGGTATGTCTACCTTCTTGTGCGTATAAATCGGACTAGCAAGAATCAAAAAGCCGAGAATCATAAAGATTCCCAGCCATCTAAGATAACTTTTTCGTTTTTTGAAACGTTGTCTTGCTCCTTTTTTCTTACTCATTTTCTTCCTCCTAACGAGTGAAATAACTAAAGTCTGTGACTTTCCATTGACCATCTACTTGTTTTTCAGTGACAGTTAATCCACCTTTTATTTTTTGCGGTTTGACATCTTTGAATTGAGGATTGCCGATTGTATAATCAACAAATACGACAAAATTTTGTTCCTCTTTTACACTGCTTGTTTGAGCGTAAGTTTGCACGTCACCTAATGTAAAGGAGTAACTTCCGTAATCATCATGTTGGTGATCATCGTCTGCAGGACTTAATTTGTCAATCACTTCTTGGGTTGCTACATCTTTTAGTTTTTCCGTTAATTCATTTCTGCTTAATGATTTATCAATGGCCAATTTACCGAACTCTTCTGCCGTCTTACTTTGTGCTTCAGTTACTTCTTCTTTTGCTTTTGTGCCATCTTGTTGCTTCAGCTGATCGATTTCTTGGTTTTTCTCATTAATAGTTTGATTTAACTTGTCGATCTTTGCCTGCGCTGAAGAGGAATTTTTTTTGAGCTTCTCAGAGGCGTTTTTAGCCACTTCTTCAATTTTATAGGTATTTGTATTTGTCGCTTGTTCCTCTTTCAGCTGCCAAAACAACGCGATATTGCCGATTAAACTAACGCTAATTGCAGCTGTTAAGACGATTTTTAAAGTTTTATTTTCCATATTTTTTCTCCTGATCTATTTTTTGCTGCTATTCAAAAATGGTAATGGATCGATCCATGTACCATCATCTGTGAATGCGTGTCCTTGTGCTTGACGCCAATCCATTCGAGTGAAGCCTAAATGCAAGTGTGCTGTATCTCGTATCCCGATTACTTGACCAACTTTCACTTGATCGCCTACTTTCACACGAGAATTTCCTGTACTATTCGCAAATTCTTGATACACCATATTCAAGCCATCGTAATTGATCACGATCACACATGCGCCTAAACCTGAAATACCAGGATTTCCAACGTACACGACTTTTCCACCATGAACCGCATGAATCTCACTTCCTGGATGATCAACTGAACCAAAGTCTAATCCATCATGGAAGCCATTCGGACGGAATTCACCGCCTGGATTCGTTCCAAATAATTGACCACAGCTGAAGGAACTTTTATCTAAACTGCTGCCAGGGAATGGATTCGTCCATTCACCAGTAATTGTGCCATTATCATTACCACCTTCACCCCAATGTTTCATCGCGAATTCATCATATTCGGTTAATTTATTAGAAGTGATAATTGACATACAACCTGTATAATACGGACTATCTTCAGTAATTCCTGCAGCGGCATAACCACCTCGTCCTAAGATCAATAAGCTTGCGCCAGGGCTTTTATTTCCTACACACGCATTAAAATTTGATTGTGTGGCTACCATAAAGCCGTAATAGGAGAATGCAGCTTTTGAGTTGGGAAACTTCATATACCAGCCACCTTCAATGCCACCAATTCCTCGTGCAGTTCCTTTAGGAAACAGACAACCATCAAACCAAGTAATCCCAAAATAGTTGAGATCATTTCTTGCGGACGCCGATGTACCAAACGCTGATTCATAACCGTATTGCGAAAGGATCACACTTGGTAATAATTTATATTTCACTGCTGCACCTACAGCATATTGCGCAATCTCATCAGAAAAAGGGCCTCTTCCTTTGATTTCTTTATAAATGGGTAATCCTTCCGAATATTCTCCTGTAAAAGCGTCGCCACCACTACTTGAATCTGAATCAGAATGATCAATCGAACCCGCCGCAAGTATTAGAAAAAGGGTCACGAACACAGTAATCAAAATAGTAATCAAACCTGCAGAAGTACCAAACAACCACAAAAATAAGCGTCGCTTTGCACGACGCTTAACATACTGCTTGATTAAACTTTCATTTTGGTTTTCCATTATTTTCCTCCATCAAACAATTTTAATTGACGTTTGTTCGGACTAAAATGAACACGAATGGTTTCTTTTGAGCCAAAATTGATCACAGCGTCTCCTTGATTTTGTTGAGGAATGGATTCTAATTCTGAGTTTGTCATTGATTTACCAACTAATCCTTCTATATGACGTAAAATAGATTCATCCATACGCATAAAGATCTTCGTAGAAGAAAATTCAAAGACTTTCTTCAGTTTCGAGAAGTTATCAGAAGACATATTTTCTGGCACCATTTCTTGTGGGGATTGTGTAGCTAAAACAGTCATTGCTTCTACTTTACGCATTTCTCGTTGAAAGTTTGTGACATAATTTACCGTTTCAATAAAATCTGGATTAATCGCATTATGGCACTCATCGATCATCGCCAAAAAGCGTTTGAAGTCTTGTTCTTCCATTTGTTTTTCTTTAATTAAGCGTCGTTGTCTTCGTCCTTGAATCAATGCCTGATTCCAAATCAACGTCATCGCCATGTACATTTGACATTGTTGTACCCCTCGATCTAAGCCTGTAATAGAGTCAATGTCAAAAAAGACCAACTGTTGTTGGTCAAGGTGTCGAATCGTACTATGCCCATCAAAAATCATGCCATACGTCTCACATAAGGATTCTACGATGGATTCCATTTCTTCTTTTCGATTCTTTTTCTCTTGGGAAGCACCTGGTAATTCCAGTTGTCCTAAAAAGTCTAAAAATTCTTTGAACGTCGGATAAGCTTCTGGATCTTTACCTGTGACTTGCGTATCAGTATTTGAACGCGAATTTGAGGAAGTAAAGCCGCGTGGTGCTGTTCCATACTCTTCATAAAAACGATTTAAGTAGGTCTTAAATTCTGCTTTCATCGTTCCTTTTAGCTGAGGACTCACTAACTGTACCTGATAGACCACTTTGTCTAAGTGCGTTTGATAGGACGCTGCTTCATTGATCTTCAAATCTTTGACTGATCCATCGTCATATAAACTGGATGCTTCATCATACGTCCGTGTGGCAAATATCTCTAAAGGATTGATCATTCCGTCAGATCCGTCTAAACGCACCATAATACCGTTATATTCCTTTAAGAAAGGAATAAAGTCTTTTCCCTTTTCAAAGCCCCAAATAAAGTCTCCTGCAGCTAAATGGGCTTCCGCGATCATTTTAAGAACGGTCGATTTACCAGCTCCCATCATTCCTAGAAGCAAGGTATTAGTAGACAACCGTACACTATTTTTATACGTCGCATTCCAGACAAATGGGCCGCCTGTCATGGTTTCCCCATATTGTGTACCTCCTGGATCTTTTAGCGTTTGGTGGTGGAACGGGAAACCTCCGCCAATGTTTAACGATGGTAGTGATTGCCCTTTGATATTTCCGAACCATTCAGCTTGTTCATCGAACATGGTAAACATCGATTGCCAATCTCGTTTGGTTTTATGCAGATAGGTCACCGCACGATAATCCATCCCTTTGAGATTTTCAATCAGTTCCTGCGCTCGTTCATCTACTTCTTGAATCGTGTTTCCGTAAACATGTACTCTCACTTTGACTTGTTTAGAAATTTCACCATTAGAAGTCAATTTTCGGGCATATTCCGCTAGTTCCAGGTATTCTTCTGCGCTTTTATTTCGGTCAGTCGCTTTTCGTTCGTTATCTGATCGATCATTTAATTCATCTAAGGCACGATTGATTTGATCAATCACTTTTTGCTTTTCATCTGTGCTAACATCGAGTGTGGCCACTGTATGAGGATTGTTCATGAGATTGGCCAACCAAAAAAGCGTTGGATTTTTTGTGTAGTGATAAACTGTCACACACCGTGAATAACCATTTCCATAGGTCACATACTCTTCATCGAAATTTAATCCACCTTGTGGCATCACTTGTTTTAAAAAATCTAAATCATACCCTTTGGATTTTAAAATTTCGATTTCCCGATTTCCTAGTTGCTTTAATGGATCAAGTACTTTTTGATCATTTTGTGGTGAAAAAGCTGTTTTAATCGCTTCTAACATGTACAGTCACCTCTTCTTGTTTGATTCTTTACTTGGTGAAAAGATTGCCCTTTTCCCAACTTACCCAGGCTTAAAGTGTGAGGAAATTTTCTAGTGGTCTCTTCCTTCGGAACATCTTTTTCTAACCATATCAACGGATATTTCATTCTCTCTTCTCCATTCCTACTCATCATTCATATTATTCATTCGATAAAGAATCTTGATCAATTCTTTTTTGTAGAGTGGTTTTAACCCTAAAATGCCACTAGATCGCATTAACTGACGGTTTCTGGTTTGTAAATCCTTGATTGTCTTTCCTTCAATGATGAAAAAGAAGCTTAAGTCAGGACGTTCTTGTTCTGCTCGTTTCAATTCCTGGATTTCCTCTACTAATTTCTTTTCATATTTTCTTAATCGCTGTAGATTTCTTCCTAAGGATTGTTCCATACGATTTTTATCTAATAACTGCCGCTTTTGCACGATTTGTTCCGTTAGATCCGTCTCTGTGGTCAAATTAACTAACTTAATTGTTGGCACATACGTACGCATGACGGTGGTCAACTGATTCATTCGTTCTAGTTTCTCTTGTTCATTTAATCCTTCCACGTCTGTAGAAACTACACGATAATAACGTTGAAAATGATCTTCTTTAGTAACTAAGACTCCCTCTTCTGTACAGGATTTATAAGGAAATAAATCCAAGATAGAGCGTTCTTCTGGTTTTCCAAACTGAAAAATGGATTTCTTATCAACTGAATTTTGTCCTTTGACTCGCATTTATTCATCCTCCTTATACGTGCCATGATAATTTCGGTTAGGATCTAACGCATGATAGTGGTTCTTATCCGTAAAGAAAATAGATTCGATAATCGCAAAAATCTGGCGTTGACCAGGGTTATTATAGGGGCGCCAAACAATCACTAAAGCTATCGCAATCCATAAGCCATAATTCAAGAGTGCAAAAAAGAGTGGTAAGTGGACAAGATTATTGACTATTTTCGCCCAAAAAAAGCAACCACCAAGCGTTAATAGATCTAAAAAGAAAAAGGCGAAAAACTTCCATTCCCCACTAAATCTTGGAGGATTTTTCATGTTAATATATTTATCCATAAATGATTTCCCCTTTTCATACATAGAAAAAAGGCCTAACTCGTAGGCCTTTTATGATTTGATATCCTTCAATAATTGTTCTTTCAATTCATTGTTCCTGTTTTTAGTTTCTCTTGTTACATTTATTTTTGTTGGTGCAGTAAATGCCACATTTGCTGGTTTGTAACCTGTGTGAACTTTTTGAATAGGTTCTGGTGCAGCTTCTCTTGTCACAACATTTTGAACGGACGCATTCCCTGTCTCACCACTTTCAGATAAATTGTAAGAAACAGTTGTCAGATTTCCATTTTCAGGCAAACGACTTGGTTTCATTTGAACAGTACCTGCAGTTGATTGATGAACAAAACTTTGATCATTCTCCTTGAATTGATTCAAACGACTATCTTTCATTGGTAAATTTTGTGCCTTAGGTAAACCAATTTTCGTTGATTTTTCAGTTCCAACTTCGACTCCATTATCATTTGGCAGATCGATGGAATCATCATCCGTTTGTACTTCTTGATTTCGTTTTGGTAAATCTGAAATGCGCTTTTCATTTTCAGAATTAATGTTAGATTTATAACGATATTGTTCTGGATCTGTTTTTGGTAATTGACCATTTTGTCCTTCTTCTGAATTTTCGTTAGAATCCAACTCATCTTGGTAATCTTTGGCTGAAGGAATCGCTGCACCTTCTTGATTTTCTTTTTCGGTTGTTGTATTAGCTTTTACTGCTGCATTGACTTGTCCTTCACCATACGCATCTTTTAGTCCTTCTTTGACTTCTGAAGCTTTTTCTTTTTGTTTTTCTAGTGCTTCGGATGGATTCTTCACAGCTTCAGCCAATTCTTTAGCTCTTGTGCCGTCTAATTTCTCTTCTAAGGTGTCTTTGGCTTTTTCTGTAAGATCTTCAGCTGTTCCTTTTAACAACCCACGTTCATTGACGTAACCAAGACCTTCTGCGGCTTTAGAAACACCATTTTTCGCTTTCCCGAACATTTCGGAAACTGTTTTCTTACTATTAGGTACAGTTGTAGCTTTATCGTCTGATTGTTCTTCCCCGTTATCAGGGGTAACATCTTTTCGATTGCCAAATCCATTTTTACGAATATCATTTAAATTGCTTAAACCACTCTTACCAGCACTTGCAAGGTTTTTAGCTCCGCTACCCACATTTTTCGCAATATTTCCTAAGGCAAACATGCTAAGAAGAGAATTGCTGCCGTTTTTCAGACTTGTATCAACACCGAAAATCTTCGTAACAGATTGAGATCCTTTGAATAGCGCAATGGTTAGTACAATTAAAGCGACAACATACAAAAATCCGTTGATCTTGCCTGCTGCGTGCAAATCACCGATACCTGACAGCATTAATGTATAGATTCGTAATTCTAAAATCGTAAACGCCAATAACAAGAAGGATTGAGAAATATCTTCTATAGCACTTTTCATCCGTTGTCCTGTCTCAAAGTCCGTTGACGCGGCAATTACTAAATAGAATTTTTTAAATACCAGCTCAATAATGCAAGTTACAATCGTAAACAAGATAAATAAATAGGCAACCGACAAAGAAGATTCACCAGCTAAAATAATCCCTGGACTACTAATGTATCGGCGATAGCCTGAAGTATACACATATTTTGCTAACCCCTCATCACTAATCTCTACAGGGATTTCTTTTCCATTATCATCCAGTTCCAGTCGGTATTGTAACGCTCTTAGCCGATCCTTTTGTATATCTGATAGACCACTCTTATCTTCATCCGCCATCTTAGCGGCTTCCTTAGGAATAATCACTGAATTAATATTTGCTGTCTTAAAGTTTTTCGCCGTGAGAGCATTTCTTTTATCTGTTGGTAGGGATTCTACTTTATTCGGATCAGTTTCTAGTAGCGTACTCACATCGATCACATTATTTTGAATAATTTGAAAAGCAGGTGATCCAGTTTTATCTGCTTTATTTGCTACAGTCACGTCTCCGTAAAAGTTTTTACTAATATTTAGCCCTTCATCGATTAAAGAACTACCACCAAAAATCAAAATCATGGCCATAAATAGATTAACCAAGATATTTTTGATTTTTGGTGGATGTTTACTCATAAAAAATTTTAAGCCTAAATAAATTAATGTGACGACACAAAAAAGAGCCAATACCTTACTAATCAAACTTTGAAACAGTTCATTAATACCAGCAGCGTTCAATAAGTCTTTTAAATCAAAGCTTTGATAAATTGTTTTTTCTAGTAAAGTATTGAGATTATATAACCCTTTAATCAAACCCCATAAAAAAGTATTACAAATCCAACTGAATACATCTTGATACTGCAGATAATTACCATAATCTTGTAAGACTTTCGTTACGGTTTTGGGATCTGCATCCCCATCCCCAAATAAGCCTGACCACCAGTCGGCAATGCCGGAAAATATTCCTCCAATGATCATTCTTTCACCGCCTTTTCAGCTTCTAGCAAAAGTCGTTTCCTTATAACCTCTGTAATTTCTTCATTTTGATGCAATTTTTCAAGGTATTCTTGCAAACGATCTATTTGCTTCTCTTCATAAAATTGAATAAGTAACTTTTGTGCCGTTGAGTTGTCTAAAGATTGAACGATTTTAATAAAAATGTTTTCTTTAGCTTCCTCTTCTATTTGATCGTGCATATTGTGATAAAGTCGACGTGCATAGATATCAGGTAGAAAATAATCGTAATCAATTTGTAAAGCCTTAAGATCCAAGTCCGCATGTGTACAATGTATGTCTATATCATTGATATCCCACGATGGATTGAAATCTTCAATATATTGATAAGCATAAGGAAGATTCGTTTCCCCATGATTAAAAATAGGATACGGCCGTATTTTATGTCCTTTCAAATCTTGTCGTTTTAAAGGAGCGAGTACAATCGTTTCACCTTCTAAAAAAGTAGAAATTCTTTCAGGAGTTAAGATACGATCTGAATCAACATTGCGATTGATATGAGTATTCATACCTAATAAATTGGTGGTACTGTTCTCTTGTTCAACCGTCTTATTCCCCACTTTTTTGGAAAATTCTTCGATGGTATTATCGTCTGTCGACATAATATAAATATGTGTCTGACAATTTTCTTTGATAATCGCTGCGTTTTGTTCCCCATACTTCGCATAAAGTTGCTGATAGGATTGAATAAACAGATCCCACAACATGTTTCTACCAGCTGTGACTGTCATGATTCCTTCCATATTATCCATTGGTGGCATATTCCCAAATTCATCTAAAATAAAATGAATCCTACGGTGACATTTATCTCCTTTAGTCTTAACACATTGCGTAGATAATTCTTTATACAACTGACTAAGAAAAATACTAACAATGATATGGTTAGATGGATCATAATCAGGTGTGAGCATAAAAATAGCCATTGGTTTATCGGTATAGTGCATCCGAATAGACTCTACTAATAAGTTACTTTTATCCTCATCTAATGTTAGAACAGCTTCTTTTTCTAATTCTGGTAAATGGGTTTCTTCTCGTTTTTTTCGATAAACGATATTTCCCTCTTCGTCTTTCAATACTCTTTGAGAAAACTCATACCAAGCAACATATTCTTTTCCTTGATGATCGTATTTTAAGCAAACATGATCTCCCTGCTCTAAATGACAATCAAAGTTGATTTCACAAAAACCTCTATAACCTACTTTGACACGTTCCTCATGAAATTTTTTCCCTTGATGATAAAACTCTACAACAATTCGCTGATTTAACAGACTCTCGTGTAGTTTGAGATCCAAATACTTCGGAAAACCAATGGACTTATAATCAATGGTTGATTGAGAAGTCATTTTCGCAATTTTCGTTAGGGTAAATGGATTCAATCCTGTGATTGCCGTCGATAAAATATTCCCTTTTGCTTTATCAGAACCAATTTTTGTTGCCCCATATTGTTTTTTTGCTATGTTTCCAGGTGGTAACTGATTCATGAATTCATCTAAGGCATTGAGTTGTTTGTAATCATTCTCAGGATCTTGATAATTAAAACCGCCAATTTCAGAAAGAAGCTCAACAAGATTATTGGGTGTTAATTTGGAGTAATCCCCTGTTTGATCGGCTTGTTCTAACAACGCAAAAATAAGCGCATTTACAGCTTTCTGCGCATTTTCGTTAAAGTATTTGTTGTCTGAAGCATTGGCATCATAATAAATCGTATTCGTAAAAGTATTGGTTAACTGCGTTGCAGTATCTATGTCTCCTCGCTTCCAGTATTTCACGATGAGTGCCAATGGATTATCACTCATTGATTGCAGTGGATCGGTGATATTAAATGCATACACATCATACCCTCTAGCTTCTAGTTCATCTTTACTAGCAACATATAATTCTGTTTTTGGATCATTAACAACCATTGAACTTTGTCTTTCTGCACGAGACAAATTGTCAATGGTTGCTAAAACTTCTATCTGTCCTTTCCCTGAACGGGAAGTACCAACAATACAAGTATTTACTGTATCCGTCTGAATATACCAGTACTTTTTATAATGAGTAATTGGTATTCCGCCATAACCAGGAAAATCTCCCTTTGATTCTGGTATTTGCGGATAAATTTGTTGGATTTCCTTTAACGTTTTTAATCGGTTATCTCCTTTTTGCCCATCTGCTAGAGGACGAAACCACATGTCCATTTTCAATCCCATAAGTATAGCTGGAACAACACAAATCGTAGAAACAACTAAACGTGTGCCTAAACTTGTTGTTGGGGTCAAAGGATTCCAAAAACCAGTTGAATCAAAATGGAATAACTGCGGCATTTCTTGTAACTGAAAAATATTCACTCCTTGTAAACTTCCTGGAATAATCTCAAATCGATGAAATGCTTCTGGTATTCTTGTAACAACATAGTTTAAAGGAAGATAAGCTAATCCACTATAAAAAATCTTTTGAGAAATACGTTTGTCATGTTTTTCTGGTAGCTCTTCTCCTGAAGGAGTATAGCGATAGAAATGAGAAAGATACCTATTCTTTTCTAAATTGAATCGTTTGTCTTTTCGTCTCGTTGTTTCTCTAACACGCATTATTTCACCTCATTTGATTCTGAACTTTCGGAAGTGTTTGATTGTACAGTTGAATCGCTTGATCCTTCTTTAGCCTTACTAGGATCACTCTCTTTGCTATTTTCCATACTTGACTCTGTTGTTGACTGATTGGTACGATTCAATAATTCTTCCAATTGTTGTTCATACTCTTTTCTTGCTTGTTCTTGGGCTTCTTCCTTGATTGACGCCGTTGTGGCTACAGAATCAGCCTGTGAAGATTGATTGATATGATTAAAAGCAAATACTGTCCCTCCACCTAGAAGCAAGCTTAAACTTGCAATACATCCCACCATCCATCCGTTAAAGGAACGCTGTGGTGAAGGAGTTAGATTTGTTTGGTTGTTCATTGGGGTTTGAACAGCAGCTACTGAAGGCGTTGGTTGAGGTTGTGCTAGATAATTTAACTGAGCTTGTCGCAATGTATCCATTTGTTCTTGACGTTCCTTACGAGCAGCTGCTTCTTTTTCCTTTTCTTGGTTTAACCGTTGTTTTTCTATTGCCATTTGTTGTTCCGCAAGATCCTGTTCACGTTTTTTTAGTTCTAATTGTTCGCGCTCTTTTTCTTTTTGCCGTTGTTTTTCTTCTTGTTCTTTCAATTCTTGTTGTTGAATTTCATACTCTTTTTTCCATTTTGGAATTTGTACTTGTAATTCTTGCTGGATCTGTTCGTGTTTTTCCATAAGAACTTCAGTCGTTGTTTGATATAGCTTATTCAGTTGTTCATTTAATTCTTTGCTAATCTTTAGCTTATCTGTACGCAAACCTCGGTAAAATTCTTCTTTTCGTTCTTTAATACGTTCTTTTAACAAGTTTTCTTTTTCTTTCGATAACGCTTCTTGATTCGTCTGAGTAAAATTATTGATCTTTTCTACACACAAGGAATACGCATTGTCGCGTTTCTTTTCGTATCGCTCTTTAATTTTTTGTACTTCTTCTTCAATCACTCGCTGTTCTTCTTTATTTAGTTCCTCTTTTGCTTTCTCCCAATTAGACGACTGTTCCGTCGCATACTCATTAATTTCTTGATCTGTTTCTTGTTGACGTTCTTCAAAGGTGGCTAATAAATCTTCTTGTGCAAGCTCATGCCAATTTGTTGATTGGACAGACTCTAACTGTTCTAAAAGTGTGCCTTTACCCTGTGAGATTAATTCTTCTTTACTCTCTAAAAATGCTTGATAGGTTTGGGGTAATTGATATTTCGAATAAAGCTCATTTAAAAGTAATTTGTTTTTTTCTTTCATCCATTCATGCTCTGGCGGATATTGATCCAAAATATAATCAAATATAGTTGCCTTTTGTATCTCTATTTCGTTTTTTTCTACTTCTTCACTGATAAGTGGTTCAATATATTCCTGAGAATCCCCTTCAGTCCATGTTGACTCTTCATTAGCTTCAACTGGATCAACTTCTACTTCGGCCGTCTCTTCATCCTCCATTGTTTCTTCAAAGGGATCTACCTCCAATTGACCCATCACATCGTTCTCTTCCTCAAATATCGATTTCTGAGTCGGAATATCAGCTTGTTCGTCAACATAGACTGTCTCTTTTTCTTTTGACTCCTTCTTTGGAAATATTGGTCGTTCCCATGGTACTTCTTCATTTACTTCGACTTCACTCCCTTGATTCACTTTTCTTTGGTCGCTCTCTAACTCTTCTTCTAAAACTTGTAAAAGTTTTTCGTTTCGATAAGACTCTTCCACACTCATAGTTTCATCCGTTTCTTTAAACACATCAAGGCGGATTAAATCCATCAATGTAGGATAGAAACCTTCTGAAATTTGATAATCCAGTGGGCCAAAAACGTATTCTGTACCAGCTTTCTCTATTTTTCCTTCTGTGTCATGTAACGTGAGAGTCAACTTAACAGAAGATCGACTTTCGTGTTCCAGTACTTTCCCTAACACATGTAGCTGTTCTTCCGTTTCAATGACAGAATATTTAATTGTTTTCGGTAAAAAAGAAGTACGCTTTCCTACTTCCTTCGTTGCTTTTTTTATTAACTCTTTATCTGTTTTGGTATTGCCTGCAATCGTAAAGTACATGAGTATTCTCCTTTCATAAAAAAGGAGTAAAAAGTATCGACTACTTCTTACTCCTACTTTTTTACTTTCTTATAATCCTTGAGGTGTTTGTCCAAACAATCCAAATAACGAAACCACAATAGAAGCTGCTGCTAAAATAACTCCTACCCCCATCAATACATAGCCTACGTGCATCTTCCCATTTTCAGCTCCTCTTCGTCCAAATAGGAAGAAAAGACCCCCAATAACAATGGAAGCAACGGCCGCAGCAGCAGCAAAAATCATCAGATTATTTTTTAAACTAGTTGCGGCAGTTTGTAATGCTCTAAAAATATCAACCGCAGCTACTACTTTCGGTTGTGTTAAAAAATTCATTGTAATTGATTCAAACATAAAATTGTTCGCTCCTTTTAGTGTTTAATAATTTCATCGAAAACAAGCTTTTCACGTTCACGTTGATAGATATATCCTTCTAAGTCCTTGTCTTTTCCCCGTAATAGGTCAAATTGTGCTTTTTCAAGGACTTCTTGTTTCCACTGTGTTTCAGATACACCGCGGCGTTCTAAGATTTTAGACGCGGCTTTTTCAAATGGCGTTTTAGCTTTTGCCACTGTGATTCCTCCTTCAGGACAAATAAAAAGACTAGCAATCACTCGCTAGTCTTTTGTAACTTATATTTATTGGATTGTGATCCATCGTGAATCAATTTCTCTTTCGTTCGCTTTTCATCCTTGCTAGATCCAAGAAAAATTATTTTTTTTACGCCATTCTTCTCATAGGGAACAACAATAAATAAAGAATCAGATTTGTTTATAAATTCCCTAACACCAGCTGAATCTACTATTTTGTATCTTTCTAAACCTTTATAGTCTTTTTGCCTCTTGACTGTTATTTGTACAGGATCTGGATGCCATACACTCTCAGAGTATTCCCAGGTAGTCTCGTCTATAATTTTCAAATTATAAATAAGACCACCTACTTCTTCTTTCCACATAGTTCCTGATTTCAATACGCCATTATCTTGATTAGTTTGTTTATTTTTTTCATTACTACATCCGACTAAAATAATAATCATGGCAATCAAGGAAGTAACTACTATTATTAACTTTTTCATTTTATTCATTCTTTCGTTTTTTTATTTTAAATGTATCTCAGAACCGCATAACTAAAAGTTGCTAACACAAGTAATAGTAAGCTGACCGCTGAAATCGTTACTAAATGTGTAGAACCTGTTTTAGGAACAATGACCTGTGGCAAGTTAGGATCAACCCCAATTGTCACAACATTTGTTTTATTAGAAACATTATCTACTGCTACTACGGCTTGGTTATCAATATTTTTTTCTGATTGTAATGGAGTTTTAGCTGTAAATATCAGCTGAATTTCTCGTCCATCTAAAAGATTGTTACTTAAGAAGTCAGCGGAAGCTTCCCACTTCAGCGTTCTTGAATTGCTATCATAGGTTAGTGTGCCTTCAGAAGTAATATCTTTTCCTTTACTCTTATCTATTACTTGCGCAGAACCTTCTTTATATGTCAAACGAGCTTCAATTGGATCTTGAATACTAAATTGTTTGTAGTGATCTGACGCAGCGTCTACGCCTTTTGTGTGCCATTTTTGTGTGACTAGATATTGTACTTCAGATCCTGCGTTTAAAGGAGCTGTCGGCGTACCCTTCTTACCGTCATTTCGTCCGTTTACATCTTTTCCATTTTGTTGTACTTCTTTCACTGGAATTTTAGGGAAATAAACGGTAATGATATTTGTATCCTTTTCTACTTTATTAATGATCGACGTTCCCTGATTTTTGGCTACACTATTTTGATTGGCCAATTCATTGACTTTTACATTGATCACTAATTCGTAAGTTTCGCCGTTATACTTCATTCGATTTTTTAATGTATCAGCTTTCGCTGCATATTTTACCTGGTGTTTTGTTTTGTCATAGGTCACTTCACCAGATACATCGAATTTTTTATTTGTACCACTTTCAACGTGTGCATCGACGTAATTTACTTCTTTTGGTAAATTATCGATTAACTCAAATCGATCGTAAACCGCTAGTAAATCCACTCCTAATCGATTCACCTTCTGTTTGATTCGATATTGAATCGTGTCTCCTACTTGCAACATTTTATCGTTCACGTTATTTCCATTTTTATCAACCCCTGTTTTTTCAGGTTGATCAGGAACAACACTAAAGATTGTCGCAGAAGATAAAGTAAACCAGGTTTGAACATTAGAAGAACCAATCACAAACGTCGGATTTGCTTCAGATATTTTAAAGGACACAGTACCTTGACCAAACTTCGGATCTCCTAATTTATCATGCAAATTATTGAAATCATTATCCGCTTGTGTCAGCCTAGAGCTTCCTCCTGGGTGGCCACCTACCACGTTCAGATTGTTGTAGAAAGATTTAAATTCTGAAAGAACCGTATCTTTTCTGACATACCAATCTGTCTTATTCATTTTGTCATAGTGGGCATATTCTCCTTTAAGATCCGTGCTTTTTCCTCTTGCAGGGTTCAAAGAGTTAAAACTGATAAATGTATCTCCTGAAAATTGAACGGGGCTACCGTCCTCATATGTGGCTACTAGCTGCACATTCATTTGTGTTGAATGGTAAACAATTCCTGAGAAAAGATTGTCTGAGATCCAAAGTACTGTTCTTTTTTTAGATTTACTCATTGCACCATTCGTATTTTTATAGCCATCGTCTCGAAAATGAGTTTTTGTATAGTTGTTATCTAGTAGATTCCACGGCAACGTATCCGAGTATAAGTGAATATTAGATAGAACTAGCTTGATATTGACTTTTTTCCCGTTATACGTACCGATTTTTCCATAGTCAATATTGACTTTGGTGTTGGTTGTTACGCCTTCTAAAACAAGGTTTGTTTCACCGTATTCTTTTTGGAAAGAAGGATAGCGTATATTTTTGTTTCCCTCCACTAATCCTACGTAGTCGTCTGTAAAACCACCTTTGTTGGCATCAACATGATATTTGTAAACTTTTGACGCTCCGTTTACAGTAATATTTGTTTTTGCATTAGGAACATCTTTTGGAATAATAAAATTATTCTTTACGTTCTGGATTGGATTTGACGGATCGACAATAACTTTTTCAGCAAAGACATTGGCTGTTTTTAACCCAAACAATGTACCTAACATCATCATTATGGGAAAAACATATTTTAACCGTCTTGTCCACGAGTGTTTAAAATTCATCCCTTCATCCCCTCTTTTTTATAAATGACTAGTGAAATTCCGACAATAACGATCAAATTGATCGTAGTAAATAATGGATTCCTAATGAGCTTTTCCATAATATCTAGCGGCATGGAAGCAGCTGGTATGTTTAAAATCCTCATTAGGTATAGTTGGTAGCTTGGCAAAATAGATAGTTTAGAAAATAATAAACCGCAGTACAAAAAGACTGCGGTTAAACAAGAAAGATTGAATAATAATAATTTGATCAGTTTCATTTTATTTCTTCCTTAATCTCTAGAAAACAAGTGAGTAACAAAATCCCAACAATTCTCAAAGAAGTTTTTCTTTACGCCAGTAGAAACGATTTTTTTTACTTCTTCTTTAGGTTGCGAAGCTTCTGATTTAGGATAGATCCACACATCCTTTAAGAATTCACCGTTTTTATCAGAAACAGGTGTTAATAGCAAAATATCCTCGCTATTAGAAATGTTTTCAGGACTTGATTCATTGACAATATAATAAGCTTGTTTCTGATTTGCCTGTACTTCTACCGAGAATTCAAAGACACCTGTTTGTTGATCAATTGTCTTTGTTTCTCCATTAGAAACTAGCTTCAATTGATCACTGGATAGTTTTTTCACTCGATCTTTTAATTGGGATTCAATTTGGTCAGTAGTGAGATCCTTAACATCCATCTTTTGTAAAATGTCCGATACATCATAAACAGAAAACTTCGCGCCATTTACTCCTTCTTGTTTTTCATGCCCCTGGTTGTCTAATTGTTCTGAAGAAATAATCTTTTGAACGTGAATGGTCTGTTTGACTATTTGATCGTCTTCAGCAATTTTAGGTTCTTCTGAAGAATCAACTGTTGACGAATCGACGGTTTCATCGCTGCTTTGAATCGTGCTGCTATCTGACGTTTGGATTGTTTGTTCTGTGCTATCCGTGCTTTCTTGTCTGTCTGCAAACGTCAACTGTGTGTAGGCAGTGAAAGAAAAAAGAGCGGCTGCACAAACAAATAGCCATTTTCTATTTCTCATGTTGGTTACCCTCCTTTATTTTTTCTTTTTATAAACAAATAGCGAACCAATGATCATGACTGAAAGAAAAACAGTACTTCCTAAAAGCCATGTCCAAGATAATTTTTGTTTCTTATTTTCTTCATCTTTTAATTCTGATTTTGTAAAGGTTACTCGCTTCCCATACACTAGAAAACGGTGTGTGTTGATCCCCTTAGGCGTACATGTCATTAGCGTTACTCGATCTTCATTGGGATTTGGTTCTAAGTAAGTGACAAAGTTTCTTTGTAGTTCGTCTTTTTGCACTTCCTCAATCCGATCGATTTGATAAGCGTGCTGCTCACCATCAACTTTGATATAAAACTTTTCTCCCTTTTTTACTGAAGGTAAATCATCAAAAAGATTATCTTTATAAAGTCCACTATGACCTGCGATTAAAGGATTTTTACCGTTTCCTCCTGTAATATCACCAGTTCCTTCCGTAATACCTACACCATTTTCTAAAATTTTGTCGGACGTTCCGTCATAAATTGGTAGTTTTAAAGAAATACTTGGAATTGTAAGAATACCAACAGGATCGCCTAACTCAATCTTAGCAACATCCAAAGAAGAATCCGTTTCTGCTGCCGTTCCTGTTCGATCGATTGCGGCAATCTGCTGATTTTGTTGGTATTTCGCCACGCTCGCTTCAGCAGGCATCAAAAGTAAGACACCTACAGCTGAAAGTAACCAGAAAGCAATGATCCATTTACCCATGATTCGCTTTTTCTTAGGCTTCCTGATAATCATTGGTTTTGATCCTTCTAGGCTTTCTTCTTAAAGTAAACAACTGCAGAAAGTGCCCCTGCTCCTAGCAACAAGCAAGAGATTAATACATACGTTTGAAAACCGTTGCTACCGGTCATTGGTACGGAAGCTTTTTGATTGTTTTTGATCGTGATTCGGTTTTCTTCTTTGTATGAATCTTTGTCTACTTTGAAAGAGATCTCTTTCGTTAATTTTTGATAGTTTTCAGGCGCTTTTGTTTCTTCCAGTGAATATTCACCTTCAGTTAAACCAGTGATTTCAAAGTGACCTTCTTTATCTGATTTTAGGATCGCTGCATTTGCTACATCGTCTACCCATACTGCTTCTTTGACACCGTTTTTATCCGTATCAACTAATCCACCATAATATTTTCCTTCTGCGTTTTTAGCAGCAAATTCTGCGCTTTCAAGCGGTGTTGCTTTGATTCCTGTTCCAAATAGTCCGCTATCGACTTTTAAGAATTTTGCACCATAAGTCACAACGTCAGCTTTCGTTTTTTCGTGGTGTTCTTCCTGATTAAATGGATTGTTGTTATAAACGAAATCCACGCTATTTGTTAATGGATTGGCAACAGCTGCGCTGTCATTTACATACATGTTATAAGTCATTTGAAGATCTTGTCCGTGTAAACTTGCTACAGTATCACTTACTTGGCCATTATTCACGATAAAATCGATCACAAAGCCATTTTCTGAATTTTGGATTTTATAATCTGTATTTTCTTTTAATACCACAGATCCATCTTTATTTGTTACTTTGATATTTGCTTTAGCAGCGACATAAGAAAGTCCTTGTCCTGCTGTATCCCCCCATTTAAATACACTGTAAGGAGAAGTTTCGCTTTTCACTCCGTTTACTGTGATACCGTCTGCTCCGCCTGCAATGTCTGTTGGTATATGAATCGTTCCTTGATAATTTACTGCGTCACCAATTTGGAAAGAATGTTCTTGTCCTGTTCCATTTGTTACTGTTTTATCGATCACTGGTGCTTTATAGTTTACGTATGAAGCTTTTAAGTCACTTGTCACGCCATCATTCGTAATTTCAAAGGTTAATTTATTGTGCGCATCGTTGCGAGCGTCTGCGCCTAATAAATATTGATCTGCTGTTGGTTCTTTATCTGATCCCACTACAACTTCTGAAGGAACTTCCACAAAATAGTATTTTCCTAACGTCAAATCAGTAGCAGTCAGCTTTCCTTGATCATCCGATACAAGATCTCCTAATTTTGTTCCTTTTCCAGGTTCGCCCTTGTATAACTCAAATTTTGCCCCTTTTAAAGGTGTTTGTTTGCTTTGAGCTGTGCCATCGTCACCAAATTTCGTTAATTCAAAACTCAACTTAGAAACAATATTTTTAGGATATAAGTGAATGTCTTTTAAAAAACCTGAACCTGTATTATCAGTCATTGGCGCAATCACAACCATTGGTTTTGCTTTTTGTGTGACTAATCCAGCAGCGGATTTACTTTCATAAACCACATATACATTCCTTTTGGAATTGACATAGGCTGGTTGATCAGCAAAAGTAATCTCACCATTTTCATCTACAGCTGAAGTAATTTTGTTGGTTGCATTCTTGACGTACTCACTGTTAGATCCCTTGTCTTCTACATCTTTAACGATTTCGTCCACTTTCGCGTTGGTTAGATCAGAATCTTCAGTCGGTAATACTTGATCCGTAATATTTCCTAACGTAAACTCAACATCACCATAATCTGCCTTGTTGTATTTCGTTACACCTGTAGGATATTGATCGTGCGTATAACCATCGTTTTTGATCCCGTCAATATCAACATTCAATTGCGTTCCTTGATCGTACATTAATTTATGAACCGTGATATTGACCTTCTCTGGTGGCGTTTTTTGCGTGATATCTTCTGCATATGCTCGATATCCCTGAAAGCAGCCTGCAATGATTCCTAACATTCCAATAAGCATTCCAGCTTTTTTTACATACCGATTTATTGCCATTTTTTACTCTCCTCATTTCATATTTCAACGACTCGCGTTGATTAAAACCTTGTTATTGTAGCTCTCCCTGTACCACGTATCTTTCTTTTCCTTGTGACGTATAGACACAAGTAAACAACGTTAATAAGGGTTTCTCTCCTTTCTTTGGCAAAGACAAGAAAGAGTTCTCTTCAGGAACGCCATCGATTAATTTAAAGTACTCAGGTACGATAAATTTACGCGTTACCTTGTAACGATAGACGCCATCGTTACTAACTAAGTCCATCACCTCCCCTAATGACAACTTCTGAATATCAGAAAATAAAACACCTGGCATTTCCATGTTATGACCTGCTAGGACATAGTTTCCTTTGCCCATTTCGGCATCTTCATAAAAATAAGTAGCCGCTCCAAGACTCAAAGTGTATTGATTTGCCCCTTTAAAAATTGGCAATGCTAAACCAAGTGCAGGAATCTGAATTTGTGCAAATACTTGTTTATTGACGCCCATTTCGATTGCTTCTTTTTGTATGGACAACATTTGCCCCAAAGACATATCATTATTGACGTTCGTTGCATCCTCCTTATAACTCTTTGCGTGTGCATTGATTTGATCTACGGGCATCTTTTTTTCTATATTTTGCTTAAACACCTCTCCTTCATGTTTTTGGTAGCTAACATAGCCAAACACACTGCAAAAGACGATTAAAGCGACTCCTAAAAAACCAAATAACCATTTTTTCATCCATCTGCCTCCTTTCAGACAAAACAAAAAACACTTTTTCACAACGAAAAAGTGTTTTCTCTTATTACTATTCTATTTCATTTATCTGGTGGTTTTATATTGGTGTGTAGCCATTGCTAACATTAAGAATACAATTGGCACCCAACTGATTGTAGTTAATGTTTCTTCCATGAATGATTGACACATGATCGCTAAAAAAGCCCACAAGAATGTTAGTTGTCCGTTTGTCAGCTCACATTTTCTTACGAGCAACCATAAAAAACTAAGCAAAAGAATAATCGATAGAGCAAAACCAATCAATCCATAGTGATTGACGAGTGCGTGATACGTATTATGATTACCTAGAATCTGATTTCCTATATGGAAAAAGAAAGGTTCATCTCTACAAATATTTGTCCTGTTTTTTCGCCTAATGTTTCATAGAATTTGCGCCAAATTTCTTCTCGTCCTGTAAATAAATGAACTTTGTCTGACATTGCAGCAAAATAAGAAATCGGTAAAGCTAGAACCGAAACTGCTGCATACATCCAAAAGGACAAGTGTGTGTTTCGAAAAATCTTCTTAGGTAAAATTTCTAGGATAACGAAGATAACAAGCGCGTATAATGCTGCTTTCGATTGGCAAACCCAAATCGTTGCCCCAGCAAGAATCAACGCTGGTAATGATAGCAATCGCATGTACCATTTTCCAAATGAACTAGCAAATCCTGTGATAAGAAGGGCTAATGTCATTAAAGAACTACCAATCGTATTTGTATTGATCCAAATATCCGTTAAACTGGTTAAATTATCTTGATAGGTTTTAGCTTGTTCCTGAATATGGATTGTTTTTGTTACACCATCTACTTTTTCAGCGATTTTGTCCTTTAGATAACCTTGATAAGCAAAATAACTAAAAAGGAGAAAAACAATGATTACGCCCACGTAAGGATTAAATAAAGTTTTATTGTTTTTATTCATCTATCTACCTTCTATATTTGAATTAATTTAACTACATCTAACCAAGATAAACCACGTTAAATTTTACTATTCTTTTTATTCAATAACAATGCCACATCATAATTGATCATTTTCATATCATAATCGTCAAGAAACTTCTAATAATAGTTGGCAATTAGAACTTATTTTCACATAAGTTCGTCTCAACTGTTCAAAATTTTTCATTGATCCCAATAGACAGGCTTTCTCCTTTCCTGTTATCTGCATGTCACTGATATATTGCATGACAGATAACCTTTTAAGGTGTTTTTGTTTCATCGTTTTTAGTAACTTTTCTTCCATTTCTTTCGACACTTTTTTTCTATTTTCGATTTCTTTACAATTCATGAGTTTTCCTACCTTCCTTGTTTTGATAAAAATAAAAAAGCCTATGATCACATACGCTCTACACTTCACTCTTGGGTTATCTTTTTCTTTCTTTTAACTACTGGCCTTGCTGGTTTCAAATCCTTGATTCCATTATAGGTTCTCCAATAATCAAACTCTTTTCGTAATCTTTCTTTTTCCATATCTGTTCCTTTGGATAAGGCTTTAAATACATCTTTAGGTGAATAACCACGAGCTAACAGCTGTACATACCTTCCTTTTGTCAAAGTATCCATATCCATCGCATCTAAAACTGGTCGCGCCATCTAATTTGCCTCCTAAATAAATTCTTTACTCGATGTCTAATGATAATACTAGCTTTTTATTATTCGTCGTAATTTCTGCACATTCTTCTTCATTATTTTCTGCGATTAACGCATAATAGCATGGTGATTTTACTTCGAAAAATTTCATGATCTATTCCTCCAATTTTTATTCTTCTTTATCCGCTACAAAGTCAATGATTTCAACACTGACAATATAATCACTCAAATATGACCAGGTATCTTCTACAGACAATTCGTCTCCTTTGTCGTTCGTAAGCGTCATTTTAAACCACTCATCGCCTTCATCATCTTCAGGTAGCAAGCCGAATCCAATTGGATTATCAGTCAATGTTTAATCGTATAAATCATCCTCGTCTAATGCTAAAACATCTAATCCTTTACAATTTCCGCCTCTTCTAAACGTCACAAATCCTTTGTAATCCCAACGTTGGAAAGAAACCTTAATAGTATGTGTGCCCAATCGTATATTCGGATCATAATTTTTCATTTGTCATTCCTCCATTACGTAAATTTCATTTTCTCTATGTTTTATATCAATTTTTTCACTTTATTCAGGACTTGTTCATATTTTATCGTTTTTCGTTTACTTAAAAATACATAAAAAATTTCGACTCGTTTATGGCGTCCGAAACGAGAAACCCTAGTAGACAGCGGTAAATGCTCGATTGATCCAATAATCAACGTCCTCGCAAGTATCTACATGTACTGCAGCACACGACACAATTTCTTGTGCGTCCTCCCCATTACGAGAAGACCTACTCCTTATTCCATGAGTTTGCGTTAAAGTCTAGATCCCTTAGTAGCTGCTCATGATTAATCTAGACGCTATTCTAACTTGTCTAACTTCTAAATTCCCTCTTGTTTACTCTGCGCTTATTATTTACACAAATTCATTTCACCACTATCCAAACAAGCGCATTTACTCGATTGACCAATTTTTTACGTTACCAATCGTTAAAACCTACCCCGTCACTCCCCGAAGGGAATTGTTGATAGATCAAGTCTACTCCTTATTTTTCTAGTGACTCTAAGTTCCTTTAGAAGTCTCGACAATATTTTCAAGCAAGCGAAAAACGATAAAATACAAGTTATGAGAATGATCAATTCAGCTGATCAAAAGCCCCATCCCTTTTGCGGTACAACGCAAGACTCCATTTTTTCTTCGACCAATCAGTACACCGTTTTGGTCATAAACATGTTTGATTGTTGGATATAGCTCTTTTAAGGGGATAGGATCTTTTAAAATTATTTGCTTTTGTTTCCCAATGTAATAAATCATTTCCTCTGAGACTTTGTTTTTCTGGATTATATATTTCTTACACTGCACAACGGTTTTACTTTGGCCAGTTGATAGTTTCTTCGTGATTTTCTCTGTAGCGGTACACCGTTTACCGTAGTGACAAATATCTTTGAGACTCAAAATTCCTGTATATGACATAAAATAAACCACCCAATTTCTTTAAATATTTTTAACAAGTTTTTCTTGTTATTTTTCAAAAATAGAGAATTGATTTTCGTTCATGACAAACAAAAAAGAGGGAACGCATCCAAACATGCGTTCCCTCTAATTTCAGCGTTCGTCATACGGCAAAGAGCCACACGGACATTTTTATAACATTATGCTTAGGCATAGATTCATCGTAATATCACGTATTTTTAACCTTAACACAGCCAAAAAAAGTGGTATCACTTTTGAATATCTGTTATACTAAATCCGTTGCGGGTAATACCGTAACACTGAAAGGTTAACGCATTAAGGGCCAAATCTTAATGCCGTGTATGAACGCTGACGAAGGTTACCAGCCTTCCGAGTTCATACCGCCTTTCTTTTTTTTGTATTTTCAATTGTCCAAATTTATCGTCCAAAAGTGCAGAACGAAAATCAATTCATCACAAGCATAGCAGACAACTAAATTTATACAAAAAAATGTAAGCGAATAATATTCGTATTGCCTGAAAAGAAGTAATATCAAGATTTTTAGCTTGTTTAAATAATGAAATTATCTCTCTTCGCGTATTATTATAACTCAAAAAAAGGATTATGCAAACATACGTTCCCTTTTTTATATTTGAAATTAATTATTTCTTTTAACACTTATGACGTAAAAGGCTACGTTTGTGATTTTTATCATAATATTTTAACTTATAAATTCTATTAAAATAGCTATTATTTTGTAATATTCGTAATATAATTAGAATAATAAAAAATTTTTAATTTTAATGTTACTCCATGAAGCAACAATCACTTTGTCAGTAAAGTTTCACTCTAACCAGTCTTTCGTAATAGTGCTTGGGGAGCTTTCAGAATTCAAACGTTTTTCACTTGATACTTTAGCAGCTATTGGTTTTTCGATAAACCAATTTTTTACATAGACAAAAATCAGGTTCTGGATATTTTCGACTTTTTCGGTTTTTAATTTTTGATAGGCTTTTAACAGTGTCGTGTATAATTCTTGTTCTGCATTGACATAATAACTATCGAGTTCTTCAAAAACTATCGAAATACCACTTTCTATTTCAGCTTTTTTCTTTGCATTATGAATAGTCTGGACGGTTTTTTGAGCTTCACTGTAACTTGAAGAAAATGTTTTTATCAAATTTAATACTCGTTCAGGGACAAACGTAGCAATGCTGTCGTTTGTCATAATTGTCTCAAAATTGTCTAACAACAATTGATCTTGTAGGCGGTCTTTTTCAGTGTCTATATTGTGTCTATTAGTGTCTAATATATTATTATTAAGTTCTGGTATGATTTTCATACCCTCTGATTTATCAACGTTTTGGCACGGTATGATTTTCATACCCTCTTGAGCCCCAAGGGATTCAGCGTCTGATTTTTCGTCGAGGGTGGGTATGATTTTCATACCCTCTGATTTATCAACGTTTTCCCTATTCTCTCTATCAAATTTTTCGAGTAAGTAGATATCATTTTCTGAGACTTTTAATTCTGCTAGATATAGTCTATTAGGATTATTTTTCCCTAACTGTTTGTTAAATCCCATCTGCTTTTGTAATAATAAACCAAAGGATTCCAACTCTTTTTTGATTGCTATCGCTTTTTGTTTTTGGCAGTTTAATACGCTACATAGTTCATTTGTAGTATAAGTAAAATAAACATTACCTTCTTCATCGATTTGCCGTTTGCTGATTGCGATCTCTAATCTTGCTTTTAAAAGCATATAGGCAATCTTAGTTGAATCTTTCATTTTTTTGTATTCGTCAGAAACAATAAAGACTTTTGGAAATTGATAAAATAATTCGTTGTAAACTCTATCCGCCTTAAAAAAATTAAAATCAGTCATTGTAGATCCTCTACTTTCACGTTGTTTTATTTATGTAAAATTACCTACTCTTTTCGAAAATAGCAAAGATAAATAAAAAATGCAAACGCATTAAAACTGTTTTTTAATTAAATACTACCTAAAATCAGAAATAAAATGAATTATGTACTACCTTTAAAGTCATTAAGAACTACTTTAAATAAATATTATTTATAATTAAATACTACCAGAAGAACGTATGAATAAAATTTAGTTTTAAAATTAAAGATAATTAAGTACTACCAGTGTCAAAACAAAAAATAAATTAAGAACTACCTTATGCATATAAAACATACTACCATTACTAGTAATATATACTACCTTATTTAAGTAGTATATATTATATTATTCTTATAAGACAAGGCTTTAGGCTAGAAAACAATAGATTATATACTACTAAAAAATACAATAAGTACTACCAATGTCAGATATATATAATAATTATGTACTACCATTAAAATTAACTTATTTAATAAGATACTACTGTGTTAATCTGAAAAAAATTACTTTAAAGTAGTTACATACTACCTGTTAAATTAGATACTACCATTAATGCTTAAATTAGATACTACCTATATTTATATTAAGTACTACCGTTCTAGGAATAAGATAATAAAAAAATACTACCAAATTGCAATTAAATACTACTTAAAATGTAAAAAATAAGAACTACCCAAATTAGGTAGTTCTTAATAAGAGAATATCAGATAAATTTGTACAAGTCATAAAAAAATTAATCTTAAATTTTTAAATATATATACTTGTTAATTATAAACTACTTTATTTAGGTAGTACATAATTAACAGATAAAACTACATGCTTGTAGTTTGTCTAGCTAATGAGTTGCATATGATTTATATAAAGGTGTGCAGCATAACTTAGTTGAAGTTAAGAGAATAGAATAAATATTTTTTGTTTTGCTAATAATTAAACACTACCTCAATATGGTAGTGTTTAACTATATAATATTCATTTTGTTACAAATAATCGTATTATAAAAGCATAACAGTTGGGATAACTATTTTTTAGATTATTTAAGTACTACTTAAATTAGGTAGTACTTAAATTTTGGTTTAAGGTAGTAGGTAATTAAGAAATAATATATATCTTCTTTTATAATAGAAGGGGAGAGGCCTAGTTAAAAGCAGCGACAATTAATAACAATGTATTTAATGCTTCACAAAATCCATTTGGTGGACAATGCATTGTTATTAGAGATGATCTACCGTTCTAAGTAGTTTTTTTCTATTGGTTGCATTCGTGACTAATTATGGTATAATTATGAGTAACAAAGAGGTATTTCATTATATCACCAAACCCCATCAGCGTGCAGGCTGATGGGGTTTTTTTTTACGTTTCTATATTATAGAATTAACGGGTAGGCTTACTGTCTTTTTTGGCAATTTTGCAATCAAGCCACTTGCAGATGTAGTGTGCAGTTACCTCTGCAAATGGCTTGATTGCAAAAACAAAATCAAAAAGGTATTTCATTATATCTCCTCCTCCCCTTGCCAGATTAGGCCGGGGTAGCAGACAGCAAAACTATTATAACATAACTGAAATACCTAAATGACATACACAGATATGATAATTTATGTATTGATTTTTCTAACAAAAGCACATATTTTAATATATACTACCTATTTTAGGTAGTATATATTTTTAGATACAATATCGATCAGTTTTGAGGAAATGAAATTCTAGATATTTTTTGCTACATAGAGTTACTTTCAATATTTTTTAACGTAATTAGGCAGAAGTCACTCATCCTCTATAGGTTTGTGATGAAATTGCCATTGATCCATTTAAGTAAGAGCAAAAAACTGGAGGTTTATCAGGTAATTGGTCTAATGGATTTAAGTATGCGGTCACCGTGTATAGAGTTGCTTATGAGATTCAAGAAAATAAAGTTATTCCAGTATTGCTATATGGAACACATAACAATTTTTATGAATTAGCCGAGAACACTCGCAACTTTATTCGTGTAGATGAATCGGCTTCGGTTGAGTTATAACTTTAGCTATATCAATCAACCGACCGACATATGTTAAATCTATATATAATAAAAATACCTACTTAAATGGATGTTAACGGAAGTGTATGGTGAGTAGTTCACTCGTATTTTGATATCGTTTGTATATTTTTTCAGCGTTCTAAGTGGCTTATTTTGTCCAATAATAATATGGAGTGGAATCCCTTAAGAAACACCATTGGCAATTGTTGTTATAACATGTTATAGTTTATTCATCAAAAACTAAAAGGAGTGTGATAACATGGGAAAAGAACTAAAGGTTAGAAAGATCGGCAATAGCGTGGGAGTGATCCTTCCAAGCTCTCTTGGATTAAAAAGCGGAGACACTATCCAAGCCAAACAAGAAGGCAACTTATTCATATTAGATACTACTCAAATAGCAAAAGAACACGATCGCAAATTGATTGAAGAAAGTTTCCAAGACTTTGAGAAAGGTTTAACAGTTTCAGAAATTGAAATGGTAAAAGCTTTCGGAAAATACGGCTGGAGTGAATAGATGAAAGAGTACACGCTAGTTTATTCTAAAAGTTTCCAGACCAGCCTTGAAACGATAATAGAAGAATGGGAAAATGAGCTTGCTCTTTCTCCAGCCAGCATAAAAAGATTTGTAGGTGCGATCCAGAAGGCTTTAGAACTAACCAAAAATTTTCCAACTATGCATGAGGAAGTTTCCGAAATCTATGGAATGGATATCCCAACATATCGGATCGTGATCGGCAAAAGCTATGCCTTATTTTATCGGATCGACCATGAAAAAAAAGAGATACTTGTAGGACGTATTTTCCAATCTAAACAAATGAAACTAGGCTTTTAACAATAATTAGGCAAAAGTCGCTCATCCTCTACAGGTGGGTGATTAATGCCGCTCGATATGGTTGTTAACCGTCGGTTACTCGAAGATTGATATATAAGACTTAGTACCTTTTTATTTTGCTCCATGTTATGGCCGAAGGTCTAAAGATACAATCATTAGTCTAGAGAAAAATTAAGAACCGTAGGAACTACGGGGATCGCTTGGTGAATAAGAGACACTGCTATTAGTGAAAAAATAAGATATCAAGTACGCTCTATTCCCAAAAATTTCGTGACTTTACTCATGAGAGGTTCAAGTAGTATATTTTTAATCAAAATTGACGTAACTTTTAATAAATACTACCTAAATAAGGTAGTATTTATTTTTGTGTTTTAAAAGAGGAAGTCCAATATATCTATGGGAAACTTCTTAAATATTATGTTGGTACATGAAAATATAGGTTCTGTTGCAAAGTTTTAAATCTACTATCAAATAAGGTAGAATAATAGAAAAAGATAGCAGGAGGAATGACGATGAATCATTTTAAAGGAAAGCAATTTCAGCAGGATGTGATTATTGTAGCCGTGGGCTACTATCTTCGTTATAACCTTAGCTATCGTGAAGTTCAAGAAATCTTATATGATCGTGGCATTAACGTTTCTCATACGACGATTTATCGTTGGGTGCAAGAATATGGCAAACTACTCTATCAAATTTGGAAAAAGAAAAATAAAAAATCCTTTTATTTATGGAAAATGGATGAAACGTACATCAAAATTAAAGGAAAATGGCATTATTTGTATCGAGCCATCGATGCAGATGGTTTAACCTTGGATATTTGGTTACGTAAAAAACGGGACACACAAGCAGCCTATGCTTTTCTTAAGCGGTTAGTGAAGCAGTTTGATGAACCGAAGGTTGTAGTCACAGATAAAGCCCCCTCTATTACAAGTGCCTTTAAGAAACTAAAAGAATACGGCTTTTATCAAGGGACAGAACATCGTACCATTAAATACCTGAATAATTTGATTGAACAAGACCATCGTCCAGTAAAGAGACGCAATAAATTCTATCGAAGTTTACGCACTGCCTCTACCACGATTAAAGGCATGGAAGTCATTCGAGGATTATATAAGAAAACCCGAAAAGAAGGCACTCTCTTCGGGTTTTCGGTCTGTACTGAAATCAAGGTATTATTGGGAATCCCAGCTTAAATCATAGATACCGTAAGGGATTTTATTCTTTATTTAAAACTTTGCAACAGAACCGGTTTTATGCCTACTATGATTATCAAATCTGATAAAGGTTATCAAGCATATTTTGTTTTAGAAACTCCAGTCTATGTGACTTCAAAATCAGAATTTAAATCTGTCAAAGCAGCCAAAATAATCTCGCAAAATATCCGAGAATATTTTGGAAAGTCTTTGCCAGTTGATCTAACGTGCAATCATTTTGGGACTGCTCGCATACCAAGAACGGACAATGTAGAATTTTTTGATCCCAATTACCGTTATTTTTTCAAAGAATGGCAAGATTGGTCTTTCAAACAAACAGATAATAAGGGCTTTACTCGTAAGTCTAACGGTTTTAAGCGGTACAAAAGGCAAAAAACAAGTAGATGAACCCTGGTTTAATCTCTTATTGCACGAAACGAAATTTTTAGGAGAAAAGGGTTTAGTAGGGCGAAATAGCGTTATGTTTACCCTCTCTTTAGCCTACTTTAGTTCAGGCTATTCAATCGAAACGTGCGAATATAATATGTTTGAGTTTAATAATCGATTAGATCAACCCTTAGAAGAAAAAGAAGTAATCAAAATTGTTAGAAGTGCCTATTCAGAAAACTATCAAGGGGCTAATAGGGAATACATTACCATTCTTTGCAAAGCTTGGGTATCAAGTGATTTAACCAGTAAAGATTTATTTGTCCGTCAAGGGTGGTTTAAATTCAAGAAAAAAAGAAGCGAACGTCAACGTGTTCATTTGTCAGAATGGAAAGAAGATTTAATGGCTTATATTAGCGAAAAAAGCGATGTATACAAGCCTTATTTAGTGACGACCAAAAAAGAGCTTAGAGAAGTGTTAGGCATTCCTGAACGGACATTAGATAAATTGCTGAAGGTACTGAAAGCGAACCAGGAAATTTTCTTTAAGATTAAATCAGGAAGAAATGGTGGTATTCAACTTGCTAGTGTTAAATCATTGTTGCTATCGATCATTAAAGTAAAAAAAGAAGAAAAAGAAAGCTATATAAAGGCGCTGACAAATTCTTTTGACTTAGAGCATACATTCATTCAAGAGACTTTAAACAAGCTAGCAGAACGCCCCAAAACGGACACACAACTCGATTTGTTTAGCTACGATACAGGCTGAAAATAAAACCCGCACTATGCCATTACATTTATATCTATGATACGTGTTTGTTTTTTAGTGAATGATTAGCAGAAATATAAAGAGTTAGATTTTAATTAATTATTAGGGGGAGAAGAATGTAGCCCGAAAACTTTTAGTTGGCTTGGACTGAACGGAGTGAGGGAAAGGCTACTAAAACGTCGAGGGGCAGTGGGAGCGAAGCGCACACTTGATCTTTTGAACTTTTTCTAATACTTGACTTTTTTCATGTATACAGTTACTATTTATATAGTTAAACTTTATATAATGGAACTGTATATTAAGAGGAGTGTCTTTATATGATTAGAAATCCATATTTACCTTTAACTGAAACAACTTTTTATATTCTGTTAGTTTTAACTACACCTGCTCATGGATATGCTATTATTCAAGAAATTGATAAGTTAAGCGAGGGATCAGTTAAGGTAGCTGCTGGAACTATGTACGGAGCGATTGAAAATTTACTTAAACTTAATTGGATAGAAGAAATTCCAAGTAGGGAAAAAAGAAGAAGAGTTTACAAAATTACTGATCTGGGAGAAGAAGTTTTAAGACTAGAAATAGAACGTCTAGGAAGTTTGATTAAGCTATCTTCTGATTTTGGATATTAGGAGGAGATAACATGAAAAAATTTAGAATTTTCTTATCCTTAAAAAAAGAAGAAGAATGGATTAATTCTATACAAGAAGAAGGTTATAGGTTAGTTTCTGTTAGTTCAGTGGTGCCTATATATACTTTTGAAAAATTGGCTAGTAAAGAAACGTTTATTCCTTATGTGCGCCTTGATTTTAGAGAAAAAAGTATGGGAAAAATAAAATATGAAGATTATGTAACATTGTTTTCTGATAGTGGTTGGAAACTAATAAAGGGAAGTCGTTCTGGTGGCGCTCAGTATTTTCAGCAAGAATATCCTGATGTAACAAGGGACATATTTTCTGACACTGATTCTCAAGAAAGTGTAAAGAAAAGATATGTAAAATATGGTTATACTTATGGAACTCTATTTTTATTGTACTTCTTTATTTTTTTTAGTAGTAATTCTTGGAATTTGGATAAGATATTGAACTTTAAATCATGGTATTTTACCCCAGGTTTATGGGAAATGGAGGGTATGTGGTTTTGGAAAGCGTTCATTTTTGAAACTCCGTTTGTTTTACTCCGTGTATTACCATTATTTTTCTTTCTGTTTTTGGGTATCTATTATCTTTTACGTTCACTTATAAATGATGATTCAACAGTGATAACAAAATAAAATAAGGGAGTAACTTTTGGTTAGAGAAAGTTACTCCCTTATTTTATTTTTGGCCAATAGAGTATACTCTATTGGCCTATATATGTTTTGGTAGTATAATTGCTTTACAGGATAGGTCATTTAAGTTGAGCATAATAGGAGGAAAAATTTAGGATGAAAGATAAAATTACTAATCAAACAATTTCAGGAGGTTTTATTTTTGTGATAGGTATTGCTATGTTTACTTTGTTAGGAGGTAACTATAAAAAGCCAATACTTTTTGGTTCTATATATGTTATAGCAATTATTATTCAACTAATTTTAATGAAAAAATTGCGAAAGGGCAAAAGATCAGTTGACAATAAAAAATGGGTTAATATGGCTTTCTTATTTTTAGGAATAACATGTTGGGGCACTATTTTTATATGTCTAAATCTACTTGGGAATTTAAATATTTTATGGTTATTATTATTGTTGTTTGTAGCGATTCATTTTTTGTTTTTTATTCCAGCTAATGGAAACAAACATTGGCAAGCACAATTAATTTTCGTTATCTTACTAGTATTTAATGTACTTTTAGGCTTATTTTTTTATTCAAATCAATTGGAATTTGTATTTATTATGGATGGTTTAATTAAAATGGGATATGGTGCTTGGATGGTAAAGACCACTTATAAATTAAATATCGAGGACTTATCATGAATAAGAATTTTGAAAGAATAAGCGAAGTAATTTTAGAGGTTGGTTGAAAATGGCTAAAATTGGGTATGCACGTGTCAGTAGCAAAGAACAGAACTTAGATCGGCAATTACAAGCGTTACAGGGCGTTTCTAAGGTCTTTTCAGACAAATTAAGCGGTCAATCGGTCGAACGCCCACAATTACAAGCTATGCTTAACTATATTCGTGAAGGGGATATTGTTATTGTTACTGAATTAGATCGATTAGGACGAAATAATAAAGAATTAACAGAATTGATGAATCAAATTCAAATTAAGGGGGCAACCCTGGAAGTCTTAAATTTACCCTCAATGAATGGTATTGAAGATGAAAATTTAAGGCGGCTGATTAATAATTTAGTGATTGAATTGTATAAGTACCAAGCGGAATCTGAACGCAAACGAATTAAAGAACGCCAAGCCCAAGGAATTGAAATTGCTAAGAAAAAAGGCAAATTCAAAGGTCGGCAACTGAAATTTAAAAAAAATGATCCACGTTTACAACACGCTTTCGATTTGTTTTTGAATGGTTTATCTGATAAAGAAGTTGAAGAACAAACTGGAATTAATCGCCGAACGTTTAGAAGATACAGGCAACGCTACGGAATTACAAAAGATAGTCGACTTAAAAATAAAGAGTAGATGAAATTGTATGGGAAATATTTAGCCTAGAAAAAATATTTTTGTGAGTGTTAGCTGTACAAAATAAAGTAAAGGAGAATGTTAGATTTGGAAATTTTATTGGAGTTGATAGGAGGCACCACGATAGCAACGCTTTTATCAACTATAATATCAAGTGCAGTAGTAGCTAATAAAAACAAACACGAGAAGTTTGTGTATCAAGATCAGCAGACAAATTGGGTTAGTAGGTTATTAAAAGTAGTAACAACTACAAATGATGAAATAAATGAAAAACATGTTTTGGAAGTTCTCTCTTGTTTAAGACCAGTAGCTAAAGAAAAGCCACAAACTAGCAGAGATGAGTTTATGGGTAAAGCTATCACATATTGCAATGAAATGTATGATAAAAATGGAGATTTTATAGCGCTGACTAATAAACAAAAGGTCAATTTAAGATTAATAGGAAACATCTTGTTAAAAGAACATTGGGACTATTTGGAAAAACGGAATAATAAGAAACAAGATACAAAACATATAGGAAATATAACTGATATATATGACAAAGGCACAAAAAAATTAGATGAAAAGGAGTGATAATGTATGAGTACGGTTATTCTAGCTGAAAAACCAAGCCAGGCATTAGCCTACGCAAGTGCTTTAAAACAAAGCACCAAAAAAGACGGTTATTTTGAGATCAAAGACCCACTATTTACAGATGAAACGTTTATCACCTTTGGTTTTGGGCATTTAGTGGAATTAGCAGAACCAGGTCATTATGACGAAAAGTGGCAAAATTGGAAACTTGAATCTTTGCCGATTTTTCCTGATCGATACGATTTTGAAGTTGCAAAAGATAAGGGAAAGCAGTTTAAAATTGTTGCAGAACTTCTCAAAAAGGCAAATACAATTATTGTTGCAACAGATAGCGACAGAGAAGGTGAAAATATCGCCTGGTCGATTATCCATAAAGCAAATGCCTTTTCAAAAGATAAAACATTTAAAAGACTATGGATCAGTAGCTTAGAAAAAGATGTGATCCGAAGCGGTTTTCAAAATTTGCAACCAGGAATGAATTACTATCCCTTTTATCAAGAAGCGCAAACACGCCAAATTGCCGATTGGTTGATTGGCATGAACGCAAGCCCTTTGTATACGTTAAATTTACAACAGAAGGGCGTACAAGGTACATTTTCACTAGGACGTGTTCAAACGCCCACCTTATACCTTATTTTTCAGCGCCAGGAAGCCATAGAAAATTTTAAAAAGAACCTTTTTTCGAGGTGGAAGCTAGTATAAAAGTAAACCAAGGGTCATTTAAGGGCGTTCTAAGCCCCACACAGCGTTTTAAAACCCAAGAGGAGCTTTTAGCTTTTGTTTCTTCTAAACAAGCTAAAATAGGCAATCAAGAGGGGATAATTGCTGATGTTCAAACCAAAGAGAAAAAAACGAATAGTCCGAGTCTGTTTTCTTTAAGTAGTTTGCAATCAAAAGTCAATCAGCTTTATAATGCGACAGCGAGCCAAACTTTAAAAGCTATGCAAGGACTGTATGAAGCAAAATTATTGAGTTATCCAAGAACAGATACCCCATTTATTACAGAGAACGAATTTGCTTATTTAAAAGCGAATTTTGGCAAATATAGCGGTTTTTTAGGACTTGATCTTGAAATGGTTCAAACAGAGCCTAGAAAGCGTTATGTGGACGGTAGTAAGGTACAGGAACACCACGCCATTATCCCAACAAAACAAGTACCTACCGAATCTGCATTAGCGAAAATGGACGATTTACAACGAAAAATTTATGCTTTAGTCGTTAAAACGACCGTTGCCATGTTTTTACCTGATTACTTGTATGAAGAAACCAAGATACAAACGAAAGTAGCTGATTTGCTGTTTCAATCGATCGGAAAGACACCAAAACAAGAAGGTTGGAAAATTCTTTTCAAACAACAAACCAAAGAAGAAAAAGAGGACGTTCAAACGTTACCCTTGGTTATCATTGGAGAACATGCCGAGGTTGACGTTAAGAGTGCCGAAAAAGAAACACAACCACCGAAAGCTTTTACAGAGGGTACATTATTAACTGCTATGAAAACTGCTAATAAAACGGTTGATGATGAAGAAGCAATCAAGATTTTACAAGAAGTTGAGGGGATTGGAACAGAAGCGACAAGAGCAAGCATTATTGAAGCCTTGAAACAAAAAGAATATATCCAAGTGATTAAGAATAAGCTTGTTGTAACTGAAAAAGGAAAATTATTGTGCCAGGCATTTGAAAGTCAGCACCTTTTAACGAGTGCTGAAATGACGGCTAAATGAGAAACGTATTTAAAGAAGATTGGTAAAAGAGAAGGTAATCAAGAAAACTTTATTAATAATATCAAGAAGTTTATCGTTCATTTATTGGAAGCTGTACCTACCGATATAGAGAAATTAAATTTTTCTGATTACCAGGTACAGAAAGAAAAAGAAGCAGAAAAAAGTATTGTAGGCAAATGTCCTAAGTGTGGCAACAATATTGTATTAAAAAAATCGTTTTATGGTTGTTCAAATTATCCTGAGTGTAAGTTTACTTTAGCTGAACATTTTAGAAAGAAAAAACTAACCAAAACAAATGTAAAAGAATTACTAGAGGGAAAAGAAACCCTCGTAAAAGGAATCAAAACGAAAGATAAAAAGTACTACAATGCCGTTGTAAAAATCGGGGAAAAGGGATATATTGATTTTATCTCTTTCTCAAAATAAACATAAAAGCCCTTTAAATAGGGCTTTTATATATTAATCACAAATCACTTATCACAAATCACAAGTGATTAATCACAAATCACTTGTGATTTGTGATTCTTAATGATACAATATTACTATACAAAAAAAGAATGGGGCGTAGTTATGGAGAAGGAAGAACTAAAAATACTTGAAGAATTAAGACGTATTTTAAACAATAAAAATGAAGCAATTATTATCTTGAATAATTACTTTAAAGGTGGTGTTGGAAAGTCTAAATTATCTACTATGTTTGCTTACTTGACAGACAAATTGAATTTAAAAGTTTTAATGATTGATAAGGACTTACAAGCAACATTGACAAAAGACTTAGCAAAAACTTTTGAGGTAGAATTGCCACGTGTCAATTTTTATGAAGGCTTGAAAAATGGAAACTTGGCTTCTTCTATTATTCATTTGACTGATAATTTAGACTTGATCCCTGGCACGTTTGATTTGATGTTACTGCCAAAATTAACTCGCTCATGGACGTTTGAAAATGAAAGTAGATTGCTTGCTACTCTGTTGGAACCTTTAAAAAGTGACTATGATCTCATTATTATTGATACTGTACCAACGCCAAGCGTTTATACAAATAATGCAATCGTGGCGAGTGATTACGTTATGATCCCTTTACAAGCAGAAGAAGAAAGTACAAACAACATTCAAAACTATATTTCCTATTTGATTGATTTACAAGAACAATTTAACCCTGGACTAGATATGATCGGTTTTGTTCCTTATTTAGTTGATACGGACAGCGCAACGATAAAATCAAACCTGGAAGAACTGTACAAGCAACATAAAGAAGATAACTTGGTTTTCCAAAATATTATCAAGCGAAGTAATAAAGTAAGTACCTGGTCTAAAAACGGAATTACAGAACACAAAGGCTATGACAAAAAAGTTTTATCCATGTATGAGAACGTATTTTTTGAAATGCTTGAGCGAATCATTCAGTTAGAAAATGAAAAAGAATAGAATCACAAATCACAAGTGATTAATCACAAATCACTTGTGATTTGTGATTGTTGATGATAAAATAAGAATATGAAGAAATAGAAAGAAGTGAGCGATTATGGGAAACTTAGGCGCACAGAAAGCAAAACGAAATGATACGCCAATCAGCACAAAAAAAGATATAATGGGGGATAAGACGGTTCGTGTTCGTGCTGACTTGCACCATATCATAAAAATCGAAACAGCAAAGAATGGCGGAAACGTAAAAGAAGTTATGGATCAAGCCTTAGAAGAATATATACGGAAATATTTATCTGACAAACTTTAAAAGGAGTGAAAATGAAATGGCAGTTACGTATGAAAAAACATTTGAAATAGAGATCATTAACGAATTATCGGCAAGCGTTTATAATCGAGTATTAAACTATGTTTTGAACCATGAATTAAATAAAAATGACTCTCAATTATTGGAAGTCAATTTATTAAACCAATTAAAGCTTGCAAAACGTGTAAATCTTTTTGATTATTCTTTAGAAGAATTACAAGCCGTTCATGAGTATTGGCGGTCAATGAATCGTTACTCAAAACAAGTTTTGAATAAAGAGAAAGTGGCTTAATATGGCAAATATAGTCAATTTTACTGACAAACAATTTGAGAATCGCTTAAATGATAATTTAGAAGAATTGATTCAAGGAAAAAAAGCGGTTGAATCGCCAACCGCTTTTTTACTTGGTGGGCAACCAGGGTCAGGGAAAACCAGTTTGCGATCAGCAATTTTTGAAGAAACACAAGGGAATGTTATTGTCATTGATAATGATACCTTTAAACAACAGCACCCTAATTTTGATGAACTAGTGAAACTTTATGAAAAAGACGTAGTAAAACACGTTACCCCTTATTCTAATCGCATGACAGAAGCGATCATAAGCCGTTTGAGCGATCAAGGGTATAATTTGGTGATCGAAGGTACAGGACGAACAACAGACGTTCCTATTCAAACCGCAACAATGCTTCAAGCCAAAGGTTATGAAACAAAAATGTATGTCATGGCAGTACCGAAAATCAACTCATATTTAGGAACAATTGAACGATATGAAACCATGTATGCAGATGATCCAATGACAGCCAGGGCAACACCAAAACAAGCGCATGATATTGTTGTCAAAAACTTACCGACCAATTTAGAAACCCTTCATAAAACGGGCTTATTTAGCGATATAAGGCTTTACAATAGAGAAGGAGTGAAACTCTATTCAAGCTTAGAAACGCCTTCCATTAGTCCGAAAGAGACCCTAGAAAGAGAATTAAATCGTAAAGTATCAGGGAAAGAAATTCAACCGACTTTGGAGAGAATAGAGCAAAAAATGGTTCAAAATCAACACCAAGAAACCCCTGAATTTAAAGCAATTCAACAAAAAATGGAAAGCTTGCAGCCACCTACACCACCAATACCTAAAATACCTAAACTTCCAGGGCTTTAAAAATTAAAGAAGAAAGGGGCTTAGATCATGAAAAATATATCAACAGCAGCTGTCGTTGCATTCTTTTATATATTAATTAGTTTTTCGATAGATTTGTTTAGTGGAGATATAACTTTTTCTAGTGCTTCATTTTCTCATTTGTTAATTGGATATGTAATTGTATTTGTGTCTTACTTAATAGGTGTTTTTATAGTTCACATATTTGTAAAAACGATTAATAAAAAAAGAGTTAAATAAATAAAAAAAGGAAAAATAGGGCAGTTACCAAAAAGGTAACTGCCCTATTTTTTATAAAATTTTCCTCATTTTTTAAAAGCTGATCGAGAAATAAAGCACACAACAGCATTCTTTCTTTTTTCAGTTGCTACATTTTGCAGTCTGTAACGTGTCATTTACTGTTTGTTACCTTAACATATCCAGTCGAAAACACAAGGGTATATAAACGAGCAAGCTCGCCCTTATGTTTTCTTTGTGTCTATGTTGCGTACTCGTCACAGCAAACGACACGAACACACTGACGAAAATGAACCAACAAAACGAAAAAAGAAAGGAGCGTACACTGTAATTTATTTCTAGCTTTTAAAACATGAGGAAAACAGCTTCACTTCCTCGAACGCCTAACAAAAATGGTTGTCAAAAAACTAAAAATCAAAAAAAGAAAAGAGGAAAAGAAAATGGAAAAAACAAAAAAATTACAATTAGAAGATTTTACAGAAAATGGGTTTTATGGAACACAAGAACAGCAATATCTAAAAGCTCAAGTAAGAGAAGAGCTAAAAGAGCAAGGCTTTATCATAGATAGCAGTTTTGAGGGCGATTTTAAAACATGGATAGGTGTATACGCAAGACCAAAAGATAAACCGACCTACTTAGACCCTCAAAACGATAAAGAAGCAGAAGAACAAGAGCAATATTCTATTAACGGCTTTAAACAAGATTTTAGCGAATGGTTTGAGTGGGAAATAAAAAATTTGAAAATTAAAGAAATGTAAAAAAGAAGCCTAGCAAAAAAAGCTAGGTTTTTCTTTTAGGTAAAACACCAAAAAGAAAAACCTAAGAAGGATAAAATAAGTTATTCCACTTGCGGTGCAGTTGCTCCTCGTTCCAAACCCAACTTATTTTTAACTCCTCTCTTCCCTTGTCAATTAATTTTCTGATCTTGCTCGTTCCGATCAAAAACAATTCCCTTTTTCTCTTCGTTTCTCGTGAAACGAAGAAGGTCATGGACAAAGGAAGTTGCTTGTGGAGATACCATAAACAACTGATACGTCATTGGAATAAAAAGCGGTAGAAACAAGGCAAAGCCTTATTTCTTTGCAAATATAAATATCATTGCACATATAAAATAACTTGTAAATTAATTTGCAAATATACGTGCAAAGATATTTGTATTTGACTAACACCTTTCCTCGAATGGTAAAAGCTAACCGTTCGTTACTCTACCTCAGATACTTTCTTTTTTCAGTTGGTACATTTTGCAGTCTGTAACGTGTCATTTACTGTTTGTTACCTTAACATATCCAGTCGAAAACACGAGGGTATATAAACGAGCAAGCTCGCCCTTGTGTTTTCTTTGTGTCTATGTTGCGTACTCGTCACAGCAAACGACACGAACACACTGGCGAAAATGAACCAACAAAACGAAAAAAGAAAGGAGCATACACTGTAATTTATTTCTAGCTTTTAAAACATGAGGAAAACAGCTTCACTTCCTCAAACGCCTAACAAAAATGGTTGTCAAAAAGCCAAAAATCAAAAAGAAAAGGAATGATAAAAATGAAATACATTATAAAAAACAAAAACAAAGTAGCATAACTACAAAAATAACTATTAAAAAATAGAAGAAATTAAAAATACCATAACCATAGTAATTTAACACAGCAATCTGAATAAAACTCGAGATTACCATAACTAAAGTATTTCTCCTAATAATTTCATTGAGAAACTCTAATTTTACTGCAATTTCTGTTTAAGAAAAATTACCTTCTATGTATTTGTCACCTTTGAGGTTATCCGCAAAATTAATTAGCTGTCTTAGTATCTTTGTCACCAATCTTGACCATCACTATCTGTATCGGTACTACAATAATAATTTATACTACCCCAAGCTATATCCCTACCTTTATAGAAAATCTAGATATTTTCGAAAATGGCTCGTCGCTCAGCTTTGTTCAAATGAGGGCAGATTTTCAAACTGATGTCTGGTTAAATCTAGAACACTGCGTGGTCATCAATAACAAATTTCCTACTTTTGAAAAATTACTCCAAAACATTATTGCCAGCCAAAGCAAAACAGAAATGAAAGCAAATATCACGAAGTTCTTAAACCAAAAAGTAACAATAATCGCAAAATCTAATAACAATCAACTACTCGAATAATCGGCGAAACCCCTTGCTAATATTGACTTTTAACCTATTCCATGTTATTATATTTCGGAGATGAACAAGCACCAACTCGCAATTTATCATAATTACCCCAAGCAGATCTATTCCAAAAGAATAGGTGTGCTTTTTTGCATTTCAGACTTGACTTATTCTTGCGTTTGAGTGATGAATGGAACACCAAAAAATAATGAAGGGATTAAAATGATTCGTAAAGAAGCTCTAGAAGCACTAAGAAAAAATTTTCCAATTAACATAAGAGTCAAACTAGTTAAAATGGATGCCCCCTATGCTCCACCAAAAGGCGCACTTGGCACTATTTACGGAATTGACGATATCGGCTCAATCCTTGTCAAGTGGGATAACGGTTCTACGCTGAATGTCATTTTTGGTGAAGATTTAGTCGAAAAATGAAAAATAATAATCAAGAGGAGCTGTTCTACATGACAAACCAAGAAAATACCGAAAAGCGCACAATTGTCTATTTGAACAAGAGCAGAAGAAATATGCCCAAAATTTTAAAGTTGAATCGAAAGTACTATAGAGAATATACTTTGAGGGAAAAATACGGGCATACTTTATGGTTTCAGGAATGGGAAAGAGAAATAATAGAACAAATATCTATTAAAGCTTAAACAAAATAATATATTTAAGATTTT
>NZ_BCQB01000015.1 GCF_001544215.1 Enterococcus durans NBRC 100479 = LMG 10746
TATTTACCTGCTAAAATATTTGCGGCTGCTTTTTCAATAGGTAAAATACTTAATTTGACTCCAGCTGGCGTTGCCAACTTTAACCCACTTTTTTCGATCGCATTTGTTGCTACCTCATCGTCTACGACCATGATCCGACCAATATTCAACTTTGTCGTCCAAAGATTTACCACTTGTCCATGTATCAAACGTCCATCAATTCTTACTCCAATAATTGCCATCATCCATTCTCCTTTTCTAACTTTTTTCTATTGGCTCTTTGACAAAATCTATAACTTCACTGAATCTACCTTCTGTCTCAAAGATAACGATTTCATTTTGTCCTTTTCTAAGTAAACCCTCGGGAACAAACAGTGAAAGAATTGGTCCTACTTCCCAAAAACGACCAATATTCGTGCCATTCACCCAAACGATCCCTTTCCCAAACTCACTAAGGTCCAAATAAGTATCACCGATTTCTGACAGTTCCGCTTCAAAGCGGTAAAATGCTGGTTGACCTGCTACCCATTTTTTTGAAAAATCGATGTGTTCTGTAGTCTCTAAAGGTAAACAATACTGTGTCCATTCTGTGATAAAATGAAGATCGCTCATCACTCCTGTACGTATTCCTTTTCTTTGCGTATCAGCTAACAGCTTGTGTCCATAGTTGACCCGTCCCATATTTTCAAATAATAGATCAATTTGATGGTCTTCTTTCTCAAGTGTCAATGGAATGGTCTCACCGATCTCTGTTTGGTATTGAATCGCTTGCTTTTCTTCATCGAGAAAAACATGGACCCGATCACGTCCGTCGATGATCCGTAATTTTTCATTGACCGCATCTTTTTTGATCGTTGTTCGATACAATAGGTACCCAGTATTCTGACCCAATTCTTCCATTGTTTGAGGATAGGTCGAGTGGATCGACTCGCCGATGGTATCCAGTGTTGCGAAAAAGCTGACTTTTTCTTTCAAGTTGATTCCTTTTTTGACGATTGTTTCTTTTATCCATGGTTCCATTTGCTGCATTTCTGGAAAATTTTCTGCCATCAATTCGTTTCAGAGCAAAATATTTTTCCGTTGGATTTCCCTGCTCATCCAATGGTGCATCGTAATCATAGGAAGTGACTTGCGGCAAATCAATCGTGCCTCTGGCTGAACAGCCATTCATAAATCCAAAATTGGTTCCACCATGGAACATATAGAGATTGATACTGCCGATCTGTAATGCTTCTTTGACTGCATCCGCTAATTCTTCCGGATCTCTTTTAATGATCGGCTCTTTCCAACGATTAAACCAGCCATCCCAAAATTCCATACACATCAACGGCCATTTTTTACCATGTGCTTCAAAAAACTGGGCCATATCTGCAAAATTTTCTTTTGCTTTTGAGCCAAAATTCCCTGTCGTAAAAACATCATCGTCGATCAAACTGCCTGCTCTTAATGTGGCTTGCCACGGTCCATCAGAAGTGAATAGCGGTAAATCGATCCCGCCTTCCTCCAAGTATTTTTTTACTTGGCGCAGGTATGCTTTCTCTTCACCATACGAACCGTACTCATTTTCTACCTGCACCATTAAGACGTTGCCGTCATGAGTGACTAGATGAGGAACGATTTTAGGTAGTAGCGCTTGGTAATACCGTTTGACATACTTCATGAAGCGAGGATCCGCTGAACGAATACGGCACTCCTTTGTCAATAGCCAAGCAGGCAAGCCACCAAATTACCATTCTGCACAAATATAAGGGGCAGGACGTACGATTGCGTATAATCCAAGGGATTGCGCTAACTCTAGAAAATGGGAAAGATCCAATATTTCCGAAAAATCATAGGTTCCTTCTTCTTTTTCATGGAGATTCCAAGGCACATAGGTTTCCACAGTATTAAATCCAAGCGCTTTCAAATTATGCAATGACCGCTCCCAATTCGTCGGATGCACCCGGAAATAATGGATGGCACCAGATAAAATTTTGAAAGGTTGACCGTCTAACAAAAACTCTTCTTTTATTTCAAATCTAGTCAAGCAAATTTCCTCCCCGTTTTTAGAAACCGCTTTCTAATTTTATAATCAACGAATCTTTCTGACGTTGATTTCCCCCCTAAAATAATCGACTTTCACAGGATCGATCCATCCTGTTTTTTCTTGTTGTGCATTCGCCATCCCACAGGCCATCGCAAACGCAAGTGTTTCTTCAATCGTATAGCTCTTTGATAGAGCATGTGCTAAGCCTGCAATAGTCGAATCTCCTGACCCCACAGGATTCACCACCGCGATTTTAGGAATCGTAACCTGATAGAAGTGTCCCCCTACTTTAGCGATCGCTCCTTTTGAGCCTAGCGAAAGAACGATCCAATTGATTCCTTCAAAAAGCGGATGATCCAATAATGATTGGATTTCATCTAACGAAGTAGCCGAAGAAATTGTTTGGTGGACCAACTCTCCTAATTCTTCCAAATTAGGTTTGATCAAAAATGGTTTTTCCTTGCCTTCCAAGACTTCAAGCAAGGTTTGACCAGAAGTATCTAACAATACTCGTGTTCCTTTTTCATTCGTTAGGGCAAGTAACTCTGCATAATAATTTTTAGAAAATCCTTGTGGCAGACTACCCGAAATCGTAAAGATATCAGTTGTTTCCATTAGTCGTGCAAAATGCTCGGTAAATTTATGTTGCTCTTCTTCTGTCACAACAGGACCGCTTTCCAATAGTTCTGTTTGATTCGCTCCATGTAAAATAGCAATCGAATCTCTCGTTTCCCCTTTGATAGGTAAAAATTGATGCGTTATCCCTGATTGATCGAGTTGTTCTTTGATATATGCGCCATGCTGCCCGCCGACTAATCCAGTAGCTAAAACATCATCTGCTAATAAATGAAGGACACGAGCAACATTCAAGCCTTTTTCTCCAGCCGTTTTGTTGACCGTTTTGACCCGATTGACTTGGTCGATCCGTAATTCATCCAACGTGTAAGCGATGTCAATTGAAGGATTCATGGTAACTGTCGTGATCATTTTGCTGTCACCGAATCTTCTTTTACTTTGTCAAACCAAGGGGTGGCGTTTTCATTTATCACTTTATTCAACGATTCGATATTTTGTCGCCCTTGTGTTCTCAACCACTCAATCGCACCTTCTCTGCCATTTTCAACATATGCTTTGACTCCATCTTTCCAAGTCGCACGTCCGCATAACACACCATTGAATGTTGAACCAGATTCATGAGCAAAGACCAATGTTTGTTGGAACAATGCAGTCGAAACCCCTGCACTCAAGAAGATAAATGGTAACGGTGTTGCGTCACTTTGTTCCTTGAAGAATGCCGCTGCTTCTTTTTTACTATACGCAATTTCACCATCAGAATAACCTTCTACATAGTTCATATTGACTGGTACTTCTACTTTCAATACATCCACTTTGTATTTAGGATCAGAAAATTCTTTCATCATCTCGATCACTTTATGCGGTTTGATCTTCGCATATTCTAACGAAGTGCTGTCATTGATTTTGGCATCATACGAAACCAATTCTAGATAAAACGGACGCTTTTCACCTGCACATTCACTGCCTAAACGTTCGATAAATACATGTTTCAAATGATTGATCTCTGGGTCTTCATCTACATCATAATAAAGCAAAAACTTGATTGCATCGGCTGTTTGTTCCTTTAATCTAAGCGTAGACCAATCCGCTAATAAATCAGGCAGACGTCCTGGAGTTGTCGCATCATAACCCGTTTTTTCATAGGCTAAAAGTAGTCCTGCTTCCTGATGTCTGGCTTTAGCAGCTGGCAATCCATACTCTGGATCTAGTAAAATAGCAGAAGCATAAGGCGTTAATTCTGCTGATACTAATTCTTTGAATTCAGTGATCTGTTGTGCCGTTGGTTCTTTTCCTAACGCTTTGATCATCTTTTTCAAAGCACCGCGTTGATCAATTGCCAATGCACTGATGATTCCTTCTTTTGTTGATAAACTCTTCATAGCTGCAACTTTTTCTTCATTCATCCTTCGTTTCCCCTTTGTTCACATATTCATGGATAATGACACCTTTGACCACTCGATTGACTGTACCTGTAGGCGATGGTGTGTCTGGTTTATTCGCTACTTTTATCGACGTATCGAGCGCAATGATTTGGGCTGTCATGATCATAGGTAACGCAAGATACGCATCAGGTAGGCTGATCGAAGCTTCTAACAAAAGACTTGTACCTGTGAAATCGATGTTTCCTGGTTGGGCGATCGCGATGACATTCGTGGTAATTTGGTCATCTTTTATTTCTTCTAGAATATCTAAGTCATAATTTCTTGTATACGGTTGGGTATTAACAAAACCAATAACAAGTGTTTCGCTATTTAAAAACGATTTTGGCCCATGGCGGAAGCCCATAGAAGAATCAAAGATCGTTGCCACTTTACCGGCTGTCAATTCCAATATTTTCAATTGTGCTTCTCTCGTTGCACCAGCCAAACTTCCTGAACCAAGATAGGCGATACGTTCAAATGACTTAGGCAATAATTTTTGGATTTCTTGATCTCGTGAAATTAGATCTTCTCCAGTTCTGATCAATTGTTGAAGATAACTTTCTTTTTTTTCAACGGCAGTTTGGTCGAATACCCATAACGCACTCAACAACATGCACGTAAAACTTCCTGTCATGGCAAATCCTGCATCATTTGATTTTTCTGGTATCAGTAAAAGATAATTTCGTTCATCTGTCGCTGCGTTCTTTGCTAACTGACCTTCTTTAGCACAAGTGATCGTCAAATGAAACAATGTCTTGATTTGTTCATTGGCAATCTTGACTGTTGCCACGCTTTCTGGGCTATTTCCACTACGTGCAAATGACACCAGTAATGTCGGTTCATCAGGAAATAGAAATTCTTTCGGTGAAGACACGATGTCTGTCGTACCAAAGCTATGAAAAATAAAGTGATCGTTATCCCCGTATTCATTTAAATAAGGTACTGCTGTATCCCCGACATATTGTGATGTACCTGCACCAGTAAAAATCACTCGAACTCTTTTGCCGTTTGCTGTTTTTTTTATCTGGTCAAAAAACAATGCTAATCTTTCTTGATTCTGTGCTAATATCTCTGCTGTTTCTTTCCATAATTGCGGTTGCTGTTTGATTTCTCGCGTAGTTATTTCCGCACCCAACTCTTTTAATTTATCCTTCGATAGTTCAAACATGTTGTTTTCCCTCTCAATCATTTTCGGACGTGGCGGATCTTATAATGAAACTGGTCTGCTCTCGCTACACTATCCGTATATTCAATAATTTCATTTTTCACATTATAGGTCGTTCGGCTTAGGTGTAATACCGGGGCACCATCAGCGATACGAAGCGGATCAGCATCTTTCTTTTGAACGATACTTGCATAAAATTCTTCATCTGCTAATTGAACTTGCTGTTCATAATCCTGAGAAAACACATCATACAATGGCTTACTTTCAAGTAATGGCAGATCAAGACCAATAAATAGTTTTGCAGGTAAATAAGAACGTTCCACCATCAATGGTTCGTCATCCGCTAAACGAAGTCTTTTCAATTTGAAAACTGTTTCGCCTAAATTGATGTTTAGATTCTTGGCAACCTTTTTGTTTGCTTCCATTTGCTTGAATTCCAAGATGACTGTATTAGGCACCCGTCCCAATTCCCTCATCTCTTCTGTAAAACTATACGCTCCCGCCAGATCAGACGACTTATCTGATAAATCAGACACATATGTTCCTTTTCCGTGTCGGCGATAAATATACCCTTGCGTCTCTAATTCTTGCAAAGCAAGGCGAACCGTTGTCCGACTCACTCCATAATGCTGACAAAGTTCTCTTTCAGATAACAATTTGTCATGAGGTGTCATCTGTGTTTCGATACGTTCTTTCAATACGTCAACTAGTTGATAATATAATGATTTTCCTTTACTTGAGCTCTCCATAAAAATACCTCTTCTTTACTGGTTATAACCACAACACAAGAATACCCACATACTCCTCATTTGTCAAAGGGCTTTTGGCATAAAAAAGCTATTATAACAAGGTTTCAAGGTAATTTAGAACTGGTATCAAAAGATACCTCAAAAATACCAGTTGACAAATAAAAAACAAAAAAAAGCTGAATCTTGGCAAAGATTCAGCTAAATGTTCTAGAGAAGTAAAGAAAAAATATTCTTTATACATCTGTGGCTATTTCTACTATCGACAAGCAAATGGGCCTAATAGACTACTATGTAAATAAAAATGGCTTTCTCTAAATAAAGTAGGATTTTTTATTTTTTAGATAACTTTTCTCTCTTGCCGGTCTGATAGTCGAAATTTTGTTGTACATTTTTTAAAATAACAAAAATTTTTTATAATAATTCTGTTTTTTTTCGGCTCTATACTTTTTGATGTTGGTGAACTTCGCCAACATCAAAAAGTATAAAAAATATAGAAAAGACACCCTAAATATTCTAGACCTAAATATCCATTTCGAGGAAAATTGTTTAACTAAAGAAAAATATAAAGGACAAATTTGCTTAAATTATAAACCACCTCTTTCTTGTCACCTATGAGGACCCTTAATGTCACTGGTCATCCAGAACTACCTTGATCTTATTCGAGGTTGAATAAAGCCATTAACTATTGGGTATTGTTGAAAATTAGTCATTTCCACATCGTCCAACATATTGGCAGAACTTTCTTGAATCATCGAGTGAAAGAAACCACGGCACGGCTTAAAGGAACTTCCCACTCTCAACGAGGGTTAGGGAAAAAATTGAAACGCAATTGGAAACTCCTACAAAAAGAAGAAGCAAAGTTAAACTATGAAAAACGGGTTTGGCGTGCCAGTTTTAAAGATTATTTGACTGAAAGTGAGATTGTCGATCGACTGTTAGCTGCTTGTCCCAACCTACGCCAAGGCTATCAGTTATACCAAGACATTCTTTATGCGGTAAAGAAAAGAGATCAGTCACTATTTGAAGATTGTTTAACTAGAGACATTAACGGTCTGCCTGAAACCTATACAACCACTTTACGAACGTTTAAAAAGTTTCTGCCACAGATTCAAAATGCGCTTCACTACAGCTATTCAAATGGACCATTGGAATGTTTAAACAACCACATCAAAGTATTAAAACGCAATGCGTACGGCTTTCGCAGCTTTTACAATTTCAAACTACGGATCATGATTCGTCATGGCAAAACATTTTTAACCAAATAAACAGAACAGAAAGAAGTTTTCTTCTTTCTGTTCTGTCCAAATTATTCTAAGATTTCTCTTTACCAACATCATTTGACAATGAGCCAACATAAATTCCATGGTTCAAGTTTGATCCATGTAGCTGGATTCCTCCAACTCATTGTCTAAAAATCTATTTCGTGATGATTTGATCTAAACTTGCTAACGACAATGCCATCTCAGCAATTTGTTGTAATTGTGCTAAGCGATTGTTACGTACCGCTGGATCTTCGACCATTACCATCGTTTGATCGAAATATGTTTCGATCAATGGGCGTAATGCCACAAGCTGATTGTAATTTTCATCAAGGCTTTGATCTGGTAATTGCGCTTTTACTTGATTGACTGCTTCATATAACTCTTTTTCTGCTTCGTTTTCAAAAAGAGCTGGATCAATTTCTTTTGCAGCGTCGTCTTCCACTTTCTTCGCTAGATTGACCACACGAGTCAAAGCTTCCATTGATGGTTTAAAGTCTTCATCTTCCAATCGTTCTTTAAATAATTGAGCTGCAGCAAAAGCTTTTGTCAAGTCTTTCTGTTCTGCATTCAAAATAGCATCAATGATATCATGACGTACTTTTTTCGTTGTCAACAATTGACGCAAGCGTCCTTTTACGAAATCAATGACTTCTTTTTGACCTTCAGATAATTCAATGCCAAAACGAGTAATGTCTTGATTGATTTCTTGATTGATCGCATGTTGTAAATTGACCAATGGGAATGCCCAATTTTTCGCTTCGATGATCCGAACGACTCCGTAAGCTTGACGACGTAATGCATAGGGATCATTTGAACCACTTGGGATCATACCAACAGTGAAGAAAGAGAAGATACTGTCTAGCTTATCAGCGATTGCTAATACTGCACCGATAGCTGATTCTGGAAGCTCTCCTTCACTTGAAGTCGGCATATAGTGTTCTTTGATAGCACGAGCAACTGCTGGTTTTTCACCATTTAGTCGAGCATACTTTTCACCCATGATTCCTTGAAGTTCTGGAAATTCGCCCACCATATTGGTTACCAAGTCAAACTTGTAGATCTCAGCAGCACGTTGTAAATCAGCTAATTCTTCTGTAGAAAGACCAATTGACTCGCCTAAAATACGTGCAATTACTTGGACACGTTGCATTTTTTCATAGATACTGCCGATTTTCTCATGGAACGTTACAGATTTCAATTTTTCGACATATTGGTCAATGGACGTTTTTTTGTCTTCATTATAGAAGAATTCTGCGTCTTCTAATCGAGCGGTCAGCACTTTTTGATTTCCTCTGATCACGTTGTCTAATTTTACATGATCGCCATTACGTGCTGAGATGAAGTGTGGCAATAACAGACCTTCTTCATTTCTTACTTCAAAGTAGCGTTGGTGTTCTTTCATTGACGTCACTAACACTTCTTCTGGTACAGACAAGTATTTTTCTTCGAAATCACCTGCAAAGACAGTTGGATATTCGACTAGATTATTGACTTCTTCCAAAAGAGTGGCATCTAGATCAATGACCCAGTTATTTTTTTGTGCCAGTTCTTCTGCTTGTTCAACAATCATTTGTTGTCTTTTTTGCGGTGCAGCAATCACGAACTGCTCTTGTAATTTTTCTTCATATTCCTTCGCATGGGCGAAAGTCACATCTTCTCCTAGGAAGCGGTGTCCACGTGAGCGACGATCGGTTTTTACATCCAAAACCTCAAAGGGGATCACTTCATCATCTAATAAAGCAACGATCCAATGAATCGGACGGATATATTCAAAATCAAAATCAGCCCAGTGCATAGTCACTGGGAATGTCAAACTTTTGACTACTTCAGCAAGACCTGTCAATACTTCTTTTGCTGGTTTCCCATGCGTATATTTTGTCACATAGACATATTCGACACCTTTTAGTTCTCTAAAAGTGATATCGTCAGTTGTCACTCCTTGTCCGCGAACAAACCCTTGTGCTGCTTTTGACCAATTCCCTTCAGCATCTAGAGCGATTTTTTTCGCAGGACCTTTGACTTCCTCTTCGCTATCTTCTTGGCGTTCTGGAATATTCGTTACTTTGATTGCCAATCGTCTTGGCGTTGAGAATGTTTCAATCGAATCATACGTTAATTGATGTTCATCCAAAAATTTTGCTGTTTTTTGTTCCAACTGTTTCATACTTGGTGTCACTACATGGGCAGGCATTTCTTCCAAACCAATTTCCAATAATAGATCTTTTGCCATCTTATTCAGCCTCCTTGTTGTTTTTCGGATCTGCTGTGTTTTTATTCAATAATGGGAATCCAAGTTTTTCTCGTTCTGCCACGAAAATCTTTGCTACTGCTTTTGCCATGTTGCGAATTCGAGAAAGATAGCCAGCACGTTCAGTCACAGATACTGCGCCACGTGCATCCAACAAGTTGAAGGTATGGCTGCATTTCAAGATATAATCATAGGCAGGATGAACAAGATTTTCATCGATACACCGTTTTGCTTCTTTTTCAAAACGATCGAAATTACTTAGTAACAATTCTTGGTCGCTCACTTCAAATGAGTATTTAGAATGTTCATATTCTGGTTGTTTGAAGATCTCCCCGTATTTTACTCCATCAGACCACTCTAGATCGTAGACACTTTCTACTTCTTGGATGTAAGATGCTAAACGTTCCAAACCGTAAGTGATTTCTGACGTAACTGGTTTACATGGAAGTCCGCCAACTTGTTGGAAATACGTGAATTGAGTGATTTCCATGCCGTCTAACCAAACTTCCCAACCAACACCGGCACAGCCCATCGAAGGGTTTTCCCAGTTGTCTTCAACAAAACGGATGTCATGCTCTAAAGGATCGACTCCTAATAAACGCAAGCTTTCAAGATATAGTTCCTGAATGTTTTCTGGTGATGGTTTCATGACTACTTGGAATTGATGATGTTGGTAAAGACGATTCGGATTTTCACCATAACGGCCATCTGCTGGTCGACGTGATGGTTCAACATATGCTGCGTTCCATGGTTCTGGTCCGATAGCACGTAAGAAGGTATAGGGACTCATCGTTCCCGCCCCTTTTTCTGTATCGTACGCTTGCATCAACATACAGCCATTTGATGACCAAAATTTTTGCAACGTTAAGATCATGTCTTGCACTGATAATTTTTTACTCATATCTTTTGCTCCTTCCAATTAAAAAACGTTTTATGAGAAAATCAGAATAACAAAAAAAGCCCCTATGCTTGTCTAAACAAACATAGGGACGAATAGTTTCGCGGTTCCACCCTACTTCCGAAAAAATCGGCAGCTTCATTGGTCGTACTCCCAAGTGCCTCTTCAAAAACCGCCAGCGTTCGGCTTACACCCTCCCGAACTCGCTTGTGCTACGTATTTTTTACTGTGCTTGATCATCGTACTTATCTATTAAGAGTTCACATAATGAAAAGCTTTAAATCACATTCTCATTCATCTAGCTTCAATAATAGACGGTATACCGCCCTTTTGTCAAATAGTTTTGAGCCTTCTTTGAAAATTCTAGTCATTTTTTTCATCTTCGGTAGTTGGTTTATCCTCTTTTTCAGGGACTTTCAATACATGTTCCCAAGATTTCATTTGATCAATAAATTTTTTGCTTTTCAAATGGATTCCTACGTATTCTTCATACAACTGATCAATCAGCTGGCGGATCGCTTGTTTTGTTTCTTCCTTCAAGCTGATCCCATTGATCTTGTCATAGGAGATTGCCGAAAACATTCGTACAAAATAAACAGCTCTCGGATCTGCATGGTAGCGATGGTGATCCATATCCCAGTGTTTTTCACAGATCACGCCCCCATATTTTGACGAGTAATCAAATTTCCCCTGGGTTTCTCCACAAACCACGCAATGCGTCCAAATCGGAGCAATCCCAAAGCGCTGTAACAACTGAACCTCAAAAATATTCGTGATGATTTCCGCATCATCGCCTTGATCCATCCGATTCAATGCTAATTGGGTAAAATGGAATAGATGAGGATCATACTGATGATCTTCAATTGCAGCATCGACTAAATTCAGCAAATACGTGCCATAACCGCTTAAAAAGATATCTTCTTGGATATGTCGAAAAGCATGAACATCTTTGACACTTGTAATGAAAGAAAGTCCTTCATTTTTAAAGGTGCCTATACCTATATAGGTTGCTTCAGTGAAGGGCAGAAGTGCTGGAGCTAACGGCTGATTTTGCCGATGGATGCCTTTTACGTAAAACATCATTTTCCCAGCAGATTCCGTAAAGATCTTCACTAATTTATCTTTTTCTTTATAGTTTCTACTGGATAAGATGATGCCTTTTGATTCTGCAAGTTGACTCATAGTAGCACCCCTTTCACATCTGAGTTTCTTGTATATTGAACAGATAGCTATTACTAGCGATCATCATTAAGACAGTGACAAATCAAACGTGATGAAAATCGAAGTCTTACACAACAATAGCAGAAGGACTTACAGAAATAATTTCTTGATTCCTGTAAGATTTCTGTTTTTTTCGAAGAAATCGCCGTTGATCCGTGTTTAGAGGAGTATGGGACAAAACTAAAAATCAGGTTTTCCACAGACTCTCGAATAAACGGCGGCCAAAAGTCAGGTTTTTCGGAAATTTCAAAAAAGAGGCTGGGACAGAAGTGTTTAACTCCGAGAAATAAGAAGAAATTAACGAAAATTGCTTTTCAAATTTTTGTTAACTTCGGCTTATTTCCGAAGGAGTTGCTTCTGCTCCCGCCGTTTATTCGTTTTTAAAGCATGAGACAAAAGTGTTTCTTACTTTTGTCCCACTCTCTTTTCTCTCCAATTTTTCAACCCTAAACGACTTTTGTGTCGACCTTCTCTTTATCCATTGATGAACGAGCCGATTTAATACTCGTCTTTACGGTACCCAAAATCTTGCAAGTAGACTTGTTTGTCACGCCAATCTTTTTGGACTTTTACCCACAATTCAAGGTATACTTTATCTCCTAAAAGATTTTCAATATCTTTTCTGGCTTTCGTGCCGATCTGTTTCAGCATCTTGCCGCCTTTACCGATAATGATCCCTTTTTGACTGTCACGTTCCACAATGATCGTTGCTTGGATCTGTACCTTGTCATTCTCATTTCGTTTCATCGAGTCGATCACAACAGCGACTGAATGTGGAACTTCATCTCTAGTTAAGACTAATACTTTTTCTCGGATCAATTCTGAAACAATAAAATATTCTGGATGATCTGTTACTTGGTCATCAGGGAAATACTGAGGACCTTCAGGCATTTCATCAACCAATACCTCCATCAAACGTTCTACGTTGTTTCCTTCAGTAGCGGAAATTGGTACCACTTGTGCAAATTCCATCTGTGTCGAATAGTCTTCGATGATGCCTAACAGCTCATCTGGATGAACTTTATCGATTTTATTGATGACTAGGTACACTGGTGAATGAACATTTTTTAAACGTTCGATAATGAAGTCATCGCCGCGTCCACGTTTCTGATCCGCACTGATCATAAATAACACAGCATCTACTTCTCTTAACGCACTGTAAGCTGCTTCAACCATGAAGTCGCCTAAGCGGTGTTTTGGTTTGTGGATACCAGGTGTGTCGATAAATATCAGCTGCGCCTCTGGTGTCGTATAGACTCCCTGGATTTTATTTCTGGTCGTTTGTGCTTTGTCACTCATGATCGCAATTTTTTGACCAACGATCCGATTTAATAGCGTTGATTTCCCAACATTTGGGCGCCCAACGATTGCTACGAATCCTGATTTATGTTCTGTCATAATTTTCTCCTTTAATTAAAAAACAATTGATAGATTTTAGGGACAAATAAGATAAGTCCGACGATCACCGCAAAGCAAGCTGTTACAAGAACCGCACCAGCTGCCATATCCTTGATCTTTTTCCCAATGGGATGAAAATGAAAGTCAGTGAACATATCGACAACATTTTCGAAAACTGTATTGATGATCTCAACGATCCACACTAAAAACACGGCTAGAAGTAACCATAACCATTCACTGATACTTAGCTGAAAAACGATTCCCATAAGTAACGCGAACAAACCGAATACCACATGTTTTTTCATGTTGCGCTCTTCATCAAATACTGTTTTGACGCCTTGAAGCGCAAACTCTACTGACATCAAAAAGTGTTTATTCTTTTCAACATTTTTTTCGATATTCTTATCTTTTAAGTCCATACGCATCCAATATCTCTTTCTGTAAGCCAAACATCTCTTTCTCATCTTCTGGCGTCATATGGTCATAGCCGTTGATATGCAAGAAACCATGTACCGCCAAAAATCCTAGTTCCCGATCGTACGAATGTCCGTATTCTTCTGCTTGTTCAGCTGCTCGCTCGATTGAGATCATGATATCTCCCAATACTCGTGGCATCGGATTATCCCCATCTTCAAAGATCACAGGAATTTCATCTTCCCCTTCTTCTTCCAATGCAAAACTGATGACATCTGTTGGTGCATCTTTTCCACGATATACGCGATTGATTTCTTGGATTGCGGCATTATCCATAAAAGTAACAGACATTTCTGTTTCCTCTGGCAAATTCAAGTGTGAGGCAGCAAATTGAAGCAGATCCTCGATTTCTTTGATTTTTTCTTCTGAAACTTTTTCTGTTTCATCCATAAATGTAATGTCCATTATTATCGCTTCTTTCCCTTACTAATCTTCTGTTTTTTCGACTTCTTCTTTCATTTTTTCCGCTTCTGATTTCATTTTAGGATACTTGATCCTTGAATGGAAGGTACTACTCAACCCACTGATCAACGATTTTTCAACTTTGCGAATTTCTTTCAGTGTCAATCCACTATCATCAAGCTGTCCATCAGAAATACGTTCTTCAATCAAATTATGAACGAACTGCTCGATTTTTTCTCCTGCAGGATTATCCATCGCACGAACAGCTGCTTCACAGCTATCGGCAATGTTGACGATCCCTGCTTCTCTTGTTTGTGGTTTTGGACCTGGGTAACGGAATTGCTCTTCCGTCACTTCTGGATTCCGTTCTTTTGCTTTGATATAAAAATATTTCATTAACGTAGTCCCGTGATGCTGACGACAAATATCGATCACCATCTGTGGCATCTCATACTCTTCTAAAATTTTAGCGCCATCAGTTACATGGCCAAAAATGATTTGTTTACTATCCTCTGGTAATAGAAAATTATGAGGATTTTCTGCACCTGATGGCAAATTTTCCACAAAGAAACTGGCATGTTTGATTTTGCCGATATCATGATAATAGCAGGCTACTCGCGTCAATAAAGAACGACCACCGATATCAGCGACTGCATTTGCACTTAGGTTAGCGACCATCATACTATGATGATATGTGCCTGGTGCTTCTTCTAACAACTGCTTCAGTAACGGATGATTTGGATTACTCAATTCATTTAGTACGATGACGCTATCGTCATTGACCAGCAATTCAATATATGGATGTAAGCCCATCGTCAACAGATAGGACAGCAACGTACCCATAAATCCGCATACCAGCATCAACCATGTGGTACCATCGCTAAAACTCATACCTTGATAAATGATCAATACAATATCCATCAGTAGTGGAAAGATAATCACCCACATCATGGCTGAAACCCATTGTTCAGAAACCCGTTGCCGTTTTAAGACAGTTGCTAACAGCCCGCTAAACAAATAGGACATCAATATCGCTGTCAAAAAGTTCGTTCCGATCGAATCATAATAGATGAACAAAGCAGTAACTGTTTGGAACAAAGCCGCAATGATCCCTGAACGCCGATTCAAGAAAACATTCAGCACTAAAGGTGCAAACGCTGCAGGATAAAATAGCGGGATATAAGCTGCTTGCTCGGTTTGGAACAATTGGAAAAATTTCATTAATAGAACACTGAGGGACATCACCGTCACATAAAAAAGAACATATTCTGTTCTTTTGGCTGCTTCATGATACTGCATCGAGTTATAGAATAATACAGCAATTTGTAAAAGAACAGCTAAAATCATCGCAACTAATGGAAAAATCGATGTCGTTTGATTTGTCAGACCTAAAAGTTCAAGTTTTTTCATTGCTGCCGAATCGATTTGGTTTCCTTCACGGACAATGATTTCTCCTTGGTAGATCATGACTGGCTGAACTGCTTCTCTAGCTGCTTGTTTCAACTCTTCAGTTTTCTTTTCATTCAGCACATCATTTACAACGATTCCTTGATCCACTAGATAATGGATCATTTGTTGCTGATCGGTAGAAACATTCAAGTACTGGATCTGATCCTCTGCCTCTTGTTTGAAGGCTTCTAAGTCACTTTCTCGTACTTGTTTACTCATTTGTTCATCGATCAGTTTTAAACTTTGATCGCGAACTTCATTGATTTGACTTTCTGTCATCCCAAATATTTTTGTGTAGAAATTAGTCGGTAGCTTCTGGAAGAATGCTACATTTTCTGCATTCACACTTTCAAAATTTTTCTTTAGGGCAGCAATCCGTTCATCGATCGTCGGCTTTGGTACGTTTTCGTTATCTTTTGATTTTTCTACGTTGTCTTTATATGTTTTGTCAATGGAATCATTCGTTTTTTCGATCAAATCAAACAGTTGGTTGATCCGGTTATTCTGATCATCGACTAGATCCTGTTGATACGTATACTCTGGCGTAACAGCTTCTGCTGCTAATTTTCGCTTTTGTTCCGTTTCTTCCGTATTTTCAATAGTTTTATTCGCCCGGATACTCTCCTCGGCTACTTGACCTTCTTTAAAATCATTTGCCTTTTGCTTTACACTACTGAAAGTAACCCCACAGATGATGATGAAAAACAAAAACAACAAGAAAGGCATTGCAGCCTTCCCCAGTTTTGCTTGTAATTGTTGTAGTATCTTGTTCAACATATGCTTATCCTCCTAAGCCCTACTCTTGATGAAGATCTGCTTTTTCATAAGCTTTGATGATTTCTGCTACAACAGGGTGACGAACAACATCACTTGCTTCAAAATTGACAAATGCAATTTTCTTGATTTGCTTCAATGTTCGTTCAGCATGAACAAGCCCACTTTGTGTACCTCTCGGCAAATCGATTTGGCTTGTGTCACCGTTGACGATCATTTTAGACTGATAGCCTAAACGGGTCAAAAACATCTTCATTTGTGCCACTGTCGTATTCTGCGCTTCATCTAAAATCACAAATGCGTCATCTAATGTTCGCCCACGCATATAGGCTAACGGAGCTATTTCGATAACTCCACGCTCCATCAACCGATTCGTATGATCCAATCCAAAGATCTGATAAAGCGCATCGTATACTGGACGCAGATAGGGATCTACTTTTTCCTTTAAATCTCCAGGTAGAAAGCCTAGATTTTCACCTGCTTCGACTGCTGGACGAGTCAAAATGATTTTTTGGACCTCGCCTTTTTTCAACGCTGCTATCGCTAGCACGACCGCAAGAAATGTTTTCCCTGTTCCAGCTGGTCCTACGCCAAACACGATATCATGTTTAGCGACCGCTTCAACGTATTTCTTTTGGCCACTATTTTTCACTCTAATCGGTTTTCCATTGCGGTCCTTGACGATTTCTTCTTCATACATTTCTACAAAATAGCCTAAGGTCCCTTTTTGACCCATTTTTAAAGCAGTCACTACATCAGGTGTGCTGATATGGATTCCTCGTTTGATCAACTCTTGTAACGTACGGATCACTTCAGCGGCTAATGAAAGACCTGGCTCTTCTCCAATGATTTGGATCATTTCTCCTCTTGTATGGATAGTGGTCTCGGTCATTTCCTCGATCAATTTTATATGTTTATCATGTGCACCTAAAAGCATACTGACATCGTCAGCAGCAGTTAATCTAATCTCTAAAGAACTGGACGCTTCTGTCAAAAATAGACATCTCCTTTACTTCAAATCATTCTTTCCTATTTTACCATATCCGAGAAAAACTATATAGCAAATAAAAAAGGGACTACACAAAGGACTCTATTTCGTGATTTCTTAGGATATTTTTTAAGAAAAATAACGGTCTTCTACTGGGATATTCAGCATAAAATGTCCCATTATTCCCTTCAGCCCCTTCTCATCTTGGTATTAGATTGTCTCACATAAAAACATCTTACATTTTTTGAAAATTAAAAAAATTTAGTTTATTCGTAAAACTAGTCTTGCTTTTTAAAATAAGTTGTAGTATCATAATTTCAATAAATTAGATAACACATAAAACGTAGAGGAAAACAGTAGCTACTCAAGTATTTATTCCCAGTGAGTCATGTAAGTGAAAAATGACAATAAATCGAGTGAGCGAACATCATTTCCGAGTCGATGTCGAAAACGTAGAGCATCGTGGCTGCCACCATTATCAGGCTAGCGGATAACTTTTACAAAAAAGCGTCCGTGAAAATAGACAGCTTATTCAAGCTAAAAAAGGTGGTACCGTTCTAGTTATTTAGAGCCCTTTTCCCAAGTGGAAAAGGGCTCTTTTTTATTTTCTTTTAAGGTGGTGGTTCCCATGGAAACTGACATTAGTGAGATTCGAAGCACAAAACAAACATTCATTTATCTATTTTTTATTATCGGAGGAATTATTAATGAACAAAGCAAAAACTTATTCTTGGAAACAACTTCTAGTCGTCAGTTCTCTCATCTTCGGCATGTTTTTTGGATCAGGTAATCTGATTTTTCCAGTCCACCTTGGTCAACTTGCAGGTCAAAACTGGTTGAATGCCAGTGTCGGCTTTGCTATTTCTGGTGCATTATTCCCACTTCTAGCGATTCTAGCAGTCGTAGTGACGAACAGCGATGGCTTATATGATCTAGCCAAACCAGTCGGCAAATGGTACGCTGCTTTATTTCTTGTCCTTGTCCATCTAACAATCGGTCCTTTTTTTGGTACACCTCGTACTGCCGCTACTGCTTTTGAAATGGCCGCAAAACCATTTCTTCCAGAAAAATTCACTACGATCGGCATGCTCGTGTTCTCTGCGTTATTCTTCTTATGTGCCTATTTATTGACCGTCCATCCTACACGCCTCGTTAAATATGTAGGAAAATATTTAAATACGATCTTTCTCGTCTTATTAGCAGTCATCTTTTTCGTTGCCTTCATCCATCCTATGGGTGGCCTCCATCAAGCTGCCGATGCTACTTATCGATCGAACGCTTTAACAAATGGTGTCCTAGAAGGCTACAATACAGTCGATGCTGTTGCTTTACTTGCGCTAAGTGTTACTTTTGTACATGCTGTTCGTGATCTAGGATTAAAAAATAGACAAGTGACCTTGCTGACTGCCAAAGCAGGTACTCTTAGTGTTGCATTTGAAGTAGTCATCTATTTTGGACTTGTCCTTTTAGGAGCGATGAGCTTAAACAAGTTAACATTATCCGAAAACGGAGGTACAGCTCTTTCACAAATCGTTCAATACTATTTAGGAAACTTTGGTGCTGTCTTTTTAGGAGTCATGGTCACTTTAGGCGTATTTACTACCGCGATGGGATTGGTCGTTTCTTTTGCCCAAGATTTCCATAAACTATTTCCTAAGGTCAGCTACCTTACTTGGTTACGTCTCACTACATTTGTTTCCTTTGTTGTAGCCAATGCTGGATTAGATAATATCATCCAATGGTCTTTACCTGTATTGATGCTCCTTTATCCACTTTCTCTTGCATTGATCTTACTCTCATTGACCGCCAGATTTTTCCAAAGAAATCCAGTCATCTATCAAGTGACGATGCTCTTTACCGCTGTACCAGCTGTTCTAGATATGTTCGCCAATTCTCCTGCACTAGTCAGACAGCAATCTGTTGTTGCTGCTCTACTGGCTTTCTATCATCATCATGTACCACTAGCTTCACTTGGATTAGGTTGGGTCGTTCCTACCTTATTGGGTTATCTGATCAGTCTATTAGGTTATTACGGTTACCAAGCGCTAACGATGAAGGCTAGAGAGAATGAACAAGTAAATAATTGATTGGACTATCTAAAAAGAATTGGTTATTCCTTTAAAGGAATAACCAATTCTTTTTAGGTTGAAGTAAAAAAAACTGCGAACAAATTGTTCGCAGTTTTAAATTACAAGATTAGGATTGCAATAGTTCTTTCACGATTGCATTGACCTGATTTCCATCTGCTTTTCCTTTGACATTAGGCATGATCACACCCATGACTTTGCCAAATTCTTTTACAGAAGAAGCACCAGTTTGCGTAATCGCTTCTTGAACAAGTTGACGAATATCATCCTCAGATAATTGCTCTGGCATGTATTTCTCAACGATCACAATTTCACTTTTCACTTTTTCAGCCAAATCGTCACGCCCAGCTTCTTCAAACTCATGTAAAGAATCACGGCGTTGCTTCATTTCACGAGACAACACTGTTAGTTCTTCATCTTCCGTCAAGTCGTGACCTTCTTTGATCTGCTCGTTTTGAATAGATGACTTGATCATACGAATCACCTGCAAAGATTCTTTATCTTTCGCTTTCATCGCTGTCTTCATGTCATCGTTCAATCTACTTAGTAGTGACACACTACCAACTCCAATTCATCAAAGAACTAGAATTTTTTGCGTTTTCTAGCTGCTTCAGATTTTTTCTTGCGTTTTACACTTGGTTTTTCGTAGAATTCACGTTTACGAGATTCTTGTAAAGTACCCGCTTTTGACACGGAACGTTTGAAGCGACGAAGAGCATCGTCAAGTGATTCGTTTTTGCGAACGACTGTTTTTGACATGTTAATTCCCTCCCTCCGAGCTTAAAAAGTAACCGTAATTGTTATTGAAATTTAAATCCCAAAAAACAAGAATGTCCTGTAAATATTATATCTAAAGCTCTTTTGACCGTCAAGGGAATCTTGTGTTTTTTTTAAATAATCAAATGTTATTTTATTTAAAACAATTATTGACAGTTTTCACACCGCCCGAAGATCTCGAAACGATGGCCTTCGATCGTACAACCATTTAATTGGTCCTGAAAATAATTCATTGGACACATATGGATCTCCTTGGTCGTTCCACAAACCGTGCAGATAAAGTGATGATGATGCCCGATCTCTCCCTGACAACAATGAAAGCGAAATTTCATTTCTCCATTCAAATCTGTTTCTTCCAATAAATCAAGTTCAGAAAAATCATGAAGGTTTCGATAAACTGTATCATAACTGACCCCTTTGAACTCCTGATTCATGTAATCAAAAACTTCTTTAGCCGATACATATCGATTTCGTTTTACTAAGTAAGTCAACATCGCTTCGCGCTTCTTCGTATACTTGAATCCGTTATTTTTCAATGTTTCTAATGATTGTTCGATCAATGTTTGCTTTTTCAAGGCGTCCCCTCCAAATCAAAATGATTACGAAGTATATGTTCCACAGTATGGTATACTAAAGATAAAAAAATTGCAAGTGAGGTTTTATATCTATGACTTTTGAGACAACAGAGATCGTTACCTTTTTCGTCATTTCTGATTCTGCTGGCGAAACAGCAACCAAGTTAGCGCAAGCAACTATGGCTCAATATCCATCAGTCGAGTTCAATTTATTCCGACGGACATTTGTAACAGACAAAGAAGCACTTCAACAAGCCTTAGAAGATGCCCTTGAAGAAAAAGCACTTGTCCTCCATACTTTGATCAACCAAGAATTGATTGAAATGACACGTGATTTTTGCCAGAAAAATGACCTATTTAGTTTTGACGTCATGACGCCGCCAATCCAAGAAATCGAACGATTGACTGGAGTCAAACCGACACGGCAGCCTGGGGCACTCCATTTATTGAATGAAAATTATTTTAGACGGATCAAAGCGATGGAATTTGCTGTAAAATATGATGATGGAAAAGATCCCCGTGGTTTTTTAGAAGCAGATGTTGTCCTGCTTGGGGTATCACGAACATCAAAAACACCATTAAGTTTGTTTTTAGCAAATAAGAACCTGAAAGTTGCGAACTTGCCACTGATTCCTCAAGCCCATATCCCTAAACAGCTCTGGGAAATCGATCCGAAAAAAATCGTTGGCTTGACCAACAATCCGGATATTCTTAATAACATTCGCAAAGAACGGATGCGTTCTTATGGACTAAATCCAGACACAGCCTATTCTGATATTGAAAAAATCCGAGCTGAACTAGATTTCGCAAATGATCTTTATAAAAAACTAGGATGCGTGGTCATCAACGTCGCCTCCCTTTCAATCGAAGAAACTGCATCACTGATTTTAAATGCACTAGACTTAGAAGACCATAGTTACTACGGTACCGAAACCTCTGGTGAGAAATGAACAAAGAGAGAGTGGGACAAAAGTGTTTCTTACTTTTGTCCCACTCTTTAAAAACGAATAAACGGTTGGAGCAGAAGCAACTCCTTCGGAAATAAGCCGAAACTCGAATGTGGGACAAACCTAAACGACTTTTGTGTCGACCTCTTTGAATCTATCTTTTGCTCCATTGAATTTATTAGTGATAGGAATAATTATGGTGGCATTGATTGGTCGATCACTCGTTTACTAAAACGATTTTCCCCTTAGCATGATGAGTCGCACTTAATTCATGGGCAGCCTTAACACCTTCTGCTGTAAGTGGATACGTATGACCAACGATGCTTTTAACTTTTCCTGCTTCCATTAGATCAGCAATTACTTGTAATTGTTTGCCGTCTGGTTGAAGCCAAATACTTTTTGCCACCGCAATGTTCTTGGCTAATTCTTCATCAGGTTGGTCAACGACTGAGATCAACCGTCCTTTTGGATTCAATACTTCGAAGCTGGCTTTTTGAATATCCCCGCCCATCGTATCGAAAACTAAGTCCACGTCTTCTAATACTTCTGAAAAGTCAGTGGTATGGTAATCAATCACTTGATCCGCACCAAGTTCTTTTAGTAACTTATGATTCTTTTCACTAGCAGTCGTAATGACAAAAGCGCCCGCATTTTTAGCTAATTGAATAGCATAAATACCGACTCCGCCAGCACCCGCGTGGATCAAGACTCTTTCACCAGCTTTTAATTTGCCATGCGTGAATAGCGCTTGATAAGCAGTTAACCCTGCTAATGGCACAGCCGCTGCATCTTCAAAAGAAACAGAATCAGGTTTTTTAGCTAATAAATGATCATCTACGATCGTATAATCAGCATAGGTGCCAAAACGAGTTGTTTCTGGTCGTGCAAATACTGCTTGACCGACTTGCCAATCTTGCACTTCTGAACCAACTGCCACAATCTCACCTGCAACATCCCACCCTAGAATAATCGGAAATTCCCAAGGCATCATTTGTGCTAGATACCCTTCACGAAGTTTCCAGTCAATCGGATTGACTGAGGTAGCTTTGACTTTGACCAACACTTGATGGGCCCCTAGTTCAGGTAAAGTTACTCTGCTTTCTTTCAATTGGTCTGCATGACCATATTCTTCTATAACGATTGCGCGTGTTTCCATTTGTACATCCCTCCATATCGTCTTATTATAAAAGTCCTAGTGAATATCCGGAAATGATTTGCACTCATCAAACAGATGAGATTCTAAAAGATACATGATTTGGTATTTTTCTGCCAACTTTTTTAGATACGGAAGTACCTCGTCCTGACGTTCTGTTAATTGATCCAGCAGAACAAAAAAGTGCTGTTTTTCTTCTGCTGTTGCCGTCTTTTTAAAATATCCCCAAACGTGTTCATATGTATTTCTCTTCGATTTTAGATCAACCGGCATTCTTTTTACAATATCCAAGTGCTGATAAAATTGCTTGTTTTTCGTCTCTGACCACTGATTACCAGAAAAAAGCTGGCGTAACGCTAAATATTCTTTTTGTGATCGTGCCATGACATAATATTTCCATCGGGCCCATTCTTCTTGGCTCTCGCGCATCTTTCACACCTCTTTCTTTCATCTTAACACCTGACCAGTTGACTATTGAAGAAAAAGGCTCACTAGTTCATGTAACATTTGATTGAACATAGCAGTTGGGATCAACAAATAACGATGGAATTGAAAAATACCAATTAAAGATAGAAATAAATTCCATAATTGAACCTCTACTGAAGCCATGAGAGGTCCAAATGAGGTCGAGACAAAAGTGTTTCTTACTTTTGTCCCACACTCGTTTTTGAAATTTCCAAAAAACCTGACTTTTGGACGCCGTTTATTTGAGAGAGGCTGGGACAGAAGTGTTTAACTCCGAGAAATAAGAAGAAATGAACGAAAATTGCTTTTCAAATTTTTGTGAATTTCGGCTTATTTCCGAAGGAGTTGCTTCTGCTCCAACCGTTTACTCAAGAGTCTGTAGCAAATCTGATTTTTAGATCTCTCCCACGTTCGTCTTGTTACTTATCTATGGTCTAAGAACAATAATACTATGGGGGAATTTCTCTATATGTATTTACACTCTCATTTATTTTCTTAAATCCTAAAAAGACCTTGGAATCCCCATTATTCCAAGGTCCAATTTCTAGAAGGGTTTAATAAATTTTTTAGAGGGTTTCTAGAAATCTCATCGCTACACACTTAATTTAGCATGTTTGAATATATTATTTTAACCAACTATTACCTTAACATAATCCACTAATTGACAAATTCCACTTGATATCAAACTAAAAAAGCAGTTTCATTTAATACAATTCAAAAGAAAACCCGCAAAGTCATTAAAACCATCGTTATCGCACCGGTTATGAGCATCGCTGCTTCATAGGCGACAGGTGTTTTTTCCAACTGCTTAGGTGTTAGCTTCACAATTGCAACATCAGGAGATCCCGTTTGCAAGTATTTTTCATAGGCGTAGGTTTTTGGGATGAGACCGACTGTCACGTTTTTGGTATTTTTTCGCAGACGTTCCTTCAACTCATCGAAGGTCACGACTTCCCAATAGATCTTCGGATAATCCCGCATCACTTGCCGCAAATTTTCATAATTGAAGGTCATGGGATTTTTCGGTTGATTCTTTTGACTCATCTTTTGATTATCCACCAATACATAGCCAGTGGTTCGACCGGCGACCGCTCCCTTTGGTGCCATTTGCCGCATGAAATCTTCCGCGCCAATTTTGATTGCTTTAATGGAGGGCTTGGCTTGCTTGATCAACGGAAAATAACGTTGAGACATGGAAGTGACTGCCACCGCCTCATATTCAGCGATCTTTTCAGGTGTCAAATCATAGCCCGGCACGGTTTCCCATTCATAGTCTGAATAGTCTATTTTGAGATAATTTAATAACCGAGGGACATAATTTTGGTCTTGACTGGACCAAAAGATTCCATCGGGAGTTTGAGTTGCTGTAACTGGTATCAAACCTTTCATTTCGAAATCGTCTGACGGGTGACGAAAATCCGTTCCGCCAATTGCGCTTGGGTCAAATCTTGTGAGACCCGTAATTTTTTTAAACCTTCACCAAATGTCATTTTCCCACTTCCCTTCTTCTTCATTGTAGCAAAATAGCTTTTTTGGGGAAGAAAATCTTGTCAAAAACCATGTCAAAGTGAGCCGACATCCTATTAAATCAAGTTTTCCAAAAAGGACTCACTGATCTTAGTCTTGCACCGATCAGTGAGTCCACCATTAATTATCCTATTTTTAACTGGTTCTTATTTGTCCTCACTCTTTGAAAATTTGCTAGTTTTATTTATAAAATCAATATCTCGTCGAATACCTTCGTGAGGGAAGTTCCATACTCCTTTGATTAGTTGAATCTTGATTAAACAAGTATTTTCGTCATTATCGTCGTTGGCTTGCTCATACCATTCGGAAAAAATATTGCGGACGGTTTTCATTATTTGGACATTTTTTTCGTCATTGACCCAACCGAGATTTTCGGCCATGCCCTCTGCAGTGAAACTTTCAACCACAATACCAATCGACACTGCTGGATTGACCGTCAGCTGTCGCACTTTGTCAGTAGTAGCATAAGATGTAACGTAGAAGGCTCCGTCAAGATAGACTGCATCGACTAATCGTACTACTGGTTTTGATAAGCCATCATCCGTTGTCTCAAGCGCGATGGTTGAAAGAGCAATTAGATTATCTTTATCTCCAAGTTTCTCTGATAGATATTGCATTTCTTCATTATAGGTTGTCATTGAATTCTCTCCATTTCTTAGTTACAAAAATAGTTTCATGGCAATCGTTTTTACGCATTTTTTTCTGTCAAAACGTCAGTCAAAATAGAAAAGCAACATTCTTTACGTTGATTGAAAACCTGTGCTGATTTGTATTGCTATTGCTTTCACACTAAATTGTTACTCAACAAAAGCTTCCACACATCATCATTTAATTATTTTATCATTATATTGTAATTCTTTCACTTTTTAACTTTTTTTGCAATAAGGCGTACTTCATCATGATCAGTTTTATTTTTTACAAAGTTTCCTTGTTCGTCTCTACCTACACTCTGTCCACTAATATCATCTGGATAATACTTCCGAATCTCATTCTTCTTTTTTAATACATACAGATTTATTTTTTAAATCCAAGATTTTTTTCAGTCGTCAGTTGTTACTTAGTCAAATTTTTATTGGCACGTTACACGTTCTCCTCATCGATCACTTCTGTACGAACAGAAAGATAGGATTCCAGATATTTTAAACGTCCTCAATCATTTTTAAGTCCCCCCTTTCCGCCTACATGTCCACCAGCATCTAGTACTGCTAGTTAAATTAATAAAAGAGGTCGAGCCAAAGGTCGTTTAGGTTTGGGAAATTTCAAAAAAAAAAAACGAGCAATACAAATAACGTATTGCTCGTTTTTTTGAAATTTCCGAAAAACCTGACTTTCGGACACCGTTTATTCGAGAGAGGCTGGGACAGAAGTGTTTAACTCCGAGAAATAAGAAGAAATTCACGAAAATTGCTTTTCAAATTTTTGTGAATGTCGGCTTATTTACGAAGGAGTTGCTTCTGCTCCCGCCGTTTATTCGAGAATCTTTACCAAAACTGAATTCTAGATTTGTCCCACATTTTTATAATCATTTTGAACTATTTTCAGTGAGTATTTGAGAGATTCCTGTTTCAAAAGAGGTAATTTTAAAATCAGGAAATGTCTTTTTGAATTTGTCGGATACAAAAACATTATCGACCTCATATCTAGGCAGTAACTCATCTAATTCCCGTACCTTTTTACTGAAAAGCTTAGCTACTTTAAATTGCCATAAAGGAATGACTTTATACTTCAATGATTTATTGAGTATTTTTTCAGAAATATCGATCATATCTTGAAAGGTATGAGGCTCATCACAAGGTAAATGCCAGATCTGACCATAGGCTGTTGGTGTATTTCCAATCAGTGCCATTGCTCGGCTAGCATCAGGGGTCCATATCAATGTACGCAACGTATCTTTATTGACAGGGATAATTGCGGTAGCGTTACTTTTGACTTTGTTTAGTACCAGCGTATTTGTGATGCTCTGTGTTTTACCTGGTCCATAAAACTCTGGAGCGCGACAAATAACTGCTTCTAAACGACCCGTTTCCATTTCGCTTACTATTAATTCTGCCATCCTAGAACGTATGACAGATTTTCTTCCTACAGGTGAATAGTTAGTATTTTCATTCTGTGGTGTACTATCTTTTGGATACATATATGTGTTATCAAAAAAAAACAAGCTTACTGTTGGATTCTTTGCAAGCCTGAATGACATTCGTAGTAATTTTAAGAAAATTGTTTTCCCAAAGATCAGAGTCCATTGGTAAGCCAACGGTGAAATAAACAATATCACTATTTTCGATCGCTTTCTTGGTTTGATTAAAGTCCATTAAATCTGCTGAAACCAGTTGATCCGTAGGGTTGATTTTTTTAGGTTTCCGACTGACTAATCGAATATCGGTTGTATAATGTTTGAATAATTCTTTTGCTAGTTCATGGCCTATTTGTCCATTGCTTCCTAAAATTGTTTGCATGTCTTTCGCTCCTCAAGATATAATTTTGCGACAGCTCGTACAGAAAATGGATTTTGCCCGGTAATAATCCGCCCATCTTTTAATGCAAATTCCTTATAGAATCGTTTTTTTTGAAATAGAGCATTTCTTTCTTCAGCTACTTTTTGATTAAAGAAAGGAACAACTTTCGCTTTTCCTGCCAAAATTTCTTCTGCTTTTGTAAAGCCAGTAATTCTTTTTCCAGAAATCAAAAAGTTGCCTTCACTATCTTTAATATTGAATAGTCCAGCTACTCCATGACAAACAGATAGAATATAACCATTATTTTCATAAATGATTCGAGCAATTTCTTGTATTTCTTTATTATCAGGAAAATCCCACATCACACCGTGTCCCCCGGTATAATAAATCGCATGATAATTATTGGGATCTATATCTTTTGGTTTTTTCGTATTTATCAAACCTTCTTGCACAAATTTTTCTTCTGAATATATATTCATGATATCTTTATCTATATATTTCATGCTCCTAGGGTCTAGAGGAACAAATCCACCTAAAGGGCTTACGAAATCAACTTCCACATTATTTTTATAGAGTTCATCAACAAATTCCGCACTTTCACCTAACCAAAGCCCCGTTGCTTCATTTGTACCAGCATATTTATTACTATTGGTTTCAACAATCAATACTTTTTTCATAAATTCTCCCTCTCAGTCTCATTCATGATGCTAACAACATTATTTAAAAAGTTTTGAAGCTTCTTGATCTCAGTTTGCTCATGGTCAAGATAGTAAAAATTTTTTGTTCCCTCTTGCTTGAAATTCACAATCTTTGCATCTTTTAAAATTTTTAAATGATGTGAAATCGCAGGTCTAGATAAATTAATTTCTTCTTGTAATGAAGTCACTTGTAGTCCCGCACAATCTTTTTCTTCAAGCAAGCGAATAATGATTGCTTGCCTTTTTTTATCACCAAGGGCAATTAAAAAATCGCTCAAATCATATAACTCTTGTTTTAACAGCGAATAATCAACCAAAATAATCTCTCCTTTAATGGTTCTAAAGTTTAAACCATTAAACCATATAAAAAAGATTATTTCAATAAAATACACTCGAACCCTTGGAAATAAGCTAAATGAACAACATGAAGTGAAAAACAACCTGATCAAGATCATAAAAAGATTCCCATTCAGCTTTAGGACTTTTCGTCACCATGGAAAGAAAATACTGATCCAGTAAAACCTTGGGGAAATTATTTGATCATACAAAAAAAGTGGAGGACAAAACTAAAAATCAGTTTTGTCCCACACTTCCAAGTGATTTGACTACCACACTATTTGGCTTAGAGCCAAACAAATGTGAAAATCACCTATTTTTACTGATGTTCAACGTGTTTCAATGTTTGTTCCAAAATATCTAATACGTGGAAGTCATCTAAGCTGTACAAGATTGCTTTTCCTTCACGATGTGATTTAACGACATGATTTTCTCTTAACAAACGTAACTGATGGGAAACAGCTGACTGCTCCATTTCAACTGCTTGGCTGATTGCTGTGACGTTTTGTTCACCATCTTTTAAATAGATCAAGATTTTTAATCTGGTTGGATCACTTAATACTTTAAACAACTGACTGACTTTTTCTACTTCGCTTTTCTGGTTGTCTGACAATCGGTTCACCTCCATCGAAAAAGACTGACTTCTAAAGTTTACCACTTTTTCTGTCAGTCTCAAGTCTTTTTATTCTTCTGTCATTTCTTTGATCGTTGCTTCATACCGGTTGATTTTATTTTCAGCATCCTCGGCAGATTCGCCTTTGACTCCGATATAAAACTTGATTTTCGGCTCTGTTCCTGAAGGTCGAATAGCGATCCAGCCATCTTCCTCCAATACGTATTTCAATACATCAGAAGGTGGTATCGTCAATTTCTCAACGTTGCCTTCAGTGTCTGTTTTTGTCAATTTTTTGAAATCTTCTGTTTGAAGGACCTTAGCACCGGCGAATTCAGTTGGTGCATTATCACGGAACTGTTTCATTAGCGCAGCGATCTTAGCTGACCCTTCTTGGCCACTCATGGTAACAGATATCGTTTTTTCCGCATAGTACCCATATTTTTCGAAAATCGTTTGTAATCCATCATACAATGTTTTTCCTTGTTTTTTATAGAAAGCAGCAACTTCGGCTAATAGTAGCAATGCTTGGATCGCATCTTTATCCCGCACAAATGGTTTCACTAAATAGCCATAGCTTTCCTCAAAACCGAACATGAAAGTTTGGGAATGATCTTCTTCAAATTGGTGGATTTTTTCTGCGATAAATTTGAAACCTGTTAAAACATTCAACATCTTTGCGCCATAGCTTTCTGCAATAGCTGCAGGTAATTCGCTAGAAACAATCGATTTAAGAACAGCAGCATTTTCAGGAAGTGTGCCGCGAGATTGATGTGCTTCTAGAATGTATTGAACCAACAATGCACCGATCTGGTTTCCTGTCAGTACCTTGTAAGTACCGTCTGGCTGACGTACAGCCGCCCCTAAGCGGTCGGCATCTGGATCAGTAGCAATCAATAAATCTGCGTCTTCTTTTTCACCAAGACGCATCGCATATTCAAAAGCAGAATGTTCTTCTGGATTTGGTGATTTGACTGTCGTAAAGTCTGGGTCTGGGATTGCTTGCTCTGGTACTAATACAAATTGTTCAAAACCAGCTTGTTTCAATGCTCTTTCTCCAAGCATCTTACCTGTCCCATGTAATGGGGTGTACACTAATTTCAAATCTTTCCCCATTGTTTCGACTAACTCTTGATCGATCGTTACAGCTTTGATTTCTTCAAGATAAGCATGATCCACTTCTTCCCCGATAATCGTGATCAAATCACTTGCCTTTGCTTTTTCGTCTTCCAGTACTTCTACTTTCAATGGATTGCTTACTTCACGAACATATTTTGTCAATGCGTCCGCGTCAGCTGGCGGCATTTGCCCACCATCTTCTCCATATACTTTATAACCATTATAAGCGGCAGGGTTATGTGAAGCTGTCACCATGATACCCGCAAACGTATTCAAATGACGGACCGCAAAAGATAACTCGGGTGTTGGTCGTAAACTTTCAAAAACAAAAGATGGAATATCGTGTTGTGCCAACGTTTTTGCAGCTTCCATTGCAAATTCTGGTGATTGATGACGTGAATCATACGCAATTGCTACCCCACGTTTTTTTATTTCTGTTCCTTGTGTATCCATGAAACGTGCAAGCCCTTCTGTAGCTTGTCTGACCGTATAGATGTTCATTCGATTGATTCCAGGACCTAAGATTCCTCGCATGCCAGCTGTCCCGAATTCTAATGGTGCATAAAAAGCATCTTCCAATTTTTCAGGATCTTGACGCAGATCATTTAATTGTTGTTTTAAATTTTCTTCTAAATTTTCTTCATTTGCCCATTGCTCGTATACTTGTTCCCAAGACATGAAGCTAACACCTCTTTCTAAAATATGTTCCTTCCTTAGTATAGCATTCTCTTTTTATATAGAAAAGCGCATGACACGAAAACAATACCCTATTCTCAGACAAAACCACCGTTTTTTGTTTTGATACGATTAAAAGAAAAACACTCAAAAAGAGGTGTTCAAGCATTTTTTGGTAGTAACTATTTTTGAACTCAACTCTCATTATCCACCAGCAAATGCCATGGTGGAATCAAACGATTGTTTCTATGAACGTTCATAGCCCATAGGAATCAGTTAAAACACTCCTATTTTTTAACAATCTGGTTCTATTTTTTTGCAAGACCTTGCTTGTTTAGATAGTCTTTCATTCCCATTCTAGACAATCGATGGAAACTGTTTACTGTGCCATCTCCCCACGTTTTATTACTAGAATTACCGATACGGTTAGTATAATATCGTCTTGTTGTTTCTTCATATTCATTGCTGATTTCATCTGTATCCTTGTTGTATTTGTCTATATGGTAGATACCCGCCATTGGAATCCTAGGTTTCAATTCATTTTTAGCTTTTGGATATCCTACAACTAATCCAAAAACGGGAAAAACATATTCTGGTAATTCTAACAGGTCAGATATTTCTACAATAGCATCGCGAATACCACCAATATAACAAACTCCCAAGCCCATCGATTCTGCTGCAACAGTCATATTTTGTGCGGCTAAACTCGCATCGATCGCCCCTGCTAGAATAGCATCAACTCCTTCGAGCATTGGTTGGATATCAATATTCCTTTCTTGTGATAACTGATGTAATCTTTGCAGATCTGCACAAAAGACAAAGAAGTGACTACCTTCGGAAATAAAAGGCTGATTTCCAGCTAGTTCAGCAATCTTCCCTTTTAATTTATCATCCTCTATGCCAATAATCGTGTATGCTTGTAAAAAACTTGCAGAAGATGCGGACTGAGCAGCCAGTATCAATTCTTTTACTTGGTCTTCATTAATTTTTTTATCCAAAAATTGTCTAACTGAAACATGTTTTTTTAATAATTCAGTGGTTTCATTCATGTGAGATTTCCCCTTATCCTTTAAATTACGTCCTATATTACCATTTTTGTACTGATCACTCAAAAAAACATTTGGTCGAAAGATTCCACCTGTTTCTATGGTATAAATGTAGATATCAAAAGAAGTCGAGACAGAAATCGTTTCGATTTGAGAAATTGGAGAAAAAAAACGATGCCGGAACATTACTTCTTAAGATAGTCATTTATCGATAAACTTCCTGTACAGACATATCTGTTTATCCCCACTAAAATGGACCACTCCCCGACAAATAGCCAGAGAGTGGTCCAAAATCTCGATTATATCTATTTTTCATTCTTTTTATCTATTGTTGGAACCAATAATAGAAGTAGGAAATGACGCCTAAACGCCCACCTTTAGCAATTAACGCTATACTTTTTGCCTAGGCTTCAGTTGGTTCGCCTAATGATTCAAGATATTTATACACTTGTTGTCCAGCAATCCCACCATCTCCAACAGCTGTTGTGATTTGACGTAGGTCTTTTTCACGGACATCGCCGATTGCGAAGACACCTGGCATCGTTGTACGCATGTCTTGATCCGTTGGAATCCAGCCTGCTGCATTCGTCAATCCTGCTTTTTTGAATGGTTCAGTTAATGGATCAAGTCCCACATAGATGAAAACACCATCAGCCGCTAATTCGACTGTTTCATTTGTTTTGACATTGTGAGCTTTGACTCCTGTGACGACCATATCATTCCCGATGATTTCATCAGTGATCGTATCCCAGACAAAAGAAATCTTTTCATTTGCAAAAGCTCGATCTTGAATGATTTTTTGTGCGCGCAACTCATCTCTACGGTGAACGATCACTACTTCGGAAGCAAATTGAGTAAGGTAGATTGCTTCTTCTACTGCTGAATCTCCTCCACCGATGACCACTAAACGTTTGTTGCGGAAAAATGCACCATCACAAACTGCACAATAAGAAACGCCACGTCCAGCATATTCTTCTTCGCCTGGAACGCCTAATTTACGGTGGATACATCCTGTAGCAATGATCACTGTTTTTGCTTCATAGCTTTTGTCTTCACAGATGACTTCTTTATAATCGCCATGGTCTTTGATATCTTGAACGATACCATACACGTTTTCAGTGCCAAATCTTGACACTCCTTCATACATTTTATACGCTAAATCCGGTCCCATGATCGAATCGAAGCCTGGATAATTTTCTACTTCAGCTGTATTGTTCATTTGTCCCCCAGGAGCACCTTGTTCGATCATAGCCACTGATAGATTTGAACGTGAAGCATACAATGCGGCAGTCATACCAGCAGGTCCCGCACCAATTACGATAACATCATACATATGTACATTCCTCCATTTAGAAATCAAGTAAGCTTACTTTACAGCCTATACCAAAAAAAGTCTATTGTTCTGCTTACAATTTCGAATAGACTTATTATACTCGAAAATTCAGCTTAAAAACAATAGACTTTTTAGACTATCTTTAATTACTTAGATCTTCTCCATTTGTTGCAATCACTTTTTTATACCAGTCAAATGATTTTTTCTTTGAACGTTTCAGTGTTCCATTTCCGTAGTTATCACGATCCACGTAAATGAATCCATAACGTTTTTTCATTTCTCCTGTTCCTGCAGAAACTAGATCGATACATCCCCAAGTCGTATAGCCTAACAAATCAATTCCATCTAATTCCACTGCATCCTTCATCGCTTGGATATGCTGTGCTAAATAATCGATACGATAATCGTCTTCAACGTAGCCATTTTCATCTGGAGTATCGATTGCGCCTAAGCCGTTTTCGACAATGAATAAAGGTTTTTGATAGCGATCATAGATATCGTTCATCGTTATACGCAATCCTAAAGGATCGATTTGCCATCCCCATTCACTTTCTTTTAAATAAGGATTTTTCGCCGACGCAAAGATGTTTCCGGCGGTTTGCTCCAATAATTCTGGATCAGTGGTAGCTACTCGTGAAGAGTAATAAGAAAATGAAATAAAATCGACAGTATGTTCTTTTAAAAGTGCCAAATCTTCGGATGTCATATCGATCACGATCCCATCACGTTCCATTTTCTTAAGAGCGTATGCCGGATATTCTCCTCTTGATTGAACATCGATAAAGAAATAATTCTCATGATCTGCCTGTCTTGATGCCCAAACATCTTCTGGTTTACAAGTGAACGGATAGTTGGTCCCCGCTGCTAGCATACAGCCCACTTTATTTTCTGGATCAACTTCATGAGCAATCTTCGTAGCGATCGCACTAGCTACTAATTCATGGTGGGCAGCTTGATATTTGATTTGTTCAATATTGTCGCCTTCTTCAAAGTAGAGTCCAGCACCCATAAATGGAGCGTGGAGGATCATATTGATTTCATTGAATGTTAGCCAATAATGGACCAAACCTTTATAACGATTGAAGATCACCTGACAAAGGTTTTCATAAAAACCGATCAGTTCCCGTGATCGCCAAGCACCATATGCTTCGACCAAGTGCATTGGGCAATCGAAATGTGTGATGGTCACCAAGGGTTCAATGCCATATTTTTGGCATTCCTTGAATACATCTTCGTAGAATTTCAATCCTTCTTCATTTGGTTCCTTTTCATCCCCTTTTGGAAAAATACGACTCCAAGCGATGGACATCCGATAGGTTTTGAAACCCATTTCTGCAAATAGTGCGATATCTTCTTTGTAGTTGTGGTACATATCGATTGCTTCTTTTGCAGGATAGAAATGTTCCTCATCAAAATCAAACATCTTTTTTTGACCAGTAATCACAGAAAATCGATCCTCACCGATAGGAACGACATCGACATTCGCTAAACCACGACCACCTTCATCATAGCCACCTTCACATTGATTGGCAGCTGTAGTTCCGCCCCATAAAAAATCTTTTCTAAATGCCATTATATCTCCTCCGTCACTTTGATTAAATTTCGTGCAACTTCATCTTTTACTTCAATACCTTCTTCTTTCAAACGGTCGATCATTTGCTTGAATTGTGGTAAATACGCTTCATGGGCAATAAACAATTCATCCATGATTCGCTTGGCAGTCTCGCCAGAACGGACCAACGGGTTGATTGTAAAGGCTTGGAGTGCTGTGCCATAATCGCCTGTTACAGCTGCTTCGATCGTCAATAACTCCATGTTCTTCATCACTTGGAGCCAGCCTCTTTCTGCAGGTGGTAAAGAACCGAAGGCAACATTTCTGGCTCCATTCGCACCCACGTAAGCTGTCACTTCAACTACACAATCCGCTGGCAGATCAGGGACTGCTCCATCATTTTTCGTAGAAACCACGATTTGTGTCTCTTTATTCCCATAGATAGAAGCAATCGTTTCGCAAGCCGCATCTGAATAATACGCGCCTCCACGTTTTTGTAATTGTTCTGGCTTATGGTCTAACTTAGGATCTTTGTATAATTCAAATAATTCTGCTTCTGTTTCTTTCACTTGTTGTGCTCTTGTTCCGATCGTTCGATACTCCTCTAACGCATGATGAAGCATTTCTTCTTCCCGATAGTAATAGCGATGGTATCCACAAGGAATCATTTGCATTTGTTTTAATTGTTCTTTAAAGAAAGGAACATCAAAGATATTCTTCGGTAAGCCATTATCATCCGCATACAATCGATCAATCAACTCATTTGTACGATCATTCCCTTTCGCATCCGCTACTTTATGCCAATGGAAATGATTCAACCCAGCAAATTTATAGATAAGATCTTCTTTCGCCTCTCCTAACATTCCTGGTTCCGTCATCATGGCCATTACAGGAACATTGCACAGACCGATGACTTTTTCCCAGTGTCCGTAACGCACAACTGCTTCTGTGACCATCCCACTTGGATTAGCAAAATTGATCAACCAAACATTCGGGCAAAGCTGTTTCATTTCTTCTACGATAGCCAAGACGACTGGGATCGTGCGAAACGCTTTGAACATTCCTCCCGCACCATTCGTTTCTTGCCCTAACATACCATAGTAAGCAGGGATACGTTCGTCTTTCACTCGTGCATCAAACTGGCCAACTCGAAACTGCGTGGTAACAAAATCGGCGTCTTTCAATGCTTCTTCTCTGTTTAATGTCGCATAGATCTGAACGTCATATGGGGAAGCATCCCACATACGCTGTGACATTTCACGGACGATCCTTAGTTTTTCACTTCCTTCTTCCACATCGACTAACCATATTTCTCTAATAGGTAATTCTTCATATCGCTTAATAAAGCCTTCCATCAATTCAGGGGTATAGCTACTTCCTCCGCCAATCGTTGCAATCTTGACTCCTTGCTTCATAGACTCACTCCTTCATTTTGTTTACAACTATATTATGTTTCTTGTAAAAAAATATCTCAATAATTTGTCGCTTTTTTGAATATTGATTTACAGATATTCGTTTATATACAGATTTATTTGTAAAAATCCTGCAAACAAAGCTAGTAACAATTGACACTACCTTGTACAACGTTTACAATTCATTTACACAAAATTCTAAAAAACTGCAAAGGAGATGCAGCATGTTATTACAGGAGAAAATAAAACAAACCTCTTTTTCACCATCTGAAACTGTTGTTATCGAATTTATTCAAACGCATAAACATCAGCTAAATGAATTGACGATTCAACAAATTGCCAAAACATGTTACGTTCATCCTTCTACATTGATACGGATAGCAAAGAAACTCGGCTTTAGCGGGTGGGTGACTTTTAAAGAAGCTTTGGTTACAGAAACAGAATATCTTGAAGGCAATTTTCAAGAAGTCGATGCCAATCTTCCCTTTTTAGAAAACGAAGGGATCATGACGATTGCAAACAAAATTGCTTCTCTGGAACGGATGACGATTGAAGATACGTTATCTCTCCTCCATCACGATGAACTACAAAAAGCAAAACAGCTTTTATTGAGAGCAAAAAAAATCGTCCTTTTTTCCAGCAACTCCAACACATTGATTTCTCAAGACTTTATGCTAAAAATGAAACGGATCAGACACGATGTCACAATAGTCACAACTTTCGGGGAAACATACTACGAAGCCTATAACTGTACCCCTGACACCTGTGCAATCTTGATCTCTTATACTGGAGAAAATAAAACGATCCTACGTACAGCAGCCATTTTACAGGAAATCCACGTTCCCATTTTGGCTCTAACCAGTATTGGAGATTCGACCCTTTCTTCTCTCAGTACAGCTGTATTACGCATGACTACAAGAGAACGCTTATATTCAAAAATCAGTAACTTTACCATCAACACATCGATCTGTTATTTGCTAGATGTGTTATACGGATGTGTGTTTGCAGAAGATTATCAAAGAAATCTAGATCATCTGATTAAAATCGGTCAAAAAGTGGATAATCGGCCAATCAGTTCATCGATCATGGAAGAGCCCTCCACTTATTTACGCAACTCTTAATCGTAAGTGTGCTCCGTTTGTTCTTGCTTGCCAATGAATAAACGGAGCACACTCTTTCTTCCACTTATAGACTCGTCACAGCAGTAAGCAGCTCATCGCCATTATTGACGGTGATTCCTGTTTTTTCAGCTATTGATTCATAATCCGTTGCATTGGTTATGATCACTGGGGTCTCAATGCTATACCCTGCTTTTTCAATACCTTCCTTATCAAATTTGAGAAGTACTTGGCCTTTCCTCACTTTGTCACCTTGTGCAACAAATGATTGGAAATATTTTCCTTCCAATTGAACGGTATCTACACCCACGTGGATCAATAATTCGAGGCCTGTCTCTGACACTAATCCAATCGCATGTTTTGTTGGAAATAAAGTCAAGACTGTTCCATCAAACGGTGCTAAAACTTCCCCTTTATCTGGATAAATCAAACTACCTTTTCCTATTACTCCCTTAGCAAATGCTTGATCAATTGCTTGGTCTAACGGGGTGACGCGCCCTTCAATCGGTGTCAGCACAATTTCTTTTCTTTTATCCTCAATAGTACTCGTTGTTTCTGGTGTTTGATCTCTCCATAAAAAGAATGTGAGGAAAAAGCCAATGACAGAAGCGATCGCTATACCGATAAATGCGTGATACATCCCACTTGCATCCGTTCCCGTTAGATAGTTTACTACGCCGAAGATACCTAATCCGCCCATCGTATACCCAGTTGCCCCTGAAACCATCAGATAAATCCCTGAGATACTGCCACCGATCATTGAAAAAATAAATGGCTTTTTATTCGGAAGTGTAATCCCATAGATCGCTGGTTCAGTTACACCAAAAATACCGGATATGACTGCCGGCATACACAGTGCCTTCATCTTTTTATCCTTAAACTTGAAATACATCGCAAGCACTACTGCTGTTTGTGCAAAACTAGCACCGAAAACTGCCGTCAATATTTGACTAGATCCATTTTGTGCCATCTGCATGATTGCAAGAGGGATGACGCTCCAATGCAATCCGAAAATAACCAAAACTTGCCAAAAGAAACCAAGAACCGCACCATACACAGCAGGAGAAAAAGCCATCAAAGACTGAAAGCTAGTACTTAGTAGTTCCGTCAATAAGCTAACGATCGGTCCAATGACTAAAAATCCGATCGGTAAAGCAATCAGCAGAACCGAAAAAGGAACAACAAAGGTTTGGACAACAACTGGGATCAATTTTTTAGCGATTTTTTTGATCTGTCCAGCAAACGCAATGATAAAAATTACCGGTACCACACTACTCGTGTAACTAGCTCCTACCCAGGGAATCCCCAAAAAATTTTCATAAGCGGGCAATCCTAGTAAATGATACGGTGCTCCTACTCCAGGTGTAGCTGCTTCAAATCCACTTTGCAAAGCGGGACCTTGAACAGTCGGGTAACAAAGCGCTGCGCCAATCACGATCCCTACCATTGGGTTCAAATGAAATTTCTTGGCAGCTGTATACCCTAAGATTACTGGCATAAAGTAAAAAATTGCATCGCCGATTCCATTAAGCATCGTATACGTCCCGGAATTATCTGCATAAAACCCTAAAAATAGGAACAAGGCATTTAACCCTTTCACCATCCCTGCAGCAGCCATCGCTCCAAGAAACGGTTGAAAACAGCCACTTAAAATATCGATCAGGCGATTAAATAGATTTCCCTCTTGCGTCAGCTCGCCGCCCTCTTCTCCTATACCTGCCACGGTCACTACTTCGCTATACACATCTGGGACATGATTCCCTATTACCACCTGGTACTGTCCCCCACTTTTCATGACTGTCACTACACCTGACATCTTTTTCAGCTTTTCATCTAGTGCTTTATTTTCATCTTTCAATTTAAAACGTAACCGTGTAATACAATGAGTCAAACCATGAATATTTTCTTTTCCTCCAATTGCTTGAACGATTTCTTCTGCTAATGCTTGATATTTCCCCATTTTTTTCCCTCCATTGATTTGAAGGTTTAGCCAACTAAATGTCACCATCCTTTTTATATTTGTCTTGCCTGCTTCTTTCTTAATTTTTCAAACGATACTCATGCCTCAATCGTGCGACATGAATCGTTAAATACACGATTTCATCTTGAGAAACTTGGTAATCCAGACTCTCATCTAAAAAAAATGCAATTTTTTTCACGCATTGAAGCGCAACTGGGTATTTTCGTTGGATCACTTGCAGTAACTCTTCTTCCACATCGCTATCCACTGGTTTAGACGTGTTCATGATACGTGTCAGAAAAAAGCGTAAATGTGTGACAAATCGAAAAAAAGCAACTGATTCTTCATCGAACGTCATTTGATAATAGTAACGAACAATGTTCAAAATATCTTGAAGTGTTTTTGTAAAAAGATACATATTCTCCAATTGATTGCGATCTGTCTGAGCATTGACCAAATGTAAGGCAATAAAACCTGCTTCATTTTCAGATAACTCAATCCCATGATCATCCAACATTTTTTCGAGCATCCGTTTGCCGATTTGAAACTCTTTTGGAAATAATTGCTTGATGTCATAAAGTAAAACATTCGGGAGCTCGATTCCCTTTTGTTTCCGTTTGATCGCTGTATAAAGATGGTCTGTCAAAGAAATATAAATCGATTCATTTAAGGGTACGCGCAACATTTTTTTCGTATCTTCGATGATTTCATACGACCATTCGATGTACTTCAACGGAATTTCTTGTACTAATTTTTGAAAATATTTCGCTACCCGATCGTCTGCCAGCTGAAATTTCTTATCAATTCATTTTTCTGCAATTTTGTCCCCCGTCTTTTTCTTATAAGCTAATCCCTTCCCCATCACGATCATTTCCTGATTCAACTCATTTCTTGTGATCACGACATTGTTATTCAATATTTTCTCGATCCGCATGGCTTCTCCTTTCTATGAGACATACTCAATACTGGTTCAGAGCAAAAAGAAAAACCTAAAAAGTCTCCCCTCAAGATACAAGGTGACTCATTAGGTTTAGCTTGCGTGATGAAATCACTATCCAAGTTATTTTGTTTTCTCTATCTTAGCGAAAGCAGAAATAAATGTCAACGCTTTCTTTTTTACGTGCTATAAAATTTCACTGAAAACCAAATAGCTGCCTGAAACGACGACAACGATCTGCATTACTATTTTCATTTTAATCTTCCCTTCTCTCTTTAAAATCAAAGCATCATACACTTTGTTCCCAAGGTTGCTAACTCGGTATCATGCGTTACTACTATAACTAAACGTTCCTCAGCAACTAACTCTTGCAGAATACTGAAAATGATTTTCTTGTTCGAATCATCTAACGAACCTGTGGACTCATCTGCCAGAACGATCCTTCCGTTCTTCAAAAATGTCCTAGCCAAAGCAATTCGCTGTTTTTCTCCTCCAGATAGTAAATATACAGGTGTTTTCAACCTCTTTTTTCGATTTTTACACATTCGCTAGGTCGATGAAAAAACATGAGACCATGAATATTCACAGGTATCAAAAAAGAAAGAAAAAATGATTTTTGAGAAATCACTTCTTCTTTCTCTGAGTTAAAATACTTCTGTTGTAGTCTCTCGTGAGTTATTCGCTCTGCAGTTTGTACATATCTGCATACAGACCTTCTTGTGCAAGTAGTTCTGCGTGGGTACCTCGTTCAACGATATTCCCCTTATCAAGCACAAGAATCAACTCAGCATCCCGAATCGTTGATAGACGGTGGGCAATAGCAATGGTGGTTCTTCCTTGGCGCATCTTTGCCAAGCCCTCTTGGATCAATCCTTCTGTTTCCGTATCAATATTCGCAGTTGCTTCATCTAACACTAAAATTTTAGGATCGGTAACGATGGTTCTAGCAAAAGTGATCAATTGCCGTTGTCCGCTGGAATAACTTGCACCCCGTTCAATTACTTTTGCGTGGTAGCCTTTAGGTAGTTCATTGATGAATCGATCTGCTTGAACGAATTCAGCTGCTTCGCGTATTTGCTCATCCGTAATAGTTGGGTCCATCATTCGAATATTGCCAGCGATGTCCCCGTAGAATAGAAAGGCATCCTGTAATACCAAGCCCATTTTTTTACGCAGTTCTTCAATCGGATATTCACGGATATCATGAACATCGATTAAGATCTGTCCTTCGTAAAATTCATAAAACCGCATCAATACATTGATGATCGAGCTCTTGCCACTTCCTGTATGACCAACTAAAGCAACCGTCTCTCCAGGATTTGCGACAAAGGAAATATTATTTAAGACATTATTTTCTCCATCATAAGAAAAACTAACATTTTTAAATTCGATTTTTCCATCGGTGATCGTTCTTGCTGCATCGGGCGCTTGTTGCGGCGTGTATTCTTCTGTATCCATGATTTTCAATATCCGGCTTCCAGCAACCATCCCATCGGTAAATACACTTAAAAAGTCCATCATTTGCGACATAGGGTTAAAGAATCCTTGGACATACGTTGTGAACGCATAGATCAAGCCGACTTCAACTGGTGATTTCAATGCATCAATCCCGAATAACGTTAATGCTAATGCAATCGCTAACGCATACAAGAAACTGATTACTGGGCTTAAAAGGATCGAATTTGTTTTGATCATTGCATAACGAGTAGCTAAATAGTCATTATTGACTTCCTCAAACTCTTTTGCTAACCGTTTTTCTTGGCGGAATTGTTGAATGATCCGCATTCCAGAAATCGATTCATTCAATTTGGTATTCAATTGACTCAATTTTTCACGCATATTACGGTAGATCCGTGAACTAAACTTTTGATAATACCAAATCACTACCCCTAAAATAGGTAAGAAAATCAACATCCATAAAGCAATCTTACTGTTGATCTGGAACATCGCAAGAAAAGAGGAAATGACTGCAAATATACCTGTCAATACCATCAAAAAGACATACCAGAATTCAAAAAGCGTCTCTGTATCATTTGTTACCCTTGAAACAGTTGACCCTGCAGGCGTTTGGTCAAAGTACCTCATGCCCAATGTGTGGAGCTTTTCAAATAATTTTACCCGAATATACTGGTATGTTTTCAGCGAAGCCATTGAGTACAGATACCACTGAAAGAACCAAATGATACTCTTGATGATCACTCCGAATAAATACAACCCAGCAAAAAATAGGATCACTTGAGTTGTTGCAGATTGTTTCGCTAAATGTTCATCCATGAAAGTCTGGATGATACGAGGTAGCAAAATATTGACGACAGACAAAGCTAACGCAAATAAGATTGCCACGATAAATGACGACTTAAACGGTTTGGCAAAATGCATCAATCGCTTGATGATCGTCTTTTGTTCCTTCAAAGGAATCGACTTGGTCCACTCTGATTGATACTTATCTTCCATCCTCTTCACCCCCCTCGATTTTTGCTTCTAATTGCTGTTTCTCCCACATTTGCTCGTACCATCCGCCCAAGGCAAGTAATTCCTGATGCGTACCACGCTCAACGATTCTTTCCTTGTCGATGACGACGATCTCATTTGCATGCATGACACTGCTCAAACGATGGGCAGCAATGATCGTTGTTTTGTTTTTTCGTTCTTCTTTTAGATTATGCAAAATCGCTTCTTCTGTTTTCGCATCGACCGCCGATAATGCATCATCAAGAATCAATAACTCGGGACTTTGGATCAGTGCACGTGCAATCGATATACGTTGCTTTTGTCCACCGGATAGTGAAACTCCACGTTCGCCGACCAAGGTATCGTACCCTTTAGGCAGAGCTTTGATTTCTTGATTGATAAAAGCAGATGAAGCTGCTTCTTCTACCTTTTCAGCTGACAATTGCGGATCAGAAAAACGAATATTGTCGCGGATCGTCATGGAGAACAAGAAATGATCTTGGGGAACATAACCGATAGATCGTAAAAGTGCATCTAAAGAATATTCTTTAATCGAACGGCCACCAAATTTGATTTGCCCTTTATAGCTATCATATTCGCGCATCAATAATTTGATGATCGTCGTCTTGCCAGCACCTGTTTTACCGACAATCCCCAGAGTATCGCCTTCTTTGATTGCAAATTTGATTTGTTCAAGTGCAGGTACTTCTTCCTTAGGATAATGAAACTCTTTGATCTCTACATTGAGTTCACCCTTTGCTGGCGTTTGAATTGCACCTAATTGTTCAACGATATGTGTTTTTTCACGCAACAATTCGCTAACGCGATCGTATGAGGCATTTCCTCTTTCCAGAACATTGAATAAACGACCAATCGCAAACATCGGCCAAACCAACATACCGATATAACTGATAAATGAAACCATTTGTCCAATGGTGATCGTACCTTCTAATACATATTTTCCACCCAAAATAATGGTTGCCACATAAGATAAACCAATGATCAACGTGATAAATGGATCAAATAGAGCATCTAAGAAGTTGACACGTTTATTTTTTGCAATGGCATTTTCGATTTTTTCTTCAAAATCCGCAAGATCTTCTTTATCTTGCCCAAATGTTTTGATTACTTTGATCCCAGTAATACTTTCCTGCGTTTTATCATTGATGCTCGAGAAAGCTTCTTGTGATTCACGAAAAGCATCATGTAATTTTGAACCTAAAATCCTTGAAGTCACAGCTAATAATGGCAACGGGATCAGCGCGATCAAAGTCAGACGCCAATCAATAAAAAATACCATTGCAATGATCGTTGTGCCTCCAGTAATCACAGAATCTGCAAACGTTAAAATACCAGCACCGGCAACATTCTGAATCGCATTTAAATCATTTGTCGCATGGGCCATCAGATCACCCGTACGGTATTTTTGATAAAATAAGCTATCCATTGCAATGAAATGTGCAAATAAGCGTTGGCGTAATTCTTTTTCTAATCTGACAGCACTTCCCCAAATGTTGGTACGCCAGATAACACGAAATAGATATTGCAGAAAAGCCGCTACAACCAATACGGCAATCCAAGTGAAAATGATTTTCATCGAGATATTCTTATCCGCAATCTCATCAATGATGATCCCGATCACTTTAGGAGGTACTAACTGAACTAGAGCGACGGCAAATAATGAAAAAATACCGATTAAATAGTGCTTCTTTTCTTGTTTAAAAAACCAACCTAATTTCCTAAAAATTGACATCCTTTTCCTCCTTCATACGGAACCGTCTTACCTTTTTCTTCTACTTTTTTGAAGAGCGAGTCTTTCATCAGTTAGTCGTTTGCTTACTGCATAATCATCCCAAATAGAAAAAATTACTAGAAAAATATAAAAAAAAGCAGACTGAAATCAATCAGCCCGCTAAAATGCCAGTTGAAAAAACCTATTTTTTCCCTTGGTTTTTCATTTGTTGCATCATCTGACGAATTTTCTTTTCAGATGGTTTTTGCCCCATTGACATCATCATTGATCGTAACATTTCCTCATTGACGGGAGGATTTTTTTCTAAGTAATCTTTCATATATTTACGCGCAAAAAAGAATCCACCGATTGCGCCGATTAATAAAGCAATAATTGCAATAAGTACGACTATTCCTGTTGATACCATGTAAATCTCTCCTTTCTGTTTCCGAATTGCTCTCAGTGACTTATTTTACTAAAGATTGTCCAAAAAAGAAAGGCGTTTTCTTTAGAAACATTTAAAAAATTTCTTTTTAGCCGAATTTATGGTTTTCTAAGCCAAAATGGGAAACTGTAAACTTTTTTTAGGCGCACCGAATTTTTTCCTTTCATTTTTTTGGGGACAGGTGTAGAATAAACTCGATAAGAAAAGAGGAAAGGTGGTTTTTTCTTGGATAAACAATCGCAAAAGCATAAATTAATCGAACATACCAATGGACTTTCTTTATCTGAAATCAATGGTACTGTGAAAGTTCCTAAAAATAAGAGCTTTTTCAAAACTTTACTTGCTTATTCTGGTCCTGGAGCGTTAGTCGCTGTAGGATATATGGACCCAGGAAACTGGTCGACTTCCATCACAGGGGGGCAAAACTTTCAATATTTACTGATGTCAGTTATTTTGATGTCTAGTTTGATCGCCATGTTGCTCCAATACATGGCTGCTAAATTAGGGATCGTCAGTCAAATGGACCTTGCACAAGCGATCAGAGCACGAACAAGCAAATCGCTTGGTATCGTCTTATGGATCCTGACTGAATTAGCGATCATGGCAACAGATATTGCTGAAGTAATCGGTGCAGCAATTGCACTTTATCTCCTATTCAATATTCCCTTAGTGATTGCCGTTTTTATCACCGTCTTGGATGTCTTCATTTTGTTGATGTTGACTAAGATCGGTTTTCGTAAAATCGAAGCAATCGTCGTTTGTTTGATCTTTGTCATTTTATTTGTCTTTGTTTACCAAGTGGCACTATCTAATCCAGACTGGAAAAATTTATTTGCGGGTTTTGTTCCTAATGGAAAGACATTTACAGATTCGCCAGTTATTGGTGGTGAAACACCATTGACCGGAGCGTTAGGAATCATCGGAGCTACAGTGATGCCTCACAATCTATACTTGCATTCTGCAGTTTCTCAAACACGAGAAATCGACCGAGAAGACTCCTCCAATATTGCTAGAGCAGTTCGTTTTTCGACTTGGGATTCAAACATCCAATTATCGATGGCCTTTTTAGTCAACGCACTATTGTTGATCATGGGGGTTGCCGTTTTTAAAAACGGTTCTGTTCAAGATCCATCATTCTTCGGACTATATGAAGCATTGTCTGATCCTTCAGCAATGAGTAATGGCGTATTGATTACTGTAGCAAAATCAGGGATCTTATCCACACTCTTTGCAGTGGCTCTTCTTGCTTCTGGACAAAACTCAACGATCACAGGTACCTTGACTGGGCAAGTAATCATGGAAGGCTTCATCCATATGCGTATGCCAATCTGGTTGCGACGTCTAGTCACACGTTTGTTATCGGTCATTCCGGTCTTGATCTGTGTACTGTATACAAGTACGAAAGGCCCAATCGAAGAACACATTGCTTTAAATAATCTGATGAATGAGTCACAAGTATTCTTAGCCTTTGCCTTACCATTTTCAATGATTCCATTATTGATGATGACGAATAGCGAAGCAGAGATGGGCAAACAATTCAAAAACAACTTGCTTGTCAAAATACTCGGTTGGTTCTCCGTTCTCAGCCTGACGTATTTGAACCTCCGCGGCTTGCCTGGACAAATTGAAAGTTTTTTTGGAGATCAAGCCTCTGCTAGTGAATTAGCCCTAGCAGACCAGATTGCCTACGTTCTCATTTTCGTTGTCTTAGCGTTATTATGTTGGACGGTCGTTGACTTATATAAAGGAAATAAAAAACATCAACAGCGATTACAGCAGATGACAGAAGAACTCGATTAAAAATCAACCACAAAGGAGTGGCATGAGCTAGTCATTTCAGGCTCACACACCCAAGATATTGATTCACTTTACTTTCCAAAAAAATACGCCGTCAATCACTAAAAATTTGAAGTTCAAATTTTAGGATTGACGGCGTATTTTTTTACAAATCAGGATGGTAGATTAGGACAACGAGCCAACGAGAGAAGTACTATAACCTTTCTCACTAGCCATGCAGACCATTTCTTTTATTTGCTTTCTTCAAGCAACAATTCTGGAAATGCTTCTGGATCGAATACTTGCGTCTTGAACATCGTGATTTCTTTTCCATATGGCGCATATGCCGTTTTCTTTTCTTTTCCAACATATGGCGTTTCTAAAATCTTAGGAATAGCAGCAAATCTTGGTTCATGGACAATTTCATTCAATGTTTCAAAACCAATCGTACCAAAACCAATATTGGCATGTCGATCTTTATGGGCTCCTTGCGGATTTTTTGAATCATTGATGTGTAAAACTTTCAATCGATCCAAGCCGATCACTTTATCAAACTCGGTCATCACACCAGAAAAGTCATTGCGAACATCATACCCAGCATCATTGGTATGACAAGTGTCAAACGTAACAGACAGCTTTTCATTCAATACGACTCCATCAATGATCTGTGCTAATTCTTCAAATGTACGACCAACTTCTGTTCCTTTCCCCGCCATCGTTTCTAAAGCAATTTGCGCAGTCTGTTCTTTTGTTAATACTTCATTTAGACCTTCAATGATTTTCTTGACCCCTGATTCTGCCCCTGCACCAACATGGGCACCAGGATGCAAAGTAATCTGTTTCGCACCTAGGGCTTCCGCTCTTACGATTTCTTCTCTTAAAAACTGCACGGCAAAAGGAAACATCTCAGGCTTGATCGTATTCCCTAAATTAATGATATATGGCGCATGAACGACAATATCAGATAATCCATGTTCCTCCATATATTGCTTTCCAGCCTCAATATTCATTTCTTCGACAGCTTTACGTCTTGTGTTCTGGGGAGCGCCAGTGTAGATCATAAAAGTGGAAGCCCCATAACTAGCAGCCTCTTCTGCTGCGCCTAAAAGCATTTTTTTCCCACTCATACTTACATGTGAACCTAATAACATAAAAAGATTTCCTCCTCGAACAGCCCTATCTCAACTTTCTAGCCGAAAACCGTTCTATCTATTTAAAATCAGCGATTCGCTTTTTTCATCCTCTCTATCTTAACTGAAACACGGAACAAAGAAAAGTTTGAAAACTCAACGTAAAAGGAAAAATCCCTTTTGGTTCATGCATCACCTACCAGCTAAATCGGTGATGTTCTTTTGATCAGAAATAAATAAATCCTTACAAAAACTCCCCCATCTGTTTTTTTGATTCATTATTTGCTATAATTAGCGAAATAAAACCATTAGTTGAGGTGAACCCTTTTGCCACGTAAAGATACTCGGAAAAAGCGAAATCAAAAGAAAAAGCAAAAATGGTTTGTACCCAAAATTATTTTTGGTGTCTTCCAGTCTTTAACAGCTTTTATTATCGTTCTTCTTTTGCTTCTCGCAGCACTAGGAGTCGGCATTGGTGCTGGCTACTTTGCATATCTAGTTGAAGATACAGAAATGCCGACCAAAGAAATATTACAAACAGAACTTGGCAATATTACAGAAACATCGAAACTTGTCTACGCGGATAATTCAGAGATCTCAAAGATCCAAACTGATTTAATGCGTACGACCGTTCCATCTGATCAAATTTCACCGTTGTTGAAAACAGCGATCATCAGCACGGAGGATGAATATTTTGAAGAACACAAAGGATACGTTCCTAAAGCAGTACTACGTGCCCTATTCTCTGAAGCTACAGGAATCGGTTCTTCTGGTGGATCAACCTTGACACAGCAATTAGTCAAACAACAGATACTAACAGATGAAACAACCTTCAAACGTAAAGCAAATGAAATTTTACTTGCGGCACAGGTTGAAAAGTATTTCTCAAAAAATGAGATCATATCGACCTACTTGAATGTCTCACCATTTGGTAGAAACAACAAAGGACAAAATATTGCAGGAGTCCAAGAAGCAGCGAAAGGTATCTTTGGTGTCAATGCCAAAGATGTGACCTTACCACAAGCAGCATTTATTGCTGGATTACCACAAAGCCCGATCACCTATAGTCCTTATACAAATACAGGCGCCTTGAAAGAAGATCTTTCTGCCGGGATGAATCGTAAAGATATTGTACTATTTAGCATGTACCGTGAAAATAAAATCACCAAAGAACAATATGACGAGGCAAAAGCCTATGATCTTACTAAAGATTTCCTACCGCAACAAGTAGCAGAACAAAATGATCGTGAGTATTTGTATTATACAGTCATGAATGAAGCAACGAAGATCGTGACGAAACAACTGGCAGACAAAGATAAAGCTGATCTGACAGATGGTGACACCTATGATGCCTATTACCAAAAGGCACAACAAACGATCCAGAACAAAGGCTATACGATCCATTCAACGATCGATAAAAATATTTACGCCGCAATGCAGGTAGGTGTTCAAAATTACGGCTATCTGTTAGATGACGGCACTGCGACTCAGGTCGAGACCGGAAACGTCTTGATGGATAACAAAACCGGACGAATCTATGGATTTGTTGGTGGTCGTAATTATTTACAAAATCAAAATAATCATGCGTTTGATACAGAAAGACAAGCAGGTTCATCGATCAAGCCAGTCCTTGTTTATGGTCCAGCCATCGATATGGGGTTAGTTGGCTCCGAATCTCGTGTGTCTGACTATGCCACAACTTGGCAAGAAGGCGCAAATGCTGGTGAAAAAATCGTCAATGCAACCAATGAGGGATCAAACACATTCCAAACGATCCGTGAATCTTTGGAATGGTCAAACAACATTCCCGCTTATCATTTATACCAAGATGTCTTGAACAATGGCGGATCGAAACAGTATGCCTATGACAGTTACCTAGCTAAGATGAACTATCCGGCAAATGCCAATTGGGGTGTTGAGTCTGCACCATTAGGAACGATCGATGTGACCACCCTCCAACAAACCAATGGCTTCCAAGCATTGGCGAATGGCGGTGTCTATCAAGAAGGTTATCTGATCGATTCCATTACGGATAATGCTGGCAATGTAATCTACAAGCATGAAGAAAAACCAGTCCGTATCTATTCTGAAGCAGCCGCTTCGATCATGAACGATATGATGCGTAGTGTTCTGACAACCAAAATCACTACCTCTTTCAAAGACGATATCGCTAGTTTGAATAGCGACTTGGGTCAAGCCGATTGGGTGGGGAAAACAGGTACTACCAATGAATATCGTGACTCTTGGTTGATTGTTTCAACTCCAGCAATCACTATCAGTAGTTGGACAGGTCATGATGACAATACAGCAATGAACTCCAGAGCACGAATACGTTCTTCTCAATATTTAGCAAATTTGATCAATCAAGTTTATCAAGCAGATCCAACGATTTTTGGTACACACGATAAATTTGAACTATCATCCGATGTCATGAAGAAAAAAGTTGCTGCCTTTACCGGTCAAACTGCTGGTAAAGTAACTGTAGATAAGAAAACAATTGAAACACCAAATAAAACAGTTGAATCATTATGGGCAAAAAATGGTCCTGAAAAATCAACCTTTAAGTTCGGTGTTGGCGGTACAGATAAAGACTACGAAGACTATTGGAAAAAAGTGAATGCTTATAACCAAGCAAATCCAGCAAAAAAAGAAGACAATAAAGAAGAGTAAGAAAGAAGTCGAGACAAAAGTCGCTTAGGTTTGAGAAATTGGAGAGAAAAGAGGCTGTGACAGAAGTAAGAAACACTTTTGTCACAGCCTCTTTTTTAATTTCCAAAAAACCTGGCTTTTGAACGCCGTTTATTTGAGAGAGGCTGGGGCAGAAGTGTTTAACTCCGAGAAATAAGAAGAAATTAACGAAAATTGCTTTTCAAATTTTTGTGAATTTCGGCTTATTTCCGAAGGAGTTGCTTTTTGCTCCCGCCGTTTATCCGAAAGGCTGTAGCAAAACTGATTTTAGATTTGTCCCACATTCTTCTATCGTTCTTGACTCGCTCTCTTTTTATGACTGTTTGACCTTTTTACTTTCGGTTTTATTGCAGATTTTATCTTTTGGTAATGTTCGCTTGTGTGCGCTTTGTTGTTTTTCAGCCTGCTTCGAGACTCTCGTTGATGCGAAACTAGTTGTAGCAGCAGAATTATCTCTGGTATTTTTTTGTTTTGTCACTTGCTCTTTGCACATCGTTTCCTTTTATTTCACTACTCTTTTTTTGCTTTTCGATCTGATCTCGGCTTTCCCTTTTTAGTGCACTTCCACTAGCTTCTTGTACCGTATCTTTTTCCACATTCTCTTTTTGTGTAAATCCATCTCTCATACTTTTCCCTAAAGAAATGACTATAGCCTTTGCCTCGACAAACGCACAATGCAAAAATTTGCTACCATCTTCAGGATTTACCATTTCATTTTATAAAACTCATCAGTCCTTATTGACAAAGAGCCCAAAAAATACCCACTAACTTGGCTACTAGTCCAAATTAGTGGGTGAATTACATTATTAATCTACTATTTTAAAGGTACTACAACTTTTCAACGGCATATTTTCTCAAAGATATACATGATTTTGCTGTAGAGTCGTTTTTATTTTGTTGAGCCTTTTTCTTCGATCCCGTATGGTAAAATGATCGTTTTTTCTTCTACTTCTTCTTTGTTCATCATTTTTGTAAGTAAGCGCATTGATACCGCACCAAGATCATACAAAGGTTGAGTGATACTTGTTAGACGTGGGCGAGCAACTTCTGTTAGTAATGAGTTGTTACTTGTGATGATTTCGAATTCTTCAGGTACTTTTACGCCTCTATCTAAAAGTCCATCTAAAATACCGATTGCTAATTCATCATCTGAAACATAGACAGCTGTTGCACCACTGTTGTGGATACGTTCTACTAATGACAACCCATCTTTGAAGTTGTATTCTGCTTCAAAGATCAAGCCTTCACTGTAAGGCAAGTTGTTTTCTTTCAATGCTTCTTTGTAGCCCTTCAAGCGATTTTGTCCATTGATTGGATCAATCAAGGCACCACTGACAAACGCGATTTTCTTATTACCGCTTTTAGCTAATTTGTTTACTGCATCTTTTGTAGCAGTTGTATAGTCAATATTGACACTACCAACTTGTTCATCTGGATCGATCGAACCTGCTAAAACAACAGGTGTTTTTGAGCGAGAGAATTCCCCGCGGATCTCATCAGTAATATGATGCCCCATAAAGATCACACCATCTACTTGTTTCGCTAATAGATTGTTTAGCACATTTACTTCTTTTTGGTCATTTCCATCAGAGTTTGCTAAAATGATATTGTATTTGTACATTGTGGCAACATCATCGATTCCGCGTGCTAATGAAGCAAAGAACATATTGCTGACATCAGGAATGATCACACCGACAGTAGTTGTTTTTTTACTTGCCAATCCACGTGCTACAGCATTTGGACGATAATCTAAACGATCAATGACTTCCAGTACTTTTTTTCTTGTGGCAGGTTTTACATTGGGATTGCCATTGACAACACGTGAAACAGTAGCCATCGAAACATTTGCCTCTCTTGCTACATCGTAAATAGTAATTGTTCGCTTTTCCATTGTTGTTCTCCTATTCATTTTTATATGTTTTCTGAAAATACGCTTTACATTTCTTAGATAGAATATCAAATTATACTCGAAATTGCAACCGTTTTACCACTGTTTTCATAAAATTTTTACTTTTTTCACTTTTTTAGACATTGGTCTTTTAATCAATAAGTGGTACAATTATCTAATAATTCAATAAATTAGAAAGAAGGATGCCAAAATGAATAACGTAAAAATCAACGAATTACGTAAATGGATGGCTCAAAAACAAGCGGATCTGGCTTATATCAGTGATCCTGGACACATTGCTTATTTTTCAGGATATGAAAGTGAACCACATGAACGTGTCTTGGCGCTCTTTATTCCACTTGAACAAGATCCTTTTTTATTCACCCCTGCTTTAGAAGTTGAAGATGCACAAAATAGTAGCTGGACTTTTGATGTACGTGGATATTTGGACAGCGAAAACCCTTGGGAAATTATCGGGAAAGAATTACGCACTCGTTATGGACAACCCGGAAAAATCGGGATCGAAAAAAATGCTTTAACAGTTGATCGCTTTGATGCTATCTCTGATCAACTAGTTGGTACAGATGATTTCATTGACTTGACTTCTATCATCCAACGATTGCAATTGATCAAAACAGTTGAAGAAAAAGATAAATTGATTGCCGCAGGTAAATGGGCAGATGTTGCGTTTGAAGTTGGCTTCAAGGCAGTCAAAGAAGGCATCACTGAACAAGCAATCATCGCAGAAATCGAATATCAATTGAAAAAACAAGGTGTCTCACAAATGTCATTTGACACAATTGTTCTTGCTGGTATGAATGCTGCTAGTCCTCATGGTACACCTGGTAGTACCAAAGTGACACCAAATGAACTTGTCTTATTCGATCTTGGTGTTGTTTGGGACGGTTATTGCAGTGATGCTACACGTACTGTCGCTTACAAGAAACCAACAGAATTCCAAGAAAAAATCTACAATATCACCCTTGAAGCGCAATTAACTGCACAAGCAGCTGTGCGACCTGGTGTTACAGCCGCTGAACTAGATCAGATTGCCCGTAATGTTATCAATAGCTACGGCTATGGAGAATACTTCAATCACCGCTTAGGTCATGGAATTGGTACAACTGTTCATGAATTTCCTTCTCTAGTTGAAGGAAACGATTTGATCATTGAAGAAGGCATGTGCTTCTCACTTGAACCAGGGATCTATATTCCTGGAAAAGTCGGCGTACGAATCGAAGACTGTGTCTACGTAACAAAAGATGGTTGTGTACCATTTACTACCACATCAAAAGAGTTACGAATCTTAGATTAATCTCTTGATCCATTTCAATAGTTAAAAGAATCCTCCAAAAGAAGCAGAAACCATTGCTTCTTTTGGAGGATTTATTGTTCATTGCAACATCTTCAGTAGCCTGAAGGATTACCTAGTTTTTCCTTTTTTAACTCTCATGAAAATAATCCCTACTCCACTAGCACAGATCAAGAGACCGATGATCAACAGTGCTATTTCAGAACGATCATTTGTGGTGGGAAATACCTTGTTCTCTTTTGACAATAGCTGATCTCCTACTTTATTGGCGAGTTGCAGTTGTTTTTTTGGAGAACCAGAGAGATTTTCTGTTAGTAGATCTGTGGCTTCCACATTGGAAACACGCTCCTGATTTTTTTGTTTTTGCTCAATTGGGCTTGTCTCTACCTTTAGAGGCTGATTTGCTGCCATGGTTTTAACCGCCTCGAGTTGAGGCTTACTTTCATTTTCTGGCGTATTTTTAGTAGCTGTCTTAACGACTGTTTCCGCTACTTTATTTTCGGTTAAACTAAGCTGTTCTTTTACGACATCACTTGTATTTCCTGCTTGATCTTCCGTACGCACATAGAGTTCTGTGTCTTTAGTTACCTCAAATGGTTGAGTATATTTTTGCCATGTTTTCCCTTTATCCATACTATAGGATAGTTGGTGCACTGCAGCTTCTTCCTTAGAAAGCTGTTTTTCATAACCTAGTGTCACTTTGATTGCGTTTTGACCTCTTTCTAATTGTATAGAAGGTCCACTAGCAACCTCTTTTCGAATCGCTTTTACTTCGTATTTGGCTACAGCTGATTCATTCCCATATTTATCTTTATACTTATAATAAACAGTTTTATTTTCAGCAATTGCCACGTCATCTTTGACCTTGGACCATGTATTTCCATCAATAGAATAGTATAATTCTGCATCTGTTCTCTCATCTACATGTAAAGTAACTACTTGATTGGCAACCGTTTGATTACTTTGGATAACAGGAGTTGCTAACATTACATGATGATAACCAACAGTCACAATCATACTGACATGATTATTTAGGGTATCTACTAAATCAAACTCGACTTGGTTCAATCCATCTTCGATATCAATAGGATAATCGACGGTTGTCGCTTGACGGCCGGCATAGTATTTTTCATTATACACACCATGATTTCCATCACTGTAGGCATTATTCAAATTGATATATAACCTGTACCCAGCTAAATTATCGTTGACTTCAGCTCTAACCGCATAAGGATTTTGATTCGTATAGGCAAAATAATTTCCCTGACTGTCCACTGTTAGATTTGGTAAGATCAAACTAGGCAAAGTTGAATCGATCACGATAGGATAACTATAATTCATGACTGGTCGCCCATCGTTCAGACGATTGTCTTGTGCATAGATTTTCAATGCATGTTTCCCATTATCCACATTTTTCATGACGTAGCTGAATGCAAGTGTATCAGGATCATAATTGATTTTCTCGTCATTCAAGCGGAAATCTGTAACTGGATATTTTAGTTTCCCGCTGATCTGCAATTCTTTTGTTTGAACATTGTAATAATTACTCATTTTGTTTGCTATAATCGCCCCGCCATTTAGTTGCTCAAATTCAACTAGATCTCCAGTATAACTGGTTGTATCTACAGTTATTATAACAACGGTTGACTCCGTCACCTCATCATTTGAGTTATAAGAAGACACAAGCAATTTATTTTCTCCAAACACTAATGGAATATCCCCATCAAATTCACCGTTACTAGTTAAACTACTTGTCAAATCGACACTTTTTTTAGCGGACTGGTTTTCGACACTCACTTTCACTCCATTTGTTTTTCCTTTCAAATGATAATTTTCTGAATGGGCGATTGCTTTTCCAGATGCATCCACTCCTTCTATCTCAAGAGTTGGTGCTTGATCAACAAAAGTAAAGTGGTAAGTGCCCAGTATATTTTTTCCAGTTGCGTCCTCTGAAAAGACAACCGTATTTTGTGCTACTGCTGGAACAGCCACAGAAAAGGCTCCGGTAGTGCCAGTTACTGTCTTTATACCATTCGCAAATAATTCTGTATTTGGTAAATACGTTCCTTTGATGTTATACGACTTATTCACTTTATCATAACTATAAGAATCCGAAGTAATAACAGAGTTATCTGTAAGGTTGAGCAACTTCAACACTCCAACTGCTCCATTGATTACTTGACCTGTTTGCCCATCATAATACTTTCCTGGATCTATCGTCGTATTCAACGCATTATCCGAAACCTCTATACGTATAAAATTTTGCCCATTTAACAGTAATTTCCCCACCCCTGGCAATACATAAACATTTTGCTGTCCACTTACAGGAGAGAGCGTTCCCCTATACCTTTTTCCATTAATTTCAAAATAGAGCAGATTATTTACACCTGAACCATTATCCTCGAATTCTACTAAGAGGTCCTGCCCGCCAGCAATGCTCACTCCGTGTATTATTGGTGGGAGCGTGTCTACTTTCAGTGGATAATACGTGAGTTGTTCTCCCTGACCACTTTCAGTTTCAGTTGTTATTTTATATCTGTATTGTCCATCTGGTACTGTATTCATCTTTCCTGTTTTAGTGTCATATATTTTCCCATCCCATTCTCCATTTTTTACTTCATGGACACTCCATTTTCCATTATCCAGGTTAAAGAAATCCTTACGCTGATTTCTTTCTTCATAGACTTTTTGAATGACATGGTCATTTGCGTCAACGATTTCGTATTTTGCATAAGCATAGTTTCGATAAAAGTATAAGTATGGAAATGCAGAGTCGTAATGTCCATCCCCATTAGGAGAAATAGCTACACTATCAGGATCGACATCTGAATTTTTAACACCTAATATATTTCGACTATTAATATCCACTAAAAAACCAGCGCGTGTCGGGATATTTTTTCCTCCCGGTTGATTATACGGCGGAGAAGTGATCAGTTCCGCATCATAATCACCATAATAGCCCATATATGGAAGCACTAAATCAGGCGTATTATCTCCGCTAAATCCAACATACCCTTCAACGAATTGCTGTCTGTCAAATGTAGCTGGCAACTGCAACGTTACAGTGACTTCGATACTAGCTTTAGCAGGCACTTCGATTTTTTGATTGGCTGTTGTTAGACTTGCTCCATTGATCTTACTATCATAAAGTTCTAAAGATGTCTTTTCTATATCTTGTGTGTATACGCCACCGTAATCATTGAATACATAACTTTTTGTGTCATTTCCATAATTTGTTAAAGTCACTTTAAAGTTGGTTTGTTCTGTAATTTCTTTCAAAGTGAATACTGCATCATGATCACTGGCGTCAGTTGCACTCAATGTGTTTTCCAAAGCAGCGCCGACATTAAGCAACCCCGCCCCCTGTTGACGAGGCGAATAAATCGAATTTACATGGTCGTGGTCAATTAAAGGGATAGCCGTATTCATAAGCGTATTTTTAGCAAATTGCGGCAAATCTTTTCTCGGGATATTCAACTGACTATTTTTAGCCGATTGATAGATCAATGCCTCTGCTCCTGCTACAAATGGTGACGCCATCGAAGTCCCATTCATTGATTGGTACGAATTGTCATTTGCCAATGAGTAAATATTTCCACCTGGCGCAGTGATTTCTGGTTTGAATTCTAAGGTTGGTGTGGGTCCCCAAGATGAAAAAGTGGACATTTTTCCCGCCTGATTATTTGGTATGACCTCCTCTCTAAAATCAAAAGTGAATTGTTTCTGCTGTTGCATTGCAGAAATCAATTGGGTCCCTTCACTAGTAAAAACACAAATGGTTGGATAAGAAAGATCCGTCAAAGTTGGTGCATATTGAGCATCTTCATAGATCACAGCTGCTACTGCTCCAGCTTTTTTCACATTTGCTACTTTTTCGGAATGATTCGTTGTATCTCCATGAATCAAAGCAATCTTATTTTTAGCATCAAGTCGGGAGAGTTCTTCCTTACTAGCGCTTCCCGCGTCAATTAGCTCATGCTTATTTTTAAGGTCTGAGTAATCAGCAGTTGGTGCTATCATATATGGCTGCAAGTCTCCATTATAAGAAGCATAGCCATTGAACTGAATCCCCTCTACATGAAAAAGAGGAAGTGTAGCTGTTGTATTTTCCGCAGAAGCGACACTCAAGGCAGAAGAAACAACTGCGGGAGAAGAAATCATCGACTGATCATCTGTCCCTAGTATATCCGTTGCAGCTCCAGATATAGTGCCACTAGTTGCTGCATTTCCTGCAGCAATCACACATAAGACCCCTGCATCCGAAGCTGCTTGGATCGCTAATTGTTCTGGGTCAGAAGCATCACTATTTCCAGCATCACTTCCTAAACTCATATTGATGACATCCGCTCCTAAAACAACAGAGTCTTCAATAGCTGCGATGATATCATCAGACACACAGCTTTGGTTATCATTATTGGAAAAAACTTTCATCGCTAATAATTGTGCTTCTGGTGCGACACCCTTTACTACGCCGTTAGCTGACGCAATTCCAGCCACATGCTGTCCATGCATCACTGAACTTTGATCAACAACATCTTCCGATTCGTCCGCATAATTATGTCCAAAAGGAACTTTAGCTGAAAAGTACTTTCCATAACCTAGATTTTTTATTTTTTGATCCGCTTCTTGTTTTTCAAGTTGCACTCCTGTGTTCTTACTCAATTTGAGATCCTGATGATTAGGGTCCATCCCTGAATCGATAATCGAAATAACTGTATTTTCACCTTTAAAATTATAGTCATTCCAAGCTTTTTCAATATCTGCTGG
>NZ_BCQB01000016.1 GCF_001544215.1 Enterococcus durans NBRC 100479 = LMG 10746
CCCGTTTTTCTATCCAATTTCTCAAATCTAAACGACTTTTATCTAGACCTCTTTGATGTAGTTCTAGAAAATAATAGAACCTGGTTGTTTCACTTGATCAATACAAAAGTGAAAGTAAATCTTCTGGTTCGATTGCGCCAAAATATTTTTTGATATCAATCTGTTCTACTACTTTTTTCAATGTTTCTTTTTCATAGCGTTGGCCTACTAGCATTTGCTCGACATCCTTGATATCCCCTAATCCAAAGAAATCACCAAAAATCTTAACATCATGGATCAAACCATTGGAGACATTCAAATGGACTTCGATAGAGCCAATTGGAAAACGATGTTGCCGAGAGAAATTGAAATCGGGTGATTTTCCATAATTCCAATCCCAATTACGATAATACTGGTCAGAGATTTCATTGATTTTTGTCCAGTCTTCTTCTGTCAGTTGATAAGTTTTCACTTGATCCACTGATGGAACACCAAAGATCTTCAATAAAATTTCTTCACGGAATTCTTCTGTAGTCATCTCTTGTTTTTCTTTTGGAAGAAATGGTTTGATGTTCGTCACACGGGAACGAATAGATTTTATCCCTTTTGATTCGATCTTATCTTTCTTGACTTTCAACGCATTGACTACTTCGTTGATATCAGAATCAAACATGATCGTTCCATGGGCGAACATTCGTCCATTCGTTGCATACATTGCATTACCAGAGAATTTCATACCATCGATCACCAAGTCATTCCGTCCCTTTAATTCAGCTCCTGCTACACCTAGTTCATGCAAAGCTTGAATAATCGGTTTGGTTACTTTGGCAAAATCACGAAAAGAATCGCCATCATCCGGCATGATAAAACTAAAATTCAAATTACCAAAGTCATGATACACCGCACCGCCACCACTAAGTCGACGAACGACATGTATCCCATGTTCATCTACGTACTCTCGGTTGATTTCTTCGATCGTATTTTGATTTCTTCCAATGATGATCGAGGGTTCATTAATATAAAAAAGTAAAATTGGTTCATCTATAGGCATTTCTTGTAATAAAAACTGTTCAATCGCTAAATTGATCCGTGGGTCGTGGTTCTCATTAGGTACAAAAATCATTTTCATTTTCCTCCTAGATGTTAAATACTTTATCTACTGCGGCAAGTTCCACTTCGATCTTAGCTCCAGCGGCCTCTTGTGCCTCATTTTTCAACTGTGCCAAATCACCAAATTGTGGCAAATGAGTCAAAACTAGTTTTTTGACCTCAGCTGCTCTAGACAATTCGCCTGCCTCTTTTGAAGTAAAGTGTGCTTTATGACGTTCATTTCCTGCAAATAGATACGTGTCCGCTAAAAAAAGATCCGCGTCTTTCGCAAATTCAGCAAAGCTTTCTAAATAACCAGAATCTCCTGTAAACACAAATATCTTGCCGGTTTTTTCCTCTACGATTCGCATCGCGTAGCATACGACTGGATGGATCGTTTCCATAAAAGTAATCGTAAATGGTCCTACTTTTAATTCTTCTGCTTCAAAATAAGGTCGTCCTTCAGTCACATTTGGTAATGTCAATTCCTCGAAATGAGTCGTATCTTTTGTATGACCATAGATTGGCAAAATTGCCTCAGGATCTTTTTCTGGATGCAATTGCCAATAATATTGCAGCACACCTAAATCTGCAATGTGATCATGATGATAATGACTCAAAATCACTGCATCTAATGCTAACGGATCAAGCTGTTCTTCCAACTTGACCAGTGTTGCACTTCCTGCATCGATCAAAAGATTGAAGCCGTCTGATTGCAGCAGATAACTTGTTGTTCCCTGATTCTTATATGGATAGGCGCCTAAACACCCTAAAACTGTTAATTTCATGAGTGATTCCCCCTCAACTTTTTATCCTAACATAACCAAAACTTTTTGGGCTATATTCTAGCTTCTAGTGAAAAATAGTCGGTTGGATCTTTCTTCTCGATTCTCGCTTGTTCATAAAATCCAGCAATCGTTACATTGACGTAAGCAATTACCCATAGTAATCCAATGAATAAGGCTAAAGCACCCAAGATATACCAGCCAATAAATGAAAGCTGCAATAAAATATACTTGACCAAGCGATCTTTTAATAGATACCAGGCATATTTAAGACATTGGATGATCGAAAGCTCTGGATAATCGAATTTTGTCCAAGCAGCAAATTGAAATAGACCACCAATGATACTCATGACAACTAAAGAAACAAAGACCATGATCACAGTCAACAAAACAAAACTGACATCAAATAAGTCGCCTGACACAATACTTGGAGCAACAGAATTTGCATTGAAAAGTAACTTTGTATATGAACTGACTCCACCAACCAATAGACCAGGTAATAAAACCAACGCATTGATCAGCCAGTTAATGGCTACATTGATCAGATTGATGACTAAAATCGGTCCAAAATATTCTTTTTGGAAGACAACGAATAACAGATTAGACTTTGCTCTACCTCCACGTACAACGACTAAAGCAATATAGTACAAAGCGTATGAGAAAGCAAACAGAAGGAGATTTTCAAGTAAAAAACGAAGTATTTGATGCTGCGAATCATTTATTGAGAAAGCTCCTTCAAAAAATGCTTGGATTAATCCTACGAGAAACATGGAAAGAAAAATCAGCCACGCATTCATCCCCCATTGATGTTCAAGTGAGATGCGCGCTTTTTTGCGATATTCTGAAATAGTTAAGCTATCTTTCATTATTCATAACTCCGAATTTTTTCAACAGTTTCGCTATCCAATCGTTTGACCACTTCTGTGACTAGCTTCACTGTATTTAGATAATCATCTTCATGGATAACCGATGTATGTGAGTGTAAGTATCGAACAGGGACAGTGATTGCAACAGATGGTACCCCATCTCTCGTTAAATGCATTTGCCCAGCATCCGTTCCTCCACCTGTGATCACAGTATATTGGAAAGGTATGTCCATTTCTTCAGCTACACCAATTACAAAGTTCAGTAATTTTTTATGTGGGATCATTGAAGCATCAAAGATCAGAATCTGTGGTCCTTTTCCTAAGATAGAATCTGCTTCTTTCGGTGTCATTCCTGGAGTATCACCAGCTGTCCCTGTGTCTAAAGCAAAGGCAATATCAGGATTTACTAAATGCGTGCTTGTACGAGCGCCACGCAATCCAACTTCTTCTTGTACGTCACTACCGGCAAACAACACATTCGGATGATTTTCTTTTGCCAAATTTTCAAGAACGCGTAACGAAACAGCCGTTCCGATCCGATTGTCCCAAGCTTTGGCTAACAGAAATTTCCCACCATTCAAACGTTTATATTCAATGTAAGGAGTAACCATGTCTCCCGGGCGGATTCCCCATTCTTTTGCCTCTGCTGCGCTAGTTGCACCAATATCAATGAACATGTCTTTGATATCATAAGGCTTGTTCCGAACTTCTGGAGTCAAGACATGAGGTGGTTTTGAACCAATCACGCCATGGATGACTTTTCCTTCTTGCGTTTTGATTTCTACTTGTTGAGCCAGCATGACTTGCCCCCACCAGCCCCCTAATGTTTGAAATTCTAAAAATCCTTTATACGTGATTTTTGTGACCATGAATCCGACTTCATCCATGTGACCAGAGATGAATACCTTGGGACCTCCACCAGCGCCATGTTTGGCAATAATACTTCCTAATCCATCATAAAAAATATCATCTGCAAATTCTTTGGCATAGTTTTTATAAACTTTTCTGACCTCTTCTTCATTTCCAGGTACTCCTTTGGCTGAAGTTAGATCAATCAGTAATTTCTCTTCTTTTTTGTCCAAAATCAATTTCCCCCATTTCAACTATTGATATCAAGATTATACCATTTATTATGTGGACTTTTTAGTTTCTCTGTTTTTCTATAAAGAAAAACAGAGAAACACGACCGGAACAGAAATATTCAACTTCAAGGAATAAACAAAAATCCACGAAAAAATTTCAAATTTTGAGGATTTTTGTTTCGTTCAAAGAAGTTATTTCTGTTCCCGTCGTTTAGTTCTATTCCACAGTTGAGAGAAAGGATTTACTATTTTTTTCAATTCCTTTAGACCGAGACAACAAGCATTACTTTTTGTAGTTCATTCTTATTGTTTCAGACAGCGCAACTTACTGCTGTTTTACTTGTACATCCTTCAGTTGATCTGGGGATTGCTTTTGCCACGCCTTACTATAAAATGAATCGTCTAACTGATAATGGCTTGTTGACTGGTCATTTTCTAAAAATGGCTGGATGTGCTGATCTGCTGCTAACCAGCCTTTCCAACCTAAATGGATCGTATCTTCCATAAAATAAGGTTGGTTCGCTTGGTGAGTGAAGTCAGCAATTCGATGAAACCCTTGAGTATTCAACTGAAATTTGATTTTTTTGGCAAATTTTTGGATCATCTGTTGTGATAATCCTGTGTAATCACTCCACTTTTGGTTAACAGGAGGGATAATGAATAAAACTTCCGCATGATCTTCCGCTAACTGCTGCAAAACTAATTGGAAATCTGAAAATTCTGGAGAAAAGCGGTAATCCCAATGCGTTTGTGAGTCTTTTAGTCGGTCAACATATTTTTTTATCCGATGTGTATAAAAATCATTTTTTAGTTCAAAAGGATTATTCGTCGTATCCGCTCTTCCAATTTTTTCAGCTAAGTTTGCCAAAGAATCTTCTTGGTAAGAGTTTGGCAGAGCCTTTGTTTCATGATCTATCTTCGCTTGTTGATTGCTCAAACCAATATTACTAAAAAGCTCATCTTCCCTTTTCAGCAAGTTCCATTTATTTTGGAATTGATCGATTTTGTCTTCCGCTGGTAACTCACCTGCTTTAATCGTTTTTAACACCTCTGTCAGTGCCTCATCCTCTTTTACTTTAGAAAAATGTAACAGACGTCTTGCTAAATAGCGATCAGTTGGTGTGATCTTTTTCAATGAGAACAACCAATCAAATGTTTGGAGTTCTGAGAAATACGTATTAAAATAGTCGTCTTTTACACCCTCTTTTACGAACCATTGAGGTGAAATAATGAATACTACTTTTTTGTGTTTCAAGTCATCCCCGGCTGAACGCATCATCATATATTGACTCAAGGATTGTGTACCAGGTGCCCCTAATAAAAACGGCCGATAATTTCGTTGGTATTTTTCAGCTAATACCGATGGATGGAATGGACTAATCCTACTTAATTCACTTGATCCAAAAAAGGGAACATATTGTTTTTCCGATAACGCCTCATTCTTAATGGCATCCCCTTTTAAAACATTCTCAGCCATTGACGTAGATGCTTTTTTTATGAGGGTAGGATCATTTAAATTCACACGATAAGAAGAAGTGAAAAAGAGTGCTATTAATCCAAAAGCCAAAAGGATCGGACCGAAAATAGCGAATAGTTTCTTCTTCATCATTATCCCTTCAATTCTTGCACTTGCGCAATAATTTTATTTGGTGTCCCCCAATTGTCGCGGTCAAATTCTGAAACAGGTACTTGTACATCTAATTGCCCTTCTAGTTCTACTAACAGCTGGACCGAAGCCAGAGAGTCAAGTAAGCCTTCCCCAAATAAATCGATATCTCTATTTTCTTTTACTTCATCTGTTCCTGTTATTTCTTCTAAAATTGTCAAAACTTGTTCTTCCATGATAAAATCGCTCCTTCATATTTTTCTATATTTTTTTTGATAAACACAATCATTTCACTTTACTGTTATCTAAAGAAAAGCTGATCCAAGAAACCTGAAAAAATCAAAAAGCTAAAGCAGACAGCTTGGAAAGTCATAAAGACTGCGAATGCATGAGTAAATCGATTTGACGGTATCTTTTGTTTGTGTTTTTTCTTGAACCTCAACCAGGCATCTGTTACACAAATCAACCCTGCATGGTATATGCCATAGACAATATAGTACCACGTCAATCCATGCCAGACTCCCATCAATAAAAACAGTCCAAAGTAGCCGATATTCGATGTGACGATTCTACTTTTGAACCATTTTTTCTTCATTAAGAAAAACATCAATCGCATGTAGACATAGTCTCTAAACCAGAATGACAATGTCATATGCCAACGATTCCAAAATTCTTTGATGTTCCAAGATAAAAATGGCTTATTGAAGTTTATCGGTGTGTCATAACCCATTAAGTAACTTGTACCGACAGCAAACAGACTATAACCGGCAAAGTCAAAGAACAGATACATACTGTATACATAAGTATAGCCTACAAGTGCCCACGAAATGCCACCATCATGCAATGCTACTTTTGATACAATTGGTAAGAGTACTTGTCCAAAATAGTGTCCGATAATAAATTTATATAAGAAGCCTACAAAAATATTTTGAACACCTTTTCCCAACATATCGACATATTTATCTGGTACAGGTGGCTCCAATTGATCTTTTTCAAATCTTCTGTAACGATCGATTGGTCCAGAAGAAATCGTTGGTAAAAAGAGGAGAAACTGGATATAGCGTAAAGGGTGATAGCTTTTGATTGCTCCATCTCTCATTTCCATGATCATTTGTACAGATTTGAATGTCAGATAAGAAATCCCTAAAAAAGCAAATAATGATGACTTACCATGTTCAACAAATGGTGTAACTTTTGTCAAAAACAAAGGAAAAATAGCCAGTAATACGGCTAGATAAAACCAGCCACCTTGATTCTTTCTTTGACGATAAGAAAAATATGCCCAGACAAGAAATGTTTGCCAGATGACATAAGCAATCAACGCTACACCTTGTTGCCAATAAACACCACCAAAACTGATAAATAGAAAAACCAGCGTAATAAGTGTTTGATAAATGGATAAACGTTTACCACGAATCAGCAATGATAAAACAATCGGTATTAGTCCAATGACTAAAAATAAGAAATAATACGGTTCAGCATACGGGATCATATGTGGAAAATTCATTGCGGATTCACCTCAGCAATCAGTCTTTTTCGATCGATTTTCCCATTGACTGTTTGCGGCAACAGATCAACATAATTCATTCTTTGGGGAATCATATAATCCATCAATGTTTTTGCTAACTCCGCTTTGATTGCTTTTGTTAATTGAAAGTTTGGTTGTCCTGCTGTTTTTTCCAACACCACAAATGCAACAAGTTGCTGTACTTTTGTTCCTTGATATTTAGGGACGACAACTGCTTGTTTGACACGTTGATCCTTTAATAGGTAATGCTCGATATCACCTAATTCGATCCGATAGCCATGGAGCTTGACCTGTTGATCAATTCGTCCTTCATAAAAGAGTAGACCTTCCTTCGTCAATCTTCCCGCATCTCCTGTGTGATAGCTTGGTTGACCGTCATAGTTGAAAAAAGCAGCTTCTGTTTTTTTCGGATTATTTAGATATCCTTTTGAAACACTAGGTCCTGAAATAATGATCTCGCCCGTTTGATCATCAGAAACGTATTCTCCTTCACTAGCAATCAGAACACGAGTGTCCGATTTGATGTATCCTATTGGCAATCGTTCATATTGATCTAGTACCTCTTGAGTGATCTGCACACCTGAGATGGCTACAGTGGCTTCTGTTGGTCCATACGTATTGTAGATATACGCATGAGGAAAGCGAGTGAGTAATTCTTGTGCCGTTTTTTTGGTTAATTCTTCTCCACAGAATAAGAAAACCGATAAATCTGGTACATGCTGCTCATCGAAAGTTGGTTCCATCAAACAAATATCCATAAACGAAGGAGTAGAGACCCACACATCGATAGCTAAATGAGCTAAAGTTGAAAATAATTGCTTGAAATCTTTAATGACTGCTTTTTCTAGCGGCTTCAAAGCCCCACCTGAAACAAGTGCGGGATAGATCGAAAAAACTGATAAATCAAATGAAAAAGGTGCCTGTGCTAAAAAACGCATTCCTTCACTGATTTGAAAATCGTCTAACGTCCATTGAACAAAACTATATAAATTATCTTGGCTTATTTGTACCCCTTTAGGTTCACCGGTCGTTCCAGAAGTGAAAATAATGTAGAAAGTTTCATCCCCTTTTACCATCAAGTTTGGTTCAATAGCCACATCTTCTTTAGTGATTGAATTCAGTTCAGTTTTAGAAATAACAGGGATATCTGTAGAATCGATTTTCCAATCCCCAACACTGATGATCATAGAAGGCTGAGCCACCCGAAGAATCGTTTCTATGCGTTCTTTCGGCGTGTGCTCTTCAATAGGAAGATATGCGTGTCCGGCTTTCACAGCACCGATAAATGAAACAATCATCTCGAACTCTAAATTTCCAAATACAACGATTGGATCATTGCCAACTACATTCTTCACTAAATAATTTGCTAATGCATCTGATTTTTTCTTTAGTTCACCAAAAGTATATCTTGCGTCATCAGATTGATATGCGACTCGATCGGGTTCTTCACGTCCAAACCAATCGATGGATTCAACAACCGTTTTACTTTTCATCGTCTTCCTCCTAAAATTCGTTATAAATAAACGATCCACCTTGAATATTTTTATAATGGTATAAGTAAATCAATACAAAGAGTATCGCGCTATAAAAAAGTGTTCGCAGAACAAAGGTACCCCAATACCTGAACCGAGGATTACTCCGCCATTTCTTCATTTGAAATCCCTCCTGTTTCCCTCCAATTAAAACCTCAAAACAAGTTTACCCACTTTTGGAAAAAAGCAACATTTGTTCCGCTAACAGAAAGCGTTTTCTCGCTAACAGTTTTGTCACAAGTTAGATACACGATTAAAAAATAATCAATCTAATGAAACTATCACACTTTCCTATTCATCAAACTTGCTTCAGCCACTCACAAAAAAAACAAGCAACCACGAATCATGGACATGATTTTCGTGGTTACTTGTTTTTTTATTCAACTGGAATACCAGCTTCTACTTATTATTCTTCAATGATTCGACAATATAGTCGACTCGTAATGTAATAAAATAGTAGATAAATGATGATCAGAAAACCACAGATGAGATATGGCAGCCAATAACTAGCGGTCGCTATAAACTGAGAAAACACATTGACAGCAAATATCGTGTGCATGATTCCCAAAATCATTGGCGGGAAAAACATGATGGCATTTTGCTTAAAAATCATCCGATTTGTTCTTTTTTGAGCAATTCCAATTTTCGTCAACAACTGATAATTACTTTTCTCTTCTTCTGCTTCAGCTAATAATCGCACCATCAGCATACTGCCGGTTGTCACGATCACGATCATTCCGAGAAAAATAGCCAAAAACGTGATGATCCCGATAATTCGATCTGCCCAGCGTACGGCAGGATAACGTGCCACAAAATTCAGACGGCTACCCTCCGAAAAATAATTATTTTCTTTATTTTTATCCATATTTTCAGGGATTTTCTTTGACTCAATATGACCGACTAATTGGTCTCCTTTTATATCATAATCGTAGTAAACAGTTTTGTCCCACGTAGTAGTAACTTCTTTCGTTAACCGTTCTGTGATTTGCTCATTATCTCCACCTTGAACATTCCAATTAAGGAGCTGATAATGGACCCCTTTTGCTTCTGTAAATACTTTGTCACTCACGACCAAGGTGGGGCCTAAATAATTCACATCACTATCACCTAAGAAATTAACCATTTTTGCCTGGATGTCTAACTTCACCTCAGGGAGATAGATCGTGGAACCATACAGTGAAAAGTTTTTAAATAAATCTAGTGTACTATCCAGTAAGACAGTGCTCTCATCAGAAGTCAACGAAACCTTAGGCATTTTAGGATTGATTCTGCGAAAGGCATTATACTCTTTTTCTGAAATCAAATTCACTAATTTAAATACCTTTGACTCCTCAACGTCACCTAAATCATCAATATTATTGATGCCCCCGATCACTTTATAGTTCAAAGTGATTTCATCTGTGATCTTTTGCTTTCCATCAGATAATATCGGCCGGATTTTTTCCGCCAGCTCAGGCTCTAATTGATAAGAAACTGGATTAGCAATATCGACCGTTCGTGCAGTGATCGTGGAAATACTCATGATCGCGCCAATCATTGATAGTGAAATAGCTATAACCAATGTAATCAGTGAATTGATCCGCCAACTTTTTTGCAAATGGATCTGCGTATTTCCAATCAGCAAAAAGTTGATTCCTTTATATTTGACAGCAGAACGATTGAATAAATTCAAGATCAGGCGAAAAGAATAACAGAAAAAGAGATAGGTACCGACCACGCAAAAAGAAATAATCAAAAGTGTCAAAAAAATCGCAAAATGAAAAGTTCCTGTTGCAGCTAAATTTTTGGTAATAAACTCTCGATAATGGACTGCAAAAAAATAGCCACTAGAAATAAGCAGTAGACCAAGAAAGCCCAGCAGCCGATGCCGTGTACGGATTCGTAATTTTGAACTCTCTGTGTGCTCTTTTTTACCGAATGAGCGGAAACGGGGGTAACGCCATATTTTCCATAAGGAATAGAGTGAAACGGACGATAACAGTAACAAAAGGATCAGAACAGTTTCAACGATTGATGGAAATGAAACAAAAAAGAGACTTTTGATCGTCATTTTCATCATTCGTATCAAGATCATAGAGAATAATTTAGAAAAAACGATACCTAAACCAACACCTGTTATACAAGCAAACAACCCCATTGTCATTGTTTCTAGAACATAGATAACTGCAACTTGGCGTTTTTTGATACCAAATAATTGATAGATGCCAAATTCTTTTTGCCTTCGATTGAGAAAAAAACGATTGGCACTAATGACAAAAAAGAACAAAACAATGATGATGATCCAGCTTCCAATATTAAAAAAAGCATCGATTGAAAAATCTTGGCTTGTCCGTCTAATCAATGATTTATCATAAGTCATCGCGCTAAAAGAATAATAGATCATCGTTGCTAAGACTAAACTGAAAAAATAAACCAGATATCCTCGTGACTGTCGCATAAAGCTTTTAGCAGCCAACTTATAAAGCATTTACCTTACCACCCCCTCCAATCGTTGCTTGCATATCAATGACACGTTCAAAAAATTCATTTCTTGAACCTCTGCGAACAACTTCTGAGAAAATAACTCCATCTTTGATAAACAAAATTCGGTTACAATAGCTTGCGGTGTACGGGTCATGCGTCACTAATAGAATCGTTGATTTTTCGACTTGATTGATCGTATTAAGATAGTTCAATAGCTCAGTGGCTGACTTAGAATCTAGTGAGCCTGTTGGTTCATCGGCAAAAATAACCTGAGGATGAACGACAAGTGCTCTTGCAGCAGCAATTCTTTGACGCTGGCCAACCGACAATTCATCAGGATAACGTTTCAGTATTTCTTCAATATTTAATAGCTGTGCTGCATGCAAGACTCTACGTTCCATTTCTACTTTCGATATCCGTTCCACAGCTAAAGGAAGTAAAATATTGTCCTTTGCATTCAAAGTATCCACAAGATTGAATTCTTGGAAAATAAAGCCTAATTTTTTTCGGCGAAAATCACTTAATTCGTTGCTTTTCATTTTAGTGATCTCATTTCCTTGTATCTTAACACTTCCCATCGTTGGCAAACTGATAGTCGCTAAAATATTCAATAGAGTTGTTTTGCCTGCACCACTTGGTCCCATGATACCGACAAATTCTCCTTCTTCAACTGAAAAGGAGATATTATCAAGAACTTTTACAGATGAAAGTTTATTTCCATAACTTTTACTTAAGTGTCTAACTTCGATCATCTTATCCATTGTATTTCCCCCTGCACTTGTCTTACTTGCATAGTAGCACACCCTCAGTTTTTTTTCTCTTTAGTTTTTGTCACTTCATACGCAGAAAACAAAAATTTAAAATTTTTTTATTCATTTATTTTATTCACTGCACGCTGATCTTTGATTTTAAAATGCTATAACTTTACGTTTTCACTTCTTTTCACAAAGAAATATACACAATATATAGTATAGACATTCAAATATACAACCATTTGCATACTATATGTAGCAAGTATTTAGTTGCTCACAGCTGAATTTTGTTTTATGATAGACAAGAAGAATTTAGCAGGAGTTGAAGAATATGAACGTAGAATACAAAGAGAAAAACACAAATTCGGGTACCACTGAGTCCATGAATATCACGATCATCAAGCGAGATGGCCGACGTGTGGATTTCGATGACAAAAAAATCAATGAAGCTTTAATCAAAGCAGAAAAGAAAATTCACGGCTCCTTATCTCCACTGACTTATGAAAAAATCCAAACAATCGTTGATCTTGTTGTTCAAGAAATCAAAAATCGCTTCACTGACAATGTTAAAATATATGAAATTCAAAATATCGTTGAACATATCTTATTAGAAAAGAACGAATATGAGTTAGCTGAAGAATATATCAATTATCGTACAAAACGTGACTTTGCAAGAAGCAAAGCTACTGATATCAACTTTTCAATCGAAAAATTGATCAATAAAGACCAAACTGTGGTCAATGAAAATGCCAATAAAGATAGTAACGTGTTCAATACGCAACGTGATCTAACGGCAGGGATCGTAGGAAAATCAATCGGACTAAAAATGTTACCTCCTCACATTGCAAATGCGCATCAAAAAGGAGATATCCATTACCACGATTTAGATTATCATCCATATACGCCTATGACAAACTGTTGCTTGATCGACTTTAAAGGGATGTTGAACAATGGATTCAAGATCGGTAATGCCGAAGTAGAATCACCAAAATCGATTCAAACTGCTACAGCACAAATTTCACAAATCATTGCAAATGTTGCTTCTAGCCAATACGGTGGTTGTTCTGCTGACCGAATAGACGAATTGCTTGCTCCATTCGCTGAACTAAATTACAGCAAACATTTAAAAGATGCCGAAGAATGGATCGAATCACCCGAACGTCAAAAAGAATACGCAAAAGCAAAAACCAAAAAAGACATTTTTGATGCAATGCAAAGCTTGGAATATGAAATCAATACACTGTTTACATCAAATGGTCAAACACCATTTACTTCTCTTGGTTTTGGTTTAGGTAAAAATTGGTTTGAACGAGAAATCCAAAAAGCAATCTTACAAATTAGAATCAATGGATTAGGTAGCGAAAAACGAACAGCAATCTTCCCTAAATTGATTTTTACTTTAAAAGATGGCATCAATCTAAACCCAACTGATCCTAATTATGACATCAAACAGTTAGCATTAGAATGTGCGACAAAACGGATGTATCCTGATATTTTGAACTACGATAAAATCGTTGAATTAACTGGCAGCTTCAAAGTACCCATGGGTTGTCGCTCATTTTTACAAGGATGGAAAGATGAAAATGGTCAAGAAGTCAATGTAGGAAGAATGAATTTAGGCGTGGTTACTTTAAACTTACCTCGTATTGCGATGGAAGCAAAAGGAGATCAAGAAAAGTTCTGGCAGATTTTGGCCGATCGTTTGGCAATTATGAAAGATGCCTTAGTTTACCGCGTAGATCGTTGTAAAGAAGCAATCCCTGCAAACGCCCCTATCCTTTACATGTATGGAGCCTTTGGCAAACGCCTTTCAAGAACAGATGCAGTTGATGAGTTATTCAAAAATCGTCGTGCTACTGTTTCATTAGGCTATATCGGATTGTACGAAGTTGCCTCTGCATTCTATGGTGGCGAATGGGAAACAAATCCAGAAGCAAAAAACTTCACTCTTGACATCGTCAAAGAATTGAAAGCAAAAGCTGATTCATGGGGCGATGAATACGGTTATCATTTTAGTGTCTATTCTACTCCAAGTGAAAGTTTGACTGACCGCTTCTGCCGTTTAGATACAGAAAAATTCGGTTTGGTCGAAAATATTACTGACAAAGAATATTACACAAATAGTTTCCATTATGACGTTAGAAAGAATCCAACACCTTTTGAAAAACTTGATTTTGAAAAAGATTATCCTCAATATTGTTCAGGTGGTTTCATCCATTATTGCGAATATCCAATGCTTCAGCAAAATCCTAAAGCCTTGGAAGCTGTCTGGGACTATGCTTATGACAAAATCGGCTATCTAGGAACAAATACACCAATCGATCATTGTTACAACTGTGGTTTCGAAGGTGACTTTAAACCAACAGAACGCGGCTTTGAATGTCCTGAGTGTGGGAATCATGATCCTAAAACATGTGATGTTGTAAAAAGAACATGTGGTTATTTAGGAAATCCTCAAGCACGTCCAATGGTTCATGGACGTCACAAGGAAATTTCTTCTCGCGTAAAACATATGAAATAAGCAGTTTATATTTGTAAAGAAAGAGCGTGGGTCAAAAGAAATAATTTTGTCTCACGCTCTAAACATGAATAAGCGGCGAGTGCAGAAACAACGCCTTTGGCAAATAAGCTGAAATGCATAAAAAGTTTTAAAAAAATTTTCGTGAATCTCTTCTTACTTTCTCAGGGTAAAACCTTCTGCCCCAACCTCGCCTTACTTATTGTATGCGTACGACTCTCGTCAATCCGTTGTTTCCGATAACTTGAGCAACACACTTCGCGGTCTATTTCCGAATGGTGCAAAGCGGGGCTTTCATAACCTTATTTGACGGTATTCAATCCCCTACACCTTTTCAGATAAGTCTATACCTCATCAAAATATGAAAAGCTATTTTGCTCGGTCTATTCTTATCTGAATGGTGCAAAGCGGGGGCTTTCATAACCTTATATTAGAAAGAAGTATTTATATGCGAAATCCTAAACCTAAAGAATGGCTGGCACAAGATTACAGCCAGAACTATATTGCAGATTACAAACCATTTAATTTTGTGGATGGTGAGGGCGTAAGAAATAGCCTTTATGTTAGTGGATGTTTATTTGCTTGTGAAGGTTGCTTCAATAAAGCCGCCCAAAATTTCCGCTATGGCACTCCCTTCACTAAAGAACTTGAAGAGCAAATCATGGACGATTTACGTCACGATTATGTTCAAGGACTGACCTTATTAGGTGGCGAACCATTTTTAAACACGGATGTATGCCTGCAAGTCGTTGATCGTATCCGTCAGGAATTTGGCCATACAAAAGATATCTGGTCATGGACTGGCTATACTTTTGATGAACTATTGCAAGATTCAGATGACAAGTTGGAGCTCTTGTCAAAAATCGATATTTTAGTGGATGGTCGTTTTGAGATCAGCAAACGAGATTTAAAATTACAATTTCGTGGAAGCAGTAACCAACGTATCATCGATGTTCAACGCTCTTTAGCTGAGAATCAGGTAGTTATTTGGGAAAAATGTACTGATGCAACTGAAACCTACGAACAAATCAAAAAACAAGACTTGATTTAGCCTTATCAATTGTAACCATTCGTTCATACGAATGGTTTTTTTGTGTTTAAAAACCTCTAGTTACAGACCTTAAATGGAAAGACTTCCTTAATTTGGCGTATTATTATATCTATAGTGAGTGTAAAGTGTTATGCTAGGCAATCGAAAAAGGCTTCAAGATTCTTCAGTATTTGCAGATTTAAATTTATTTTGCTATACTTAAGACGATAAAGGAGCTATGCGTGAACATAGCCCCAATGCAGAACCGTTAAAAAGACGGTGACAGTAATAGGATTTTAACCATCTAAAGCCTGCCAAAGCGAATTAGATGGTTATTTTTTTTGGTCTTTAGAGTCAATGATCAGCAAAACCAATGTCGCAAAAGCGATCATCAGTTGAATTGCTTCAAAAGTTGACACTTACTTACTCCCTTCTAGGGATAAAGCGATGAACCATAGGCATCACCCCTTTTTCAAGAGACTAGCCACCATCTTTTCACTTTTCTACCTCTGAAGTATACCATATCCTAATTTTCCAAAGCCATTCAAATTCTACTTAGCTTAAGTTACAACCAGAAGAAAAATTGAATTAAACCTGTAAAATAGCCTTAACAGCATAAGAACCCCTGTTCAAACATCACCTAGCAACAATTTTTGTACCTCAAACCATACAAATCATTCTGTTCATATGGATACTATACTTGCACTAATGAATAATATCAGCTAATATAAAGAAAAGGAGCTATGCGCGAACATAGCCCCAATGCAGAACCGTTAAAAAGACGGTGACTGTCATATAAGGTTTTAACCATCTATAACTGGTCAAAGTGTTAGATGGTTATTTTTTTTGGTCTTTAGAGTCAATGATCAGCAAAACCAATGTCGCAAAAGCGATCATCAGTTGAATTGCTTCAAAAGTTGACACTTGCTTACTCCCTTCTAGGGATAAAGCGATGAACCATAGGCATCACCCCTTTTTCAAGAGACTAGCCACCATCTTTTCACTTTTCTACCTCTGAAGTATATCATATCCTAATTCCTTAAAGCCATTTCAATTTTCACCTAGCTTAAAGTCATAACTAGAAAAAATGCTTTTGTTTATTCCTTTGTCTCCCATAATGGTAAGACAATGTTTTCATAAGTCATCGGATCTAAATTAGTCAAGGTGATCCCTAATAAACGAATCCCCTTCTCTACACCAAGAATTTCTTCCCAGATGAGACTAGCTTGGTAAAAAAGTGCTTCTTTTTTGTAAATATATTCAGGCAATGTCACTCGTTTCGTAGTAGTAGAATAATCTGTATAGCGTACTTTTAACACAACTGTTTTTCCGTGCTTTTGAACCCGTTTCAACGCTTCTTCCACGTTCTCAGATAATTGTCGAAGTTGAGCTAAAACTGCTTCTTCTGTCTGCAAAGGCTGCCCATACGTATGCTCTTTCCCGACTGATTTTCTCTCTCTTGTCACATTGACAGGAGAATCGTGTATCCCCCTAACCTTTCGATAAAGTGAATATCCCATCTTACCAAAGTTTCTGATCAACATCATTTCTGTACATTCATAAAGATCTGCTCCCGTAAAAATACCTAATTCATGCATTTTTGGTACAGTCTTTTTTCCCACACCATGAAACTTTTCAATTGGTAATGCTTTTAAAAATAAAACAGCATCTTGTGGTGCAACTACTGTAATGCCTCTTGGTTTTTGAAAATCGGAGGCTAATTTTGCTAAAAATTTATTATAGCTTACCCCGGCAGAACAAGTTAGATGGACAGCTTTCCAAATATCTTTTTGAATCAAACGAGCAATTTTGATTGCAGATTTACAGTTGATTTTGTTATTCGTTACATCTAAGTATGCTTCATCGATACTGACTGGCTCCACAACATCTGTGTAACGATAGAAGATTTCACGTACGATCTTAGAGATTTCACTGTATTTATGATGATCACCTGGTTTAAAAATTGCTTGTGGGCATAATTCATATGCTTTTTGCGCACTCATCGCTGAATGGATACCATACTTTCTCGCCTCATAGTTTGCCGTTGTCACCACCCCTCTTCCTCCTGTATCACTGGGGTGTCGAGCAATTACTAAGGGATGTCCGCGAAACTCAGGATGGTCACGTTCTTCGACGGAGGCAAAAAAAGCATCCATGTCGATATGAATGATTTTTCTTGATGTATCATTATGTAAAGGAAATTGTAATTCCATCGCTCTCACCCCTATGAATAGTATATAAGAACTTTTGTTCGGTTACAAGAAAAAGAAATGTTCTAAAGTACTCTACTTATTTCATAATATATATTATACCTGTCTTACCAACTTCATAAAAATAAGAAAGAGATTTTTGAAACATCGTCTGTTTCAAAAACTTCTTTCTTATTGATACCATCATTGATTTTTCATGCAACAAACACGGTTACTCGCTCTCTTCTGTCCCATGTAAAGAAGCATCCGAATGGAGAAAATAGATCAATGTTTGTAATTCATTTGTCAGATCAACGTTTTGGATCAAAACATCAGTTGGTGCATTCAACCGTGCTGATGTAAAGTTCAAAATCCCTTTGATTCCAGCCTCCGTTAAACGATTGACCACATCTTGAGCTCTTTCAGCGGGAATCGTCAAGATAGCTACTTCTATTTGTTGGATCTTGATTTGTTCTGACATATCTTCCATTGGATAAACTGGGATGCCATCTACGATTCGTCCAACGATATCTTCATTGACGTCAAAAGCACAGCTCACACGGATACTATTACTTTGATGGAATTTATATTTCAAAAGTGCACTTCCTAAGTTACCGACTCCGATCAATGCAACATTCGTTAACTGATCGTCATTTAAGGTCTTTGCAAAGAAATGCATTAAATCTTCAACATCGTAGCCATACCCGCGTTTTCCCAATTCCCCAAAATAGGAAAAGTCGCGACGAATCGTTGCGCTGTCGACTTGTACGGCCTCGCTTAATTCAGTTGATGACACTTTTTTCTTACCAGCGTTATTTAGAATTCTTAAATACCGGTAATACAAAGGCAAGCGCTTAGCTGTTGCCTTTGGGATGATATGATCTTTCACTTAATTACCCCCACTATTTTTTAAGTTTACTTTGATTTATCCATCATAGCAGTATATATAGGAAAAAATCAATTCCATTGCTTACATATTGTGAAATTTTATTCTTTGTTCATTTTCTTATCATTTCTTGGAACCTCGCAGTATAAAAGAATTTGTGGTAGACTACTAGATGAAAACGAGATTTCATTCTTAGTGAATTCACAAAGTAGAAAAGAGGATTCCATGATACTATTACAAGCCAATCAGATTGCTCGCCATTTTGGTGCGGAGATTTTATTTGAAAATATCCATCTTGAAATCAGCACAAACGCTAGAATTGCCTTAGTTGGTAGAAATGGTGCTGGAAAATCGACCTTGTTAAAAATCCTTGCTGGTATAGAAAGCCCAGATGAAGGAACAATTGCTAAAAATAAAGCCGCTACTCTAGGCTATCTTGCCCAAGATACCGGTTTAGATTCCACAGAAACTGTCTGGAATGAGATGCTAAAAGCCTTCGACAGTGTTTGTAAAATGGAAAACAGAATGCGTGAACTAGAACTTTTCATCAGCGAAGGTACGCCTGATACCCCTGCTTACGAATCATTTTTGAAAGAGTATGACAAATTACAGCATGATTTTTCGGATAAAAATGGGTATGGTTATGAAAACGAGATACGCTCAGTCTTACACGGCTTTAAATTTGATCCCTCTTTTTATGATCAAACAATCGATACCTTATCCGGTGGTCAACGTACTCGGCTTGCATTAGCCAGAATGCTATTACAACACCCAGATATTTTGATTCTGGATGAACCAACCAACCATTTAGATATTGAAACACTTTCTTGGTTGGAAAGTTATCTGCAAAGTTATACTGGGGCACTGCTAATTGTTTCCCATGACCGCTATTTCTTGGACAAAGTCGTCACAGAAGTCTATGAACTAAGTCGCAAAAAAATGCGGCATTATAAAGGCAATTATTCCAAATACCTTGATGTAAAAGCAGAACAACTAGCTACGGAATGGAAAGCTTATGAGAAACAACAAACCGAGATCCAAAAACTCGAAGACTTTGTTGCACGTAACTTAGTCCGTGCTTCTACCACTAAACGCGCGCAAAGTCGTAGAAAAGCATTAGAAAAGATGGATCGCTTGGATCGCCCACAAGGAGACGAAAAACAAGCACATTTTCTTTTTAGTGCCGCTAAACCTTCTGGAAATGTTGTTTTACAAGTTGAAGATGCCGCAATCGGTTACGATGGCGAAATCTTATCTGAACCAATCAATTTAGATATTCGTCGACAAGAAGCGATTGCGTTAGTCGGACCGAATGGAATCGGGAAATCAACGTTGTTAAAATCGATCATCCATCAACTACCATTTATCCGAGGAAAAGAACATTTAGGAACAAATGTCACAATCGGTTACTATGATCAAGGACAAGCGGAACTTCATACCAATAAAACGATCCTAGCTGAGTTATGGGATGAACATCCAACAACTCCAGAAAAAGAGATCCGCAGTGTATTAGGCGCATTCTTGTTCTCTGGGGAAGATGTCGAAAAAACAATCCCTCTTTTAAGTGGTGGAGAAAAAGCCAGAGTAGCATTAGCAAAACTAGCCATGAATCAAGAAAACTTTTTGATCTTAGATGAACCAACCAACCATTTAGATATCGATAACAAAGAAGTTCTGGAAAATGCACTGATCGATTATGATGGCACACTATTATTCGTTTCACATGACCGCTATTTCATTAATCGTATCGCCACAAAAGTCATCGAACTTTCTGAGAATGGCAGTAAAATGTATTTAGGTGATTACGATTATTACTTAGAAAAGAAACAAGAGGAAGAAGAAATTGCGGAATTATTAGCAGAAAAAACACCAGCAGCCGTCGAGGTCAATTCAAACAAAAAAAATTATTTCCAAAGCAAAGAACAGCAAAAACTGATTCGTAGCTTGCAACGGAAAGTCACTCAGGTAGAAGAACAGTTGACTAAATTAGATGAGGAACTAGCTGATCTCGAAAAACAAATGATTTTACCGGAAAATTTGGATGATCATGTACGACTGAATGAATTGAACCAGGCATTAGAAGAAGCAAGAAAAACACAAGAAGCAAAACTTTCAGAATGGGAAGATCTAAGCATCGAACTGGAAGAATATGAAAATGAGTGAGCGAAACTACACAGATCGCTGTTAGCGGCTTGTGTAGTTTTTTTGTTTTTTCTTTTTTCGTTTTGCTCTCATTTCACCTTTAGAAAAGAACAATAATGACTTTCTTACTTTTTATTTTCTCTCTTTTTAACATAATGAGCTACTACTAAGTGTATCCGGCACAATTTTTTGCTGTTTCACTTATAAAATAGTACTATCAGTATAGAAAAGGAGAGGATGTTGATGAAATTTGTAGTAATTGGCGGAGTGGCCGGCGGACCTTCTTTTGCTACTCGTTTACGCCGCTTAAATGAAGAACATGAAATCGTAATCTATGAACGGGGAAAACATATTTCCTATGCAAGTTGTGCATTACCCTATTATCTGGGAAATATCATTGAAAACCGCGATACATTGATCGAACGTACTCCAGAAATCTTAAAGGTCAAGAATAATATCGACGTTTTGACAGAACATGAAATAACCGCAATCGATCCTGAAAAGAAATAATTAACCGTAAAAGATTTGCAAACGGATCAAGAGTCTGTAACTAATTATGATAAATTGATCATTTCTGCAGGTGCTCGTCCCTATTTTCCTGATATCACAGGTGTGGCAGAGGCAACAAATAGTTTTGTGTTACGAAGTGTCACTGATGCCGATCGCATCAAAACATTTATCCAAACACATGACCCTAAAAATGTTTTGGTTCTAGGTGCTGGCGTCATGGGACTAGAATTAGCAGAAAATTTCCATCATTTAGGAATGGACGTAACATTAGTTGATCATTTGCCTCAAGTAGCGTATCCCTATGATGAAGAAATTGCTGATTTGATCTATGACAAGTTGGTGGAAAATAACTTGAAGGTTCAGTTAAATACTGAAATCAAAGAAATCCGCCGAAATGGCCAAGAAGTATTACTTTCTGACGGTTCAACGTTGGAAACGGATATGATCGTATTTGCAGTCGGTGTGACACCAAATAACGAAGTAATCAAAACTGCTGGTATTTCGTTATCTGATACAGGACAGATTATTGTGAACGATCAATTGGAAACCAATATTTCTGATATTTATGCGATTGGTGACATCATCGAAACAACAAGCGTTGTGACTGGTCAACCAATAGCAAGCATGCTCTCCAGTGCTGCAAACCGCCAAGGACATTTATTAGCTGACATCTTGAATGGTACACCAATGCGTTATCGCGGCTATGTTGGCGCAGGGGTTGCAAAAATTTTTGATTATACCGCAAGCTATACAGGAATGACTGAACATGCCTTAAAAAATGCAGGAATCACTAACTATAAATCAATTTTTATTACTCCATTTGATCATGCCTATTTTTATCCCGGAGCGACTCGCCTTAATCTAAAAATCATTTTTGATGCTGATTCCGGAAAAATACTTGGCGGACAAGCGGTTGGTGAAAAAGGCGTTGATAAACGAATGGGAGAATTATCGGTCGCAATTACCGGTAACCTAACAGTCTTTGATTTACCTGATCTAGAACTACCCTACTCACCCCCATACTCAACAACTAGAGATCCACTAAACATTGCTGGTTATGTGGCCATCAATCAATTGACGAATGTCATTGACACGATCAAGGTAGAAGATATTTCAGAAGAAGATTTAGCCCATGCTTTCTTCTTAGATATTCGTGAACCAAACAAAGCTCCTTCTGGAAGTATTCCTGCTACTAAAAACATCCCAATGAACGAACTACGTGATCGAATTGCTGAGATTCCTAAAGACCGACCAGTTTATATCACGTTCCGCAAAGGATTGAATACCTATACTTCTGCCAGAATCTTAGCTGGCTTCGGTATCCATGCTGTCTTGATCGAGGAATAAAAAAAGAACCGCGGTGGGATAGCCGCGGCCTAGGAGTTTATTTTTACTTGAGGAGTAAAAATGAAAAAGCTCTATAGGGTTACTTGTTGGTATGTCTGTAGAATATAGTAAAAAAGTGAAGAATTATCAATGAATCTTTGCCTTTTTCTTGGCATAAAACTTAAGAAAATATAAACACTGATACAAAAAATTATGTAACGTTCTTTATATAACCCCTTGGTCAAAAAAGTAGTTTTTTGACCAAGGGGTTATTTATAGCTAGTTCACCGTATGTTGTTGTATAGAGAAACGTTACACCTAGCATAAAGTGCCTCTCATCTCCTTACAAAATCAATTTTAAACTTGAATTCATCGATCATACTTCGATAGTGAAAAAAACATTTCGTTGATTCATTTACCTCTCTTTATCATCATCGAGAAAAAACATACCATTTTCTTGCTTTCTGGATGTTCTTTTGGCGCACTTTTGTTTCGTTTTTTGCTTTATTTTGTATAAGCTGAATGATCTTTTTCTCTTGACTCTCTCCAGCATCTTTTTTATGTATTTCCTTCAAATCATTTTGTGGTATTTTATTTTTTAATCTAGCCGTAACGATTGGTGGTAATGGCTGGCTGGTTTCGTCTAATGGAGATACACCCTGTACATTCTCTGAATAAGCCTCCCATTTCTTTATCGTTTCATGTATATTAGCAAAATTTATCCTTGTTTTATCCTTATTCAAAATTGCTGTACTTTTTGATACAGGCTGACTATTGCTAGTCGTCATAGTTGGTCGCCCATCTAGGATACCCTCTGAACAAGTCTCCCATTTTTCTGCTGTCTCATGCTTGTTAGCGAATTTTACAACATTTTTTTCATCTCTCAAGATAGCTGTATCTATTTGATAGTGTCGATAAGCAATTCGTCCAATGACTTCATCAAATGCTTTTTCATTTAGTAATGGGTTTGCAATTTCATTTGCCATACACATCTGGAAAATTCTTTCTCTGACCGTTAGTGTTTGCTCTAATGCTTCGATGACTTCCTTGTTTCCAATTTTCTTGATAGCCTCTTTTTCAATAGCGATCCAGTAATATTCATACTCAGCTAATGAAAGAATGCCACGGCAATACTCTTTCATTTTGTTACGAAATTCTTCTGGCGCAACTTTGGAGAAATCTTCTCCTAAGCGATCGGCATATTGACTATTTTGGTTTAAACGACTTATCACTTCTTCTGGAGTAAATAGTACGTTAGATTTTCCTGTTTCAGCAAAATAGGTCTGCTCTAAACGTCCAAGATTTTTAACGACTTCCTGTTCTAAATGAAATTTTTTTATTTGGTCATTCGTTTCAAGTATTTGTAATGACTTCTTTCCCTCATGCTGCTTAATACTAAATTTTTTTCTAAACCATTCTTTGACACCTATACGAATCACATCCTCACTTCAATAAGATACATAAATTATACGAACCATCTTACTTTTGTACAGGTCGATTTATCCTTATTTACCCTCAGAAAATGAAAAACAACATAAAAATAGAGCGTGGGACAAAACTAAAAATCAGTTTTGCCACAGACTCTAACTCCGAATAAACGGTGGGAGCAGAAGTAACTCCTTCGGAAATAAGCCGAAATTCACAAAAATTTGAAAAGCAATTTTCGTTAATTTCTTCTTATTTCTCGGAGTTAAACACTTCTGTCCCAACCTCTTCTTCTAACACTTGAATTATTACTTGTCTTGCCAAACTTCGGTCGCGATTTTTTGTAATAATTCGATTTTTTTCCACTGTTCTTCTTCCGTTAAACGATTTCCTTCTTCTGTGGATGCAAAGCCACATTGCGGGCTAATACTTAAATTCTCTAACGGCACATACTGTTGTGCCTCTTCAATACGCTTCTTGATTTCACTAGGATCTTCTAATTCTGGAAATTTAGAAGTGACCAGTCCCAACACAACTTTACTCTTCTTATCCGTCCAATAACGTAGTGGAGAAAAATCACCAGCTCGGTCAGAGTCATATTCCAAAAAGAAGCCATCATAATTTGTTGCAAATAAATTTTTAGCAATCGGTTCATAGCCACCAGAAAAAAGCCATGATGAAGCATGATTTCCTCGACAAATATGTGTTGTCACTGTCAAATCTTCTGGTTTATCCGCCAATGCCCCATTGATGATCGTTGTACAGATTTCAGCAACTTCCTCAGGATCGATCCCTTTTGCTTCAAGTGAGTCACGTTTTGTTTTATCCGCTAAAAAGGCCCAATTCGTGTCATCAAATTGTAAATAGCGACAACCTCTATCATAAAATGCTTGGACAGCATCCTGATAAGTTTTAGATAAATCAGCGTAAAATTCTGTTAAGTCAGGATAGACTTCTTTGATTTTAGAAGTACCATCATTTGATAAAAGTTCTTGACGTAAAATCATTGTTGGACTAGGAATCGTTGCTTTTGCTACAGATGTACCATCTGTTTCTACAACTTCTTTTAAAAAGGTAAAATCATCTAAGAAAGGATGGTTCGGATCAAAAGAGATTTTATCTGCTACACGGATATTGTACGAAGGCGCTGCTTTCCCGTGGAATTTTTGATTATAGCCTGTTTCTGGTACATAGCCTTCGATACCATTCAAGCCTTCTAGAAAATCAATATGCCAAAAACCTCGACGAAACTCTCCATCGGTGATTCCCTTTAATCCAACTGCCTTTTGGCTCGCTACTAATTTTTTTATTTCTTCATTTTCGATTTCACGAAGTTCTTCTTTGGTAGTTGTTCCTTCCTTCACTCTTTGTCTTGCTTCTTTGATTGATTTAGGACGTAGAAAACTACCTACGTGATCGACTGTAAATGGAATTGTTTGATTCATATTCGACACTCCTTTGAATTTTATAAAAAAAAGCCCTTTTACTAGTAATAAATACTAGTAAAAGGACGATTATGCTCGTGGTACCACCTTTATTTAGAAAGATTTCTCTTTCCCTTCACCTGACCATTTGATCAGTGGTCTCGTTAACGGGAGACTTCTTCGTTTTTGCCTACATATCGGCAAAAATCCTAAAAGGTCATTTTCACTAATCTTTTATTTAGCTTCTCCCACCAAACGAAGCCTCTCTTAAAATAACTTGATTACTTACTTTCCTTCTCAACGGATGTTATTTGATTGATATCAGGATAACATTTTTCAGAAAAATGTCAATTTTTTATAAAATAAACTTTGACTATTTTCTGTTGTTTCTTGAATCAGCGCTCTTTTGCTCCAGTATCCTTCTTTATTATTTTTTATCTCACAGCTACTGCCATACCTGTAACATTAAATGCGTTCTCATAAGTAGAAGCATTGATCCATTTTGCCCCAAAAACAGGATCGACCACGTGATATGCGCCATCTCTAAAGCCGTCAACTAGAACCACATGTCCGTTCCAGACTGCACGTCCCCAAGGCATTTGCTTAAATTGTGGAGAAGCGTAGTTATACGTGATCCAAGTAACAACTGGGTTGCCATTACGGATTTCATTCTTGATGCCATTTGTGCCAGAACCTGTGATATTCACAGCATTTCCGCCTACGTTTTTCGCCCATTGCACAACTGGATCATCCATCATACCTTGATACGTACCATTTACATTGTAGCGCCATTCACCTGAATACCCATGATTTGGATTACCATCTGAAGCTTTAGGCATCGAATTAACGAAACTTGTTAAGGATTGATTGGTTGCGACTCCCTTATAGTGCAATCCTTCCAATAGTGATGCTCCTTCACATAACATCGTATCTCCTTGCCAAACTACTGGTACATTTAATACTTTATTATTTGTTGGTGCTGGTGTTGGATTTGCCTGGCTATTCGGCATTGCATACCAACCAGTCCCTTCAATGTTCCAGCCTTGTCGAGAAATCACATTCTTTTCATTTTGATCCAACGTATAATGGTGCCAATTCACTTGACGGTTATATAAACGAGTGACAGGAACACCATTTGCTCCATTGTAAGAATAAAAAGCAATTCCTTCATATGTCCAACCTGTATGACTGATTTGATCCCGCTCACCAGCGTTAGTTGTATAAAAATGTTCGCCGTTCGAACGATTGTACAAACGATACACCGGAGACCCATTTTCTGGTGCTTGCCATGCCACACCTTCATACCGCCAACCATAACGTTTCAAGTTATCCCGTTCGCCAGTACTGCGCGTATACAAATGTTCGCCACTATAAGGATTGTACACACGGTACATCGGAATAGAGCTATCCGCAAAAGTTGCTTGACCGATGACAAAACTACCAACCATCATTGCACCCAATACCAAACCTTTCATTGCCATCTTTTTCATTTTTCATCCTCTTTTCGCTGTAAATATATAGGACAAGTATAGCATGATAGAGGACACTAACAACTAAAAAATCATAAAAGAACATTTTTTAGTCACCTTTGCAAGGAAAGAGAATGGCTAAAGGTACAGTTACATGTGCCGATTATAATACGACTAGTTCCTGTAGACGAAAGTTTTTGATTCCTTAGAGGTATCTGATTTTTTATAGGACTTTGCGCTTATTTCCGATACAACTTGTTTAAAAATTCAATAAAAATAGATTTATCATGACTTTGTACAAAACATAATCCTTTTACTTCATGATATATTTAGCTAAATTAAGCAAATGAGTTACTTTCAATTTCATTAAAACATTCCATCATTCTTTGTGTGAAATTTTGGTTACTATATCTACTAATAACCTTTAATACATTCTGTAAAACTGGTGAATGTAAGGTATATTCAGAAGAATGAACTGAGGGCATCACTACTACAAAATTTGCTACAGCAGCCACTACACCTGCTGCCACAGCTTCAGCAACTATATAAAGATTTGTATAGTACCAACCAGCTCTAGAAATAGATGGTCCCACAGGTTCTAAAGGAACAATTATTTGAGCTTGTATAAGTAATTGTTGTATTATATCCATGTCTTCATTTTCACACGCAAGTTTAAATTCCGGATCATTGCTTAATCGATTTAGTTTTTTAAATAAATTCATATCCATAATTATTACTCCATATCGTTTAATTAAAATTTTTATAGAAAATCGTTTTTTCAATAAAATTCGACTCTATTTCATCACTTATTATTCTTATATTATTTCTAATCGTTTCCATTACTAATGGATTATTATATATATATGCACAATATAAGCATCGGTGACCAAGTTTAGGGATTTTAATTTTTTCGTTCCACTCTTTAGCTTTTTTAATTATGTGATAAGGCCCAACTAAAAAAATCCATTTTTTTATTAAATCATCTAGTTGTTTATTTATCGCCTTTTCTAGCGGTATCTTTTCTATATTTCCCAACGACATCTCTCTAATTGAATGAATCGTTAATCCGCAACAGCTATAGATATTATTATTAGAATCAACAGAAATATTTGAGTAGAGATTATCACATCCATAATCCAGTTCACTTAAATTTATTTCATGGTTATTATGGCCGTATTTATCTATGTTTTTTATAGATATCTAAGAAGAACAAATATAAGTAAATAAATCTTTATTTTTTGAATCCATAATTTTTTTAAATATTGGATTTGATTTCAAATCATTTTCACGGAATTTTGCAAACCTGTGCGTTTCTAACGATATAGAAACTGGTATATCTTGCTCTATAGCCATTAATGAACCTAACAGTACCTTGTCTACTCGCACATACTTTTGGTGTTGATCACCTGTTGAAAAATTAATTTCTTTTAATCCTGCATCTTTTAGTTTTTTAACATATTTCTCTGCTCTAACTGGATTAGATGCCCAATGACCATTTGTAACAAGCCTAGTTGCTAATCCATTTTTAGTTGCATAATTTATTCCTTCTATTAGCGTATTACCTAGTAACGTTGCTTCACCACCAGTAAAAACAATAACCTTCACAGACTCTAGAGAGATTAATTCCTCAATAATATGAATCAACTGTTGTGTATTCATTATGGAAGTTTTTTTTCTAGAGCAATTAAAACAGCAATCTTCACATTCTGCTGTACATTTATAAGTAGTAATAATTCCTGCACTGCTCGGCATAATAGCTTTTTCTTGTTTATTTTTTCCCATTTTCAGACTTGTCTCCATATACTAGAAATAGTTGTGTAATAATTGCAGAAATAACGATTCCAATAATAGATATAAAATTTGACACAGAAACATTTATTATATTGAAAAAATAAAGAATTAAAGAAAATAAACTAATTACAATGATTCCTCCATAAAAAATAGTTTGTGAATATACCCAGTTTTTGTTAGAAGACATACTCCGTTTCGTTCTAAATCCTATTCCTGCATTTCTACTCTTATCAAAAATCCAAATATTTAGAAGCAATAATACTGCTATTATTAAGATAAAATAGCTATACTGATTCAAAAATTACCCTCCTAATAAAATTAATTAAAATATCAAAAATTATGTGAAAATAATAACATATATGATTTAATATCCCTGTTTTTTTCATAAAAAGTGGTATTAGGAGCATAATCGTTTCAGTTTGAAGTAACCTATTAAATTTTAGAGAAGTATTATAACTAAAATTAGCCTACACGATACAGAACGAACGTTCTATAATGAATAAGAGATATTTTTATTAACAGAGGTAGGAGTATGATTAAAAAGTTGATAATGGCTATTTATTAGATATTAGTCTGGGCATCGACCCAATCACCAAAAAACAAAGAAGAAAAAGAGTTAAAGTTGGTACAAAATCAGTATTTTATTTAATTTTACTCTGGTAGAAAATCACTAGTATAAAAGATAAAATAACACAAAAAAAGCGCCTAAAAAGACGCTTTTGGTAGAAAATTGGAAAACAGAGGTTGTAAGCGAGCTGTTTAGCTCCGAGCATTAAAGAGAAATTTTGAATTAATGTCGAAGGAGTTAGCTCGTGAACACCGTATTTTCAGTTGAAAGAATTCAGAATCTCCTTATTGTTCCAGTCCTTCAAATTCTTCCTGTTTTATTGAGTTTTGCCATCATTTCCGATACATCTTGAATTCCAAGAACAAGTCATTATAGATGCCTAGATATTTTGGTCCGAGGTCTTCATAAACTTCTAGGTGGGAGATCGTGTCGTCTGAAGGATAAAATTGTTCATCTTCAGAAATCTCCTTTGGCAATAATGCTTTTGCTTTTTTATTTGGTGTTGAATAACCGATGTATTCGGCATTTTGCGCTGCATTTTCTGGTTCTAACATGAAGTTGATAAAGTCATAGGCGCCTTCTTTATTTTTAGCTGTTTTCGGCATAACGATATTATCGAACCATAGATTTGAGCCTTCTGAGGGGATCACGTAATGCAAATGTTCATTTTCAGACATCATATCTGCTGCTTCACCGGAAAAAGTGACTGCCACAGAGGCTTCTTCATTGATCATATACATTTTGATCTCATCTGCAACGATTGCTTTGATATTAGGGGTCATCTGGTTCAACTTGTTGGCCGCTTCATTTAACTGATCTCTGTTTTTGCTGTTCAATGAGTAGCCAAGACTATTTAATGAAAGTCCCATTACTTCTCGTGCGCCATCGATCAGCATCAAGCTATCTCTCAATTCTGGTTTCCACAAGTCATCCCAATGTTTGATCTCATTTTCCTTGAACATTTTATCATTGTAAACGATACCTAATGTTCCCCAAAAATAAGGGACGGAATAGGTGTTGTTTGGATCAAAATCCTGATTCAAAAAGCGATCATCAATGTTTGCTAATCCTTTGATTTTTGTATGATCTAACGGTAGCACAAGTTTTTCTTTGATCATTTTTTGGATCATATATTCACTAGGGATGGCGATATCATAATTCGTTCCCCCTTGTTGGATCTTCGTGAACATTGCTTCATTTGAATCAAACGTTTCATAGTTAACTTTGTAGCCAGTTTCTTGTTCAAATTTAGTGATCAAGCTAGGATCAACGTAGTCCCCCCAGTTGTAGATCGTGACGATCTTAGCACCACTCATCCCGCTGGCTTTCTCTAGTTGACGAACGCCAAAAAGCAAAACCACGATGATGACTAGGATACCAATGAATAATGATTGTAATTTTTTCATCGTAAACGTGCCACCTCCTCACGTCCGCGACGGTTCTTTCTTAATTTTTTCGGACGATTTTCTTTGCTAATGAAATAGTAGCCAATTACAAGAATCATTGAAAATAGGAAAACAAGTGCGCTTAATGCGTTGATTTCCAGACTGATTCCTTGGCGCGCGCGTGAGTAGATTTCTACGGATAAGGTCGTGAAGCCATTCCCAGTAACAAAGAAGGTTACTGCAAAATCATCTAGTGAATACGTAAACGCCATGAAATAGCCTGCAATGATCCCAGGCGAAAGAAACGGCAAGATGATATTTTTTACAACTTGCAGATTATTGGCACCCAAATCTCTTGCAGCATCAACCATCGAATCATTCATTTCCTGTAGCTTCGGCAATACCATCAGAACGACGATAGGAATACTAAAGGCAATATGTGAGAGTAAAACACTTTGAAATCCTAGGCCAAATCCTAATAAAGTAAAGAAGATCAAGAAACTAGCACCAATGATGACATCGGGTGAAACGAGTAAAATATTGTTCATACTTAGCAGAGCCGTTCTTGCTTGCCTTTTTTTCGTGTAATAGATGCCCATTGCTCCAAATGTTCCAATGATCGTCGCAATCAAAGCTGATAAGAAAGCCAACATAAACGTGTTCAGTACAATGATGATCAACCGCGTATCGTCAAAGACTGCTTGGTAATTTTCCCACGTAAAACCAGTGAAACTGTTCATCGTGCCACCAGCATTGAAGGAATAAAAAATCAAATAAAAAATCGGCAGATATAACAAAAGAAAAACAATTGCTAGGTAAAGATAAGACCATTTGATTTTTTTCATCGTGAACGGCCTCCCTTCTTCTTCTCACCCGTGAGTAACATAACGATAAACATGGCAATGATCAGAATAACGCCGATTGTTGAGCCCATTCCCCAGTTTTGAGTTACCAAGAAATGCTGTTCGATTGCTGTACCTAGTGTGATCACTCGATTTCCGCCAATCAAACGCGTCAGCATGAATAATGACAAGGATGGGATAAACACAGCTTGCACACCACTCTTCACACCATTTAAAGATAATGGAAAAATGACTCGACGGAATGTTTCAAAATTATTTGCTCCTAGATCACGACTAGCACTGATCAACGAAGGATTCATCTCTTCTAGCGCATTGAAGATTGGCATGATCATAAAAGGAATTTCTATATAAGTAGCTACAAATAAAAAACTAAAGTCTGTAAACAAAATCTGCCTTGGGCCGATTCCTAAAAAGTCAAAAAAGTGGTTGACACTTCCATGAATACTAAAGATTCCAATAAAGGCATACGCTTTTAATAATAAATTGACCCATGTCGGTAAGATGATCAACATCAACCACAGCTGCTTATGTTTTAGTTTAGTTAAAAAATAGGCAGTTGGGTAACTGATGATAAGAGTAAAAAAAGTGATCAAAAAAGCATACCAAACTGAATTAAGTGTCATTGATAAATAAGTACCTGACGTAAAATATGCGGCATAGTTGCTCAAAGTGAACTGACCGTTCATATCAAAGAAAGATTGATAAATGATCAGCAAAACTGGCGCAATAACAAACAATCCTAACCATAAGATATAAGGGACTGAATAGATTCTACGCATTGTTTTCATTATTGTCCCTCCTTACTCTTCATAGCTCTCCAAACGAGCATCGAATTCTTCTTCCGTCTCGTTGAAACGCATCACATGGATATCTTCTGGTTCAAAGGCTAAGCCAACTTGACTACCTTCTTTGGCTTTCTTTGTGGAGTGGACCATCCACTCATTTTGCTGTTCATCGTAACAAATGATCTCGTAATGGACGCCGCGGAAGAGTTGTGTATCAACAGTCACGACTAGTTTTCCTTTGTCTGGAGTAGTGATTGTCAGATCCTCTGGGCGCAATACCACTTCTACTGGTTCATTAGGCCGCATCCCACCATCTACACACTCAAATTGTTTACCAACAAACTCCACCAAATTGTCTTCGATCATCACCCCATTGACGATATTGCTTTCTCCAACAAAATCCGCAACAAAATGACTGATTGGTTCATCGTAGATATCGACTGGGGTTCCACTTTGCACGATTTTCCCTTTATTCATGACGAAGATTTCATCACTCATCGCTAGTGCTTCTTCTTGGTCGTGAGTTACAAAAATAAAGGTGATTCCTAATCGTTGTTGTAATTCTCTTAATTCATACTGCATCGCTGTACGCAACTTTAGATCCAATGCAGACAGTGGTTCATCTAGCAATAAGACTTTAGGTTCATTCACGATGGCTCTGGCAATCGCAACTCTTTGTCTTTGGCCACCGGACATTTCACTGATTTCACGGGTTTCATATCCTGGCAGTTGGACCATCCGCAACGCATCTTTTACTTTTTTTTCGATTTCGGCTTTATTCATTTTCTTGATTTTCAAACCAAAGGCAACGTTATCGAAGACATTCATATGTGGAAACAACGCATAATCTTGGAAAACCGTATTTACTTGGCGCTTGTTGGCTGGCAAGTCATTTAGTCTTTTTCCTTCAAAATAAATATCGCCTTCTGTCGCTTCCGTGAAGCCTGCAATGATTCTTAAAATCGTTGTTTTACCACAGCCAGAAGGACCAAGCAATGTGTAAAATTTTCCTTGTTCGATCTCGAAACTTACATTTTTTAAAATTGATTCATCGTCGTAGCGTTTCACTACTTGATCAAATGAAATAATTGGTTTTCCCACTATTTAACCTCCTAAATTACAAATACGATTGTGTAGCAACAATCAATGCTTTGGTCCGTTTCATTTGATGATTCCGTAACTGATGGTGCTTTGTTGCCTGATAATAAATTGATTGTCCTGCTTGCGCTACGTATTTTTTCTCTCCTAAGCTTAACTCTAATTCCCCTTCCAACACAAAAATAAACGTTTCTGATCGTGAAGGTTCGAATGTTTTATATTCTCCTGCCTTTTCAAAAATCAATAAGACAGGTTCCATTTCTTTTTCATTTGAATCTGATACAAGCCATTCTAATTCGTAGCCATTTTCCTCATCTTGATAAATCGTGTGGTCTTCTTTTGAATAAACCACTTGCTGATTCACAGTATCTTGATGGAAAAATTCTTCAGGTGTCACACCGAGTACTTCAAGAATAGAAAAAAAAGTTTCCATTGATGGGGAACTTAAATCTCGTTCCAGCTGAGAAATATAGCCTTTGGACAAATCTGTCCGTTCGCCTAATTCTTCCTGAGTCAAATTTTTTTGGATCCGTAGATTCCTTAGCTTATCACCAATCTCCATCTCATTCCTCCTCATTGAAGTTTTCTAATAGTAAACACGGAGTTTACTATCACTCGTACTAGTATACAAATTTTAGTTAAAAAGACAACCCTTTTTACAAAAAAATTCTTCAAAAAAGTCCAACATTTTCCTAGTTACTAAATTTCTTTTTTTTTGGTAATAAAAGCACAGCGAATCCCCATAAAAAGGAGAACTTTATGGTATGATAAAAGAAAATTTTGAAAGGAACAGTCGCATACATGAATAAATTTAAAACGCTTCAAATAGAGAATGTGCCTACCTTCCATTCCGCTATCGTTGAACAAGAAAAGCCGCTCTTAGAAGATGGTGAAGTCTTTATTAAAGTAGAATACTCAGACGTCAATTACAAAGACGCACTAGCAAGTAGTGAAGCAGGTGGTGTGATCCGCTCTTACCCTATGACGCCAGGCATCGATTTGGCGGGCATCGTTGTAGAAAGTCAAGATGAACGCTATCAGTCAGGTGACCCTGTACTTGTCACAGGCTATGGACTTGGAGTTTCTCATCCAGGTGGGTACAGTCAATATCAGAAGGTACCAGGAGACTGGATCGTTCCATTGCCAGCTAATTTGACTTCCCGCCAAGCAATGATCTTAGGCACGGCCGGTTTCACAGCTGCTTTATGTGTCAATGCACTAATCGATCAAGGGATGAATAAAACAGACAAAATCGTTGTAAGCGGTGCTACTGGTGGCGTTGGCAGTGTGGCTATTGCTCTATTACATCAACTTGGCTTTACTTCTGTTATTGCTTTGACACGGAAAAAACAAACGACAGATTGGTTAACTGATCTAGGTGCAACAGAGGTTGTTTCTCCAGAAGAGTTCTTACCAGAAAAAACAAAACCTTTGGGCACACAGCAGATCGACTATCTGATCGATACAGTAGGCGGAACTCAATTGGCGAAACTTCTTCCTCTGATTTCCTATAATGGGGCAGCCGCTTTATGTGGGAATGCCGGTGGTATAAAACTTGAAACAACTGTTTTACCGTTTATCTTGCGGAATATCCAATTGATTGGGATCGATTCGGTAAATGTTCCCCACGCTGATCGTAGCCGAGTTTGGCAACAATTAGCAGATTTGACCATTACAGATGTCCTACGTGTCAAAGAGATTTCCCTTGAAGAGCTGCCAGAAATCACTCAACAGCTTTTGTCTGGTACACATCAAGGACGAACTTTAGTAAATGTAGGTGGGCAAAAATGAAGATATTGATCACTGCTGGTGGCACTAGCGAAAAAATCGACCAAGTCCGATCGATCACGAATCATTCCACTGGTCGCCTTGGAAAAACGATTGCCGAAACTTTTGTACATTCTTCTTCTGCGAGGATCGACTATGTTACAACCGCAAATGCTGTGAAGCCAGAAACACATGAAAAAATCACGTTGCACTTGATTGAATCTACACTAGAACTCTTTACAGTTCTAAAGGAATTATTGAAAAATAATACCTATGATGCAATCATCCATAGCATGGCAGTTAGTGATTTCACTCCAGCTTTTAGCCTTTCAGAAGAACAATTGGCTACATCGATAACGAAAGAGCCACTATCACCTGACACTCTTTCTGAGTGGTTTATGACACAAGAAAAAGTACCTCAGCAAGATGAAAAGATTTCTTCTAATACAGAACATTTAGTGATCGTATTGAAAAAAACGCCAAAAATCATCAGTTGTCTACGTGAGTGGCAGCCAACAGCTAAAATCATCGGCTTCAAGCTATTAGTTGATGTTTCAAAAGAACAATTGTTAGCAGTCGCTCAAGAAAGTATCCTAAAGAATCGCACAGACTATATATTGGCAAATGATCTCACTGAAATCACGGCGCAATCTCACCACGGTTATTTGCTTTCAGCAAATGGCGAAGTCAAAGAAGCTCAGACAAAACAAGAAATCGCTGAATTGATCGTACAGACGATCAGCCAAACGAATATCTCTGATGGATCAAGCTAGATATTTTCAGTAAAAAGGACCTACATTCTTTTTATTTCATTAGTTTTCTAAAAAGATATGTTGGGTCCTCAGAAAAAATCAACTTGTTGACACCTTTTGCACGCTTGTTAAAATAGAAGACATCTTGATTCACAAAAAAGGAGAATGAACCATGAAAAAAATACTTTTAGGCATTACTGGTAGTATCTCCGCATATAAAAGTGCAGATATTACGAACCAACTCGTAAAACTTGGTTATCAAGTTGATGTGATCATGACAGAAAGCAGTACGCACTTTATCACTCCGCTTACCTTACAATCCTTATCAAAACGTGCAGTACATACTGATGTTATGCAAGAAAAAGAACCGAGTGTCATCAATCATATCGAGTTAGCAAAACATGCAGATTTATTATTGATTGCTCCTGCAACTACGAATATCCTAGGAAAACTAGCCAATGGAGTCGCAGATGACCTGCTCTCAACTGTCGCAATGGCACTACCTGTTAAAACACCAAAGTTGATTGCACCAGCTATGAATACCAATATGTATCAAAATCCGATCAATCAAAAGAATCTAGCTACTCTAAAATCGGTGGGCTATCAAGAGATCGAACCTAGAGAATCGTTACTGGCTTGTGGTGATTTTGGTAAAGGTGCACTTGCGGATATCCAAGTGATCATCGATCAAGTCGTTACGACAATCAACAACAGAACGATTTAAATCAAAAGGAGTAATCATGAAAAATACAAAGAACTTTACATTGACTGCTATGTTTCTAGCAATTTTGATTTTACTAGCTGTAACGCCACTTGGCTTTATTCCCATAGGGCCCATCAATGCCACGACGATGCATATTCCTGTGATCATTGCTTCTATCGTTCTTGGACCTCGTTTAGGTGCTTTTTTAGGCGGGACTTTCGGCTTGATCAGTATGATTCGTAGCACGGTAGTACAAACAACTTTATCTTTTGTTTTTTCGCCGTTCATTCCAGTGATCGGCACAGATCATGGCAGTTTAAAAGCATTGCTGATTGCTTTTATCCCACGGATCCTTATTGGAATCGTTCCTTACTTCGTCTTTAAAGGAATGCAAAAACTGATCAAAAACAAAGCCAATACTGTTTCTCTCTTTATTGCTGGTCTAGCAGGATCACTTGTGAATACGATCCTAGTGATGAACATGATTTATTTCTTATTCCAGCAAGACTATGCTCAAGTGATCGGCAAAAATATCAACGCTGTTTATTCCGCTGTTCTAGCGGTTATTTTCACCAGTGGAGTCCCAGAAGCCATCGTTGCAGGACTCGCAACTGCAGGTGTTTGCAGCGTATTGCTCCGTTTGATCCGTACGAATCCACAACCAAAGATCTAGTCGCATACAAAAGCTTGTTTATCTTTATGAGGTTGAGACAAAAGTATTTCTTACTTTTGTCCCACGCTCTTTACGGATGAACAAGCTTTTTATTTTATAATTAAAATCAGCTGCCAAATCTACTAAAAAACCACCGATATTTTAAGAGTTCAAATCTAACAAAATTTCAAATTAGTGTTATCATTGTTTTGATTGCTACAAGAAAGGAAGATTAAAATGAAAATTTTTGTCGTAGGTGCCAATGGACAAATTGGCCGCCACTTAATAAAAGAACTTGCAACCTCTGAACATCAAGTCGTTGCTGGTGTCAGAGATGTCGCAACTCAATCTTTTGTAAAGGATTCGAATGTCAGCTATGTTTCTTTCGATTTAACATGGACTCCTGAAGAAATGGCACAGTCATTTAAAGGGAGTGATGTGTTGATTTTCACCGCTGGTTCTCAAGGGAAAAATCTTTTACAAGTTGATCTAGATGGTGCAATCAAAACAATGATCGGAGCAGAAATTGCCAATGTATCCCGCTATTTGATGATCAGTGCTGTCTTTGCAGATGATCGAAGCAAATGGCCAGAATCGATGATCGACTACTACATCACGAAACATTATGCAGACGAATGGCTCAAGAATCGTACTTCTTTAGATTATGTCATTATCCAACCCGTTTCATTGACAAATGACGAGGAAGTGACACCCGTTCAATTAGCCAAACCAACGGAAGAAACTGCCAAAACTATTAGCCGTAAAACTGTCGCAGCCGTTTTGACTGCTTTGGTCGACCAACCAGAAATCAAAAAAACAACGATCGTAGTATCTGAAGGCAAAGATGACCTTTCAAGTACTCTTAAAAACTGGCATCAGGGGGAATAATTTTATGCGGGCAATAACGTTCAAACAACCGGGAGCAGTTGATGTCCTTCAAGAAATCGATGCACCCAAACCACGCCCTGAAAAAGGACAGCTTTTGATCAAAGTCCACACTGCAGCAGTGAATCGGACCGATATCATGCGCCGGGAATCAACGGATCAAGAACCGCCTTATCCCATTTTAGGCGTAGAAGTTGCAGGTGAGGTCATTGAGAACAAGAGTGAAGACAGCAAATTCACTCCTGGAGCAAGGGTTTGCGGCTTAGTTAATTTAGGTGGCTATGCCGAATATGCTGTCATGCCTGCTGATCGAGCAATTTTGCTTCCCGACTCTTTAGATTACGTGGCTGCTGCTGGAATCTCCGAAGTGTTTCTTACTGCTTACCAGACCCTTTATTGGTTAGGAAAACTGCAAGAACATGAAACCGTATTGATCCATGCAGGCGCTAGTGGTGTTGGTACAGCAGCCATTCAATTAGCTAAACGATTGTCGAAGGCAAAAGTGATCGTTACCGCTGGTTCAACCGAAAAGCTTGCTTTTTGTCAAGAACTGGGCGCAGATGAACTGATCAACTATAAAACTCAAGACTTTGAAAAAGAAGTTCAAAAAATAACGAACGGTCGAGGCGTGGATGTCATTTTAGATTTTATTGGTGCTTCTTATTGGCAAAAAAATCTCGCTTCGATCGCAGTTGATGGCCGATGGGTCTTGATTGGCATGCTAGGCGGCACCATCGTTCCAGAAATAGATTTGGGCATATTGATCTCAAAACGGGTGCAGCTGATAGGCACTTTGTTAACTCCCCGTAGCGATTCCTATAAAGCACAATTGACCCAAGAATTCATGGACAATGTAGGCCCTTATCTTGCAGATGGTCAAGTAAAGCCGATCATAGATAGTACTTTTCCTCTTGAACAAGTAAAAGAAGCACATGAATATATGGAAGCCAATAAAAACATTGGAAAAATCATTTTAACGATTCAATCATAAAAAAATACAAAAACCAGCAAGCAGTTACCTATCAGGTCGCTACTTGCTGGTTTTGTTTAGTGCCAATCGATCAATTCATCAATGACCATTCGTAAATTGGATCATACTCAGTACTCACCCCATCCGTTCCAAAGTGTCCACTTGATCCTAGTAATACTTTATTTACTTCATAGATTGATTTTGCTTGGTTGATCTTTTCTTCCACAACTGCTTGATTCAAATCGTTGTTCCCTATACGCTTCCAGTGGTGGTTCGCTATCTTTTTCGCTTGCTCCAAGGTAAAGCCTTTCGCTTCTAGAATTGCTGTCTTCGTCCATAAAAAATTAGAAGGAATGACATGATTCAAGTCATGCTCATTGTACGTACGGCCATCCCGATCCAATGCGTAAAGGAACAGCCCGTAGAGATGATTGTCTGCCGTATACTTCGCTACTTTGTATAAATTACTTTGTTCGTAAGGTTCTCCTGTATCATACCAACGATTATGATCTTGTTCTTCAGGAAAAGACAGTCCAGGCATGAATCGTTCTTTGGGAATCAATTTTTCATAGTCATTGATTGCCTTTGCTGTTCTACCTGCATCAGAGCCATATTGCTGATACCCTAAATAGGTAAAATGTTCGGCGACATTTTGTAATGGACCTGTATTTGAACCATTCGTGTCGTAAACAAAAACGGTATTATTATTCGCTGATGGTCCGATATAGCGTGCTAATGCTCGAATCACTCCATCAGACAAAGCAATATCAGCTTGACTAGGGAATGTCTCCATATCAATATCTAAACCATCTATACCATAGGCACGGACATATTCATCTAATAGTTGATTCGCATATGCGTCAAATTCTTGTTCCGTCGGAAAAGTACCACTATATGGTATTTTCAATAGCACAGAATAATCGATTGCTTTCGTTAATTTCACACCACGGGCATGAAGAGTTGGTACGTAGCTTTCTTTTAATTTTTTGAAAAACGGTGCCGCCGCAACTTCTTGTCCTTCAGGAACGTAACTGAAAATATTCACAATATCAATACCATAAGGAATATCTTCCATCGATAACCAATTTTCATCTGTCAAACTAGTATTAACGCCTTTCATTTCTTTATCTCGCCAAGCACGATAATAGACCATCATCTTGGGAGAACCACTCTGGACTTGCGCTGATACTTTTGTAGAAAAAACCAATGTACCCATTACAGTCAGTAAAAGGAACGTATAAAGCTGCATTTTATTCATTTTTTCCCTCCTATTCTATAAGTCAAACTACCTTGCAAAAAACATCGACAAAAAAGAAAACGCTTTCTTAATTGATTATATAAAATTTTCTAGTAAACCGATAGGAAATTATTAAAAAAACGAAAAACTTTTTTTAGACAAAAGGAACTTTCAACAATAAATTTTAAACTTTCATATTTTTCGAACCGGATGAAGCATAGCGACTTGTTTAGTGCTAGTCTGCTTTCTTCATATCCTGAATTAAGGTATTAAAATAAGCCGTAAATCACAAAAACGGCTAAAACCAGATTCGTGATTTACGGCTTGCTATCTTGCAATAATAAAGAAATCAATTAGCTCGTTCGTTTACAGTTGATTCTTTATATAGGCACTTAAATTTCCTCTTCCTCAACGAGCAAGTTAAAACTTTTATCTCAATTTTCAGCTGCATATTTTGCTGCTTGTATCCCAGCTTGACGACCGAAAATAATGATCTCAGCGACTGAATTACCGCCAATACGGTTATTTCCATGTAGTCCGCCGTTTACTTCACCCGCAGCGTATAACCCTGTGATTGGTTGTTCTTCTTTATTCAATACTTCCGTATTCGTATTGATTTTTATTCCTCCCATCGTGTAATGGATTCCTGGAGCAATTTTGATTGCATAGTAGTTAGGTTGTGACAGATCATGATCCATCGCTGTTGTCCGATCAAATTGTTCATCCTTTTTCGCCGCAACAGCTGTATTCCAAGTTTCTATCGTCTGAGACAAATCCTCTTTTGGAAGATTCATTTTTTCTGCTAATTCTTCGATACTTTCTCCAGAAGTCACATAGCCTTTTTTCTCATAAAAATCAATTGCTTTCGCGCGGTCTCTCACACCTTGATCAAAGATCAGATATGCCGATTTTTCTGGTAACGCTGTGATAGCAGCAGATACTTTATCTCTTGTATCCAACTCATTGACAAACCGTTTTCCTGTTTGATCGACTAAGATTGCCCCTTCGCCACGAACCGCTTCTCCGATCAAGACACCTTCATCTTGTTGAACCGTCGGATGGATCTGAATTTTATCCATATCAACAGTTTGTCCGCCTAATTTTTCGATCATTGTGATTCCGTCACCGGTTGAGCCAGATTGGTTGGTGGTAACGTAGCCCTCTAGATCAGGACGATATTTTTTGATAAATTCTCCATTAGCACCGAATCCGCCTGTGGTTACGATAATGGCTTTACCAGTAATATCTTTAGGTTTTTCCCCTTGGACTTGGACAATCACTTCATTGACTTTTCCATCGTTTTCTTTGATGTCAGTGACATCTGTATTTACAAAAATCGGAATGTTTCTTTCATGGACATTTTTTAGTAATCCTTCAACAAGGTAGCCACCGATTGCTGAGCCATCAGATGGGCGATGCGTTCTTTTTTCACTCATTCCACCTGTGATCGTTAAATTATCTAACTTGATATCATTTTGATCTAACCAGTTGATTGCATCGGCTGAGTGATCAACAAAATAACGAAGAAGTTCTTTGTCATTTGTTCCCCCGCCTCCCTTTAATGTTTCTTCATAAAAAGCATCATTTGAATCATTGATTCCATTTTCTTTTTGGAATTTTGTTTCTGACGCATTCATACCACTTGATGATTTAGATGTATTTCCACCAGCAACTGGCATTTTTTCAAAAATAACAGGATTTAATCCAGCATCTTTCGCTTCGATTGCTGCCGACATCCCCGCACCACCAGCACCAACGATAACGATATCGTACGCTTTTTTCATTTCTGTTGGGTCTGTATAGGATTGTTCCGATGCCCCTGATGTAGCTTCTGTTTTCTCTGTTGCTTTCGTACTTGATGAAGTCGCGGTTTCCTTTTTATCAGGGCTACATGCTCCCATTGCCAACACGGATGTCAAAACCACTAAACTTTTTACTACTTTTTTCATTTTTTCCCTCCTAAAGTAATTCTTCCCCCTTATAATAAGTGAAATTTTTCACAATATCAACTATGTTTTTAATCTTTCTTGATAATCAGGCTAAAAAAACAATTAATGTGAATAAAAAGCTTTCTTATCGACCATTTTGCGTTCGTTTTTCCTTTCGAAAAAATTTGTCACTTGACTCTCTTTCAACTAATTATTTGCTGTATCCAGTTCAAAAAGTTGTGGTTCGTTCTTGATAACTAGTATAATCTCTAATATACGTGAAGGAGTTAAATGATGAATTATATTAAACGATTTTTTATGAATGGTACAAAAACTGCTGGCAGAGTCACTCACGGGATCTATATCCTCTTACGTGCCATCGTCACAATCATGTTAGTCGATCAATTGATCCAACAAAACATGGGCAATACATTTCTGTTATTACTCACTTTAGTTTTATTTGAAATACCTTATCTCTTAGAAAAAATACTTAAGATCCAGATCCCTAATATGTTAGAAATCATTTTAATTTCTTTTATTTTTAGTTCGACAGTCTTAGGCGAATTGAGCGATTTTTATGGGTATTTTTCTATGTGGGACACATTTCTTCATGCATTAAGCGGCTTTTTAGCTGGTGGAGTAGGCTTTTCATTGGTCTATTTACTCAACAAAAATACAAAAACAATGAATTTGACCCCTTTGCTTCTTGCTATTGTTTCTTTTTGTTTTTCAATGACCGTTGGTGTCGCTTGGGAATTTGTTGAATTCTCAGCCGATCATTTATTCCAATTAGATATGCAAAAGGACACACTTGTTCAACAAATAAATAGCGTAGAACTCAGTAAAGATGGAAATACTGTTCACACCATCCCCAATATTGAAAAAACCGAGGTTGAGTATAAGACCGATGATGGAAAATCTGAAACATATACCATTTCTGGTGGCTATTTAGATATCGGTATCATGGATACGATGAAGGATCTATTTGTCAATTTTATTGGCGCTTTGACCTTTAGTATCTTCGGCTATCTTTACAGTCGTAATGATTATCGAAAATTCACCTTTATCAGGAACTTTATTCCTAGAAAAGCCAAGTGATACACTCGCAAAGTGCTTTGATACATCAGTGATTACACATATTTTTGAATACTACACAAAGAGGGTAAGATAAAAGTGAAATTGTCTTGCCCTCTTTGTTGAAGTAAATCACAGAAACATTTATAAACTATTCGAAAAAAACAGCCGATATTATGAGAAAAGTGGAAAAATAATTTTCTTGCATCTTTTTCTCATTCCTTGAGATTACATTTTTCTTCCAGCCTTTTTTCTTCCACAAAATAATTTCCGTTCATTATAATTCCTTTTTACTTTTCTAGACGTCTCAAAACTTCCATTGCTAATGGATAATCTGGATTCTCACTACCATCAAAATTTTCAGAAAGAAGTGAAAATCCTAATTTTTGATACAACTTGATTGCTGGATGACTCCAAGTTTGCGTATGTAGGTAAATAGGCCGTTGTAGTTCTGCTTTTTGGAAAAGAGTAAGTATTTCTACTGTCAAAGCTTTTGCCAACCCTTTCCCCTGATGCTCAGGGATAACAGCCAACCAGTGGAAAAGTGGGTAAGTTCCGTCAAAACGCTCTTTGAACCATGCGGTACAAGTCCCAACTTTCTCTCCCAGATCATTCACAACGAACAACATTCGCTTCTTAAGCTCTTCCGGATATGGCGCAAATGAACGTTGAAAATAAATATGACCCTCTTTCTCATTCTCAAACTCTCCGACTGCACATTCGATTCTTACCCAATCGCTTTCATCTCCTGGCTGATAATACTCAAAATGATATCCGTCTGCTAATGGAACAGAAGGTACTTCTGTATCGATAGAACGGACCATCCAAATTTCTGCGTAAGGTACTTGTTTGTCTAACATCCCTTCACTCCCTTTCATTTGTCATTCGTTTCTTCTTTTTTGTAATAAAAAAGAGCAACTTTGATTACTAGCTGCTCTTACTTATAATTACCCGCGTGTTGTTATACTCTTTTTTTCACCAATGATGCGTACTTCTGTTTCCAAAGTCACATCGAATTTTTCCTTGATCACTTCTTGGATATGCGCAATCAACTCAGTATAATCAGTAGCTGTGGCATGATCGATATTGACAATAAACCCTGCATGTTTCTCAGAAATTTGAGCGCCGCCCCATTTTAATCCTTGCAAACCAGCTTGTTGGATCAATTGTCCGGTATAATGCCCTACTGGACGCTTGAACACACTGCCACAAGATGGATATTCTAACGGCTGTTTTGATTGACGCAATTCTGTCAACTCCACCATTCGGCCTTTGATCGTTTCAAAATCACCAGCTGTCAATTGAAATCTTGCTTCTAAGACGATCCCATTCAACTCTTGGATAGCGCTATGACGATAAGAAAAGGCCATCTCTTCACTCGACAATGTTTTCATGGAACCATCAGCCAACAAGACATCTACTTCTGCAAAGACATCTTTGATTTCGCCACCATAAGCACCTGCATTCATGTAAACGGCTCCGCCAATGCTTCCTGGTATCCCACAAGCAAATTCAAACCCTGTTAAAGAAGCATCAAGCGCTGCATATGTCGTATCGATCAATTTGGCCCCTGCTTCTGCAACGACCATTGAACCTTCCACTCGTATTGCCTTCATTTCCGTCAGCATCAAGACTACACCGCGAATTCCACCATCTTGAACGATCAAATTACTGGCATTACCTAGCACCAACCAAGGTAAATCGTGGATTCTGCAATAATCAACAACTTCTTTTACTTCATTTTTTGTTTTCGGAAAAACAAGCACATCCGCTGGTCCACCTGTTTTTGTAAAGGTATAATTCATCAACGGTTCATCAAACAACAGATCAATCTCTGGTAAGTTTTTAACTAAGTCTTCTTTATTCACTGAGGATTTTCCTTTCTTTTCAAACGTCCTCATCATTTTATCACGCTTAAAACAAACTTACCAGTCTACCTCACATCTGGTGTCTGATTTGTTTCCGTAACATTTCTTCACAAAAAGCATGACTTTGGTAGATGTTTTCTTGCCGTAACCCTTCGCTTCTTATTGCACCTGTTTTTATTTGTGCAAAAAATGACTGGACCATGGGCTCAAACCCACGTTTGACCAACGTATTTTCCCAATCACCAAATTTTTCTAGTTCCACGCCATTCGCTGTCTGGATGACCATCTCTGTTAAATCATTGACTTCATACGTACCACTAGGACTAGTCACTTGGTAGCGTTCCGTATTTGCACCACTAACTAGATCCATGACCAAAATAGCTGTTTGGTTTGCTGTTTCTAACTGTAAAATCGCATGATCCAAAAATTCTTGTGTTTCTTTGATCTGGCACTTCATTTGCACGACGGGTTCATCCAACAAATAAACAGCAGTATCAACTAAGTGCAAAAATAAATCATAAATGACATATTCTGTTGTCTCTTGAGCGGCTATGCGATTTTTCTGTAATTGGATGATCCTTTTATCAGGGATTGCTTTCAGTTTTTCTACCATCGGTGCGAAACGGCGGTTGAAGCCCACCATCAAAATCACTTTGTTTTTTTCTGCTAACTTTTGTAATTCCTGCACTTCTTCCAAATTGACACTCAAAGGTTTGTCGATGTAGACATGGATTTTGTTTTCAAGACATTTTTTTGCCAGTTCATAATGGACACTTGTCGCTGCATGGATCATGCAAGCTTCAATATTATGCTCAATCAATTCATCGATCGTGTCATAAAGATGTTCAAATCCATATCGATCATGGATTCTTTTTTTGGTTTCTTTATTTCTAGTAGCAAAATAAAAATCGATTTCACCCTGATTTTTTGCATAAGTTGGTAGATATGCTTTCTCTGCGATATTTCCTACACCGACTACTCCAATATTCATTTTCTTTTCCTCCAGCCAAAATTTAGTTACTCTTATCTTACACTATTTTTAAAGAAAATGAGGTACAATAGAGCCACAAGATAAAAGTAAAGGAGCGTATTGATTTGAAATTTATCTCATGGAATGTTAATGGACTTCGAGCTATCGTCAATAAAAATTTTCTTGAAGTCTTTAATGAATTAGATGCAGATTTTTTCTGCTTGCAAGAAACAAAATTGCAAGCTGGACAAATTGAATTAGATCTACCAGGTTATCATCAATACTGGAACTATGCTGAAAAAAAGGGATACTCTGGTACTGCAATTTTTGCCAAAGAACCTGCTTTGAATGTTTCATATGGTATGGGTATCGATGTTCACGATCAAGAAGGCCGGTTGATCACTTTAGAATATCCTGAATTTTTCTTGGTTACTTGCTACACGCCTAATTCTCAAAGTGAATTGAAACGTTTAGACTATCGTCTAGAATGGGAAAAAGCATTTTATCTTTATTTAGAAGAATTGAAAAAACAAAAACCTGTAATCATCTGCGGGGATCTGAATGTTGCCCATAAGAATATTGATTTGAAAAATTGGAAAACCAATCAAAAAAATGCTGGATTCACGATGGAAGAACGTGAAGCATTCTCTCATCTATTAGCGAATGGATTCGTTGATACCTTCCGACACTTCTATCCTGATCAGGAAGGCGTTTATTCATGGTGGAGTTATCGCTTCAATGCCAGAAAAAATAATGCCGGGTGGCGCATCGATTACTTTTTGACAAGTGATGATCTCACACCACGTTTAGCAGATGCAAAAATCCACACAACGATCATGGGGAGCGACCATTGCCCAGTTGAATTAGATTTAACTTGAGCCCTTGTTAAAATAAGTTCTCTCAAAAAACAGCAAAATGCTAGTCTCTCTAGCGAACTGTTTTCTGGGAGAATTTAGTCTACTGATCTTTCATCTTTGTACTTAGGAAAAGACCGTTTTTTATCTTATTTTCGATCATTCCTACATACTTTCAACTAACCATTTCATTTATTGATTATATATGTTAGTCTTGCTATTTTAAGGAGGTTTTATGAATATGAATTTTGTCGCAATGGACTTTGAAACAGCGAATCATCAAGCTCACAGTGCTTGTTCTTTAGCCTTAGTGATGGTTCAAAACAGTCAGATCGTCGATGAGTATTATACGTTGATCCAACCAGAAACACCATTCTTCTGGCGAAACGTCCAGATCCATGGTATCCACCAGGAAGATGTCAGAAATGCGCCCAAGTTTCCTGATGTCTGGCAAGGAATCCAAAAATATTTCCAACAGAACCGTTTAGTCGTGGCGCATAATGCCGCTTTTGATACAAAAATTTTAGCTGGTTGTTTAGATTACTATGGATTAGCACAACCTAATTATTTATCGTTATGTACAGTAAAAACCAGCCGTCGCTTATTCCCAGAAATGCCCAATCATCGATTGAATACAGTGTGTGAGAATTTAAACATTACTCTAAACAACCACCACGATGCGCTAGAAGACAGCCGTGCCTGTGCAGAAATCTTACTCTACCAAGAAAAACACTTTGGAACAGACCCATTGAAGAAATTGGTTACTTTGAAATAAGGTTGTGAAAGAAGCGTCCAGCTCCGAGCAAATAAGAACTAGATTTCTAAAATAGCTTCTCATATTTTGGAAATCTAGCGCTTATTGCTGAGGAGTTGCTTCTTGAACACCGTGAATAAGGTTGTGAAAAGAGCGCTTTGACCTGAGCAATAAGAAGGAAAATCTCGAAACAGCTTTCCATGTTTTGAGATTTTTTGACTTATTGCCGAAGGTCAGCTCTTTGAACACCGTGAATAAGGTTGTGAAAAGAACGCTTTGACCTGAGCAATAAGGAAGAAAATCTCGAAACAGCTTTCCATGTTTTGAGATTTTTTGACTTATTGCCGAAGGTCAGCTCTTTGAACACTGAGAGTAAGGTTGTGAAAAGGCTGGGCTGCATCAAGCCTAAAATTCGCTTGGCTTTTCAATAGCCCTATCTATCCCAGACTAAATCAGTAAGCTCATTCGATAAACATCGAGAAATTCTCCGTTATCTTTCCTTGCTCCTCTTTTCATTGTAGCTTCGATTTGAAAGCCTAATTTCTTATAAAGATGGACTGCCCGCTCATTTCGTGTCTGGACATCTAATTCTAGTCTGAAAAGGACACCATTTTCTTTCGCCCAAAATAAAACTTCCTCAAGCATCATCGTTCCTAGTCCCATTCCCCAATACTCCTTCAAAATACTTATCCCTATTTCACCGACATGGGAAATCCGATATTGTTCCGCTGCTCTAACAGAAATCGTTCCAACGATTGTTTCATCTAGAATGGCTACAAGCAGTAGATTATTTATACTGTCTCTGAGGTAGTCGATTTCAATAGCTAAGGCTGCTGGTGTTAGACTTGACCCTTTTTCATCCATGACTAGAAAATCTGTTTCTTGCCCCACCTTTTGCATCAATGCCAACACATTTTGCGCATCTTCTGGAACTGCTTCTCGGATGATCAATGCGATTTCTTCAGTCATTCATTTTCCCCCACTGCTCCATGATCCGCTCTTTAAAATCTGATCCCTGCTTACCGTATGCGTGCAATTTCACATAGCGTTTTTCTAAATCTGTATCACTTTTTTCTAAAACCAGTTCCAAGTAATCTTCAGGCAAAGCTTCCTCTAATAGATTGCCCCACTCGACTACGGATAAACCTTCCCCTTCAAAATACTCATCTAAGCCAAGATCAGCACCACTAGCTGCTACACGATAAATATCCATATGGTACAAAGGAAGTCTTCCCTGATTGTATTCACGAATGATCGTATACGTTGGACTTTTGATCATTTGGTCAATTCCTAGACCTTGCGCAATTCCTTTTGTCAAAGTCGTTTTACCTGCGCCTAAATCTCCAGTTAATACTAAATTATCCCCGGCCATCGCAACTTTCCCGATCACTCCAGCAAATTTTTCTGTCTGTTCTAATCCATTCAATTCAATCATTTCCTAAATTACTCCCTTAGTCTGCTTTTTTGTCAGTATATCGTGTACAGCAAAATTTTTAAAGTAAAAAAAGAGGTTGGAACATTCGTCCCAACTCTCTACTATCCAATAACCAATATCTCAACTAACAATAAACCTTTTCTTAACTAGCTATTCATAAATGTTTCACTTATCATTTTACCTATTTTAATAGATGAATAAACGAACTATCACTCTTAGTCAAGCAATGTTTGAGCTGCAGTGATGATTGCTAGTTTGTATACATCTTCTTCATTGGCTCCACGAGACAAATCAGAAACTGGTTTGTTCAGACCTTGTAAAATAGGTCCGATTGCTTCAAAATTACCAAAACGTTGAGCAATTTTGTAGCCAATATTCCCAGATTGCAACTCAGGGAATACAAAGACAGTTGCTTGTCCAGCTACTTCTGAATTAGGCGCTTTCAGTTGAGCTACACCAGGCACATAAGAAGCATCGAATTGAAGCTCACCATCAATCGTATATTGTGGTGCTAATTTTTTCGCAATTTTTGTTGCTTCCACTACTTTATCTACTTCTGGGGCTTTTGCAGAACCCTTCGTTGAAAAACTCATAAGCGCAACTTTTGGATCGATATCGAATAATTCTGCTGTTTTAGCAGATTCTACTGCGATTTCTGCTAATTCTTGCGCATTCGGGTTTACATTGATTGCACAATCAGAGAAAACATATTTCTCTTGGTCGCGCCCACGTACCATGATCATTGCGCCACTTGTACGGCTTACTCCAGGTTTTGTCTTGATGATCTGTAAAGCTGGGCGAACTGTATCACCTGTTGAATGGATCGCACCGGATACCATGCCATCAGCAACGCCCATATAAGTCAGCATCGTTCCAAAGTAGTTGACATCTTTCAAGATGCTCTCTGCTTGTTCTTTGGATGCCTTTCCATTTCTACGTTCAACAAAAGCTGCAACCATTTCATCCCACTTTTCGTAATTATTCGGATCAATGATCGTAAAACTAGATGTCTTGATACCACGTGCATGGGCTGCATCTTTAATTTCTTCTTCACTACCAATCAAAATAGGTTCAACCAATTCTTCTGCTTTCAGACGAGCAGCTGCTCCTAAAATTCTTGCATCTGTTGCTTCAGGGAAAACGATTTTAATACTCCGACGTACGATTTTGAATCTCAAACTATCAAACAATTCCACAAGATGACCTCCAGATATTTTTTATGTATTCATCATACACTATTCAGAAAAAAAAGAACAGTTTATTTTATCTGTATCAGTCAAAAACACAATAAAAATGAAGAATTTCACATAACATAAAAACTGGGCTATAACAGGAAAGCGCTGTTTTATTACACTGTTTCAGGTAGTTGCCAATCGATCGGTTGTTCCCCAAGTGCCAACAAAGCATCATTTGTTTTTGAGAAAGGTTTTGAACCTAAAAACCCACGATGTGCGGATAAGGGGCTTGGATGGGAAGAAGTAAGAATGATATGTTTACTTTTATCGATCATCTTCATTTTTTCCTGAGCAGGTTTACCCCATAAAATAAATACGACTGGTTGTTCTCGTTCATTTAACTTCTCAATGATCGTATCCGTTAGTCTCTCCCACCCTTGTCCTCTATGAGAATAGGCTCGCCCTTCTCTAACGGTTAAAACTGTATTCAACAATAAGACACCTTGTTTGGCCCATGAAACTAAATTTCCATGATTTACAGGTTTGATACCTAGATCACTCTGTAGCTCTTTATAGATATTATTTAATGATGGTGGGATTTTCACACCTGGCTGTACCGAAAAAGACAAACCATGTGCTTGGTTGGCCCCATGATACGGATCTTGTCCTAAAATAACTACCTTTACCTTTTCATAAGGAGTCAATTCCAGTGCTTCAAAGATATGATACATATCTGGATGGATTTTTTGTGTCCTATATTCCTTTTTTAGAAAGTCTCTTAAAGAGTGATAATACGGCTTTTCAAATTCATCTGCCAGAACATCTTGCCAACTATTATGAATGATTTCTTTCAAAATACTTCACCTCCAACACTCAGGATAACCCACAAATTCTTTCTTAACAAGTGGTAATCTTCGCCCTCAGTTGCCCCCTAATATGGTAAACTAAGTACAAGAAGCAGAAAGGAAAGATTCGACTTATGATCAAATTAATTGCATCAGATATGGATGGTACATTATTAGACGCGCATATGAGTATTTCAGAGGAAAACGCTGAAGCAATCCGCTTTGCAAACGAAGCAGGTATCGAATTTATGGTTGCAACGGGTCGCAACTTCCAAGAAGCTCGTGCTGCCTTAGATGAAGCGGGTATTGATTGTGCCATGATCACACTGAATGGCGCACAAGTATTTGATAAGGACGGACACTCATTGTTTACTGTTCCAATACCAACCCTACAAGCAACTACTGTTTTGGATATTTTAGATGCAAACGGTATCTACTATGAAGTCTCGACCAACCAAGGACTTTATTCGGAAAACCAGGCAAAAAGAATTGAAAGCTTTGCTTCAATGGTGGCGTCTCATCTCCCCCATTTAACGTATAAAATGGCCATTGCGATGGCTTCGGCTAATCTTGAATTATTGCATATCAATTATGTAGACAGTATCCGCGACTTACTTGCAGATGAAAAATTAGAAGTATTGAAAATCATCTGTTTCCATACAGAAGGCCCACAAGTTTTAGGACCTGTTGGTAAAGAAATCAGCCAGCTTGGTGATCTTGCGGTGACCTCCTCTGGTCAAAACAATATTGAAGTCAATCATAAAAATGCCCAAAAAGGGATCGCGGTGGCACATGTCGCACATGAAAGAGGAATACCATTAGAAGACGTGATGACGATCGGCGATAATTTCAACGATGTCAGTATGCTGCAAACTGCTGGTGTTAGTTTTGCAATGGGAAATGCTGAGATCGAAGTGAAAGAATATGCCAAATATATCACAGACACGAACCTTGAAGCAGGAGTCGGCAAAGCGATTTTAAGAGCTATATCAGAAAACCTATAATTTCCGAGAAAAGAGGGATAAGGATGTCAGAATTTTTCATTCAAGAAAAGCAGCTTAGCCGTGCCATGCGTACTGTAGTCAAAAATGAAGCAGGAAAATCGCTTTTTTTGATGGTCGGACGTTGGGGAACCAAAGGTGATGCTTTGTCTCTTTATGCAATGAACGGAAATCTTGTCGCTCATATCAAACAAATCAGTCTTACTTTTGGGAATCGGTTTGAAATCTATAAAGAGTTTGAAAAAGTTGGTACGATGCAAAAAATTTTTAATTGGCCGGGTGATTTTTATTACATTCGCCGCTTGCATTGGACTGTACAAGGAGATATTTACAACCATCAGTATGAAATCCATCATTTTAATCAGCGAATCATGAAAATGGATAAAGCAACACTTTTTACAGGCGATTATTATGTTCTTGATATTCCAATCGAAGAAGATGCACCAATCTGTATCTGTATCGCTGCTGTATTAGATTACTGGCTCTATCGCAAGAATAATGGAAAAGATACGCCTCTTTCTTATCGTTTCGATTTTTGAACGAAATTATGTAAAAATCATTAGACAACGATCAGTTAAAGGTCCTATCTTTTTTCTGATTTCTTCTCTATTTCACAGAAGACAATGGTTAAGAATAGACCTAGTACCGAAATAACCTGCTACCTACCCTTATAGTTACACCAAAATCCTTGTGTTAAACTGTCTATAACTATTTATTTCTGGAGGAACCTATGAAAGCAACGATAAAAGATGTCGCTACTTTGGCTGGAGTATCCAAAAGTACAGTTTCTCAATTTTTAAATGGTCGTTTTTCATATATGAGTGAAACGACTCGTAAAAAAATCGAAGAAGCTATTGCGGAACTCAATTACCGTCCAAATCAAATTGCCAAAAGTTTGAAACAAAAAAATACAAAGATCGTTGCATTGATTTGTGCAACTTTACATTCTCGTTTTTCTCTTAATTTGATTGGATCGATTGAAGAGTTTTTTCAAAAAGAAGGGTATTCTGTCATCATTGCAAGTAGCGAAGATGATTCCCAAAAAGAAAAAAGCCTAGTAGAATCATTCTTAGCTCGGCAAGTAGATGGGATCTTAGTCTTTCCAACATCACAAAATAAAGAGTATTATCAAAAATTAGCTGAACAAAGAATTCCCTTAGTTTTTCTCGATCGGCAATTATCTGGGGTCGATGTCCCCAGTGTTCTATTAGATAATAAACTGGCGGGCGCCATGGCTACTCAGCTGTTGATCGATCAAGGGCATGCCAAAATTGCACTGTTTACTTTTCCTGTGAAAGATCGAATCACTACTCGTATCGAACGGATTGAAGGCTATGAGGAAACTTTGGTCAAAAACAAACTGACTCGACCAGATGAATTTGTGGTTTGTTGCGAGTTAGAGGAATTAGCAGATAGACTCGATCAGCTATTCCAATATACACCCAAGCCTACTGCGTTGATCATGGGTAATGATATGTTACTGGAAGAATCACTATTTTGGAGCAAACGTGAAAAGAAAAAAATTCCAGATGACTTTTCTCTTGTTGGAATCGATGATGTTTCCTTTGCACGTTTATTCGATCCTGAGATCACGACGTTGGCACAACCAATCGAAAAGATCGCATTGAAAGCAGCTTCTTTATTATGGGAGCAGATCCAAGGTATCTCCCAAGAAACAACCTCGGATAGCTATTTATATAAACCCACTTTGATCCAAAGAAGCTCTGTTAAGAAATTGAACTAATAACCGCATGAGGTCAAAACAGAAGTATTTCATCCCGAGGAAAAAAGGATTCACAGAAATTGCTTTTCAAATTTTATGGATTCCAGCCTGTTTTCCACAGGAGTTGATCCTATCGTTTTTTTGTATATTTAAAGCGTGGAAAGTATTTCTTCCACGCTTTTTTTTGCGTATAGTTAAAAGTTAAGTGTTTCTTCTTTTCTTCATGAGCCATAAAAAAACTGCTAATATCTGAATTTTTTTTATTATTTTGCATGTTGATTGCTTCCTACAAGCAAACATTTCCTGTTATCCAAAATTTTTGAAATGAAAAAGAAACAATTTTCATAAATTCTTTAACTATTAAAATATGGTGTCAATGGCTATAAAATAGGGATTTATAATAAATAAAATAAAAAATTCAACAGCTGTTTTCAGTATATTTACATAAAAAAAGAGCGGAAACTGTCTTTTTCCGCTCAAAAACTTATTATATGATAATCGTTCCATTCTCAATTAGATGATTAAAAAATAACTATATAAATATAAAAAAACGCTTTAATCAAGAGTTTTCTGCATGTGATCATATAAATGTCCGCTAATTATTCGTTGACCGACTACTTTAAACCCGTGACGCTCATATAATTTTTTTGCCTTGGGATTTTGTTCATCAACACTCAGACCAATCACTTTTCTTTTTTCTTTTTCTGCTAATTTTGGTAAAGCAGAAAGCAATTTAGAACCAATGCCATGTCCTCTAAACTTCTCAGAAACAGAGATTGAGTCTAAGTACCATTCATTGGGAAATGTTTCTTGATCGATAAAGAGTTGTTCTGTCTCTTCGATCCCATGTTTTTTGAGGATTTTTTCTAGCGGCTTGTCAATAAATGGTTCATCTGCATCTGTATACCCATAAGCAACTCCAGCTACTTTCCCATCTAATTCTTCGACGATCCCTCTTGTATAACTATAACGATAGGTAGGATCAGTGATTGCTTCCTCTAGGATTTCGAGGGTCTTTGTTGTCCCATATTTTTGTAAAAATGGCAGTTCCATATCATTCAAAATAACTAAAATAAGTGGTGCGATTTCGTGCGCATCTTCTTTTTTTGCAAAACGTATCATTTATTTCTCTCCTTTTTTTCATTTTATCATACTGAAAAATAAAGAGCAAAGTCGTTATTTTAAATAATCTTCAATTTTTTGTGTCACAAAATAGCCATGTGTAACGATTCGTGCAGCTTCTGTACGGCAATACGGGCAAACAACAGGCATTTCTTTATCTTGATGTTCGACAACATTATTGACTTCTTCATAGGCAAATTTCTTTCCACAATTTGGGCATTTCATTTTTTCCATAATTGAACGACTTCCTTTCATTCCTTCACATAAATAGCTTACTCTCATATCAAAAAAAAGAGAAGCGATAACACTTCTCTTTACGCTTGAATCAACAACCGTTGTGTCCGTTCATTATCCAACAAATCAACTTCATAATAGAGCTTGCTATTTTTGATCAAAAGCTGCCAGTCTTTTGCCTTCGCTCTTTTTTGCCCACATTGCTTCAATGCTTCTTTCATCGCGGCTTGCGGTGTTTTAACACTAGAAACTGCATCTATATCAAAGGTAACGTAGGAACTTTTTTCGGTTTTTTCTACTGGATTTATCTCTGTTTTACCCGTTGTTGGGTCGATCACTACAACTTGATCCTGATAGATGAATAGATATTCAAAGGTGTTATTTGTTTGATTTTTTACATCTTTTTTGGCAATAAATTGGATAGCATCTACTTTTTCTTGATGCGCTTCCTCCTTAAAAATCGTTGTTGCCTTTTTCAATGAGATACGATAATCCTGTTCACTGATATCATCATAGCTAAATGTCGCATCCAACAATCCTAAAGACGCTGTGATGCCGATAATTACAATAATAGCTAAGCTAAAAATCACTTTTTTCATCACTTATCTCCTGTTTCTTTTTTTTCAGGATAACAGGATTTTTTCGAAAGAAAAATCGAATGAGTTAAAAAAAAAGTGACATTTTTGTTACATCACTCATGTAATTCTAATGGCAAGCCATCTGGATCAAAGAAAAAAGTCATTTTCTTGCCAGTAAACGTATCCTTTCTTATGGGTTCGGTTTCGATCCCTTTTTCATGGAGTTCCTTGATTGTCTGTTCGATATTCTCTACTTTAAAGGCTAAATGCCTCAATCCACATGCTTCTGGATAGTTGGGGCGTTTTGGCGCATCGGCCATTCCAAAAATTTCCAGTTCTGCTTCGCCAAGTTTCAAATCCAATTTATGATCGTTGCGTTCCGGCCGATAATTTTCCCGAATAATAGCAAAACCTAATTTATTAACATAAAAATCACGTGATTTTTGATAATCCGATACAATTATTGCTACATGATGAATAACAGAAAGCTCCATACTACTTCTCCTTTTCACTGGTTATTCTTTCATTTTACTCGTTTTGTTCTCAGAAAACAAAAAAACGGCGGAAGCAGAAGCAACTACTTCTGTCCCGACCTCGTCTTTTCATTCTTTAAATGTAAAGTTCTTGATATTCTCAAGAAAACAAGCAATCGTAATCATAACACAGATTATTTTTAATTGAAAGACTAGATTTTTTTTTAGAAAAGAATACAATAGGTTGTCTTGTAAAAATTAACAAACACTACATTTAGTGTCTAAAGGAGTTTTATATAGATGAAATCATATTTTCGTTTTTTAGCACATCAGTTAAAGGGCTGGCCACAACAAAATTATTATTTATTCTTTTTTAGTCTTGGTTGTCAAACCATGACACTAGTCAACAGACCAATCACTTGGCTATCCATTGTTGCCTTTATTGGAACAAATCTTGGTGTATTGTGTATTTTATCGATCAATGCAGCCAAATCTGTTAATGGTATTTTAGGTATATTATCTGCGATTTGCTTTATTATTGTCGGGTTTTCCGCTAAAAATTACTTAAGCATCGGCGAACAGATAGCCTATATGATTACTTTAGACATCCCAGTATTACTAAGTAAAGAATGGAATCATAACATGGCATCAAAAATCCGGAAATTTACAGGAAAAATTTGGTTCATCGCAATCATCGCTACCATCATCGTTTATTTCGTTTCTGGTTTCTTGATTGGCACATACACAGATGATCCACGCCCTTGGGTGGATGCAATTGCTTTTTCAATCAGTTTATCCGCTGGTGTCATTAGCTTCTTACGTTACAACAATCAATACTATTGGTGGTTGGCTTCTGGATTAGCTCAAATGGTTCTATGGTATATCTCTTTTACCCATGGTTCTGCAAGTCTAGCAATGTTCGTCAATAGTTCTGTATACTTATTGAATGATGTACTTGCTTTCACTGTTTCTCCTTGGTATAACCAAAAAGAACGTGAACGGATGCAAAAAATGGAAGAGGACTATTACTCTCAACACGCTTAATACTTCCTCTTGAGAAAAGATATTCCTAAAAAATGCGGTAAACCATGGCTTAGAAATTTTT
>NZ_BCQB01000017.1 GCF_001544215.1 Enterococcus durans NBRC 100479 = LMG 10746
AGTTAAAAAGCTTTTCCCGAATGCTCAGTTGATCATCGACCGTTTCCACATCGTCCAACATATTGGCAGAACCTTCTTGAATCATCGAGTGAAAGAAACCACGGCACGGCTTAAAGGAACTTCCCACTCTCAACGAGGGTTAGGGAAAAAATTGAAACGCTATTGGAAACTCCTACAAAAAGAAGAAGCAAAGTTAAACTACGAAAAAAGGGTTAGGCGTGCCAGTTTTAAAGATTATTTGACTGAAAGTGAGATTGTCGATCGACTGTTATCTGCTTGTCCCAACCTGCGCCAAGGCTATCAGTTATACCAAGACATTCTTTATGCGGTAAAGAAAAGAGATCAGTCATTATTTGAGGACTGTTTAAACAGAGAAGTCAGCGGTCTTCCTGAAACCTATACAACCACTTTACGAACGTTTAAAAAGTTTCTGCCACAGATCCAAAATGCGCTTTACTACAGCTATTCAAATGGACCATTGGAATGTTTAAACAACCACATCAAAGTATTAAAACGCAATGCGTACGGCTTTCGCAGCTTTTACAATTTCAAACTACGGATCATGATTCGTCATGGCAAAACATTTTTAACCAAATAAACAGAACAGAAAGAGAGTTTCTTCTTTCTGTTCTGTCCAAATTATTCTAAGATTTCTCTTTACCAACATCATTTGACAAAGAGCCAAAAAAGTGAGTAAAGACCAAAAATAGTCTTTACTCACTTCTCTCTATCGAAAATTAGTTAAGATGACTGCTGATATAATCTACCGCGCCGCCAACTGTTTCAATTTGTTCTGCGTCTTCATCAGAGATCTCTGTTCCAAACTCGTCTTCAAGCTCCAAAACAAATTCCATGATGCTGATTGAGTCAGCTTTTAGGTCATCTTTGATATTTAATTCATCAGTTACTTTATCTGTATCAATTTCAAAATGATTTGAAATAATTTTCGCTACTTTGTTAAATATTTCTTCACGTGCCAATGTTTTCACCTCCAACAATTATCGAAATTGTCGACTTTCTTTCGCCAACGCTAATTCTACTGGCATTTTTTAAGAATGTCCACCTTTTTTTCCACCGACTTTTTCTCATTCGGATAAAAAAAGTCACTCTGCGCTTTTTTCAAATTGTTCAACCAATTGGCCGACTACATTTGTTTCAAGCATCGTATGGATTTGGCGGATCGTATATCTTACCGCATCTGGACCCGTTGCACCATGAGTTTTGATCACTGGCGCTTTCAGTCCAAAGAGCACAGCTCCGCCATGTTTAGAGTAATCCATTTCAGATTTTAATGAACGCAGGCCGTTTTTTAGTAGTACAGCCCCCATTTTCCCTTTAAAACCTTCATTTAAAATGGCTGATTTCAAAAGATCCATCATATTCATTGCAGTACCTTCGATTGATTTCAACACAGCGTTCCCAGTGAATCCATCAGTGACGACCACGTCAGCAACACCATTTAGCAATTCTCTTGCTTCTACATTACCAATGAAATTCAAACTCGTTTCATTGTGTAGTAATTCAAAAGCCTTTTTCGTAAGTTCGCTTCCTTTGGTTTCTTCTGTTCCGTTGTTCAATAGTGCAACCCGAGGGCGACCAATACCACGAACTTTTCGTGCATAAAACGAACCAAGTATACCATATTGTAGAAGATGCTCCGCTTTGTTTTCAGCATTTGCACCTAAATCCAACATATCAAAACCAGCATCAGGTTTGCCAATAATAGGCAATGTGGACATTAATCCAGGACGTTCGATGTTTTTGATCCTGCCAACGATAAATAATCCTGCAGCTAATAATGCTCCTGTATTTCCGGCTGAGAAAATAGCGTCTGCCTCTCCATTTTTCACTGCTTGCGCCGCTAAAACCATCGAAGCGGTCTTTTTACGACGAATCGCTTTAACTGGTTCATCATCACTGCTTATTTTTTCGTCTGTATGCACGATCGTGATATTTTTTTCATTTGTCAAATATTTTTTGATTTCTGCTTCCTTACCATAAAGGATAAATTCCACATCTGGGAAATCTTGTTGTGCTAAAGCCACACCTTCCACAATTGCTTGTGGTGCGTGGTCGCCACCCATTGCATCTACGGCGATTCTCATTATTTCCACTCCTTTTTTATCATCACTATAAAGTATAGCATAGTCTGCTAATCAAAATAATGACTATCTTGATTTTCTACCTCTAGACTATTTACCAAAGGCCGATATTCTGGTAGTACCTGCCAATTTTTAATTTGCCAAACATTCTGCGCTTCTTCACGGGCGACTTCCAACACATTGCCATCAGCCACAAGATCGGCAATCGCAAATTGAGGCAGCCCTGATTGGCGAAAGCCAAAGACTTCTCCAGGACCGCGTAATTCTAAGTCTTTTTCACTTAATACAAAGCCATTATTTGTTTCTGTCATGATTTTCATCCGTTCAACGCCCAATTCATTCTTAGGATTAGCGACTAACACACAATAGGAAGCATCACTACCACGACCAACTCGGCCACGCAATTGATGCAACTGTGCTAGTCCAAAACGATCCGCATCCATGATCAGCATGACTGTGGCATTTGGAACATTTACTCCGACTTCGATAACGGTCGTCGAAACTAAGATTTGCATCTTATTTTCTTTAAAGGTTTCCATGATCACATCTTTTTCTTGATTCTTCATTTTACCATGTAATAATCCCACTTCATACTGAGGTGCAAACAGCTCACTTAATTTCTCATAGATTTCTACCGCATTTTTCACATCCAGTGCTTCGGATTCTTCGATCAATGGACAAATCACGTACATCTGATGTCCCTTAGCTAATTCTTTATGTGTCCAATCCAATACACTGTCTAATTGCGGCGTTCTCACCCAACGTGTTTCGATGGGAATCCGCCCGGTTGGCAGCTCATCGATGATCGAAACATCCATCTCTCCATACGCGGTAATTGCTAACGTACGAGGAATCGGCGTTGCAGTCATGAACAACACATCTGGCCGCCAACCTTTCTCCCGAAGAACTTTTCGTTGATTGACTCCAAAGCGATGCTGCTCGTCTGTGATCACTAACCCCAGATTTTGAAACTCCACGCCTTCTTGGATCAACGCATGTGTACCTATTATAATGTCTATTTCTCCGGTTTCTAGCTGTTCCATTAGTTCCTTTCGTTCTTTGGCTTTCGTTGAACCAGTTAAAAGAGCAAGCTTTACTTCTGTTGGATCAAACAATTGCTGTAAACTTTCCATATGCTGTTGTGCCAAAATTTCAGTGGGTACCATCAATGCGCCTTGGAATCCCGCTGTGATCGTAGCATACAAAGCAATGGCAGCTACAATCGTTTTCCCACTTCCTACATCCCCTTGTAAAAGACGTTGCATATGCTGCGGGCTTCTCAGGTCACGACAAATTTCATTCGTTACGCGTTTTTGTGCATTCGTTAATTCAAAGGGCAATTTCTTGGTAAACTCTTTTAATCGTTGGATATCGTATAAGATCTCCAGTCCATTTTTTTCTGCTTTTTCGGCTTTTTTTAGTCCTTGAAGTCGCATTTGGAACAAAAAGAATTCCTCAAAAACGATTCGTCGCTTCGCCTGATGATTTTCTTCATGATTTTTGGGAAAATGCATACTTCGAACAGCTGTTGGTCGATCCAATAAACGATACTTCTCGACTAAGTAGATCGGCAGATTTTCTTCAAGTAATTGTCCGTATTCTTCAAATCCTTTTTTTATCAGATCAACTAAGGTCGTTTGGCGTATCGATTTATTGACATGATAGATAGGAGAAAAATCATCTAATGTTTGAGAACCCAAGATTTTCATTCCATTTAAAGCTTTTCGTTTTGCATCCCATTTTCCATAGACGGCGATTTCTTCTGATAAAATGATTTTATCTTTTAAATAAGGTTGATTGAAAAAAGAAACATTGAACACTGCATGATCTTGCATCATTCGAAACTGTAATCGACTTTTTTTGTATCCAAATCGGCTCATGACAGGTGGAGAAACCACAAGTCCTTTTAAGGTTACTTTCTCTTGGTCTTGGATCTCATTTAAATTTCTTTCTTGGATATCTTCATAGCGAAAAGGATAATAGGTCAGTAAATCTTCAATCGTATGTATGCCTAAACTGGCAAGACTCACGGCTCTTTTCTCTCCCACACCAGCCAACACCGTAACTGGATCATTCAAAGATCGCATGGTCATTTCCTCCTCTTCGTCATTTCCCAACTGGCTGTCTTATTCTGTTTCAGCCATTCCTTAGAAAGAGGGCTGTACCATTTCTCTGGCACAGCCCTTACTAATTCGATCATTCTTTGCTACGTTCTTATTCTGCTGAGAATAGATATGGATAAACAGGTTGGTCTCCTTGATGGATCTCGAATTCCAAATCTGGATAACGTTCGACTAACTTAGCTGTCAAAGCTTCTGCTTGCTTAACTGAGCCGCCTTCACCAGCTAAGATCGTTACGATTTCTGTGTCTTCAGTGATCATTTTTTCTAGAGTATCTAATGAAGTTTCCACGATATCTGGATTAGAGATCACGATTTTTCCATCGATCATTCCTAAAAAGTCACCTTCAGTGATTTTTACGCCATCAATCGTTGTGTCACGAATAGCATGTGTCACTTGACCGCTCACTACACTTGAAAGCATTTCTGTCATTGTTTGTTTATTTTCATCTAATGATACTTGATCATTGAATGATAGCATCGCTGTCAATCCTTGAGAGATCGTCTTTGATGGCACGACTGCTACTGGGATTTCAGCAACTTCAGCTGCTTGGTCAGCAGCCATGAAAATATTTTTGTTGTTTGGCAACACGATAACTTTGTCTGCATTGACCTCTTGAATGGCTTTGACAATGTCCTCTGTACTTGGATTCATTGTTTGACCACCACTGATCACGTAATTTGCACCTAAGCTTTTAAATAACTCTTGGATCCCTTCGCCAGCAGCGATTGCTACGATACCATAAGGTGTACGTGTCGGTTTTTGTTGTGCAAACGCATTGACATCTTCGTCATGCTCTAGAATCGTTTCATGTTGCAAACGCATATTATCCACTTTTATTTTCACTAATGAACCAAATTTTTGTCCATAGTTCAATACTTCACCTGGATTTTCTGTGTGAACATGTACTTTGATGATTTCTTCATCATTGACTACTAATAATGAATCGCCTAATCCGTCTAAGTAATTGCGGAACTCTTCATAATCAAATTGGCTATCAACGGTTGGTCCTTCGCCGATTTTCACCATAATTTCTGTACAGTAGCCATAGTGGATATCTTCTGTAGCTAATTGTCCTTGGACACTACGATGATGTTCCGCATTGACCATGTCATCCATTTCTGCTGGAGATGGTTCATAGACTTCATCTGCTTGGAATTCACCGTTCAAAGCGCTCAAAAAACCTTCATAGACAAACAGTAATCCTTGTCCACCACTATCGACTACACCTACTTCTTTTAATACTGGCAATAAGTCAGGTGTTTTAGCTAAAGCACGTTTTCCGCCTTTGACAACGGCAGTCATCACTTCTATTACATCATCGGTTGATTTTGCTTTCTTTTCGCCAGCTTTGGCAGCTTCTCTCGCTACTGTCAGGATCGTTCCTTCCACTGGTTTCATGACCGCTTTATAAGCTGTTTCAACACCATGTGTAAAAGCCGCCGCTAGATCGGTAGCATTTAATACTGTTACATCTGGAATTTGTTTGGAAAAACCGCGGAATAATTGAGACAAGATAACGCCTGAATTTCCTCGAGCTCCCATCAATAATCCTTTAGATAGCATCGTTGCTAGATCTCCTACTTTTTCAGAAGTAGAGTCAACTACTGCTTTTGCTCCGCTAGTCATGGATAAATTCATATTTGTACCAGTATCTCCATCAGGAACTGGAAATACATTTAACGAATTGACATATTCTGCATTTATTTGCAGACGATTCGCGCCCGCCTGAACCATTTCCTGGAATTGGCTTGCACTGATTTCTGTTAAACTCACCTAGATAATCCTCCTTCAGATCGACTGCTGAATGAATCAGCAAGCCTCCTGCCTAGTCTGGCAGTACACGAACACCTTGGACAAAGACATTAACAGAATTGGCTGTTACACCTAATAATGCCTCCAAGTTGTATTTTACTTTTTCTTGAACATTACGTGAAACTTCCGAAATTTTTGTACCATAGCTAATAATCGTATAAACGTCCACCGCGATACCGTTATCTTCTTGACGAACGACTACACCTCTAGCATAATTTTCTTTACGTAAAATCTCAGTGATATTATCTTTGATTTGATTTTTGCTGGCCATTCCTACAACACCGAACACATCTGTCGCGGCGCCACCAACAACTGTTGCAATCACATCATTGGTAATTTCAATGGTTCCAGCTGACGTTTGAATTTTTACAGCCATGAATGAGCCTCCTTAACGGGTAAAATACTCCCATTTTTCTTCTATCATATTTTATCATAGCGCAACCTGAAATAAAAGGTAGTTACCCTAAAGTACTCAAAAACCCACGAATTTTTTAGAAATAACCTTGTATAATTTACAATTATTCTTGACAAATGTCAATTCTATCAGTGAAAATGTGCTTGCAAATTACTATTCTATATGATATGTTAGTCTTGTATGAGCTGAATTATTCTATTGCTCCAAATCAAGGCAAAGGAGGAAATTTACATGGCAAAAGTTTGTTACTTTACAGGTCGCAAGACAAAAAGTGGAAACAACCGTTCACACGCTATGAACTCAACAAAACGTACTGTTAAACCTAACTTACAAAAAGTTCGCGTAATGATCGACGGAACACCTAAAAAAGTTTGGGTGTCAACTCGTGCTTTGAAATCAGGAAAAGTTGAACGCGTTTAATTGAATAAAGTTTGAGCCGTTCATTGTTGAACGGTTTTTATTTACATATAACAAGTAAAAATACCTAAAGTAGACTCTTCATTGAGTTCTTGCTTTAGGTATTTTTTCATACCACTTAAAAGTATCGGGTATTTGTCTTTTTATGATTGCTCAACTGTTTACGAAACATAGGTATATTCTTCTATTGATAGTTCATTTAGCTAGTATTTCGTCTAGATAAATTCAATTCTTTCGTTATGTTTCCTAATAATATTTGACGATTTTATATTATTTATTTTGTTTTTTTATTTTTTTATGAAATGTAAAGTCTTTTAAGGTGGAGAAAAAGATGAATGTGATAAACTAGAAGTAGCTTCATTATCATAGAAATTGGTGGTTTGAATATGAAAACAAAATTAAAACTTTTTCTTAAAGAGAATGGTCGCTACGCATTAGCTAGCTTCCTGATTCCTTTACTGATACTCACACTTGTTTATCTAAGTATCGGTATCTATCCTGGAAGCGACCGCAGCATTCTTGCGAGTGATGCCTTTTCACAATTTTCTAACTTTCATGCAAGCTTTCGGAATATGTTACTTGGAAAGCAAAGTATTTTCTATACATGGAATGCCTCTCTTGGCTTGAATTACCTTTCTTTGATCTCGTACTATCTAGGCGGGATCTTCACGCCGCTTGTGGTGTTATTCCCTAATCAGATGATGCCTGATGTCCTTTATTTTCTTACGATCTTAAAAGTCGGCTGTGCAGGATTATCTTTTTGGTTTCTTGCAAGAACATACAAGATACCTCGTTGGGGCCATGTTGCGCTAAGTGTTAGCTATGCATCGATTTCTTTCATCACTGCACACTCAGAAATCATCATGTGGTTAGATGCCTTTATTTACCTTCCCTTGATCATTCTAGGGATTCATCGAGTAATGGATTTAAAAAAACCGATCGTCCTATTTGTCAGCTATCTCTTACTCTTTCTATCGAGTTTTTATATGGGATTCATGATCGGTGTCTTTTCCTTCCTTTACTTTGTTATTAGACTTCTAAGTAATTGGTCGGTATATAAAAAAACGATTCTTCCTTACGGCATTACCTCTTTACTAGCTGGTGGTGCTTCAATGATCATTATTTTGCCGGCTATCCTTGATCTGCGCTCTAATGGAGAAGCACTAACTCAGATCACGACGTTCAAAACAGAGGCCACTTCCTACTTGGATCTAATCATGAAAAATATGGTGGGCGTTTATGATACAACCAAATATGGTTCGACTCCTTTTATTTACGCCGGATTGTTTCCATTAGTACTGTGCCTGTTTTATTTTATCAGCCGAAAAATCACTGTCAAAAACAAACTTTTATTTGGTAGTTTGTTTGCACTGTTGATTGCTAGTTTTTATATCGTTCCTTTGAATCTATTCTGGCATGGGATGCACGCACCGAATATGTTCTTATTCCGTTATGCGTACCTATTTTCTTTCTTAGTTATTTTACTAGCTGCCAAAGCTTGGGAAGTATTGACGAAAGAAGATCAGGGATTACTAGTCGGGATCATCATTCTTCTTGCAGCAGTCTTCACTACTGCTTGGGGACTGAAACCAGCAGGTAGTTATTCTTATGTCACAACGACTTCCTTTGTTTTGACTGTTGTTTTCTTAGGGCTCTATGCTTTGACGATCGGTTTTTTCCACCATCACAAACAGTCAGTTAAATATCTCAGTCTATTGTTATTGTTGCTCATGACTGCAGAAGCAAGTGTCAATACGAACAGCATGATCCATGGTATTTTAGATGATTGGAATTACGCATCGCGAAGTTTGTATACTGACCCTGCGCCCTCATTGAAAACATTAGTTGACAAAACAAAAAAAGAATCAGATACATTTTATCGTTTAGAAAACCTTGACCCCATCTCACCGAATGATTCGATCAATTATGGTTATAGTGGGATCAGTTTGTTTTCTTCTATCAGAAACCGAAACTCTTCTTCTTATCTGGATACATTAGGGTTTCGTTCTCGCGGAACGAATTTGAACATTCGCTATGCGAATAATACTTTGTTGATGGATGGTTTTACAGGAATCAAATACAATATCGCGAAAAACGACAGCAGCTTTAGTAAATACGGCTTTATTCGAGAAGATCAAAGCGGTGATTACACGCTCTATAAAAATATCAATGCTTTACCTTTAGCCTTTACTGCTCCTTTGTCGATCAATGATGTGGAACAGCCACTGACAGACAATTTGACTAGTCAAACAAATTTGATCAACCAACTGTCTGGTTTGAACGAACAGTATTATACATTCTATACACCAACATTAAAAAGCCAGCAAAATGTCACAGTCAGCAATACATCAACAGGTGTGACTTATGGCGAAACAGCTGAAAATCAGCCAAAAGTCTTAACTTGGGAAGTGAAAGTACCAGCAAATACACAAGCTTACTTGAGCCTTTTCCCAACGAATTATGCACAATTAGAAAGTTCAACTGCTACCATTACAGTCAATGGGATGTCACGCAAGACCCAAATCAATATCTCTGGGCAATATTATGATCTTGGTTATTATCCGCAAGAAACGACAGTCACCTTTACTGCTAGTTTTTATGGCACAAAAGAAGTTAGTTTTATGGCACCCAAAGTCATCGGATTAGATGTTGTAGCTTATCAAGCTGCCATGAACCAGATCAAGGACAACGGCGTTGAGATGGACACTACAGGACGTACCGCTACAGGAACAGTCAATACTCCTGAAGATAAGATGCTTGTCACAACGATTCCTTATGATGCAGGTTGGAAAGCCAAAGTTGATGGCAAGTCAGTAGAGGTAGAAAACTTTAAAGATGCCTTCTTGATGATCAAAGTTCCAGCAGGTAAGCATACTGTCACGTTTAGTTATTTACCTCAGGGATTTATGATCGGTGCCATCTTATTCGTTCTCTGTCTTGCCCTGTTCATTCTCTACGTCTGGTATCTAAAGCGTAATAGTTCATTTAAACGAGTTACTGAAATCGAACAACCAGCTCCGCAAAGGACCTCACATCGTAGAAGAAAATAAAAAAACTCCTTTAGTCGTCTGATCATCATCAGATACTAAAGGAGTTTTTTCATTCATATTTGACTTCGTAAAGATATAGCCCTTCTGGATGAGCAGTCGGTCCAGCAGCATTACGATCTTTTTTCGCTATGATTTCAGGAATACTATCCTCTGCCAAACGTCCATTCCCAATTTTAAGCAATGTTCCAACTAAGATACGGATCATTTTGTAAAGAAAACCATTTCCGCGGAAAGTAAACAAAAGCTCATCGCCGGTTTCATTCACTTCCATTTTCGCCTCATAGATCGTTCGAACTTTGTCTTCGATAGAACTACCAGAAGCACAAAAAGAAGTGAAATCATGTGTTCCTAATAAATCAGGAAGCGCTCGTTGGATCTTTTCCACATCTATTGGATAAGGAAAATAACTGGCATAATGGCGTCGAAATGGACTACGCGGTTTGCCTATATCCACTCGAAATTGATACGTTTTTTCTTTTACAAGATAACGAGCATGGAAATCTTCTGAAACAATTGCTACTTCTTTCACTGCAATATCTTCTGGTGACTGCGTATCTAAAGCAAAACGCATGCGTTCTAACGGACGCTCTTCGGGGTAATCAAAATGGATAACTTGACCCATTGCATGTACTCCTGCATCTGTACGACCAGACCCAAAAACAGTGATTTCTTTACCATTCGCCATCTTTGTTAATGTTTTTTCTATTTCTTCTTGTACGGTACGACCATTTGGCTGTTTTTGAAATCCATTAAAGTTCGTTCCATCATATGCAATAATTGCTTTGTAGCGTGTCATACATTCACCTTTTCTACTAAATCAGCTTCTTAAAAAAATCAACGCCATCGTCAATAATACAAATGCAAGAATGACGTACGTGTCACGGTTGTGCCAATGAAGGATACGATATTTCGTTCGTCCTTCACCACCTTGATAGCCTCTTGCTTCCATAGCTGTCGCCAAATCTTCTGCACGATTAAAACTGCTGACAAATAACGGGATCAACAAGGGAATGACAGCTTTCATTTTTTGAACTAAGCTACCTTCTCCAAAATCGACGCCACGTGCGCGTTGCGCATTCATGATTTTTTCTGTTTCATCCATCAAAGTAGGAACAAAACGTAATGCGATCGACAACATCAAGGAGATTTCGTGTACTGGAAAACGCACAGCCTTTAAGGGTCTTAACAGATATTCAATTGCATCAGACAATTCTAAAGGAGGCGTGGTCAACGTCAATAATGTCGACATAAAGATGATCAATACGAAACGGCAAAAAATGAAGAGTCCGTTCATCACACCAAATTCAGTGATGTTAAAGATCCCCCAACTCCAATAAGTCGCGCCACCGCTTGTAAATAAGACTTGTAAAGCTACGGTGAATAAGATCAACCAGATCAACGGTCGAATACCACGAATGAAGAATTTGATATCGACTTTCGAAAGAAAAACAGCAAGCAAAGTGAAAACTGCTAATAGTGCATAAGTCTGCCAATTATTTGCTAAAAAAATGATACCGATAAAATAGAAGCTGGCTAATAATTTTGCACGAGGATCTAATCGGTGAATCAAGGAATTCCCTGGCATATACCGACCAAAAATCAATTTATTCATCATGTGCATTTCCTCCTGCTAATTCAACAATCTTATCTGCCAATTCTTCAGCAGTGATCGGCAACTCGGAAAATAGCTTCTCGGGATTGTTTAATTTTTCTGCAAATTCGGTAGCAGTAGGAACACCTAATTGCTTGTCTTTCAACCAGGTAAGATTTTGAAAAACTTGATGGGGTCGTCCACTTTCGACAATTTTCCCTTTTTCAAGTACATAAACATAGTCGGCGTAGTTCGCCACATCGTCCATCAAGTGGGTGACTAGTACGATCGTAATATTCTGCTCTTTATGCAGACGCCAGAACATATCCATCATTTCTTTTCTTCCCTGCGGGTCAAGTCCTGCTGTTGGCTCATCTAAAACGAGTACCTCTGGTTTCATTGCTAAGACGCCAGCAATAGCCACTCGCCGCATTTGTCCACCAGACAATTCAAATGGTGAACGTTCTAAGTAATTCTCATCTAAACCAACATGCCCAAGCATCTCTTTTGCTAACTGAAGCGCATCTTCGTCGCTGACTCCAAAATTTTTAGGACCAAACGCAATATCTCGAGCGACTGTTTCTTCAAATAATTGTGCTTCCGGAAATTGAAAAACGATCCCGACTTTTTTACGGATCGGTTTTAAATTTTTATTGTTCGTATCAGGTTTGATTTGTCGATCGCCAATATGTACGATTCCACTCGTAGGCTTGACCAATGCATTTAGATGTTGAAGTAGGGTCGATTTACCACTACCTGTATGGCCGACTAGAGCTGTATAACTATTTTCTTCAATCGTCATATCAATATCAAATAGCGCTCTTTGTTCAAATGGCGTATTGGGCTGATACGTAAAATCTACTTTTTCAAAACGGATGTCCATAACCAGTCCACCATCCCTTCTTCAGTCATGTACTCTTCTGGAACGACAAAACCTCGTTGTTTTAATGCACTCTTTAATTTTTCAGGAAAAGGAAGATCCAACCCAAGATTGATCAGTTCAGGACCAGCAGAAAAAATTTCTTCTGGTGTTCCTTCATTAACTAGTTCACCTTGTTTCATGACAAATATCCGATTGGCATTCGCTGCTTCATCGATATCATGTGTGATAGATATGACCGTCAAGTTGCTTTCTTCTTTGATCTTTTTGATCGTCGAAATAACTTCTTCTCGTCCTTCGGGGTCTAACATGCTAGTCGCTTCATCTAAAATGATGATATCTGGCCGTAACGCAACAACTCCTGCAATAGCAACTCTTTGTTTTTGTCCACCAGACAATCGTGCAGGTTCTCTTTTTGCAAAGTCGCTCATACGGACTTTTTCAAGTGCATCCTTTACACGAACCACCATTTCTTCACGTGGGATACCCTGATTCTCAAGACCAAAAGCAACATCATCTTCCACTGTTGATCCGACAAACTGGTTGTCAGGGTTTTGGAAAACCATGCCGACCATTCGACGTATAGACCAGATGTTTTCTTCATTTAGTAACTGCTTTCCTACCTTTACCGTGCCTGATTCTGGCAAAAGCAGACCGTTGATCGTTTTTGCGAGTGTTGATTTACCTGAACCATTGTGCCCGATAATTGCGATCCATTCACCTTGGTTGATCGTAAATGAAATATCTTTTAACGCAAAACGGGGGTCATCTGGTTGGTATTTGTAATTAATCTTTCCTAATTCAATAATTGGCTCCATAATTACTCCTTCTCCATCCTAAAGTTCCTACTAACACTATCAAAAAATACCTGATTTTTCAATTGTTTCCGTTTTAATTAAAGTGTTTTTTTGTGCCTTCAAATAGATGTCAAGACAGTTAATTGAAGGTACAAAAAACACTTTATGATGAGTGCATACTCCTCAAATCGATTCGACTTGAGGAGTAGCGCTGAGCTAGACTCGGAAGAGTTAACTTCCAACATCATAACACTCTAAAAGAATCATCTATAAAGTGATGTTATTAGTGTGATTTTAGACAAGTTCTAAGACAACCATTGGTGCACCATCACCGCGTCTTGGTTCTGTCTTCAAGATACGAGTGTAGCCACCTTGACGTTCAGCATAACGAGGTGCAATATCGTTGAATAGTTTTTGCAAAGCTGATTCAATGACGATATCCTCATTTTCTTCACGTACGCTAGCAACTTCATTACGTACAAAAGCCGCAGCTTGACGACGTGCATGCAAGTCTCCACGTTTGCCTAAAGTGATCATTTTTTCTGTAGTTGAGCGAACTTCTTTCGCACGAGCTTCAGTAGTCACAATACGTTCGTTAATTAATAAGTCAGTTGTTAAATCACGCAACATCGCTTTACGTTGGCTAGATGTGCGTCCTAGTTTACGATAACTCACGTTGGTTTCCCTCCTTCGTAAAAGGTTTTAATCTTCTTTACGTAAACCTAAACCTAAGTCGTGTAATTTTGCTTTCACTTCTTCTAATGATTTACGTCCTAAGTTACGGACTTTGATCATTTCTGGCTCAGATTTATTCGTAAGTTCTTGTACAGTATTGATTCCTGCACGTTTTAAACAATTGTAAGAGCGAACAGATAAGTCTAATTCTTCAATTGTCATTTCCAACATTTTTTCTTTTTGTGTTTCTTCCTTTTCGACCATGATTTCAGCATTTTTTGCTTCATCAGTCAGGTTAACAAAAATATCTAAATGTTCAGTCATGATTTTTGCAGATAAACTCATTGCTTCCAATGGTTCGATTGAACCATCTGTCCAAATCTCCATCGTCAATTTATCAAAATCTTCACGGTGTCCAACACGAGTGTTTTCTACTTGGTAGTTTACACGACGAACTGGTGTGTAGATTGAATCGACTGGAAGTACACCGATCGGCATATCTTCTTTTTTGTTTTCATCTGCTTGAACATAACCACGTCCTGGTTTCACTGTTAAGCGAGCATGGAACGTAGCACCTTCTGAGACACTACAGATGTACATATCTTTGTTAAGAATTTCTACCTCACTATCAACGATAATATCGCCAGCAGTTACTGTAGCAGGTCCGGTAATATCGATTTCAAGGGTTTTTTCTTCTTGGCCATACATTTTCAGTGCTAAACCTTTAATGTTCAAGATGATTTGAGTGACGTCTTCTCGTACACCTTTAATGGTAGAGAATTCATGCAGTACACCATCGATTTGAATATTAGTGATGGCAGCACCTGGCAAAGAAGATAATAAAATACGACGTAGGGAATTCCCTAAAGTAGTCCCATAGCCTCTTTCAAGAGGTTCAACGATGAACTTGCCATAATCTTTTTCTTCATCAATTTTTGCGATTCTTGGTTTTTCGAACTCAATCATTCTTATCTTTACCCCTTTCAAAACGAAAAGTGTCTTGTTCAATGACGTTACTAATAGAACTCAAAATGAGCGGCACTCATTAAACACGACGGCGTTTTGGAGGGCGGGCACCATTATGAGGAACTGGAGTCACGTCACGAATTGCAGTCACTTCTAAACCTGTAGCTTGTAATGAACGAATTGCTGCTTCACGTCCAGAACCAGGTCCTTTAACTGTTACTTCAACAGTCTTTAATCCGTGTTCCATTGCTGCTTTTGTAGCTGTTTCTGCTGCCATTTGAGCGGCAAAAGGAGTTGATTTTTTGCTTCCTTTGAAGCCTAATGAACCAGCTGACGACCACGCTAATGCATTTCCGTGAGTATCAGTGATCATGATGATAGTGTTGTTGAATGTAGAATGGATATGTGCAATACCTGCTTCTATATTCTTTTTCACACGGCGTTTACGATTCACTTTTTTTGCTGCCATGAAGTTTTAACCTCCTTCACTTAAGAATTATTTTTTCTTGCCAGCGATAGCGCGAGCTGGGCCTTTACGAGTACGTGCATTGTTTTTCGTGTTTTGTCCACGAACAGGCAAACCACGGCGATGACGGATGCCTCGGTATGAACCGATTTCCATCAAGCGTTTGATGTTTAAGTTCACTTCACGACGAAGATCACCTTCAACTTTTAATTTATCTACTTCCGCACGGATAGCATCTGTTTGTTCATTCGTTAATTCACGAACGCGAACATCTTCAGATACACCAGCATCAGCTAAGATTTTTTTAGCAGTAGTGTTACCAATACCATAGATATAAGTAAGTGAAACTACTACACGTTTATCACGAGGAATATCTACTCCTGCAATACGAGCCATATTTATTGCACCTCCAATTATCCTTGACGTTGTTTATGTTTTGGATTTGCTGGGCAAATCACCATAACGCGTCCTTTACGACGAATTACTTTACAATGTTCGCACATTGGTTTTACTGATGGTCTTACTTTCATGATAATACCTCCTGTAGTTTTACGGAGTACAATTATTTAAAGCGATAAGTAATACGGCCACGGTTTAAATCGTACGGAGACAATTCAACCGTCACTTTGTCACCAGGTAAGATACGGATGTAATGCATACGAATTTTACCTGAAACAGTAGCAAGAACTTGGTGTCCGTTTTCTAGTTCAACTTTAAACATTGCATTCGGCAAAGTTTCGACGACTGTACCTTCGACTTCAATCATATCTTCTTTTGCCACGCACAGTACCTCCTTGTACTTGTTTCGCATTTTCACACGATAAAATGGCGGAAACTGCAGTTCCCACCTCAAAATTCTCAAAATGGATCATCTAGAGGATTTCTCTAGAAGTCGGACTGACATATTCTATCATAATTTATTGAACTTGACAAGAGTAACTGCTTAATGCAAGTCGGCTACGGGCAATCGTGCTATTTTTCAATGATTTTTTGTACATCAGTAAATACAGCATCGATTTCACGATCACCATCGATAGTGTGTAGCAAACCTTGTTCTTTATAATAAGCCAAGATTGGTTCACTATTTTTGATGTTGATAGCCAGACGATTTTTAACCGTCTCAGGTTTATCATCTTCTCTTTGATAGAATTCATGCCCACCACAACGATCACATGTGTCTTCAACTTTTGTAGGGTTGAAAATTTTATGGTAAGTTGCTCCACAGTTACGGCAGATGAATCGGCCAGCTAAACGCTCAACCAATACTTCTTCACCAACATGGATATCGATGACAGCATCAATTTTTTTATTTAAATCTTTCAGCATTGCGTCCAGAGCTTCTGCTTGCTCAATCGTACGTGGAAAGCCATCTAATAAGAAGCCTTTCTCCGTATCTGGTTCAGCTAAACGCTCTTTCACGATTCCATTTGTTACTTCATCAGGAACTAATGCACCTTTATCAATATAAGACTTTGCTTCCAAGCCAAGAGCTGTTTCATTTTTCATTGCTGCACGAAACATGTCTCCTGTTGAGATATGCGGAATATGATAAGCATCAATGATTTTTTCTGCTTGTGTTCCTTTACCCGCGCCTGGTAGCCCCATTAAAATGAGGTTCATTGTTTACCCTCCTAATAAATGTGAGAACGTGTGTTGAGGAAAAACCTCAACACGCTTTCTTACTCTTACTCAATAAATCCAACATATTTACGTTTCAGCATTAAGCCTTCTAACTGTTTCGCAGTTTCTAAAGCAACACCGATAACAATCAGTAAGCTGGTACCACCTAACCCGATAGATTGAGGCAAATTCCAGACCATTTGAGCAATGATCGGTAATAAAGCCACCAAACCAAGGAAAATTGCACCGACTGTACTTAAACGCATCAATAAGCTTGAGACATACTCTTCAGTCCCCTTACCAGGGCGTACGCTTGGTATATAACTTCCTTGTTTTTGTAAGTTTTCCGCTAATTTCTCAGGGTTCACTTGAACAAAAGCATAGAAGAACGTAAATGCAACGATCAGTATCGTATAAATCGTCGCACCTGGCGCCGTGTTATAGTTAAAGATCTCCATCATTATCTTATACCAATTTTCAGATCCAAACCGACCACTCAATGCTTGTAATACCGCATTAGGAGTAGCAATAAACGAGCTGGCGAAGATAACCGGGATAACCCCAGCCGCATTCACTTTCAACGGTAGATAACTACTTGTTGGAGCGCCTGCTAAGCGTTTCGTATATTGGATCGGGATCTTGCGTTCAGCTTGTTGGAAAAATGTGACAAACGTTACGATCAATAAAATCGCAACAAGTAAGATGGCAACGAAAATTGCAGATTTCCAGATATCTGAAGGATCAATGTTTATAAAGTAATCTTCATAAATTTCTTTGACACTTTCAGGTAGTCTAGAAATGATCCCTGCAAAGATGATCATTGACACACCATTACCAATACCTTTTTCGGTGATTTGTTCTCCTAACCAAGTGACAAACATTGTACCGGCAGTCAAGATCAGACCGATCGTTACATATGTTGACACATTAGGGTTATTGACAAAACCTAATTGGGCATATTGGTTAAACCCAGCAGTGATACCGACTGATTGGATAAATGCCAATACTAATGTCAGGTATCGTGTTGCTTGATTTAACTTTTTACGACCAACTTCCCCTTGTTTTGACCATTCCACGAAATGTGGAACGATATCCATTTGTAGCAATTGGATGACGATAGACGCTGTAATGTAAGGTGAAACCCCCATTGAGAAGATAGAGAAGTTTTGCATCGCACTACCACTGACTAAGTTCAACATATTGAAAAATGGCAAAGAAGAAAGATTTTGCAATGAACTAGCATCTACGCCAGGCACAGTAATATGTGCGCCTAGACGAAATACAAATAGAACAAACACTGTGAATAGGATTTTTGATCTAATATCTTTTACTTTAAAAGCATCTTTTAATAGTTTAAGCATTAGATCACCTCGATTGATCCACCAGCAGCAACAATTGCTTCTTCAGCTGCTTTAGAGAATTTTGCGGCCTTCACAGTTAATTTTTTAGTTAATTCACCGTTAGCTAATACTTTGATTCCAGCTTTTTCGTTTTTCACGATTCCAGCTTCTACTAAAGCAACTGGTGTTACTTCAGCACCGTCTTCAAAGCGATTCAAGACATCAAGGTTAACAACTGCGTAGTCTTTACGGTTCACGTTTGTGAATCCACGTTTTGGTAAACGACGGAATAATGGCGTTTGTCCACCTTCAAATCCTAGACGTACACCACCGCCTGAACGAGCTTTTTGTCCTTTTTGACCGCGTCCAGCAGTTTTTCCGTTACCAGAAGAAGTACCACGTCCAACACGATTGCGTACTTGGCGTGAACCTTCTGCAGGTTTCAATTCATGAAGTTTCATAGGTTTGGCACCTCCTTAATATTCTAGTTCTTAATTTCTTAGATTATTTAAGTTTAATTAGACTTCTTCAACGTCCACTAAATGAGAAACAGTATTGATCATGCCTTTGATAGCATCGTTAGCAGGCTTAACCACTGAACTGTTAATCTTAGTAAGACCTAACGCTTTGACTGTATCGCGTTGGTTTTGAGGACGTCCGATAATACTGCGTTTTAAAGTAACTTTTAATTCAGCCATTATGTTTGTCCTCCTTATCCGATTAATTCTTCAACAGATTTGCCACGAAGTTCTGCAACTTCTTCAGCACGTTTCAATTGTTTCAAACCTTCAACAGTTGCACGAACAACGTTGATTGGTGTATTTGAGCCTAAAGATTTAGAAGTGATATCTGCTACCCCAGCTAATTCTAATACGGCACGAACTGGTCCACCAGCAGCAACCCCAGAACCTTCAACAGCAGGTTTCATTAGGATTCTACCACCACTAAAAGCACCGATTACTTCGTGTGGGATTGTTGAACCAACCATAGGTACTTCAACTAAGTTTTTCTTCGCATCTTCAATTGCTTTACGGATTGCTTCAGGTACTTCTTGTGCTTTACCTGTACCAAATCCTACGTGTCCGTTTTTGTCACCGACAACAACTAAAGCAGCAAAACGTAGACGACGTCCACCTTTAACAACTTTTGTTACACGGTTAATTGCAACAACGCGGTCTTCTAATTCCAAATGTTTTGGATCGATATAAACCATGAATGGTATTCCTCCTTCTTCTAAAATTCTAGTCCATTTTCGCGAGCAGCTTCAGCTAAAGCTTGCACACGGCCATGGTAAAGGTATCCACCACGGTCAAAGACTACTACTTTAATGCCTTTTTCAGTTGCGCGTTCAGCAACCAATTTACCGACAGCTTGTGCTGCTTCTGTTTTTGTTCCACCTGAAATTTCTTTATCCAAGGTAGAGGCACTTGCTAGCGTTACACCCGCTACGTCATCAATAATTTGAGCGTAGATGTTTTTGTTAGAACGAAAAACGTTCAAGCGTGGGCGCTCAGCAGTACCAGAGATATTGTTACGTACACGACGATGTCTCTTTTGACGTGTTTTGTTCTTATCTGGTTTTGTAATCACAATTGTCACCTCTTTAATTTTATTGTATTGCTTGATCAAGCAATAAACTGAAAGTCCCGAAAAATAGAAGCTGCGGCACAAGCAAAATTTCTTTTGATCGAAGAAAAACTTCTGCAAAATATTTTTTTCCTGCTGCTGGCTTCTATGCAATTTTCAAAACTATTATTTACCAGTTTTACCTTCTTTACGGCGTACATATTCGCCAACATAACGAATACCTTTACCTTTATAAGGTTCTGGAGGACGAGTTCCACGGATGTTCGCAGCTAATTCGCCAACTTCTTCTTTGTTCGCACCTTTAACAATTACTTGTGTATTTGCTGGTACTTCAACAGTTACTCCAGCTGGTGGTGTGATTTCGACTGGATGTGAGTAACCAACGTTCAATACAAGTTTTGATCCTTGTAATTGTGCACGGTACCCAACCCCGATCAATTCTAACGCTTTTTGGAATCCTTCGCTGACACCTACAACCATGTTGTTGAAGTTGGCACGAGTTGTTCCATGAATTGTTTTCATTTCTTTACTGTCGTTCGGACGAGTGAATGTCACTTCGTTTCCTTCGATATTCATTGTGATATCTGAAGAGAAAGTACGTGTTAATTCACCTTTTGGTCCTTTAACTGTAACGTTGTTTCCATCTTGAGTAACAGTTACTCCTTCAGGGATTACAACGACTTTATTTCCAATACGGCTCACTTAAAGACACCTCCTTGTAGATTCTACTTGATTACCATACGTAAGCGATAACTTCGCCGCCAATATTTTTTTCACGAGCTTCTTTATCAGTGACAACACCTTCAGAAGTCGAAATGATTGCGATACCTAAACCGTTCAATACTTTTGGTACTTCGTCAGCTTTGACATAAGCACGCAAACCTGGTTTAGAGATACGTTTTAAGTTTGTGATAACACGTTCGCCGTTTTTACCAAATTTTAGGAAAACACGGATCACGCCTTGTTTGTCATCTTCGATATATTCAACATCACGAACGAAACCTTCACGTTTCAAGATTTCAGCGATGTCACGTTTAATTTTTGATGCAGGAACTTCTAAAGACTCATGTTTAACCATGTTTGCGTTACGGATACGAGTTAGAAAATCTGCAATTGGATCTGTCATGACCATTGATCTTTTACCTCCTTCTTATGCGAATTTACTTTTTACCAGCTAGCTTTCTTCACGCCGGGAATTTGACCTTTATAGGCAAGTTCGCGGAAGCAAATACGGCAAAGATGGAACTTACGATAAACTGAATGTGGACGTCCGCAACGTTCGCAACGAGTATAAGCTTGTGTTGAATGTTTTGCAGGACGTTTGTTTTTAGCAATCATTGATTTTTTAGCCACGTAGTTCGCCTCCTTTAATTATTTTTGGAATGGCATGCCTAATTGTGTCAACAACTCACGAGATTCTTCATCTGAGTTAGCTGTCGTTACAATAACGATGTCCATACCACGTACTTTATCTACTAAATCATAATCTACTTCTGGGAAGATCAATTGTTCTTTAATACCTAAAGTATAGTTTCCACGACCGTCAAAGGCTTTTTTACTTACACCATGGAAGTCACGTACACGTGGTAGAGAAACTGAAACCAATTTGTCTAAGAATTCGTACATTCTTTCTCCGCGCAATGTAACTTTTGCACCAATTGGCATTCCTTCACGTAAACGGAATCCAGCGATTGATTTTTTAGCTTTTGTAATCATTGGTTTTTGTCCAGTGATCAAAGTTAATTCTTCAACTGCTTTATCTAAGTTTTTAGCGTTTGATACCGCATCACCAACACCCATGTTGATGACGATTTTTTCAACTTTAGGTGTTTGCATAACAGAGCTATAGTCAAATTTTTCCATCAATGATGGAGTTACTTCTTTAAGATATTTTTCTTTTAGGCGGTTCATTCAGTAAGACCCTCCTTCCTTAAACTTATTATTTATCTAAAACTTCACCGGTTTTTTTAGAAACTCGGACTTTTTTGCCATCTACTTCTTTATAGCCAACTCGGCCAGCTACGCCAGTAGAGTCGATCACCAGCACGTTAGAAACATGAATTGGAGCTTCCATCTCAACGATTCCACCTTGAGGAGCAGCTTGAGAAGGTTTTTGGTGTTTTCTAACAACATTTACACCTTCGACAATGACTTTATCTTTTTTAGGAAACGCTGATAATACAACGCCTTCTTTATTTTTGTCTTTTCCAGTGATAACTTTAACTTTATCGCCTTTTTTAACAAACATAACTGTTTCGCACCTCCTTTGATAAGTGTCTCAAAATTATAAAACTTCTGGTGCTAGTGAAACGATCTTCATGAAGTTGTTTTCACGTAGTTCACGTGCAACTGGCCCAAAGATACGTGTTCCACGAGGGCTTTTATCATCACGAATAATCACTGCAGCATTTTCATCAAATTTAATATATGAACCGTCTGTACGACGAGCTCCTGATTTTGTTCGAACGATAACGGCTTTTACGACGTCACCTTTTTTGACAACCCCACCTGGCGTTGCTTGTTTAACCGTAGCTACGATCACGTCACCGATACTAGCAGTTTTACGACCAGAACCACCAAGGACTTTGATCGTCAATATTTCACGTGCGCCTGAGTTATCAGCGACTTTTAAACGACTTTCTGCTTGGATCACGTTGTGTATCCTCCTTTCAGATTTTGCATTCAATCTATATAGGAAAATCTCGTGTTATTAGATAATAACTGCTTCTTCGACTACTTCCAACAAACGGAAACGTTTTGTAGCTGATAATGGACGAGTTTCCATAATTTTCACGATGTCGCCAACTTTTGCTGTGTTGTTTTCATCATGTACTTTGTATTTCTTAGAATAGTTCATGCGTTTGCCATAGATAGGGTGGTTTTTCTTTGTTTCGACAGCAACGGTAATTGTTTTATCCATTTTGTCTGAAACCACACGACCTTGATAAACTTTGCGTTGATTTCTTTCTTCAGTCATACGCTTAATGGCCTCCTTCCATAATTACTTAGCTTGTTCACGCAACACAGTTTTGATGCGTGCAATCGATTTACGTACTTCTTTAATACGTGCAGTGTTTTCTAATTGACCTGTTGCTAATTGGAATCTAAGATTAAACAATTCTTCTTTTAATTGTTTTTCTTGATCAAGCATTTCGGCAGTGGTTAATTCTCTGATTTCTTTAACCTTCATTCGATTCACCACCCATTTCCTCACGTTTTACAATCTTAGTTTTCATTGGTAATTTGTGAGAAGCTAGACGTAACGCTTCACGAGCCACTTCTTCAGGAACGCCTGCGATTTCAAACATGATTTTACCACGTTTTACTGGTGCAACCCATCCTTCAGGTGCCCCTTTACCAGAACCCATACGTACCCCAATTGCTTTGGCAGTATAAGATTTGTGAGGGAAAATTTTAATCCATACTTTCCCACCACGTTTCATGTAACGAGTCATTGCGATACGAGCAGCTTCGATTTGGCGGTTAGTGATCCAATGTGAATCAACAGCTTGCAAACCGTATTCACCGAATGCTACTTCTTTACCACCTTTAGCTTCCCCGCGCATTTTTCCGCGGAATTCACGACGGTGTTTTACACGTTTAGGTACTAACATGATTATTTCCCTCCTTTCTCAGTGTTTTTTTTAGTTGGAAGAATTTCTCCACGATAGATCCACACTTTAACTCCTAGTTTTCCGTATGTTGTATCTGCTTCTTCCCATGCGTAATCAATGTCCGCACGTAAAGTATGAAGAGGAACAGTTCCTTCTGAGTATCCTTCTGAACGAGCGATATCTGCTCCGTTTAGACGTCCAGATACTTGAGTTTTGATTCCTTTAGCGCCAGAACGCATTGAACGTTGGATGGCTTGTTTTTGAGCGCGACGGAAAGCAACACGGTTTTCTAATTGACGTGCGATTCCTTCACCTACTAATTTTGCATCTAGATCTGGTTTTTTGATTTCCACGATGTTGATATGGATTCTTTTACCAGTTAGTTTGTTTAATTCTTTTCTTAGGTTTTCGACTTCAGATCCGCCTTTACCAATAACCATACCTGGTTTTGCTGTGTGAATTGAAATGTTAACACGGCCTGTAGCACGTTCGATTTCAATTGTTGATACAGCAGCATCAGCAAGTTTAGTTGAAATAAATTTACGGATTCTTAGATCTTCGTGTAAGAACTCTGCATACTCTTTTTCAGCATACCATTTTGCATCCCAGTCGCGGATGATGCCTACACGCATTCCAATTGGATGTACTTTTTGACCCACTGATTATCCCTCCTTATTTTTCTGATACGACTACCGTGATATGACTTGTACGTTTGTTGATTGGAGAAGCTGATCCTTTTGCACGTGGACGGAAACGTTTCATTGTTGGTCCTTCGTTAACAAATGCTTCAGATACTACCAAGTTTTCAACATCTAAGTCAAAATTATTTTCTGCATTCGCAACTGCTGACATCAATACTTTTTCAATGATTCCAGCAGATTTGTTTGGTGTGAATTTCAAGATTGAAATTGCATCCGCAACACTTTTACCTCTGATAAGGTCAATTACTAAACGGGCTTTTCGAGGTGAAGTGCGAACTGTTTTTGCAGTTGCTTTAGCTGATGTGATTTGTTCTGCCATTTGGTTTTATCCTCCCCTCAAATTAGCGTTTAGTTTTCTTATCGTCTGCGGCATGGCCACGATAAGTTCTTGTTGGTGCAAATTCACCTAATTTGTGTCCTACCATATCTTCTTGGATGTAAACTGGTACGTGTTTACGTCCATCGTATACTGCGATGGTATATCCAACAAAACTTGGGAATACTGTCGAACGACGAGACCAAGTTTTGATAACTTTTTTCTTTTCAACCCCTGCTTGAGCTTCAACTTTTTTCATTAAATGCTCATCAACGAAAGGTCCTTTCTTTAAACTACGACCCATGGTGAACCTCCTCTCAAAATGTGCGACACATGGTCAAAGTAATTATTTAGTTTTACGACGACGAACGATAAGTTTGTCTGATTGTGCTTTTTTGTTACGAGTTTTGTAACCAAGAGCTGGTTGACCCCAAGGAGAAACTGGTGCTTTACGTCCGATAGGAGCTTTACCTTCACCACCACCGTGTGGGTGATCATTAGGGTTCATTACGCTACCACGTACAGTTGGGCGTTTGCGCATCCAACGAGAGCGTCCTGCTTTACCGATATTGATAAGTTCATGTTGTTCGTTACCTACTGAACCGATTGTAGCGCGGCAAGCAGCTAAGATCATACGAACTTCACCAGAGTTCAAGCGGATCAATACGTATTTGCCTTCTTTACCAAGTACTTGAGCACTTGTACCAGCAGAACGGATCAATTGTCCACCTTTACCAGGTTTCATTTCAATATTGTGGATAACAGTACCAACTGGAATATTTTCTAAAGGAAGAGTATTTCCGATTTTGATATCTGCTTCTGGACCTGAAACAAGTTTCATTCCAACTTGTAGTCCTTTTGGTGCTAAGATGTAAGCTTTCACTCCATCTTCATAGTGTACTAACGCGATGTTAGCTGAACGGTTTGGATCATATTCGATCGTTTGAACAGTTGCAACAACGTTATCTTTGTTACGTTTGAAGTCGATCACGCGATATTGGCGTTTATGTCCGCCACCTTGGTGACGTACAGTGATGCGGCCGTTGTTATTACGTCCAGCATGGTTTTTCAATGGTTGTAACAATGATTTTTCAGGTGTTGATGTTGTTATTTCAGCAAAATCAGAACCTGTCATGTTACGACGACCATTTGAGGTAGGTTTGTACTTTTTAATCGCCACGTTTTTCCCTCCTAATTTAATGAGTTATCTAGTAAGTGCTTATTCAGCAGCTTCGAATAATTGGATTTCTTTTGAATCTTCGGTTAATGTAACGATCGCTTTGCGACGTTTTTTTGTATAACCTGCATATTTGCCCATACGTTTGAATTTCGCACGTACGTTCACGATGTTCACGTTTTTGACTTTAACGTCAAAAGCAGCTTCAACCGCTTGTTTTACTAAAGTTTTGTTTGCGCGAGTGTCCACTTCAAAAGTATATTTCTTGTCATCCATGGCAAGCATTGATTTTTCAGTGATCACTGGGCGTTTGATTACGTCTAGTAAGTTCATTATGCAAGCACCTCCTCAATTTGAGTAAGAGCAGTTTGTGTTGCTAACACTTTTGTACTTGAAACAACATCTAGAACACTAACGTTATCAGAAGTTACTACAGAAACGTTTGATAAGTTACGTGCTGATAAAGCAGCAAAGTCGTTACCTGTTTCAAGAACAACCAATACTTTAGAGTCAATAGATAAGTTAGCAAGAACTTGTTTGAATTCTTTTGTTTTTGGTGCGTCGAAGCTTAAACCTTCGATTGCTACCAAGTTATTTTCAGCAACTTTTTCTGATAAAACAGATTTCATTGCTAAACGACGAACTTTTTTAGGAAGTTTGTAGCTGTAAGAACGTGGTGTTGGTCCGAAGACTACTCCACCTCCACGCCATTGTGGTGAGCGGATTGATCCTTGACGAGCACGACCAGTTCCTTTTTGACGCCATGGTTTGCGTCCACCGCCTCGAACAGCGCTACGGTTTTTAACCGCATGTGTTCCTTGTCTTAATGACGCACGTTGCATAACGATTGCATCGTAAACAACACTTTCATTTGGTTCAATTCCGAAGATTTCTTCGTTAAGTGTGATTTCACCGTTTTGGCTTCCATCTTGTTTGAATAATGCTACATTCGGCATTCCTTAGTTCCTCCTTTCTTCCTACTATTATTTAGCTTTCACAGCTGATTTGATAGTGATTAATGATTTTTTAGCTCCAGGAACGTTTCCTTTGATCAAGATTACGTTTCTTTCTGCATCAACGCGAACAACTTCCAAGTTTTGGATTGTTACGCGGTTGCCACCCATACGGCCAGCAAGACGTTTGTTTTTGAATACACGGTTAGGTGCAACTGGGCCCATTGACCCAGGACGACGATGGTAACGAGAACCGTGAGCCATTGGTCCGCGGCTTTGGCCGTGACGTTTGATAACCCCTTGGAATCCTTTACCTTTCGTAGTACCTGTTACATCAATAATGTCTCCTGCTTGGAAAACATCTACTGTAATTTCTTTTCCTACTTCATATTCTCCTAGCTCAACATTTTTGAATTCACGAATGAAGCGCTTAGGAGTCGTGTTTGCTTTTGCAACATGACCTTTCGCAGGTTTGTTTGATAAAACTTCACGCATATCTTGGTAACCAACTTGAATAGCTTCGTAGCCATCAGTTTCCATTGTTTTAACTTGTAGTACTACGTTTGGAGTAGCTTCTACAACAGTTACTGGAATTAGTTCGCCAGATTCAGTGAAGATTTGTGTCATTCCCACTTTTTTCCCTAAGATTCCTTTGGTCATGAGTACACCTCCATTAATTTTATTTTAGTTTTATAGTTTGATTTCGATGTTAACACCAGATGGTAAGTCTAGCTTCATCAAAGCATCAACAGTTTTTGGTGTTGGGTTCACAATGTCGATAAGACGTTTGTGTGTACGCATTTCGAATTGTTCGCGTGAATCTTTGTATTTATGAGTCGCACGAATAACTGTGTAAAGACTGCGTTCAGTTGGTAATGGAATTGGACCAGACACGCTAGCTCCAGTTCTTTTTGCAGTTTCCACGATTTTATCCGCAGATTGATCCAAAATACGGTGTTCATACGCTTTTAAACGGATACGAATTTTTTGTTTTGCCATCTTGTTCCCTCCTTCGTCTATTTTGAAAAGTAGACATAGCTCCACGAAAATTTCCGTCACGCTCGTTCGTGGCAAAGCGTCCAGGCGTGTCGCAACCTCTCGTTTCTTAGCCGACGAAATCAACTTGATTACGTCCGTGTCGTTTACGTTTGGTAAACGCACCTTTGTAATTATAATATATCTAAATCCACAAAGCAAGGCTTTTTTCCTGTAAATACTAATTTGTTTTCATAAGTTTTCATTTAGGCACGTTTCTACTAAAATATAGTATTATCTAAAAAGAGAGTGGGACAAAAGTAAGAAACACTTTTGTCTCATTCTTTAAAAACGAATAAACGGTGGGAGCAGAAGCAACTCCTTCGGAAATAAGCCAAAATTCACAAAAATTTGAAAAGCAATTTTCGTGAATTTCTTCTTATTTCTCGGAGTTAAACACTTCTGTCCCAACCTCTTCGTTAATTAGTAGGAAAGCCAGTACTAGGATCAACTCGGTCGTCTGCTAATTCAGTTCTTGGCGCCAAGGTTTGATATTCGCTTGGCGATAGAGTTGCGCTTGCCCAATGGAGTGGAAAAGCGTCATTTTTTGTTTAACCACTTTCTTCGCCTCTTCAATACATTCTGGATAGATGGCATTTGGATCCCATAGCTCTGTTGAAGCAAGTATCTCACGGCATTTTTTATAAAACGCATATTTATAATCAGAGGAGATATTTACTTTTTGGATACCGATCTGCACCGCTTTTTCGATCTCTTCATCTGGATTTGCTGATCCACCATGCAAGACTAACGGGATTGCTACTTTTTCTTTGATTTGTTCAAGGATATCCATCTTCAATTCTGGCTTGACATCTTTAGGATAGATACCATGCGCTGTGCCAATCGCCACTGCCAGAGTATCAATGCCTGTACGCGCAATAAACTCTTCTGCATCTTCCGGTTTTGTATAGGTGACCTTTGAGACACCCCCTTCGACTGAAGTTCCTGTATTCCCAATCGTTCCTAGCTCCCCTTCAACCGAAACACCTATTTTATGGCAAATATCCACGACCTCTTTCGTCACAGCAATATTTTCTTCAAACGGCAACAAGGAACCATCGATCATGACTGAGCTGAACCCACAATGGATCGCCCGCATAATACTGGCTAGATTATCGCCATGATCCATATGGATAACAAATGGAACTGGACTATTTTTCACTCGTCTAACTGCATACTGGAAAAACTCATCTTTGGTAAAATCTAATTCTGTCGGATGGACTGCGATAATCGCTGGTGCATCGTTTTCTTCAGCAGCTTCAATGACTACTCGTAAGAAATTGCTGTCTGCTACATTGAATGCCCCTACTGCAAAGTGGTTTTCTTTGGCAATTTCTAATAGTTGATTCATATTGATTAACATTTATTTATCTCCATTCTTATGCTTTATTTTTAGAACCCGAAAGTTCGATATACACTTTTACTACTTCTTTTCCTGCTAAGGATGCTTGACGGAGCAAGTCAGGATACTCGATCGTCTGATTTTCTTTTAATAGTTGAAAAAGAGAGTTTTTTTGAGCCTTCATAAAATCTGATCCAACATTGATCTTATTGATACCTAATTTGACAGAACGCAGGATCACCGCCTCACCTGCTCCTGAACCCCCATGTAAAACAAGCGGTAAATGGGTTGCTTCTTTGATTTTGCTGATGATATCAAACTGAAACTTAGGTTGATAGTCTTTGGGATACTCTCCATGGCTCGACCCATAAGAAATGGCTAAACAATCCACACCAGTCTCATTAATAAAATGAATCGCTTCTTTAGGATCTGTATACATTTTAGTATCGGTAAACTGATCGCCGTTCACAGCACCCATATTGCTAACTTCTGCTTCTACGCTTGCATTATATGTTTGCGCAAACTGAACAATCATTTTAGTAATCTCGATATTCTTATGCAACGCATACCTCGAAGCATCCATCATGACGCTAGAGAACCCTTCATGTAGGCACTGTTTTACAAAAGCCACATCTTGCCCATGATCCAAGTTTAATGCCACAGGCACTTTTGCCGCTGTTGCCATGCGGATGATCGGCTTTGTTAGATAAAGATAGCTGAGATGTTCTTTCAAATGATCTTGTAGTAAATCAATGATAATCGGTGCATGCATCTCTTCAGCTGCCTGAATAGTTGCTTGAGCAGTTTCTAAATTAAAGCAATTGATCGCCAGAACTGCATAGTTTTCTCGATTTGCTTTTTTTAGCATTTCTTTCATTGAAACATACATGATATTCTCCTTTACTCGTTAGGATATTTTAATCGAAGAAAAATCGATTTCTTCTTCCTCTTCTGCTAATGTGCTAGCAGCGGGTGCTTTTTTCAGTACAAATAACAAAATTCCTGAAACAACCGAGCCTATGAGCAACGCTAGAGTGAATTTCAACGGATCACTCATTGCTGGAATAATAAATACGCCTCCCGAAGGAACAGGAGAACCAACTCCCCAAGACATACTTAGACCACCACCGACCGCCGCTCCTACCGTACAAGAAATCATCACACGTATCGGATCAACTGCTGCAATAGGGATCACTCCCTCTGTGATCATGCATAACCCCATCGGAAAAGCTAATTTGATATTGTCCTCTTCCTCCTTAGAATATTTTGTCTGACGTGCTATTTTTGATAGTACCCACGAGATGGTGACGCCAAATGGTGGGACCATCGAAGCAAGGACTTTGACCGCTTCCGGTTCCTGCACACCTTCCAGCAATAAACCATCCGCAAATAATGAAGCAACTTTATTTACTGGACCACCAAAGTCAAAAGCTGCCATTCCACCCACGATTGCTCCAAATAAAAATTTTCCAGAACCTTGTAACTCACGTAAAAATTCAGTAAGTGCTTCTGTTGCCCAAACAATCGGAATACCCACCACAAAGAACAAAAGCAGTCCTACGATCAGCGTAGAAACGAGTGGAACGATCATCATCGGCATCAATCCTTGTGCCCACGCCGGTACCTTTACATGCTTCACTAAAAACAAAACGAAAAAGCCGACTAAATACCCGCCTAACATTCCACCTAAAAAGCCTGCCCCAATGGCATTAGCAATCAATCCCATAAATAATCCTGGGCCAATTCCTGGTCGATCAGCAATGGAATAAGCAATTGCCGCTGAGATAACAGGCGCCAATAACCCCATCCCTAATACACCTAAAGAAACCAAAGCGTCTGGTACAGTATAGGTTGCTTGATAATCTGTTATGACCTTTCCACCAGTCAAATTACCGATTGCTATCAATAGTCCAGCGGTGACCACGATGGGCAACATATACGAAATAGCTGTTAATGCATGCTTTTTTAATTGTAAGCGCTGAAACATTCCACTTCTCCCCTTTACGTTTTATTGATTTCCGTCTCGATTTTTGCTATCAATCCTTTAGGTGCTTTGATCACCATACTCGTTGGTATTTCAATGACCTTTTTTCCACTGAAGCGTTCTTTGCCCCCGATTTTTATATCTGTAGCAAGGATCACCACGTCTGCCTGTGCGATTTCTTCTGCTGTTAGTTCATCTTCAGTTCCAATCGTTCCTTGTGTTTCAATGTGGACCTCATGCCCTAAACTTTTAGCGGCTTTTTCTAGTTTCTGCTTAGCGATATACGTATGGGCAATTCCTGAGGTACATGCGGCTACTCCAACAATCTTCATATTTACTTTCCTCCTTTTTTATTATTCAGATGGCTCTTTTGCTAGTAGAGCCATGAATTCTGTTTTAGTTGTTGCATGTATCAAGTTGTCAATAAACGTTTCTTCTGCTAACAACATGGCTACCTTTTGCAATAATTTGATGTGGACGGTGTTTGCATCTGTGTCTTTAACTGCAAACAATATGATCACTTGGACTGGCTGATCATCTAATGTTTCCCACTTGATCGGTGTTGAAACTTTACCGACTGCCAAGCATGTTTTAAGTACACTTTTGGATTTGCCATGGGGAATAGCTAACCCATTTCCAATACCTGTCATCCCCTCTTTTTCACGTTGAAAGACATCTTTTAAAAACTCGTCAACATTCGTGATACTACCGTTTTTTTCTAGTAATTCACTCAATTCACGAATTACTTCTTCTTTTGTTTTCGCTTTCATTTCTAGATAGATCAACTCCTCGGTGATCACATCAGCAATACTAAATTCTGTTTCATTTTTCACTCCCATTTTCTATCTCTCCTAACTTCTCTTTCACACGATTTTCGTCTTGTTTCGTAAATACTGAATTCACTAAAATCATCGGTGTTTCAGAAGAAATAGTGAGATGGACAGTCGTTAGAATCAAGTCGATATTAGAAAACTGTGTCTGATTTTTTTGATACTGGCGTGCAGATACAACAGCAATGATCTCTAATTCAGGAAATGCCTTTTTGACTTTCACTTTTAATAATTCAGAAGTCCCGACACCGCTACTGCAAATAATCAACACTCTTTTTTTTATAGGGATCAGTTCTTTGTATTTCACAAAATAAAGGGTCAAGAAGCCAATTTCATCTTTTGAGATAGGGTTCGTATGAAATACTTGTTGAACCATTTGACTGACATAGGCTACTTGTTTGAATGTTTGGGTATATTCTGATTCGATATCATTCAACAAATCGTTTTTGATGATGATATGGTGTTTCAATCGGTACAATAGGGGTTGGATATGGTTATATAGATCTTGCTGATACAATTCTTGATCAATAGCAATCCCCATTAGTTGACTCATATTCATAGAGAAAAATTGCGTGATCTCTTTCGCCTCACTGAATAGATTCTGATAGCTGATTGCGCCATTTTCTACTCTAGAAGACACCAAGTATTGAAAGAGATAAAATGTCTCACTTTCTGGTAAAGAGATATTTAGATAATTCCCCATTTTATCCATCACTACACGTGCTAACTCATATAGTTCTTGATTGTATTGAATGATTCTCTGGTCTTCCTCTTCTAGGCACCAAGATTCATCTTCTAATTGAATGTTTCCTTCCCGACAACGTTTCAATAAAATATAAATATGTGAAAAGATATTCATCCCATAAGGATACGCAATTCCGCTGACCAATTGTTGCTCAATATATTCCAGCATCGTTGTAATAAAGTTGATATCAAATGAATTGGTCGAGTAGTTATTTGTGAAAGATTGTTTATCCTCTAATAAATTGAAGCTCAACAACATGTGGACGACTTTGCGAATATTTCGTTCTGTCCCTTCTATCCCTACTCTCTGTCCGTGACGCTTGAGTTTCAGGTCATTGTCTTTCAAGAACAAGCTGATTTTATTCAGATCATTACTGATTACTGGATCACTGATGTAATAAGGATGGAACAACTCATGGATCAATAACTTTTTCGGTGATTTGAACAATAAAGTTAACAATATTTCATTTCTTCTTTCCAAAGGTCCCTGTCTACTTCTGCTTTCAGTATTCTTCACATTTTCTTTTAAATAGTTAGCATAATCTAAACGGAACCCTTTACCGACTTCTGCCAAAATGATATCTCCATGTTTAGATGCCTCATTGATTTTTCTGATTGCCCGATAGATCGTCTTAGTGGAAACATTCGCAAATCCAGCTAGTTCTTGGGCTGTAAGGGTCAATCCATGTTTGATAAAACACTCGATCATTTCTTTTTCTCTTCTACTTAGCTGCATTTGACTCCCCCCTTGTCCATAACTATAATCGAAATTCCTCTTATCTGATTTTTTGTTCTGTCCATTAATTTGGACAGTTGAAACATTTAGCTTCTTCGAGAAAATAAAAAAAGCCTGGAATGAAGATCAAGAGATCTTTCATTCCAGACTTCAACGTCCGAGTAGATGTAACTTTTTAGGCTTAATCTAATTAAGCTTTGATTTCTGTAACGACACCGGCACCAACTGTACGTCCGCCTTCACGGATTGAGAATTTAGTACCATTTTCGATAGCGATTGGGTGGATTAATTCAACTTCCATTGTTACGTTGTCGCCAGGCATAACCATTTCAGTTCCTTCTGGTAATTCAACAACACCTGTTACGTCAGTTGTACGGAAGTAGAATTGTGGACGGTAGTTAGTGAAGAATGGAGTATGACGTCCACCTTCTTCTTTAGTCAACACGTATACTTCTGCAGAGAATTTTGTATGAGGTGTGATTGTACCTGGTTTAGCTAAAACTTGTCCACGTTGGATGTCTTCACGTGCAACACCACGTAGTAAAGCACCAATGTTGTCTCCAGCTTCAGCGTAGTCTAATAATTTACGGAACATTTCAACACCAGTAACTGTTGTTTGAGCTGTTTCTTCTGCGATACCAACGATATCTACAACGTCACCAACGCGAACTTGTCCACGTTCAACACGACCTGTAGCAACAGTACCACGACCAGTGATTGAGAATACATCTTCAACTGGCATCATGAATGGTTTGTCGTTGTCACGTTCTGGAGTTGGGATATATTCGTCAACTGCAGCCATTAATTCAAGGATTTTTTCTTCGTATGAAGCGTCGCCTTCTAAAGCTTTCAAAGCTGAACCAGCGATTACAGGAACATCGTCACCAGGGAATTCGTATTCTGTTAATAAGTCACGAACTTCCATTTCAACTAATTCTAGTAATTCTTCGTCATCGACCATATCTACTTTGTTCAAGAATACAACGATGTAAGGAACACCAACTTGACGAGATAATAGGATATGTTCACGAGTTTGAGGCATAGGGCCATCAGCAGCAGAAACTACTAAGATAGCTCCGTCCATTTGTGCAGCACCAGTGATCATGTTTTTAACGTAGTCCGCGTGTCCTGGGCAGTCAACGTGAGCGTAGTGACGAGCGTCAGTTTCGTATTCAACGTGAGCTGTTGAGATTGTGATTCCGCGTTCGCGTTCTTCTGGAGCACCATCGATTTGATCGTAAGCCATAGCTTGGCCGCCGTTTTTCTTAGATAGTACTGTTGTGATTGCTGCTGTTAAAGTTGTTTTACCATGGTCAACGTGTCCGATAGTACCAATGTTAACGTGTGGTTTAGAACGGTCAAATTTTTCTTTTGCCATTTTAAAATGTCCTCCTAAAAATACAATATAATTTTTTTTATTTGTCTGATAGGTATGTGGTAACCAGACGGTCACCCACATGCCCATATCATCGATAATTATTTTACACGAAACTATATTAAAAATATAGTCTCTTTGGATAATCCGTTAAACGGACGATCCGGTTTTAAGAAATTATTCAGCTTTTCCGCCGTTTTTCTTAATGATTTCTTCTTGAACTGATTTTGGTACATCTTCGTAGTGGTCAAATGTCATAGTGAAAGTACCACGACCTTGAGTAGCTGAACGAAGAGTTGTAGCATAACCAAACATTTCAGCAAGTGGAACCATCGCACGAACAACTTGTTGTCCGCCAGCGCGTGCTTCCATACCTTCAACGCGACCACGACGTGCAGTAACGTGTCCCATAACATCACCTAAGTAATCTTCAGGGATAACGACTTCAACAGCCATGATTGGTTCAAGGATAACTGGATTAGCTTTCTTAGCTGCTGCACGTAATGCCATAGAAGCAGCAACACGGAAGGCAGTTTCATTTGAATCGACATCATGGTATGAACCATCGTAAAGTTTAGCTTTGATATCAACTAATGGATATCCAGCTAAGACACCATTTTCCATAGCATCTTTCAATCCAGTTTCAACAGCTGGAATGTATTCACGTGGAACAACCCCACCGACGATCGCATTTTCAAATTCAAAGCCTGCGCCTTCTTCGTTTGGTGTAAATTCAATCCATACGTGACCGTATTGACCTTTACCACCAGACTGACGTACAAACTTACCTTCGGCTTGAGTGCCAGAACGGAAAGTTTCACGGTAAGATACTTGAGGAGCACCTACGTTAGCTTCAACTTTGAATTCACGACGCATACGGTCAACGATGATGTCTAAGTGAAGTTCACCCATACCAGCGATGATTGTTTCGCCTGTTTCAACGTTTGTTTCAGCGCGGAAAGTAGGATCTTCTTCAGATAGTTTTTGCAAAGCGACACCCATTTTATCTTGGTCAGCTTTTGATTTTGGTTCAATAGCGACTTGGATAACTGGTTCTGGGAATTCCATTGATTCAAGAATAACTAGGTTCTTTTCATCACATAGTGTGTCCCCAGTAGTTGTATCTTTCAAACCAACTGCAGCTGCGATATCTCCAGCGTAAACTTCAGAGATTTCAGAACGTGAGTTAGCATGCATCTGTAAGATACGACCTACGCGTTCGCGTTTGCCTTTTGTAGCGTTTTGTACGTATGAACCTGATTTCAAGACACCAGAGTACACACGGAAGAAAGTTAAGCGACCTACGAATGGGTCAGTCATAACTTTAAATGCTAAAGCTGAGAAAGGAGCGCTGTCGTCTGCTGGACGTTCAACTTCTTCATCAGTTTTAGGGTCAATCCCTTTGATAGCAGGGATATCTAACGGTGATGGCAAGTAAGCAAGAACTGCGTCCAATAATAATTGAACCCCTTTGTTCTTAAATGCTGAACCACATAATACTGGGTAGAAATCAACGTTAAGAGTTGCACGACGGATTCCTTCTTTTAACTCAGCTTCAGTGATTTCTTCACCTTCTAAGTATTTCAAAGTAAGATCTTCATCAGTTTCAGCTACAGCTTCCACTAATTTTTCGCGCCATTCTTCCGCTAATTCACGGTATTCTTCAGGGATTTCTCTTTCTTCGATTTCAGTCCCTAAGTCATTTGTATAGATTTCGGCTTTCATTGTTACAAGGTCGATAATACCTGTAAAGTCATCTTCCGCACCGATTGGTAATTGGATTGGATGAGCATTTGCTTGTAAACGATCATGTAATGTTGATACTGAATATAAGAAATCAGCACCGATTTTATCCATTTTGTTTGCGAATACGATACGAGGTACACCGTAAGTTGTTGCTTGACGCCAAACTGTTTCAGTTTGAGGTTCAACACCTGATTGTGCATCAAGAACTGTTACAGCACCATCAAGTACACGTAATGAACGTTCAACTTCAACTGTGAAGTCTACGTGTCCTGGTGTGTCGATGATGTTGATGCGGTGACCCTTCCATTGTGCTGTTGTAGCAGCAGAAGTGATCGTAATCCCACGTTCTTGTTCTTGTTCCATCCAGTCCATTTGTGAAGCTCCTTCATGAGTTTCACCAATTTTATGGATTTTACCAGTATAGTACAAGATACGTTCAGTAGCAGTCGTTTTACCAGCATCGATGTGGGCCATGATACCAATATTACGAGTGTTGTGTAAAGAAAATTCTCTGGTCATTCTCCTTGTTTCTCCTCTCTTTACTATCTAGTTGCTAAAAATAAGGATACTTTCTGATGGTCGGTATAAAACCGACCACGCAGAGAGGATCTTACCAGCGATAGTGAGCAAACGCACGGTTGGCATCAGCCATTTTATGAGTGTCTTCACGTTTTTTAACAGAAGCACCAGTGTTGTTTGCAGCATCCATGATTTCTTTTGCTAAGCGTTCTTCCATTGTATGTTCACCGCGCAAGCGAGCGTAGTTAACAATCCAACGAAGCGCTAAAGTCACACGACGTTCAGGGCGAACTTCAACTGGTACTTGATAGTTTGAACCCCCAACACGACGAGCTTTAACTTCAAGAACAGGCATGATATTTTTCATTGCTTGTTCAAATACTTCTAGTGGGTCGTTACCTGTAGATTCTTCAACAATCTTAAAGGCGTTATAAATGATATTAGCTGCAACACCGCGTTTTCCGTCAACCATTACACGGTTGATCAAGCGAGTTACTAATTTTGAGTTATAAATAGGATCTGGTAAAACATCACGTTTTGCAACAGGACCTTTACGTGGCATCCGTAACTCCTCCTTCCGAAATAATATTCATAGTAATTGCTCCGCTACTTATTAAGTAGAAGCAAGTTTCATTTGTTTAATAATTAAAATTAAGCTTTAGGTTTTTTAGTACCGTATTTAGAACGGCTTTGTTTACGATCGTTTACACCAGCAGTATCTAGTGCGCCACGAACGATGTGGTAACGTACCCCTGGTAAGTCTTTTACACGTCCACCGCGTAATAGTACCACGCTGTGTTCTTGTAAGTTGTGACCAATCCCTGGGATATAAGCAGTAACTTCAATTAAGTTTGACAAACGAACACGAGCATATTTACGTAAAGCTGAGTTCGGTTTTTTAGGTGTCATAGTACCCACACGAGTTGCTACCCCACGTTTTTGAGGAGAGTTCACGTTTGTTTGAGTTTTCTTAAAGCTGTTATATCCTTTGTTCAAAGCAGGTGAATTTGATTTTTCCACCTTTGATTTACGAGGTTTACGTACTAATTGGTTAATTGTAGGCATTCCTTGTTTCCTCCTTCCCACTATTCGCGTCTAGTTCCACACATCCAGGTGGTTCTTTTTTTGCGATAAAAAATAAATGCAATCTATGCATCTTTATCAAATATGCTTTGATAAACAGTCAGCACGCCTCTTAAATAGAGACCTGTAGATAAAGCACCTTGGTTAGAATATCATGAATAAAAAAGGATGTCAACTAGTGTTGTACTTTTTTTTCAAACCAACAAAATACTCCAAATGTTTGGTATCTTTTTATACGGTTTCCATATAAAATAGCTATGAAAGATCAGACTCAAAAAAAGGTGGAAGCAAAAAATGAATCTAAAACAATTAGCTGGTATCGAAGCTGCAAAATTTGTAAAAGACGGAATGATCGTCGGATTAGGTACAGGCTCAACTGCCTACTATATGGTAGAAGAAATCGGCCGTCGAATGCGTGAAGAAGGATTGAAGATCACTGGTGTAACTACTTCAAATGCAACAAAAGAACAAGCTGAAACACTCGGCATCCCTTTAAAGAGTATTGATGAAGTTACAGAGGTCGATTTGACAATTGACGGCGCGGATGAAATCAGCCAAGATTTCCAAGGAATCAAGGGTGGCGGCGCAGCACTTCTTTTCGAAAAAATCGTAGCAACTTATTCAAAACAAACCATTTGGATCGTTGATGAATCGAAACTGGTGGCTAAACTGGGCAAGTTCCCTCTTCCTGTAGAAGTCATTCCCTACGGTTCACAACAATTGATGCGTATCTTCACAAAAAAAGGCTACAATCCTGTGCTCCGATCAACTGAAACTGGCGAAACTTTAGTCACTGACGGCGGCCATTACATCATTGACCTTCATCTTGATGTCATTGAAGATCCTGAAAGCTTAGCAACATATCTTGACCAACTCGTTGGTGTAGTCGAACATGGACTATTTTTGAGTATGGTGACAAAAGTCATCGTCGGTGCCGATGGAGGCGTCACAGTGACCGATACCCCTTTTCAAAAATAGAAATTTTTTTACGATTTCTGTAAAAAAACGACGCGTTTAAACAAACATAAAAAACTATCTTTTTAAAAGACTTTATGCTACATTCTTACTGTCATAGATAGTCAGAAAATCATTGCTAGAAAGGAATCACCATGAAGATTATTGGTTATGCACGCACAACCATAAATGATGTTGATCTAACATCACAGGTTGAACAACTCTCTAATTTTGGTTGTCAAGAAATTTTTCACGAGACATATGAGTCGAAGGATGCCATGTCTGATAACATTTGTTTAGAAAAAGTCATCAAAGAAATGCGCCAAGGTGATACTTTAGTGATCTGCCAGCTGCATCGTTTAGGAAAGTCGACCCGACAATTAACAGAACTAACGCAATTATTCAAAGACCGTGGGTTACACCTTGTCAGTCTTCACGAAGAAATCGATACTCGTGAACCAATGGGAAAAATTTATTTTCAGTTAATGGAAGGCTTAGCTACTATGGAGTGCTCATTGATCAAAGAACGCACTTTGGTAGGCCTCGACGAAGCACGTAAAAAAGGAAAAATTGGCGGACGACCAAAAATCGATCCAAAAACAATCAAAAAAATCCGCAGACTTTACTACGAGAAAAAAGAAACGATTCAATTGATTTCTTCAAAATGTGGCGTATCAGTCGGAACGTGTTATAAATATATCAACCTCCCAGAAAAAGAGATCCAGCAGTTATCTTAACTGATTGTGCCAACTCATTTTGACTGAAATAGAAAAAATGAATCTCTCCACTTAGTGAGGTTGAAGGATTCTCGGACTTAGTTCCGTGATCATGAGCACTAGTTATCCGAGGCAAGAGACTCTGCTCTAAAAAAGAAGTATCAAGAACATGAAAAGATGTTCTGATACTTCTTTTTTATGTAGCGACCTTTTTTTCGGAAAGACTCGTAAACATAGAGAAAATTCGTTCTAACAATGATGTGGTGTACTTATTATTTCCTGTTTACTTCTATAAAATTTCGTTGTTTTTCTTTTAAGGTACCCTCGTTTACGAATGGATCTCTCATCAGGTGATTCGAAATGTAAAAAGTGCGTATTACGCTGTTTTTTGTTCTTTTATCTTCTATTGATCCTTTTCTCAAGGAACTAACTTCATTTTTCAATGGAAATCTAGGCAAAAAAATTGTACAATAAAGCAGAACTGAAATTTTCAGAAATAAAACCTATCTTAAAGGAGAGCTAAACATGCCAAAATTAGTTTTTTCTCGTCATGGTCTTAGTGAATGGAATGCATTAAACCAATTTACTGGTTGGGCTGACGTAAACTTAGCACCAGAAGGAATCGAAGAAGCAAAAGAAGGCGGACGCAAAATCAAAGAAGCTGGAATCGAATTTGACGTTGCTTATACTTCTGTTTTAACTCGTGCAATCAAAACATGTAACTTGATTTTAGAATACTCAGATCAATTATGGGTTCCTCAAATCAAATCATGGCGCTTAAACGAACGTCATTATGGTAAGTTACAAGGTTTGAACAAAAAAGAAACAGCTGAAAAATACGGAGATGACCAAGTACACATCTGGCGTCGTTCATACGACACTCTTCCTCCATTAATGGACGAAAGTGACGAAGGTTCTGCTACAAACGATCGTCGTTATGCAATGTTAGACAAACGCGATATTCCTGGTGGCGAAAACTTAAAAGTTACTTTGGAACGTGCTTTACCATTCTGGCAAGACAAAATCGCTCCAGCTTTACTAGACAACAAAACTGTTTTAGTAGCTGCACACGGTAACTCTCTACGTGCTTTAGCAAAACACATTGAAGGAATCTCTGATGAAGACATCATGGATCTTGAAATCCCAACTGGTCAACCACTTGTTTATGAATTAAACGATGATTTAACAGTTGCTAAAAAATACTACTTATAATCAAAAATTATAGGTCAAAAAACCTTAGGAAATCAACTTACCCGTTGATCCCTAAGGTTTTTTTCTTTTTATTTTGCAATCGCTGTTTCCAAACCAACTTCGATCATTTCATTGAATGTTGTCTGGCGTTCCTCTGCGGATGTTTCTTCTCCAGTAATCAAATGGTCACTGACTGTCACGATCGCCAGTGTTTGAACATGATATTTTGCACCTAAATAATATAAGGCAGCTGCTTCCATCTCAACACCTAAAACACCTAGTTCAGCTAATTTGAATGTTTCAGTCAGATCATCTTTATAAAACGTATCTTCTGAAAGTACGTTGCCAACATGTGTTCTATACCCTTTATCCTTCGCTAGTCCATACGCCTTTAATAGTAGATCGAAATCACTGATTGGTGGGAAATGAAATGCTTGGAAATTCTTTTCGATCATGGAAGAACTAGTAGCTGCTCCTTGTGCCAAAACTAAATCGCGAACATGGACATCTTTTGATAATGCGCCACAAGTCCCTACTCGGATCAATTTCTTCACATCATATGAATGGATCAGTTCATGGGCATAGATCGTTGCAGAAGGCATCCCCATTCCTGTTCCTTGCACAGAAACTCGTTCTCCTTTATACGTACCTGTAAAGCCAAGCATTCCACGAACCTCGTTATAACATACAGGGTTTTCTAAAAATGTTTCAGCGATATACTTTGCCCGTAATGGATCTCCTGGTAGTAGGATCTTATCTGCGATTTCTCCCGGTTTTGCTTCGATATGCACACTCATATTCCTTGCTCCTTTGGTTTTATAGTAACACTAATACTTCTTTGATCAATGCTTTAAAAGATTGTTTGACACGTTGTGTAGTTTCTACTACTTCTTCATGATTCAGATTTGCTTGCATTCCTGCTGCAAGATTCGTAATACATGAAATCCCTAATACTTTCAAACCACTGTGTGCCGCTACAATCACTTCCGGAACCGTAGACATACCGACAGCATCTGCCCCCATTGTTCGTGACATCCGGATTTCTGCGGGTGTTTCATAAGTTGGACCAGAATATCCCATATATACGCCTTCTTTTAGATTCAATGCTAAGTTTTCCGCTGCTTTTTGTGCGATTTCACGATAGCTAGCTGTGTACGCATCGCTCATATCCGGGAAGCGCGGACCGATTTCATCATCATTTGGTCCAACCAATGGATTTTGGCTCGTGAAATTGATATGATCGGTAATCACCATTAGATCGCCAGGAGCAAAAGATTCATTCACCCCACCACAAGCATTTGTGACTATCACTGAGTGTGCCTTTAATGCTGCCATGACACGAACGGGATATGTCACTGTCTGCATCGAATGGCCTTCATAAAAATGGAAACGTCCTTGCATCGCTAATACTTTTTTTCCTGATAACGTGCCGTAAACAAGTTGACCTGCGTGCCCAACAACTGTTGATGTTGGAAAGAAGGGAATCTGATTGTAAGGAATCGTGATAGCTTCTTCGATTTCCTCTGCTAATTCACCTAATCCTGAACCTAGGATCAAGCCAAAATCGATTTCTTTTACTCCTTTTGACTGAATAAATTGCGTCGTTTCTTGTAACATTTCGCTTAATTGGGTCATTTACTTTCTCCTATTTTAAAAATTTTTCTCTATTGATCATTTGTAGAATTCTTCCTTTTGTTCAAACAAATGGTCTCCACATTCTCAACAGCTGATTTTTATCATTTAAAGCAAGATGGCTCTTTTACAAAATCCTTTACATGAACTCTTCTTGAATCGAGGCTGGGACAGAAGTGTTTCTTACTTTTGTCCCACGCTCGTTTTTTGATTATTTCAACAGTTTCAAGAAACTTTCGCCATTTTCAGTTGCTGGAACATCGAAGTTCTCTGCGATCGTTGCAGAAATGTCAGAGTAGTATCCTTGAGGCAAGCTGCCTTGTTCCTTCATTTTTTTGCTGTAGACAAGTAATGGAACATATTCCCGTGTATGGTCTGTTCCAGGGAATGTTGGATCGTTTCCGTGGTCAGCCGTGATCATCAGCAAGTCATCTTCTGTCATTGCATCCAATAATTCAGGTATTCGTAAATCAAAATCTTCGATCGCATGTGCGTACCCTACTACATCACGACGATGACCATACAAGGCATCAAAATCAACTAAGTTTGTAAAACTGATCCCTGTAAAATCTTTTTTCATGACATTTAGCAATTGATCGACACCATCCATGTTGCTCTTCGTGCGAACAAATTCTGTTATCCCTTGACCATTGAAGATATCGTTGATTTTTCCAACAGCAATTACATCTTTGCCTGCATCCTTCAATGAATCTAATACCGTATGGCCAAATGGATCTAGTGCGTAATCATGGCGGTTACTTGTCCGTGTGAAGTTGCCTGGTTCGCCGACATAAGGACGAGCAATGATCCGACCGATCATATATGGATCATCTTTCGTGATGTCACGGACAAACTGGCAGATCCGATATAATTCTTCTAAAGGAATGATTTCTTCATGTGCCGCAATTTGCAAAACTGGATCTGCTGAGGTATACACGATCAAATCGCCTGTCTTCATTTGATGTTCGCCGTAATCATCAATAACAGCGGTTCCACTATATGGTTTGTTACAAACAATTTTACGACCGGAGAATTCTTCGATTTGTTTTAGAAGCTCCTCTGGAAATCCATTAGGGAACACACGAAATGGCGTTTTGATATTTAGACCCATGATCTCCCAATGTCCTGTCATCGTATCTTTACCAACAGACACTTCTTCTAATTTTGTCGCATACCCCTGATGATCAGCTACAGCTTCTACTCCTTCTAATGGACGAATCGTTCCTAGTCCCAATTGTTCTAAATGAGGAATGGTCAAACCTGCTTCTTTTGCGATGTGGCCTAGTGTATCTGAACCTTTATCACCAAATTTTTCTGAATCGGGTGCTTCTCCGATTCCAACTGAATCCATGACAATCAAATGTACGCGTTTAAACATGAATATTCCTTCTTTCCTTTTATTTTTTAACTATATAAATCAAAAAGGACGAGCCAAAAAATAGTTCCCGTAACCCGCCCTTTTTATGCACTAAAAGTTTATTTTGATTTGATATAATTTTTACCGTTTGCTTTAGGCCCAGATGCTTTTCCTAAGAAAATGACCAAAACGATGATCGTTAATAGATAAGGCGCGATCTGTAATAAAACTGGCGGTATTGAAGAAATCACTGGCAATTGTGCGCCGATGATACTTAAGCTTTGCGCAAAACCGAAGAATAAAGAAGCGGCCATTGCGCCTAGCGGATTCCACTTACCAAAAATCATTGCTGCCATTGAAATGAACCCTTGTCCAACAATCGTTCCGGCAGAAAAATTACCTGAGATAGACTGGGCAAAAACAGCACCGCCCATTCCTCCTAGAAGACCTGAGATCAATACACCTGAATAACGCATCGCATATACATTGATTCCTAGTGTATCTGCGGCTTGAGGATTCTCACCAACCGAACGTAGACGTAGTCCAAACTTGGTTTTAAAGATGATAAACCACGCAAGAACAGCAATCAAGATCGCACAATAAGCTGGTAAAAAGGTATTTTTAAAGAATATCGGCCCGATCACAGGAATATCTGATAGACCTGGGAAGGAGAAATACCCTAAGTTTACGGAGATGTTATCCGTTTGACCTTTACCATACCATGCTTTGATTAAAAATACACCTAATGCGGGAGCCATCAAGTTGATGACCGTACCACTGATAATGTGGTCTGCACGTAAACTAACCGTTGCTACTGCATGCAGCAAGGAGAATAAGACACCGACGACCCCACCAACTAGGATAGCGATCCAAGGCGTCATTGCACCTAATTCAGGGCTCATCGTCAAGTTGAAAACAACCGCACTAAATGCACCCATGACCATGATACCTTCTAAACCTACGTTAACGATCCCACTGCGCTCAGAAAAAGTTCCACCTAAAGAGGTCAAGATCAAAGGCGTTGAATAAACGAGTGTAGATGTAAGAATCAAAGCAATCAATTCGACTGTTGACATTAGAGCTCTCCTCCTTCTTTATTCTGACTTGTTGGGTTCGACTCGACCGTTGCAACGATTGCTGCTTGTTTCTTTCCTTGGAATAGTTTCGCCATGATAAAGCGAATCAAGAAATTGATTCCGACGAAGAAAATAATCAAGGCGATCGAAACATTCACGATCTCAAATGGCACTCCTGCACCTGTCTGCATTCCCAGTCCACCGATCTTCAAGATACTGAACAAGATCGCTGAAAGAAGGATTCCAATTGCTGATCCAGAACCTAATAGCGAAACCGCCATCCCATCAAACCCGATGGATAGTGAAGTGGTTTGAACGAAGAAGTTTTGGTATGTTCCTAGTCCTTCAACTACTCCGCCTAGCCCTGCTAAAGCGCCTGAAATCACCATAGATAAAACAATCGTACGCTTGCTGCTCATCCCTGCATACTCCGAAGCAAAAGGATTTAATCCGACCGAACGCACTTCAAATCCTAGCGTTGTCTTCTTCATAAGCAACCAAACGAGGAACAAAGCAATAAGTGCTAAAAACAATCCTGCATTTACACGGGAACCACCGAACATTTGAGTAAGCCAAGGCACTCTCAATGAGGCATTTTGTCCAACTAAGTTTGATGAATCCAAACTAGAACGGTAGCTTTCCGGCATCACGTCATGTAAGGCGAATGTACTAAGATAAAGTAAAATATAGTTCATCATGATCGTTACAATTACTTCACTTGTTCCGAAAAAGGCACGTAGCAAACCAGGAATAGCTGCTGCCATTGCTCCTGCTAAGGCTCCTAAGATCACACAAAGCGGCAATAAAACCACTTTTGGCAGATCAGGAAATGCCAATGCTACCCAGACACTAACGATCCAACCGCAAAGCGCTTGTCCTGAAAGCCCGATATTAAAGAAGCCCGCAGAGTTAGCTACCGAGAAACCTAACGCTGTAAAAATCAATGGCGTTGCTTGTCTTAATGTCTCTCCGATACTTCGTTGTGAACCAAGTGAAGCATTCAACATCGAAGAATAACCTTGAATTGGTTTAAATCCAAAAGCAGCCATCAAAATAGCGCCTAAGATCAATCCTAAAATTACTGAAAATACCGGTACTAGCAGATTACGAAACTTCTCACTGCGATCATTCATGTGCGCCACCAACCTTTTCTAACTCTCTTCTTGCTTCTTCCAAAGAATAGCCCGCCATAAGTAATCCTAGTTCATTTTCAGATGTTTCTTTTGGATCGACGATACCGACGATTTTCCCTTCATGGATCACGGCGATTCGATCCGACACATTCAAGATTTCTTCCAACTCAAAACTAATCAATAAAACAGCTTTGAATTTATCTCTTTGTTCAATCAAACGTTTATGAATAAATTCAATGGCTCCTACATCTAGCCCTCGAGTAGGATTCGCAACAATCAGCAAATCTGGATCACGATCTACTTCACGTGCAATGATCGCTTTTTGCTGATTTCCACCTGAGAGTGCTTTTGCCGGTACGATTTCATTTGTTGTCCGTACATCGTACTCTTCGATCAAGTCGCGTGCATGCTCGTTGATGACCGAGTAATTCAGTAACCCATTCTTACTATATGGTTTTTGATAATACGTTTGTAAAGTGATATTTTCAGCTAAAGTCATATCTAGTACCAGTCCATATTTATGTCTATCTTCAGGCACATGACCTACGCCAGACTCTGTGATTTTACGCGGTTTCTTATTGGTGATATCGTCACCCTTCAAGCGGATTGTGCCACTTTCTGCTTTTCGCAAGCCTGTCAATGCTTGGATCAACTCAGATTGACCATTCCCGTCGATTCCCGCAATCCCTAGCACTTCACCAGCCCGTACTTCTAAGCTAAGATCTTTGACTGCGTCTAGTCCTCGATTTTCTTTGACTACTAGATTTTCAATGGACAATACTACTTCTTGCGGACGTGCTTCTTTCTTCATTGTTTTAAATGAAACAGTACGTCCCACCATCATATCTGCTAATTGTTGAGAAGAGACATCTTTCACATTGACTGTACCGATCCCTTGTCCACGTCTGATAACAGTACAACGGTCAGCTACAGCTTTGATTTCGTCTAATTTGTGCGTAATCAAAATGATGGATTTGCCTTCCTTCACTAACTCTTTCATGATAAGAATCAATTCATCAATTTCTTGAGGAGTCAATACAGCGGTTGGTTCATCAAAGATCAATACATCTGCTCCACGATAAAGTGTTTTTAAAATTTCGACCCGTTGTTCCATCCCTACAGAGATATCACGAACATAGGCATCTGGATTAACCGACAACCCATATTGCTCTGAAAGTTTTTTGATTTCTTCACGAGCTTTGCGGCGATTAAGCACCCCTGCTCGGCTGGGCTCGCTACCCAAAACAATATTTTCTGTAACCGTAAAAGCATCCACTAACATAAAATGCTGATGGACCATTCCGATACCTAGCTGATTAGCTTTTGTTGGGCTTGTAATCTTCACTTCTTTCCCATGCATCAGGATCTCACCTGAAGTCGGTTCTAAAAGACCCGATAGTACATTCATCAATGTTGATTTCCCGGCACCATTTTCTCCAAGCAAAGCGTGGATCTCACCAGCTCTCACTTGTAAATTGATGTTGTCATTTGCTTTGAATGTACCAAATTGTTTGGTGATATTCCGCATTTCTATGACAATATTTTCTTGAACCACATTTTTCACATCCTAACGATTTCTGTCTAGGCAACGATTAACAAAGATTTCTATTTCTATATAAATCTTAAAATGAAGCAAAATACTTCAGGGGATTGTTCCCTTATCAAGAGGTTGTGAAAAGGCCGCTTTACTCCGATGATAATAAGAAAGAATTTTTTAAAATAGCTTTTCATATTTTTAAAAATTCAGGCTTATTTCAAGGAGTTGGCCTTTGAACACCGTTTAATAGAGGTTGTGAAAAGGCCGCTTTGCTCCAATGACAAGTCGTCAAAAACAACCCACTTCTTACAACACCTTGATAAAGAAACAATAGATCAAAATATATTTATTCATAGAATATGGGACAAAAGTAAGTAATACTTTTGCCTCACACTCTATGAATAAATGGCGGGAACAAAAGCACCACCTTCTAAAAATAATCTGAAAATCCACAAAGATGTGAAAAACAATTCCCGTGAATCCCTTCTTATTTTTCGGAGTGAAACACTTCTGTCCCGACCTCTATCGAATAAAACTTAATTAGCTTTTAGGAGTTTCTGGTACTTTGATATCTCCTGAAATGATTTTTTCTTTTGCTTCATCAATTGCTTTTTTCGCTTCATCTGAAAGTTGACCTTCAGTGATACCCACACCGTCTTCTTTCAATCCATAAACTGTGTGTTTGCCACCAGGGAATTTACCGTCAGCTGATTTTTGTGCTAAGTCTTCTACAACAGTTCCCACACCTTTAAGTGTAGATGTCAATGTGAAGTTTTTCTTTTCGCCATTTAAAGTGTAGTCGCCTTCGTCAGATTGGTCACGGTCAACACCGATTACCCAAACTTTTTTGTCGCCAGATTCATTCAATGATTTAGCTTCTTGGAATACACCGTTACCAGTACCACCTGAAGCATGGAAAATGATATCCGCATTTTGAGCGTACATACCTTGTGCAATTGAACGACCTTTATCTGGTGCTGAGAAGTCACCTGCATATTGGTTCAAGACTTTTACATCTTTATTCAAAGCTTTCGCTCCTGCATCAACACCGGCTTTAAATCCAGCATCAAAACGGTCGATTACTTCACCTTTTACCCCGCCGATAAATCCAACAGTATTTGTTTCAGTTGTGTATGCTGCTGCAATCCCTGCAAGATAAGAAGCTTCGTTATCTTTAAATGTTGCTGACACGACATTGTCTTTTCCTTCGATTACGTCATCGATAATCGCAAAGTTTGTTTCAGGATTAGAACCAGCTTGTTCTTCGATTGCAGGTTTCAATTTATAACCAATCCCAAAAATTGTTTTAAATCCGGCATTCAAGGCTTGGTCGATGTTTGGAATATAATCTGATTCATTTGATGATTGGAAGTATTGGAATCCATCATTTCCGCGTGAAAGATCATGGTCTTTCCCCCAAGCTTCTAGTCCTTCCCAAGCTGACTGGTTGAATGAACGGTCATCGACACCACCTGTGTCTGTGATCAATGCTGCAGTTGTTGTTTTTGAAGAGCTGCCTCCACCAGTGGAATCAGTAGAGTCTGAATCGCCGCCGTTGCCACATGCGCCCAATAATAATCCAGCAGATAACGCTACAGCACCTAAACCAAATAATTTTGCTTTTTTCATTTCTGTAAAGCCCCCTAAAATAATTGTTTTATTTTTCAACAGTCAGCTGACTGAATGAACGTGAGTTATAAATCTTTTTCTGTAAATGCGTAAGGTAACAATCCCTCCACAGTTGTGGATTTCATGACACCGTCATCGCCAATCAAAGTTACTGGCATATCCGGTGAACAAAATTCAGCCATGACTTGCCGACAAGCACCGCAAGGAGAAATCGGATCTGGTGTATGCCCAGACACAACCAAGTGTGTAAATGACCTTTCTCCTTCAGAAATTGCTTTGAAGAATGCTGTACGCTCGGCACAATTTGTTAAGCCAAATGATGCATTTTCGATGTTGATTCCTTGATACGTTCGCCCTGATTCAGTCACTAAACATGCGCCTACAGGAAAATGAGAATATGGAACGTAGGCTTTATCCAAGGCCTCTATTGCAGTATCGATCCACTCTTGTTTCACTTCTGACATAAGCTTCTCCTTAAAATTAGTATCCTTCACCTGTTGAGCCAGACATGATCGAAACGCCTGCGCTAGTACCGATCCGTGTTGCTCCAGCTTCAACCATTGCTAAAGCTTCCGCTTCATTATGGATGCCACCTGATGCTTTCACACCCATTTCTGGGCCTACAGTTTGACGCATCAATCGAACATCTTCTACTTTGGCACCACCAGTTGAAAAACCAGTAGATGTTTTGACGAAATCTGCTCCAGCTGCTTTCGCAAGTTCGCAAGCTTTGATGATTTCTTCATGGTTTAGTAGCGCTGTTTCAATGATCACTTTCACTAATGCACGATCTTTGGCTGCTTCAACTACTGCTTCGATATCTTGTTGTACTTTTCCATATTGTTGTGATTTCAATGCACCAATATTGATGACCATATCTACTTCATCTGCGCCGTTTTCAATGGCATTTGTTGTTTCAAAAGCCTTTGTTTCTGATGTGTTAGCTCCTAGAGGAAACCCAATCACCGTGCATACCGCTACCGGTTCACCTTTTAGATTTTCTTTTGCTAAAGAAACCCATGTTGGATTGATACAGACAGAATAGAAATGATATTTCTTTGCTTCTTCAATGATGCGCATGACATCCGTTTCTGAAGCATCTGCTTTTAAAATTGTATGGTCGATCATTCGATTCAATTCCATTTTTTTCTCTCCTTTTTATTCTGTGATAATGTCGTGTATTAATGTAGGCTTCTCTGCCGAATCACTGATTTCAATATTTTGATAAAGCAATTCTTTCACAGAAGAGATATCTTCTTCATTACTATAAATCGTTAATAAAGATTCGCCCTCTTGGACAGGATCGCCGATTTTTTTATTTAATTTAAGCCCTACCGCATGATCAATAGCATCATCTTTCGTTTTACGGCCAGCTCCCAACATCATTGCGGCAATCCCCAACTCATTCGCAACAAGTTTCGACACAATGCCACTTTCCTTCGCAGGAAGCTCGCTTACATACTTCGCTGTCAACAATCGTTCAGGCTGATCCACCACGCTTGGGTCGCCCCCTTGATTTTGGATCATTTCTTTGAATTTCAACAAAGCTTTGCCAGATTCCAACGCTTCTTTAAGTTGAACTCTTGCTTCATCGATCGTAGCCGCTTGTTTTGCTAATACCATCATTTGGCTTCCCAATGCGTAACACATTTCCACCAAATCTTCCGGCCCGTTGCCTTTTAATGTATCAATAGCTTCGACGACTTCCAGACTGTTGCCAATTGCCTCACCCAATGGTTCAGACATATCAGAAATCACTGCAACTGTTTGTCGATTCGCTAGTTTACCAATACTTGTCATTGTTTTTGCTAATCGTCGGGCATCCTCGATGTTCTTCATAAATGCCCCATCACCAGTAGTGACGTCTAATACGATTGCATCCGCTCCCGCGGCGATTTTTTTACTCATGATCGAACTTGCGATCAAAGGAATCGAGTCAACTGTCGCCGTCACATCCCGTAAGGCATATAACTTTTTATCTGCTGGTGCAAGATTTCCCGATTGACCAATAACCGCAACCTTGCTGTCATTGACGATCCGGATAAATTCTTCATCAGGAAGTTCGATCTTAAACCCTGGGATCGCTTCTAATTTATCTAGCGTTCCGCCCGTATAACCAAGTCCTCTGCCAGACATTTTTGCCACTGTCACACCCACACTAGCTACTAACGGCGCTAAGATCAACGTTGTCGTATCTCCCACACCACCAGTCGAATGTTTGTCGACTTTGATCCCATCTAATGGACTCAAATCGATCACATCCCCTGAATGTGCAATTGCCAGTGTCAAGTCAGTAATTTCTCGATCCGTCATATCTTGATAGAAGATCGCCATTAGTAATGCGCTGATTTGATAATCAGGAATGTTACCACTCGTATAATTCGTAATAATATAGTCGATTTCTTTCGTTGATAATTCGTTTCCGTCCCTCTTTTTTTCAATCAGATCCACCATTCGCATTGCCTGATCCTCCTTGTCTTCATTCGGTATTATACAGGATTTTTATAAAAGGTAAACCACTTTAGTAAACCAGTTTACTAAAAACGCAAAGGGCTATACTTAGCCTTTATAAACACTTACATAAGCAATATACCGCCCAGTTAGCCCGTTGTCAATGTTTTTATGCTCTCACGAATAATTAATTTTGTTTCAAAGACTTTGTTCGGAACTTTGCGTTGAGGAAATTCAATCGTGTCGATCAAAAAGCGAGCAGCATAAAAACCAATATCAAAACTTGGTTGTTTAACCGTTGTCAATTTGGGGATCATATATTCAGAAAGTTTTAGCCCATCAAACCCAATGACTGAAATATCTTCCGGAATTTTTTTCCCTAACTCATCGATTGCTTGGTAACAACCAATCGCCATCGCATCATTCCCACAAAAAATTGCAGTAATATCTTTGTGGCGTAGCAATCTCTTGGAAGATTCATAACCACCTTGTACCGTCAATTCACCCTGTTCAACAAGTTTGCCGTTAAAAGGAATACCATGATCTTTTAGCGCATGGCGATATCCATTGAACCGCTCTTCCAATTGATAGTAACCAGTTGTTTCCTTCAGCATACCGATCTTAGTATGTCCATTTTCAATGAACAACGATACCGCTTGGTAAGCCCCTTCATATTCTTTCACAAGCAATCGTCCATGATCTCTACGGTTTAGTCCCCGATCGATCAAGATGATCGGCATGTTCGTATAAAACCCACTATCTAAAGAATACGAATCAGGCAAGACATTCGGGGTAGCCAATAAGATGCCATCTACCGAACGATGAGAGAGTTCTTGTAAATATTTGATTTCATTCTCCTGACTATGCCGAGAATTACACAGCATGATCACATACCCCAACGGATTTAAATAACTTTCGACCCCTTCAATCAATTTAGAGAAGAAAAAGTCGGTCACATCAGGCACGATCATCCCGATCGTCTTAGAATGACGATTGATCACATTGGAGGCAAAATAATCAGGTTTGTAGTGATGCTCATTCACGATCTCCAATACTTTTTTTCTGGTTTTATCACTAAAGCGACTTCCTTTATTGTTCAATATCTGTGAGACCGTCGTCACAGAAACGCCAGCCATCTCTGCGATATCTCTGATCGTTAATTTCACTTCTTCTCCCCCTTTGTATAAATTCTTTTTTAGTTTACCAAAACCCTTTCAAAAAGAATAGCTAGAAAATAGACAGAATGCTCTACTTCCCCTTTTTTATCTAAGCTTCAACGAAACAAAAAAAAGCCGAGACATTTCTATGCCTCAGCCTCCTAGATCTATATAAATCATCTCTCAAAATATTCTACTCATAGCAAAAAAATTTATAACCATTCACATCGCTGCTTTTCTAAAAAGAGCAAAAAACGATGAATAGTCACGATATCCCATTATTTCATTTATTCTTTCACACTTTTGATAATGTAGTAGCCTTTGTCTTTAGTAATGATCTCCGCATTCCCAAAAGTTTCTAGCATTTTTTTTTGTGCGCTCGGTGCTCCCTGTTTCTTTTGGATCACGATCGTCAATGTTCCACCTGTTTTTAATCGTGGATACGCCTCCGTCAATATTTCATGGACCACTTTTTTCCCTGCACGGATAGGCGGATTACTGACAATAGCAGCATAGCCTTCTTCTTGGACATCTTCATAGATATTTGATTGGTGGATCTCCACATTTTTAATTTGGTTCCGTTTGGCATTCCCCTGCGCCAACTCAACTGCCCGTGAGTTGATATCGACCATCTCCACCATTCGCTGACTCTCAAAAGCAATGGCTAATCCGATTGGTCCATAGCCACAACCAACATCTAATATCTTCCCTTCACTTGGTAATTCTTCCCAGTCAAATGCATCAATCAATACACGTGAACCGTAATCGACTGTTTCACGTGAAAATACGCCAGAATCAGTCACAAATCGGAATATTTTTCCTTTTAATTCAAAGGGCCATTCCTCAAAATCATGGGCTGTATCGGGGTTTTCTGAATAATAGTGGTTTGTCATAATGTCCACCCTTCTTACTTTGTTAGTTGTCCATAGTCTATCGTTTTATGTACAGAGGTGCAAGTCAGACTAGAACCCTTGAGAGTTATTTTTTCTTCCGACTATGGAAAAATACCCAAAAAAGACAAAGCTTTCCTCCCAAGTGGTGGGGTTTAGGAATGTTTTGTGTTAAAATAAATCCATTGATGGGAGAATGCAGGAGGCTATGAGGCTATTATGAACGATCCAATGAATTACTACCGTGTCGCAAGAGAAGAATGGCGTGAATTTTATCGTAACGGGCAAGCACCATTGACCCAAGATGAATTAGATAAAATCAAGAGTTTGAATGACCGTATTTCGATGCAAGATGTTCGAGACATTTATGTTCCTCTTGCTCATCTGATCTATCTTTATATGAAAGAATTTGAGTCTCTTACTTTGAGTAAAGGTCTTTTTCTTCATAAATACGTGGAGGTATCGCCATTCATCATTGGGATCGCCGGAAGTGTCGCCGTTGGTAAAAGCACCACTGCTCGCCTACTGCAAACAATCTTATCTCGTACCTTTAAGCGGAGAAATGTTCAGTTGATTACAACTGACGGTTTTCTCTATCCTAACAAGGTCTTAAAAGAACGAGGGATCATGGATCGTAAAGGATTCCCAGAAAGTTACAATATGGAAATGCTCATTGACTTCCTAAATAAAGTCAAATCCGGTCAGGAAGAAATCAAAGTCCCAGTCTACTCACATGACGTCTATGATATCATTCCTGATGAATATGAGTTGATCCAACAACCAGATATTTTGATCGTTGAAGGAATCAACACACTTCAACTACCAGCCAACCAACAAATTTACGTCAGCGACTTTTTTGACTTTTCCGTTTACGTTGACGCAGATTCATCACTGATCGAAAAATGGTACCTTGATCGTTTCGGTGCCTTGCTCGATACAGCTTTTCAAAATCCACAAAACTATTACTATCGATTTGCTATCGGCGATCGCGAAGATGCGTTCAAAATGGCAAAAGAAGTATGGAAAAATGTGAATTTAAAGAATTTAAACGAATATATCTTGCCTACTCGCAGCAGAGCAGATATAATTCTCCATAAAACTGAAAATCATATCATCGATTCGATTTTCATGCGAAAATATTAGCATTTTAAAATAGTTTCATCTATTTTGAGATAAAATTTAAAGGGATAGGGGTAATAAATGTGACAAACGTTGCCGATATGACAAACGTTGAAAAGATTATCGTATTAGATTATGGTAGCCAGTATAACCAATTGATTACACGACGAATCCGTGATTTGGGAGTCTTTTCCGAACTATTGAGCCACCGCATTACTGCAGAAGAAGTAAAAGCAATGAATCCGAAAGGGATCATTCTTTCTGGTGGACCAAACAGTGTGTATGATGAAAATGCTTTTGGAATCGATCCAGAGATCTTTAACTTAGGAATTCCAGTATTAGGGATTTGTTATGGTATGCAATTGATCACTTATAAATTAGGTGGATCAGTTGAACCAGCCAAAAACCGCGAATACGGAAAAGCACTCTTAGAAGTAACTGCTGACGATGCTGTGTTGTTCAATGAGACACCAAAACAACAAACTGTTTGGATGAGTCATGGTGACTTAGTAACAAAAGTTCCTGAAGGTTTTGAAATCGTCGGAACAAGCAAAGATTGCCCAATTGCATCAATCCAAGATACAACACGCAACTTCTATGGTATCCAATTCCATGCAGAAGTGCGTCATTCCGAATACGGAATCGAATTATTACGTCACTTTGCATTTGATGTCTGCCATTGCGAAGGCAACTGGACAATGGATAACTTCATCGATATGCAAATCGAAAAAATCCGTCAACAAGTAGGCGACAAAAAAGTTTTACTTGGTCTTTCAGGCGGCGTAGACTCTAGTGTTGTCGGCGTTCTTTTACAAAAAGCAATCGGTGATCAATTAACATCGATCTTCGTTGACCATGGCCTATTACGTAAAGGCGAAGCTGACCAAGTAATGGAAAGCCTAGGCGGTAAATTTGGCTTGAACATCATCAAAGTCGATGCCAAAAAACGTTTCCTAGATAAACTAGCTGGTGTTTCTGATCCTGAACAAAAACGCAAAATCATCGGAAATGAATTTGTGTATGTTTTTGATGATGAAGCAACGAAATTAGCTGGTGAAGAAGGCGTTGCTTTCTTGGCACAAGGCACACTTTATACTGACGTGATCGAAAGTGGTACTGAGACAGCTCAAACAATCAAGTCTCACCACAACGTTGGTGGTCTTCCAGAAGATATGCAATTTGAATTAATCGAACCTTTGAACACACTCTTCAAAGATGAAGTCCGTGAATTAGGAACACAATTAGGTATGCCCGATTCAATCGTATGGCGTCAACCTTTCCCTGGACCAGGTCTAGGTATCCGTGTACTAGGTGAAATCAGTGAAGAAAAATTAGAAATCGTCCGCGAATCTGATGCAATCTTGCGTGAAGAAATCGCTGCGGCTGGATTAGATCGTGACATCTGGCAATACTTTACAGTCTTACCAGGTATCCGTTCTGTTGGTGTTATGGGCGATGGCCGTACGTATGATTACACTGTCGGTATCCGCGCTGTTACTTCCATCGATGGCATGACAGCTGACTTTGCTCGCATCCCTTGGGACGTCTTGCAAAAAATCTCTGTTCGTATCGTCAACGAAGTGGCACACGTCAACCGTATCGTGTACGATATCACGTCTAAACCACCTGCAACTGTGGAGTGGGAATAAAGAGCCAACATAATATGGATGGGGAACGCCTATAAATCAACATTCTTCAGTTGCTAAAGAGCTTGATTTTCATTAAAAATGATATGGTTCCCTACCATTCTCCCTACCAAAAATCGG
>NZ_BCQB01000018.1 GCF_001544215.1 Enterococcus durans NBRC 100479 = LMG 10746
CCCTTTTTTCTAAAGGCAACGTACATACTCTTATTGATTTATCCGTTAAAATTTTCGGAAACGTTGATAACGTCTTTCCACCAATTTTTCTACGGAAGTTTGGCATAGTTCAGTTAGTTTTTCAATCAATGCTTTTTGCATCATTCGGCTAACTTTTTCTTTGCTTAATGGTTCACCATTGAAGGTTTCAGGAATCACACGATCAATCACCTCTAGATCAAACAGTTCGGTAGCAGCGACTTTCATCAACTCAGCTGCTTCAGCTGCCCGACTCCCATCTTTCCACAGAATAGAAGCAAATCCTTCAGGAGATAAAACAGCATAGATCGTTTGTTCCAACATCCAGACTTCATCTGCTAGTCCAAGCGCTAGCGCACCGCCGCTACCTCCTTCACCAATGATGATAGCAATGATCGGTACTTTTAGATCCGACATCTCTAGTAAATTCCGAGCAATTGCTTCCCCTTCACCACGTTCTTCCGCACCGATCCCACAATAAGCCCCGGCTGTATTGATCAATGTGATCACTGGTCGTTTGAATTTCTCTGCCTGTTTCATTAAACGTAAAGCTTTGCGATACCCTTCAGGATGAGGAGAGCCGAAATTCCTGCGGATGTTTTCTTGTAGATCTCGTCCTTTTTGGATGCCGATCACTGTCACAGGTTTTCCATCTAATTTAGCTACACCTCCGACAACCGCTTCATCATCCCCAAATAAACGATCGCCGTGGAATTCACGAAACCCTTCAAAAATATTTTCAAAAAAATCCAGACTTGTCCAACGATCTTTTTCGCGTGCCAGTTGAACAATTTCATGTGCTGTTCTATCCATGATTTATCCAACCTTTCTGCGTATGCAATTCAAGCAACCCATATATCGTTTTCTTCAGTTCTTTTCTCGGAACGATTTCATCCACGAAGCCGTGTGCCAGTAAAAATTCAGCTTTTTGAAAATCATCCGGAAGTTCTTGTTTGATCGTCTGCTCGATCACACGTCTCCCTGCAAAACCAATCAAACTTTGTGGTTCTGCTATGATGACGTCGCCTTCCATCGCAAAACTGGCTGTTACACCACCAGTAGTTGGATCAGTCAGCACAGTCAAGTAAAACAAGCCAGCGTTACTGTGCCGTTTCACTGCTGCAGATATTTTTGCCATCTGCATCAAAGAAAAAATACCTTCCTGCATTCTGGCTCCCCCTGAAGCTGTAAATAAAACAACTGGTAACTGTTCTTTTTCTGCTCGTTCAAATAGCCGTGTGATTTTTTCACCGACCACTGTGCCCATACTTCCCATGATGAAATTGGAGTCCATGACACCGACAGCAAAACTTAGCCCGTTGATCGTTGCCTTACCTGTAAGTACCGCCTCATTTAGGCCAGTCTTTTCTTGCATTTTCTGGATTTTTTCTTGATACCCTGGAAAGTCTAATGGATCTTTCGTAACCAGTTCCGTATCCCATTCCTCTAAGCTTTTCTCATCAATGATCAATGCGAGTCTTTGCCATGCACTGATGCGAAAATTATAGTCGCAATGAGGACAGATTTTTTCCTCACCTATATCTTTTGTATAGATGATATGCTTGCAATTTGGACATTTCGCCCACATATTGTCTGGAATAGACGGCGCATTCGTTGGCTTTTCTTCTCTATTGGGATTGATTCGAATGTATTTTTTCTTCTTGAATAAAGCCATCTACTCGTCTCCTATCTCCGTTTCGGGTGACCAATTCGGTAAAAATTCTTCTTGTAAAAAGGCAGTGCTGTAGTCACCGGCGATGACCGCTGGATGACTGATCAGATCCATCTGAAATTCGGCATTTGTAATGACGCCATCTGTTACGATTTCACTAAGCGCACGTTGCATCTTCATCAGTGCTTCAAAGCGTGTATCACCATGAACGATCACTTTTGCGATCATTGAATCATAATATGGTGGGATCGTATAACCGGAATACACGGCACTATCGACACGAAGCCCCATTCCTCCTGCTGGTAATAACAGATTGTGGATCGTACCAGGAGAAGGCGCAAAATGAAATGCGGGATTTTCAGCATTGATTCGACATTCAATCGCATGACCAGAGAAAACCACCTCACCTTGCGTGATTTCTAATGGCAACCCAGAAGCAATCTCGATCTGTTTTTTTACTAGATCAATATTAGTGACCATTTCTGTTACAGGATGTTCAACTTGGATCCTTGTATTCATTTCCATGAAATAAAATTCTCCAGATTCATCCATCAAGAATTCAATCGTTCCTGCATTTTCGTAGTTCACCGCTTTAGCTGCACGTACTGCAGCTGCTCCTAAACTGTCTCTCTTACTTTGAGAAATAACGACGGATGGAGACTCTTCTAACACTTTTTGATTGTTTCGTTGCAAAGAACAATCTCTTTCACCTAAATGGAGGACATTCCCATAATGATCCCCTAATATTTGTACTTCGATATGTCTTGCCGGATAAATGATTTTTTCTAGATACATCTCATCATTTCCAAAAGCCGCTGCCGCTTCTTGTTGGGCCGAAGAAAAATGCTGTGGCAATTCTTCTTTAGATAAAACTTTTCGGATCCCTTTTCCGCCACCGCCAGCTGCTGCTTTTAGCATGACAGGATATCCAATCTTATCTGCAATCTCTAATGCTTCTTCCACCGTTGATAATACGCCATCACTACCGGGAATAACCGGAACATTTGCTTCTTGCATTAAACGGCGCGCATTGATTTTATTTCCCATTGCATCGATCGTGGCACTTTTAGGTCCTATAAACGCAATATTGCATTCTTCACACATCGAAGCAAACCGACTATTTTCTGACAAAAACCCGAACCCAGGATGGATTGCTTCTGCTTTTGTCACGATGGCAGCACTTAAGACTTCTTGCACATTCAAATATGAATCAGTCGCTTTAGCTGGTCCTATGCAGATGGCCTCATCTGCAAGTTGCGTATGAAGCGCATCAGCATCTGCCTGTGAGTACACAGCAACAGTTTGAATCCCAAGCTCACGACAAGCACGGATAATTCGTACGGCAATTTCGCCACGATTCGCTATCAAAACTTTTGAAAACATAACTCACCTATCCAATCATAAAGGTTAATTCAGCTTCAGCAACTTTTTTGCCGTCCACTTTTGCGATTCCTTTTCCGATACCTGCAGAAGATTTGATTTTAGTGATTTCAACTTCAAGGTATAATGTATCTCCTGGTGTTACTTTACGGCGAAATTTTGCTTTATCTAAGCCGCCAAAGTAAGCCGTTTTTCCTTTAAACTGTTCTAAAGACAATAGAGCAACTGCTCCAGCTTGTGCCATCGCTTCTACGATCAAAACTCCTGGCATCACAGGTTCTTCCGGAAAATGTCCTTGAAAAAATGGTTCGTTGATCGTCACATTTTTTTTGGCAACGATCCGCTCTCCTTCAATCATTTCCTCTACTCGATCAATCAGTAACATCGGATAACGATGCGGAATAATTTCTTTGATTTCTTGAATGTTCATGTTGTCCCTCTTTCCTGATTTACTTAGTTTGGTTGAATTCTGAAGAGTGGTTGCCCATATTCTACGATTGCTTCATTCTCTACAAGGATCTCAACGATCTGACCATCCACTTCACTAGTGATCTCATTCATCAGTTTCATCGCTTCAATGATACAAATCACTTCACCTTTTGTTACTTTATCGCCCACTGATTTGAATTGTGGTTTATCTGGTGCAGGTTGTAGATAAACGATCCCAACAATTGGAGAGTTTACTTCAATACCATCAAATGATTCAGTCGCTGTTTGCGTAGTTTCTTTAGAAACTTCAGGTCTAGTTGAAGATGGAACAACCGGTTCAGCCATCACAACGTTGGGAACTTCCACTGTTGACGTAGGAGATGACACTCCACGACTTGATTCATTTTTATTCATGTATAATTCGAATTGTCCTTCTCGAAGATCAAATTCTGTAAGCGAAGATCCGTCAAATTGGCTGACTAATTCTTTGATTTCATTGATATTCAACATTATTCCTCCCAGCGTTTCATACACAAGACTGCGTTATGCCCACCAAAGCCTAAAGAATTGCTCATCGCATAAGTCAGTTCTGCAGGTTTGCTTTCGTTGATCACAACATTCAAGTCGATTTCTGGATCTTGTTTTTGAACATTGATATTTGGTGGAATAAATTGGTGTTCAAGGGCCATCAAGGTTGCTAACGCTTCAATTCCTCCAGCAGCACCTAATAGATGTCCTGTCATTGATTTTGTACTGCTGACATATGTTTCTTTAAAACTATCACCCAAAGCAATTTGAATCGCTTTTGCTTCTGCTTGATCATTTGCAGGCGTACTTGTACCGTGGGCATTGATATAACCCACTTCTTCTGGTGTGATGCCAGCTTCTGCCATCGCTAATTTCATCGCTTTTGAAGCACCAGAGCCGTCAGGTGTTGGAGCAGTCATATGGTATGCATCACAATTTGAACCATAACCGACGATTTCCCCATAGATCTTAGCTCCACGTGCTTGTGCATGTTCCAAAGATTCGATAACTAATACACCGGCACCTTCACCCATGACAAAGCCATTTCGCTCTTCATCGAATGGAATAGAACCACGAGTCGGATCTGTCGAACGAGACAAAGCAGTCAATGCTGCGAATCCAGCAATCCCCATTTCACAAATCGTTGCTTCCGTTCCACCTGCTAAGATGACATCAGAATATCCATGTTTGATGTTGCGGAAAGCTTCTCCAATCGCATTGGTTCCACTTGCGCATGCTGTTACGATGGCTGTACAGATACCTTTTGCGCCTACACGCAAAGCAATATTACCGGCTGCCATGTTGGCAATAGACATCGGCACAAACATTGGTGATACTCGTTGAGGTCCCTTATCGTGCATTCGGATAACTTGGTTTTCGATCGTTGGTAAGCCACCGATCCCTGATCCAACAATGACCCCGAAACGATCCTGATCGATTTCATCTTTATTTAATCCACTCATCCCCATCGCTTCTAGGGCTGCATAGATACCATAAATCGAGAACATATCCATACGTTTGCTATCTTTTTTTACAAAATATTTATCATAAGGAAAATCTTTTACCTCTCCTGCTAAAGTGATGCCTGTTTCTGTGGCGTCAAATTTTGTAATGGGTGCAATCCCGTTTGTTCCTTTTTGCAAACTTTCTAAAAAGCTCTCAGCATCATTACCAATTGGTGAAGTGACACCATAACCAGTGATTACTACTCGATTCATTGATTTATTTCCTCCTTGTTTATCCGTGCATGACCAATCCGCCATCGACATTGATGACTTGTCCAGTAATGTATGGACTCTGTGCCAAGAATATTGCTGTATTCGCGACATCTTCCACCTGTCCAAAACGTTGCATTGGAATTTGTTTTTCCACTTGTTCTTTGACTTTTTCTGATAATACTTCTGTCATATCTGTAGCAATAAATCCAGGAGCAATTGCGTTACAAGTAATACCTCTAGTCGCTGCTTCTCGAGCAACCGACTTTGTGAAACCAACTACACCAGCTTTGCTTGCTGCATAATTTGCTTGACCGACATTACCGATCAAACCTGAAACACTTGATAAGTTGATGATCGCACCAACGCGTTTTTTCATCATTTTCTTTAAAACGTGTTGGGTCATATTGAATGTTCCTGTCAAATTAATATCTAAACATTTTTTGAAATCTTCTGCCGACATGCGCATCACTAATTTGTCATTCGTGATTCCGGCATTATTGATCAATATGTCAACAGAACCTAATTGAGCCTCTGCTTCGTTGATCATCATTCCAGCTTTTTCATAATCTGAGATGTCTCCAGAAACACCAATACACTCTACTCCTAGCGCTTTGATCTCTGAGATTTTCTCTTCTGGGATCTCTCCTCGTCCATTAAGGATAATGTTTGCCCCTTTTTTTGCAAAAGCGATAGCTACTGCTGCGCCGATTCCTCTAGTACTACCTGTGATAAACACATTTTTTCCTGTTAGCTCCATGACATACCTCCGATACTTGTCATTGTTTCCTCAAATGTTGCTTGATTATCGACCCGCAGAACAGGGATCGATTTATCGATTTTTTTCATAAATCCTCTGAGAACTTTTCCAGGTCCAACTTCAATGACTTGTTCGATTCCCTGCTCTTTCAAACGATGGATGCTTTCATAGAAACGAACCGGCTTCATCACTTGCTGCTCAAGTAAAATCGGTATGCGTTCCTTTGTCATCACTTCGGTTGTTGTATTGCTAATGACTGGGATTTTCGGTTCATTGAATGCAACATTCTTTAACTCTGTTGCTAATTTCTCTGATGCAGGTGCTAAAATTGCCGTATGGAAAGGTCCACTGACATTCAACGGGATCATTCGTTTGATTCCTTGTTCTTGCAGTAAAGCAACTGCTTGATCCACCGCCTGCGCTTCTCCACCGATCACGATTTGTTGTGGCGTATTGTAATTTGCTGGTGAGACGATACCTAGTTCTTGTGCTTTTTCACAGCATTCTTCAATGACTTCGATAGGTGCATTCATCACAGCAACCATCTTTCCACTACCAGTAGGTGCTGCTTCTGTCATATAAGCACCTCTTTTTGCTACCAGTGCAACTGCTTCAGAAAATGGCAATGCCTCACTTGCAACTAATGCAGAATATTCTCCTAGACTAAGCCCTAAAGCAGCTTGCGGAAAAATCCCATGTTCCTTCAATAAGCGCTGATAAGCGATACTCACAGTTAGAATTGCCGGTTGTGTGTACATCGTTTGATTCAATTTTTCATTTTCTGAAAAGCATAATTCCGCCATGTCATAGCTTAAAATCTCGCTTGATTCATCAAATGTTTTTTTTACGATTGGCTCATGGTAGAGGTCTTGACCCATCCCTTGATATTGAGCGCCTTGTCCGCTAAATAAAAATGCTGTTTTCATTTATTTTCTCCAATAGTTTTAGGATTAGTGATGCAACTATTTAGTAAAAAAGACCAAGACATCCCCATAAAAGGAAATGTCCCAGCCCCCAACCTAATCTCAATGATTATGCAGTTTGTTTTTCAACATAAGTTACTAAATCTTGAACTGTTTTGATACCGTCTTCTGTTTCGATCTTCACATCAAATTCATCTTCGATTTCGTTAATGATTTGGAATAAATCCAAGCTATCTGCTTCTAAGTCTTCTTGGATATTTGTTGTTAATTTGATTTCTTCAGTTTCTTTTCCTAATTCTTCAGCAATAATTTCTTGAATTTTTTCGAATACCATAATCTATATTCCTCCGATATTGTTTACATTTTTTTATGTTTTATCAGTTTACAGCTCCATGAGGATGCTTCCCCAAGTTAAACCTCCACCGTAACCTGTAAATACTACCTTTTGTTTTTTTCCTAAAGTGATTCTTCCACTAGTTACCGCTTCGTCCAATAGGATCGGAATACTTGCAGCAGAGGTATTGCCGTATTTATCCATATTTGTCAGAAATTTTTCTTGTGGCACTTTTACTTTTCGTGCAATCTTTTCAATGATCCTAAGATTCGCTTGATGCAAAAGCAGATAATCAACTGGCTCATCTTTGATGATTTCTTTAATGTTTTTCGCAACGTCTCTGACAGCAAAATCAAAGATATCTCTTCCCACCATCTTTAAATAGAAAGAACCTTCTGAATCTTCTGTATAAATTGGCGAAGCATTGTGATGATAGCCTGCAGTAAGTGAAGTCCCCCGCGTACCATCAGCGGCCAAATGTTCAGCCAATAATTTTTGTTCGTTTCCAGCTTCAAGCAACACACCACCTGCACCATCTCCAAACAAAACAGCTGTTGTGCGGTCAGACCAATCAATCAATTTTGATAATGTCTCACCACCGATAACGAGGCCTTTTTTGGAGCCACAGCGAATCAGCTTTTCCGCCAAACTCAATGCGTAAACAAAGCCAGAGCAAGCTGCACTGATATCAAATGCGATAGCTGTCATTGCACCGATCTTCCCTTGTACCTGAACAGCTACAGAAGGTGTCGCATAATCGGGCGACATCGTTGCAACAATGATAAAATCAAGTTCGCTCGCAGCGGTATTTCTTTTTTTCAATAATTTTTCTGCTACCAAATAGCATAAATCAGAAGTTTCTTGATCTGTGACACAACGTCTTTGTCTAATACCCGTTCGAGATGCGATCCATTCGTCTGATGTATCCATCATTTTAGAAAGATCCTCATTGGTAATGATTTTTTCGGGAAGGACACTAGCGGTTGCTGTGATCGTTCCAAATTGTTCCATTAAAAATCCTCACTTGTAATCTCGCAAAAAATCATGCAAGTTTTTCAACGCAGCCAGTAAAGCATGTTGTTCTTCCGTAGCCATACTATCCAAAATATTCTTGACCATTTCTCGATGGAAATGTTGGTGGACACGATACAAAAGTTTCCCTTTTTTCGTCAACCCAAGTTTTACAACGCGACGGTCATCTTCACTTCGGATGCGTTCAACATAGCCTTTTTTTACTAACTTATTGATAGCAGTGGTCAAGGTCCCAACAGTAATCGACAGTTCTTTGGCTACTTCTGAAGTCGTTTTTTTCTTATACATCCCAATTGCCTCGATCGTATGCATTTCCGTGATCGACAAGTCTTTAAACTGAGATTTTTTCAGCTCAGATTCTTCGATTGTCAAGATGTCGTTGAACACACTAACAAGATAATCATTTACTGTTTTTAAATCTGGTTCCATGTTCCACCATCCACTAATTAGTTTGATTATCAAATCATTTGATGTTCAAACTATATCTTATCTTTTTTCAAAATGCAACCTTAAAAATCACTTTTTTTCTTTTATGATATTTTTTTAATCTATTGCTAATTTAAAAAAGTTGATAAATCAGCATTTAAGATTATCATTATTAAATATGTATAAAATAAAATTGATTTGATTATCAAAGTATTTTTATGAATTTCTTTATATTTAAACTTAAAAGTTGTCGCTATAACTGAAATTTGCTATAGTAGCTTTGGAAAAAAGGAGATACGCCCTTGAAAGAAAAAGTAAAACAACTACCACTATTACCTGGTGTTTATTTAATGAAAAATAAAGAAGGTTCCGTTATCTATGTTGGAAAAGCGAAAAAATTAAAAAATCGCGTAAGTACGTACTTTCACAAAAACCAGCAACATTCAAAAAAAGTCCGTCGTCTGATCCATCATATCGATGATTTTGATTTTGTCGTGGTAGACACAGAATTAGATGCTCTATTATTAGAGTGCCAACTGATTCAGTATTACCGCCCCTTTTACAACCGACAAATGAATTATTTCAGTAATTATAATTATTTACATATTTCGGACGAGGGCTTCAGTCTTTCGGATGTGCCACTCGCTCACACTTATGGGCCTTTTCGATTATATAAGAAAATGCCAATCATTTTAAGGATCATTGAAGAAACCTATCAAATGCCTTGGCTTTCCGAAATCAGTCGTTTAGCTTTGCAGACCCAACTTCCAGAGGTTGCACAGCTCTCTTATCTGCAAAAGAAAAAAGAGATCCAAGGACTGCTTCAAGGAAGAAATAAAAAACTATTGACTTACCAAAAACTTAGACAAGACCACTTTATCCAACAGTTGAATTTTGAAAAAGCGGCAGTGCTCCAACGCGAGATCGAATTGACCTCTTCTTTTATCCAAAAGATAAAAGAGCAGAAAAAATTTTTGCGGACGCCTGAAATATCTTTCAGCTTACCTCTAGCAATAGATGACACTAGGCGAAAACACTACTTGATCTGTTACGGACAGCTTGCAGATACAGTGATTACCAAAGCAGATGAGGCTCCTCACTTTTATTATGAAAAAGGCGAAAAGACACTAGCATTAAAGCGTCAATTATCAAAAGACGAAATCGACCCTGTGCTTATCTTGATGAGTTACTATAGAAGAATTCAGAGAGAAACGAGTCTAGAGTCAAAAAAATAGAGAAGAACTCCTAAAACGAATGGTTAGGAATCTTCTCTATTTTTTATCTCTTACTATTCTGATCGAAATCTAGCAAACAATACACCGATCAGTGCTTGAAGAGAAATACTTTGTATTGATTCTTCTAAAAGATAAGCAGAGGCCAACTCCTTGTCCTCAAGCAAACTCTTATTGAATCAAGTCATAAATCTCCATTGCTACGATATCGATATTGTCAAATTCATATTGTTGATGTGAATCTGTTTCAGTTAATTCAAATGTTTCAGTCGCTTTATCATAAGTTACTGTACATTTTTCAGCGCCCTCTTTTTCAAAACGACGGACTTGCAGTTCATTATCTGCTGATTCGACCATAGCCTCCAGTCGTTTAATGATTGCAACCAATTGTGAATGTGCCATCGGAGGTCCTCCTTTTCTTATTTCTGTTATATTGTATCAAAAGCATGGCCGACTTGCATTGATTTTCTCTAAAAAATCGAGTTTTTTAAGATTTTTTTTCTGGTATCTTTCCATCAGGCCACCAAAGTTTAATCAAAGCCTGCGTCCCATCATTTTCAAAGCCTTGATCAGCTAACTGTTCGTATAATTTCAGCGCTTGGTCCGTCGCTGGCAACGTTAAAGAAAGCTTCTCTGCTTCATCCAAAGCAATTTTTAAATCTTTGATAAAATGTTTGACAAAGAAACCAGGTGTATAATCGTTTTTCAGGATGCGAGGAGAATAGTTACTTAATGACCAATTGGCTGCGCTGCCCCCGCCAAGTGTTTCAATGACTTTTTCTAGATCAAGACTGGCTTTTTCCGCATAAACCAACATTTCCGTGATACCTGTCATTGTGCCTGCAATCATGATCTGATTTGCCATTTTAGTATGCTGCCCTTTACCTGCTGATCCGTGAAGCGTGAAGGTCGTTCCAAAGACTTGAAATAGTGGCAAAATTTTATCATATATCTCTTTTTCTCCACCGACCATGATCGTTAATGTCGCATTTTTAGCACCTAGATCTCCACCAGATACTGGAGCATCTAGCGCAGCTGCTCCTTTTTCTTTGGCAGTTTTTGCAATTTTTTCTGCTAAAGTCGGTGTGCTTGTTGTCAAATCGACTAAGACACGATTCGTCACATCAGTAGCAAAAATGCCAGTATCCCCATAGTAGATTTCTTCTACATCTTGTGGATAGCCTACCATCGAAAAGATGACTTCACTAGTAGCAGCTACCTCTCTTGGCGTATCTGCCCAAACGGCTCCCTCTTTTACAAGCTGATCTGTTTTTGCTTTTGTTCGATTATAGACAGTCAACTCATGCCCGGCTTCTAGCAGGTGACGTACGATCGCACTCCCCATTACTCCGGTACCAATAAATCCAATTTTCATCTCTTTACCTCCTAAAAATCAAAAATCCTTGTCTCTATGCTAGTATACGCCAGAAACAAGGATTTTTTTAGAGTAAACGCCTGATTTTTATCGTTTAAACGAATTTAATTTTATTTTTATTCTTTCGATTGACGCTTCTTCTTCTTTTCTTTGTAATTCATTTGCATGATAGACGATCATATCTTCATAAAATTCAATCATCGCTTCACCAAAGTGCGTAGAAGAAATCTCATATAATTTTGATTCCAATACTTGTGGATCATGGGGTACTTCGCTTTTAATATAATCAATAAGTGCTGGTGCGAAATCCTGATCCGTTTCAAAGGTTCTACCCAAAGAAGGATGGTCAAACAAGCGATTTAAGTAGGCATTTCCTTCCACAACGCAAGGCGTTCCAGCAGCCATAGCTTCTGTATACGTTAGTCCTTGTGTTTCTGAAGTTGATGCACTCACAAAGAAATCCGCTGCTTTATAATATAAAGCAACATCATCATTTGCCACTTCCCCTGTAAATTGGACATATTCACTCAAATCAAGCGTAACAATCAATTCCTGTAGTTCTTCCAAATAAGGTCCTTTACCGACAATCACCATGCGTGCATTAGGATATGCTTTGATTATTTGTGGCAAGCCATAAACTAACGCTTGAATGTTTTTTTCATAGGAAACCCGACTCAACGAGAGGATCATTAGTTGATCCTTTTCGATGTGCAAGGATTGCCTTAATTTTTCGATGTCTTTATTCGTGATATCGGCCCGCTTAAATTTTTCAATATCGATCCCCGTTGGAATCACACGTAATGGTGTAACGACACCATAGCCTCTTAACGTATCGATTACCCGCTCACTTGGGCAAACAACGCCTGTTGTGTGATTAGCGAACAATCGTGAAAGATACTTCACATGGGACTGGCGAAGCACTTTACCTTTTGCGATATAGTGCAAGTAGTCCTCATACATCGTGTGGTACGTATGGATCAAAGGAATTTTTAATTTCTTGGCGACCATTTTCCCAAGTATTCCAGCACCAAACTCTGTATGTGTATGGATCAGTTCCAATTCTAATTCTTTAGCTACCAAATAGGCATACCACATTCCTCTCACTACTACACGACGATCCTTAAATGAAACAAACGGCACGCTTGGCATCCTGATCACATCTTTTTCTAATTTATCAGCATTGGGATCAGTCGTTGTAAAAATATATACCTCATGTCCATTTTTTTCTAGCTCTTCTTTTAAGGTTTTTATTGAGGTCGCAACTCCGCTTACCTGCGGAAAATAGGTATCGGTAAAAAAGCCAATTTTCATGTTTTTTCGCCTCCAAACTACCCTGTTTTTATTTTAGAATAATGTTATTCATCAAGTACTTGCAGATAAACATTTCGAAGTTGCTCACCAATTTTTTCGATACTGCGCTCTTGGGCTGTCTGATACCCGGCTTCTACCAAACTAGGAACTTCTTCTTCCATGATACTTTTGATCATCTCGCAAAATTCATCATTCGTATTTCCCATATAACAATTTTTTCTGTCTTCTAACCAACCATTATACACCGGAATGTCTCGTACGAGAACATTTTGTTTGCTTGCTAGTGCTTCTAAAACGACGATTCCTTCAGTTTCTTCATAAGAAGAAAAGAAAAATAAATCTGCACCAGAATAAGCCCCCTCAATAATCTCCCCGCTGATGTATCCGGGAAAAATCACATTGTCAGGATGATCCTCTTTGACAATTTTTCGAATATTTTTAGGAATCGAATACATGGGCACATGTCCAAACCAGATGAATGTATATTCTGGCATTTTTTTAGCAATATCGACAAAATCAATGATGCCTTTACGGGCAAAGAAAAGCCCGACACAAATGATCACTTTTTGATTTTCAGAAAGCTGAAAATGTTCACGGAATTTTAATTCCTTGATTGGATCAGGACGATATTTTTCTAAATCGATTCCATTTGAAATTGCTTGAATCGGTACAGTAAGTCCATAGCCTTCCAATAATTGCTTTGAATAAGGAGTGGGCGTAATCAAGTAATCCGCTTTACTGTATAGTCCCACTAAGTATTTTTTGACTAGGGGCGACAATTGATTTGAGCCAATAAACGAGTTACGGAAATCTTCTTCCGTCGAGTGTGCATGATAAACGATTTTTTTCCCATCTCTTCTCGCCTGATTAACCATGTTATGACTATTGATACCATATGTATTGATGTGCAAAATATCATAGTCTTCCTTATTATCTAGTGTATACGAAACTCCTACATCTTTTAGAGCACGTTTTTGATGGTCAAGTGCACGTCCGATACCAGATTTTGCCAGCATTTTTTCACTTTCAAAATATAATAATACCTTCAATTTACGTCCTCCTTCACTTATATAGTATAACATAGCACGGAAACTGTCACTCAAACTTAAGCCCTATTTTTAAAAGGTTCACTAAATAACGCGTTTTTTGCTTATTTTAATCAGCTATTGACTACTATTACAAAAATCTAGATGACTTGTTGATGCCTATCTGTAATAATCACTGGATTTTCTAAAGTCATGAAAAAAGAGCGTGGGGCAAAAGTAAGAAATACTTTTGCCTCACGCTCTAAAAAATGAATAATCGGCGGGAACAGAAGCAACTCCTTTGGAAAATAAGCCGAAATTCACAAAAATTTGAAAAGCAATTTCCGTGAATCGCTTCTTATTTCTCGGAGTTGAATACTTCTGTTCCGGCCTCTTTTTGCTAGCTTGTTTATTTTACGTATTCGTTAACAAGTTCAACGACTTCTTCCATTGTGTCGCACTCTTTCAAAGCACGATCAGCAAGTTCAGCCATCTTCGTTGTGTCTAAACGTTTCATTAAACTACGTGTTTTTAAGATAGATGTCGCACTCATTGAGAACTCATCTAATCCCATACCTACAAGTAAAGGAACAGCGGTTTGATCTCCAGCCATTTCTCCACACATACCAGCCCATTTACCTTCAGCATGTGCTGCATCAATCACGTTTTTGATCAAACGTAAAATTGAAGGGTTATAAGGTTGATACAAGTAAGATACACGTTCGTTCATGCGGTCAGCTGCCATTGTGTATTGAATCAAGTCATTCGTACCTACTGAGAAGAAGTCAACTTCCTTCGCAAACTTATCTGCTAAGACAGCTGCTGCAGGGATTTCAATCATGATGCCGACTTGGATCGTATCAGATACTTCCACGCCTTCGCTCACTAATTTTTGTTTTTCTTCTTCAAAGATTGCTTTCGCTGCACGGAATTCTTTAAGAGTCGCTACCATTGGGAACATGATGCGTAAGTTTCCATGAACAGATGCACGTAACAATGCGCGCATTTGTGTACGGAACATTTCGTCACCTAATTCAGACAAGCTGATACGTAGCGCACGATAGCCTAAGAACGGGTTCATTTCATGAGGTAATTGCAGATAAGGTAATTCTTTATCGCCACCAATATCCATTGTACGAACAACGACTGGTTTACCATCCATTCCTTCAAGAACCGCTTTGTACGCTTCATATTGATCATCTTCAGTAGGGAAGTCAGGAGAATCCATGTACAAGAATTCTGTACGGTAAAGACCCACTGCTTCACCACCATTGTTGTGAACACCAACTAGATCTTTTGGTGTACCAATGTTTGCGGCTAACTCAAAATGCTTGCCATCAGCTGTAACTGTTTCAGCATTTTTTAGTTTGTCCCATTCTGCTTTTTGAGCAGCGTAATCAGCACCGATTTTTTCAAATTCAGCTTTTTGTTCGTCAGTTGGGTGAACGATTACATCGCCTTCGATCCCATTGACAGCCAAAATGTCGCCTTCTTTGACTTTAGCAGTGATTTCTTTTGTTCCAACGATTGCTGGAATTTCTAAAGAACGAGCCATGATGGCAGAATGTGAAGTACGTCCGCCGATATCAGTTACAAACGCTTTAACATATTTGCGGTCTAATTGCGCTGTATCACTAGGAGTCAAATCATGTGCAACAACGATCACTTCTTCGTTGATCATTGAGGGATTTGGTAATGTCACTCCTAATAGATGTGCTAAAATACGTTTCGCAACATCACGGATGTCTGCCGCACGTTCTTTCATATATGCGTTGTCTTCCATCGCTTCGAACATACCGATATACATATCAGTAACTTCTTTTAGCGCTGATTCAGCGTTTACACTGTTATCTTTGATATTTTGTTTGATTTGACCAACCATTTCTGGATCTGAAAGAACCATCAAATGAGCGTCAAATACTTGCGCCTCTGCTTCACCTAAGCTTTGCGCTGCTTTTTCACGAATTTGCTGCAATTCTTCAGTAGATTTAGCTAAAGCATCATCTAAACGAGATTCTTCGGCAGAAGTATCTTCTACTGTTGTCTTACTGAATGTTAAATCCGGTTGAACTAGCAGGTAAGCTTTTGCAACGGCAACTCCGTCACTAGCGGCAATCCCTTTTAGCATTTCAACCATTATTCAGATAAGCCTTCTTTCTTCATTGTTTCAACGATAGCTGCCATTGCATCCGCTTCGTCAGCACCTTCAGCTGTGATAGTAACATCAGAACCTTGGCCAACACCTAAAGACATAACGCCCATGATAGATTTCAAGTTTACTGATTTACCTTTATACTCTAAGTTTACATCAGAGTTAAATTTGCTTGCTGTTTGTACTAATAATGTAGCTGGACGTGCGTGGATCCCAGTTTCTGCTACTACGTGAAATTCTTTCTTTTCCATATTAATCGGTCTCCTTTAAGTGAGTGTTGTTTTTATGTGAGGGTTTTCTTTTTTAACATTCATTAGGAACGCTAAGAAGTAGTACCCTTTCATCTGTAAAGATTACCATTTTTTGCCGACAGATACAACAGTTTTCATTTAAATTCACTCAAAAGTGTATAAAAATATTTCATATGGTTTTTAAAAATGACAGCGGATATCATAACATCAGTAAGGGCTATGCATCCACTCTAACCATGGAAGTTATTTTCAGAACGATTTTTAAATGGTTGTTGAATAGTGTTCTATTCCTTATTCTACCAGCATCGATCCACTACTCTTCACTTTCCTTCTCAAATCAAACTAAATACTTGCGTCGGTTAATAAATTTAGTATAATAGAATTCAAAGGTCAGGAATGGTCAACTACATTTTTCACCTTTCTTAACTACCTATAATAATGAGGGTTATTCTTTTACCTTAGCAAAAACAGGTTGTAAAATAGTAATGTAATCAACTGAAAGGACGTGAATCATTTATGCTTTGTCAAAATTGTGGTAAAAATGAAGCAACGATCCACTTATATGCAACAGTAAACGGTCAGCGAACACAGCTGGACTATTGTCAAAGTTGTTATCAAAAAATCAAAAATCAACAAAATGGAGGTCTGACAAGTATGGCCCAAAATGATCCTTTTGGTTTTGGCAGTTTAGACGATCTATTTCGATCAATGTCACGCCAAATGCAACAACAAGGAAATATGGAACAAACACCACCAACTCAATTTGGTGGAAACAACAATTTCAATGGCGGGCAACCACCTCAAGGAAATACAGATGGCTTACTCGGTGAATATGGTATCAATATCACAGAACAAGCACGTCAAGGAGACATCGATCCAGTGATCGGCAGAGATGATGAGATCAAACGAGTCATTGAGATCCTAAATCGTCGGACCAAAAACAATCCTGTATTGATTGGTGAGCCAGGTGTTGGTAAAACAGCAGTAGTCGAAGGCCTTGCACAAAAAATCGTCGACGGTGATGTTCCACAAAAATTGATGGATAAAGAAGTCATTCGGTTAGATGTCGTTTCCTTAGTTCAAGGTACTGGTATCCGTGGTCAATTTGAAGAACGTATGCAAAAATTGATTGAAGAAATCAAGCAAGCAGAGAATGTGATCTTGTTCATTGATGAAGTCCATGAAATCGTTGGTGCAGGTTCTGCCGGAGATGGAAATATGGATGCTGGAAACATTTTGAAACCTGCCCTTGCCCGTGGTGAACTTCAAATGGTCGGTGCTACAACTTTAAATGAGTACCGGATCATTGAAAAAGATGCAGCATTAGAACGACGCATGCAACCAGTCCGAGTAGACGAACCTACAGTGAAGGAAACAATCAGTATCCTAAAAGGATTGCAAAAACGTTACGAAGATTATCATCATGTCAAATATACAGATGAAGCAATCGAAGCTGCTGCTATTTTATCGAATCGCTATGTCCAAGACCGATTCTTACCAGATAAGGCCATTGACTTATTAGACGAAACTGGTTCAAAGAAAAACTTAACGATCCAAATCGTTGATCCTAAAACGATCGATAAGAAGCTTCAAGAAGCAGAAGAACAAAAGACTCAAGCTTCAAAAGAAGAAGATTTCGAAAAAGCAGCTTATTATCGTGACCAAATCAACAAATTGCAAAAAATGAAAGAACGCCAATTGACAGATGAAGAAACACCTGTCATTACTGAAAAAGATATGGAAAAAATCGTTGAACAACGTACAGGTATTCCTGTCGGCGAATTAAAAGAAAAAGAACAAACACAATTGAAAAATCTTGCAAGTGATTTAAAAGCACATGTCATTGGGCAAGATAATGCAGTGGATCGAGTAGCAAAAGCCATCCGCCGCAATCGCGTTGGTCTAAACAAGAAAAATCGTCCAATCGGTTCGTTCCTATTTGTAGGCCCAACTGGTGTAGGTAAAACTGAGTTAGCGAAACAATTAGCCTTTGAACTATTCGGTTCTGAGGATTCAATGATTCGTTTCGATATGTCTGAGTACATGGAAAAACACAGTGTGTCTAAATTGATTGGTTCTCCTCCAGGTTACGTTGGATACGAAGAAGCAGGCCAATTGACTGAAAAAGTTCGTCGTAATCCTTACAGCTTGATTCTCTTGGATGAAGTGGAAAAAGCACATCCTGATGTGTTGCACATGTTCTTACAGATCCTAGATGATGGCCGACTAACGGATGCACAAGGGCGAACAGTCAGCTTCAAAGACACGATCATCATCATGACAAGTAATGCTGGTACTGGAAAAGTAGAAGCAAATGTTGGTTTTGGTGCAGCAAGAGAAGGTGTCACTCGCTCTGTCTTGAATCAATTGAATAACTACTTTACTCCTGAATTCTTGAACCGTTTTGATGGCATCATTGAATTCAATGCATTATCGAAAGAAAACTTGATGACGATCGTCACTCTAATGCTAGATGATGTAAACAATATGTTGGCAGCCCAACAACTACACATTGAAGTACCAACAAATGTTAAAGAAAAATTAGTCGATTTAGGATATGATCCTTCAATGGGTGCTCGCCCTCTTCGTCGAACGATCCAAGAACAGATTGAAGATGGTATTGCCGAATTCTACTTAGATCATCCAGCTATCCAAGATCTAAAAGCAAAATTAGATAAAGATGGTAAAATCGTTATCACATCAAAACCAGAACGTTTAGTCAAAGAAGAAACTGAAGCAGAATAATTCTGGTGGATTTTATCAAAGCAGAACGCCTATTCTACCCCATCATGGGACAGAATAGGCGTTTGTTTTTTCTATAGAAATCAAAATACTGTTCATTTGATTAAAAAAAAATTATAATTAACTAAGGTTGTATCTAAAAAACTACATAAATGAGGTGAGCGCCATGAAATTTGTTAATGTAACGAATAGCCATTCACGTTTAGTATTAAATCAATTAGAGAATACCGATGCTCATATGGTAAAAGTGTATACTGCAGGAAATACGACAATTGTCTATACTGAAGCCCCTGAACATAATGAAATCTTGCTGATCAATGAAAATCGAAAAGTACAGCCAAAAGAAATTGAAGAAGTAAAAAAATATTTCTTGAAAAAAATCCATGACGCTGTGTATCATGAAGAAGAAATCAAAGTCATCGAATTAGCTGGGTTAGTGGAGATTTCTATCCCTAAACATCACTTGGATACCGAGTTCGCAATGTAAAGACTATTAAATAGAGCAACTCCTTGAAAGTCAGATTGACTTTCAAGGAGTTTTTGTATGTAGATGTTTCTTCATTATGCTTTTCGAAGTTGCCACACTTCATACTTTGTTCCCTGTTGATTTTTCCGCCTCTTTTTTCGCTTTCTTTTCTTTTTGGACAATTGAGCGTACTTCTCTGAGAAGCCATTCATTTTGATCCCAGTCTTCTATATCCAACATTCGGCAAAGACGTTGCATTTCTAATTTCTTTTTTGCAATCCTGTCTTTACGTTGTTCCTCTGTTTCCATAATCTTTCACCTCATCTCTTCTATAGGTACGCAAATCAATTGTAATTCACCTAAAGAATAAAGATTTATTTATTTTTCTCAAATTAAGAAAAAACTCCTTCCCGATTTATCGGAAAAGAGTTTTTTCTTTTATAATAAGCTTTTCAGTTTTACATCTGGGTATTTATCTGCAAACCAGCGTTCCGCAAACTGATTCTCAAATAAGAACAATGGTTGATCAAAACGGTCACGCGCTAAGATATTACGACTTGAGCTCATTCGTTCATCTAAATCTTCAGGATCGATCCATCGAGCAATTTTATGCCCCATCGGTGACATGATGACTTCCGCATTGTACTCATTCAACATTCGGTACTGAAATACTTCAAATTGTAGTTGTCCCACTGCACCAATGATATATTCTTCAGTCAAATACGTTTTGTATAATTGGATTGCTCCTTCTTGGACCAATTGATAGATTCCTTTATGGAAAGATTTTTGTTTCATCACATTTTTGGCAGTAACTTTCATGAAAAGTTCTGGTGTAAAGGACGGTAATTCTTCATATGCAACTTTTAATTTTCCTTCATATAAAGTATCCCCTATTTGGTAATTCCCTGTATCGTAAACTCCGATGATGTCCCCTGCTACAGCTTTTTCGACATTTTCACGTGAATCAGCCATAAATTGCGTCACGTTGCTCAATTTTAATTTTTTACCTGTACGCTCCAATGAAACATCCATTCCACGTTCAAATGTACCAGAACAAACGCGAACAAATGCGATGCGGTCCCGATGTGCTGGATTCATGTTTGCTTGGATTTTAAACACGAAGCCTGAAAATTCTTCTTCGTAGGGGCTAACAGTTTGTTCGTCTTGTGTCTTATGACTATAAGGAGATGGAGCTAATTCCACGAATGTTTCTAGAAAAGTCTGTACACCAAAATTCGTTAACGCTGAGCCAAAGAATACAGGCGTTTGATCCCCGCGAGCAATTTTCTCTTCATTGAATGAGTCCCCTGCTTCTTTGAGCAATTCAACTTCTTCAAGTACTTGTTCATACAATGAATTTTCTGTTAGCGGATGTCCATCTGGCAGTAAGCCATCTTCATCTAACTCGATCAACCGTTCATCGTTATAGTTTTCCGGACGATAAAATTCGATACGGTTGTGATGGATATCGTATAATCCTTCTAGGCCTTTCCCCATGCCGATTGGCCAATTCATTGGATAAGATTCGATATCTAACAACTCTTCTAATTCTTCTAAAAGTTCCAAAGGCTCGCGACCATCACGATCGAGTTTATTGATAAATGTAAAAATCGGAATTCCCCGTTTTTTAACAACTTTGAATAGTTTTTTGGTCTGAGCTTCGATCCCTTTTGCACTATCGATGACCATGACTGCGCTATCCACTGCCATCAATGTACGATACGTATCTTCTGAAAAATCCTCGTGTCCTGGTGTATCCAGGATGTTGACTCTTTTTCCATGATAATCAAATTGCATCACTGAACTCGTAACAGAGATACCGCGTTGCTTCTCGATCTCCATCCAGTCAGATTTAGCAAAATTACCAGTCTTTTTTCCTTTGACTGTTCCTGCTTGGCGAATCGCGCCACCGAATAATAATAATTGTTCAGTAATCGTTGTTTTCCCTGCATCCGGATGGGAAATAATGGCAAAAGTACGCCGATTGTCCACTTGTTGTTTTAACTCTGGATTGTTCATAGTTTAACTCCATTCTTTCATCTTTTATTTAATGTTCATCTAGATCCTCTAGAGCGTGGGACAAAAGTAAGAAACACTTTTGTCTCAGCCTCTTCTTTTCACAACTAAATCAGTATAGCATGGATTAAGTGATTGAAAAAGCCATGACATCAAGATTTCTTGCGAAATTGATCTATACGTTCAAAAAAGAATAGACATGCTGCTCTTACGCAACACATCTATTCTTACAAGTCATATTACTCTTCAAACAATAACTTGCTTATCTTCTTGGTTCGTCATCTTCAAATTCTTTTCTGAAATAGCGACGTTCCTCATCAGGTTCTGCTTCCATTTCTTCTGGATCATGGAATAGCACTCGAATCTTCAATATTCTAGAACCTTCCATTTCTTCAGAGATCAAAGTGATGTTGTCAACATCAAAGGACAGTTTCTCACCTTCATCAGGAATCATTCCTAAGGCTGTGATCAAGTATCCAGCCATAGTATCAACATCGCTCATGTGCAAATCACTATCAAAGGCTTCGTTGAATTCATCGATCAACATGCGTCCTTGGATAAGGTATTCATGTTCATCTACTTTTTCATAAAGGTTTTCGACTTCATCTGATTCATCATCGATTTCCCCAACGATTTCTTCTAATAAGTCTTCTAATGTTGCCAAACCTACTACGCCGCCGTATTCGTCAAGCAAGATTGCCATTTGATTTTGTGTTTTTTTCATTTCATATAAAAGATCATCAATAAATATCGTTTCTGGGACAAACAATGGTTCTTGCATGATCTTTTGTAGATCTAAATGATCAAAGCCAAATTTATGTGCGGCTTTCAATAAATTCTTCGTGTGCAAGATTCCGACTACTTTATCTTTATCTTCATTATATACAGGAATCCTTGAATAATTTTCTGATAAAACTTCATTGACATTATCTTCAACGGAGTCATTGATATCGATCATAAAAGCATCTGTTCGAGGAACCATCACTTCGCGTGCAACTTTGGTATCTAAAGAAAAAACGCCCTGTAACATTTCTAATTCTTCATTGTTCAGTACGCCTTCAGTCTCCAGCATATACCGCATTTCATCTCTGGTCATTTTCGAATCTTCGTCGTCAAAAGTCATCGGTGTGATCCTTGCTAACAAACTAGTTGAAGCAGATAAAAGCCAAACGAATGGTTTAGCTACTATACCGATCGTACGAATCATTCCAGAAGTAAAATTCGCTACCTCTTCTGACTTGTTCAACGCGATACGTTTTGGATACAATTCTCCAAATACAATGGATACATAGGTCAAAATAGCTAATACAATGATGTTGGCAATGTTTTTAGCTGCCACTCCACCACCTAAGACAGGGGCTAATCGTTCTGACAGTGTATTGGCTAATGATGCACCAGATAGGATATTGACTAATGTAATCCCTACTTGGATCGTTGACAGGAAGTTATTTGGGTTCTGCAATATTTTTAAAAGCTTTTGAGATTTGGTATCTCCTTCTTCCGCCTTTTGCTCGATTCGATTTTTATTGATCGAAACCACTGCAATCTCGGAAGCAGCTAAAAAAGCATTGATCAAAGTCAAAATGATCAGTAATAAAATTTGCGCTAACAGCGACTGACTCTCAGGGTCAGCATTCATAATCGCATTCTCTCCTTATAATTTAAAATTTTTAGTTTACGATAGAAAAAAAGCGTGACTAAAAAGATAGCCACGCTAAAATGTTATCACAAAGGCATTTCCTTTACAATAAAAACAAATGTTTATATCCGTTACTTTCATTCTTCATTCAGAATTTACGTCACAAAGTTGTTGCGATTTTTTTCTTGTTTTCATTTTGTTTATCTTCTTTGACGATCTTGATAACATAAGAAATGATCGTCTTGCAGATTGCATAAAACGGTACACCTAAGAAGATACCCATTAAGCCAGCAATATTCCCTGCAACCAGTAGAACAATGATGATCGTTAATGGATGGATATTCAATGATTTGCCAATCACATTTGGATAGATGATATTTCCGTCTAATTGCTGCACGATCAATACCACGACACAACAAAGCAATGCTTTAACTGGCTCGTTGAAGACTGTAACTAGAAATGCGGGAGCTAATCCTAGATAAGGCCCCAAATATGGAATTAAATTTGTTAGCCCTGCAATCACTCCGAAAAGAAACGCATAATCTACACCAAGAATCATGTACCCTAAAAACGTAAATGTTCCAACGAACAAACACTCAATTGCCTGTCCACTGATATAGTTCGCTAATGTTTTATTTAATTGCCCAAGCAATTCCATGATTTGTTCTCTTCTTTTTTCTGGAAAGAACTGTTGGATATTTGGTACTAATTTTTCACTATCCTTCAGCATATAGAACAAAACAAATGGGACTGTAATGATCACGATCGTAGCAGAAGCAATTGTTCCAACGATTGAACCAAGGCTAGTTGATACTCCGCTTAAAAATTGTTGGATGATCGTTCCATAGGAAATATCTAGTTGTTCAAAATATTTATTGATATTTACTTCCTTGAAGATCGGTAAATCAGATACTTGGATCAACCAACTTTCAACCTGTTTGAGAAAATCAGGTATGTTAGAAGCTAATGAAGAAATTTGCTGGATCAAACTTGGGATGACACTCAGCAAAATCCAGATGATTGCTGCTACTAATAAAAGTAATACGATCGCCACTGCCCAGACACGTTTGATTTTTGCTTTCATCAACAGTTTTACAATCGGATTTAGTAGATAATACAGAAATCCAGCAGTCAAAACTGGTGCGAATAGCGTTGAAAAGAATGTCCCGATCGGTTGAAAAATAAAATTGATTTTTGAAGAAACGAAAATCAATGTAGCTAATATGAGTAGTTCACAAGACCAAAACATTAGTTTTGATTGTTTTAATTTTTCAAACAATGTTTTTCCCCTTTCGTCTTTTTTACCAGTATATAGCATATTGGTAAAAATTTCTTTTATTCTTACTAAAATTTGATTTTTTTATCTACTTTTCAATTATTTTTCTTTAAAGTATACTAGAAAAAATGAAAGGTGGCTACAAGATGAAAGTAGTGCAAACAAAAGATACCTTGAGTACTATCTATCTCGATGCGGTTCGCATCAGAAATCAAGTGTTCGTCGTCGAGCAAGGTGTCCCTCTAACAAGAGAAATAGACAAAGATGAGGCCCATTGTGTCCATTTCGTTCTTTATTCAGATGAAAAAAAACCTTGTGGCACGGTCCGACTGCTTCCATTGGAGAATGGGAAAATGAAGTTACAACGCATGGCGATCTTAGCAGAGTATCGTCACCAAGGACTAGGCAAGATTTTGGTCGAAGAAGCCGAAGTATTTTCAAAAAAGCGAGGTTACAACACGATCTTACTTGGCGCTCAAGCAACAGCGGAAGCCTTTTATGAAAAATTAGGCTTTCAAGCATATGGTGAACCTTTTGAAGATGCTGGCATGCCGCATGTCCATATGAAAAAAGAATTTTGACCAACTAAGTATAAAAATCACGAAAAAAACAGTAAGCACAAAGACATGATCTTTGCCTTACTGTTTTTCTTTCTACTTGCGCGACAATTGCTTGTAACGGTTATACCAAATATCAATATAGCCTTCGGAGAAAGGGCCATCACCATTATTGATCCAGTCAACCAAGATCTTCACATTTTCTTTTAGGATAAAGTCGATATCATTTGGATAATTCATCATTTGGCTATGCATCTCATATTCATCGACATCTAGTAATCGTTTTTCACCATCAGGAAAAACTTTGATATCTAAATCATAATCAATATACTTTAGTGCCTCATCGTCCAGCAAAAAAGGTGAAGCTAGATTACAATAATAGGAAACCCCCTTTTCTCGAATCATTGCTATTACATTGAACCAGTATTTTTTGTGAAAATAAACGATTGCTGGTTCTCGAGTTACCCAACGCCGGCCATCAGACTCTGTTACAAGAGTGTGATCATTAACACCGATCATTGAATGCTCACTTGTTTTTAATACCATGGTATCACGCCACGTTCGATGCAATTTGCCGTCATGTTTATAACTTTGGATCGTTACAAACTCGCCTTCTTTTGGGACTCCCATAGCAACCCTTCCTTACGCAGCATCTCATGCTTTGTGTTTGGGTGTTCATTACACCGACATCGTAATTATTATATCAATAAAAAAGTGCTTTGCCTAGAAAGGATTACTATTGTTTCGATTTTTCTCAAGTTGTTCCAACAATTTGACTTGAACTTTCGGAAAAGCAACGTCATTAAAGCCATTGGGATTTAACCAGCGTGCGTTTTTCGTTTCACTTAGTACATTTTCTGAATGTGCGGGTATACGACCATAGAAAAGAAGCACATGCCATTTCAAATGACTGAAAAGATGGGTTACTTCTCCCAAATGACGCTTTTGCCAAATCAGCTCATCAGAAAAAGCAAAGGGTAGTATATGCCCTTCTTCTTCCGCCACCAGCGACTCCGCAAATAAGTCAGGTTCATATGATTGCGCCCACTCTTCTTTTAAAAGATGGTATGTTTCTTTTGTCACTTCCAGCATCGGAAATGTCCACATTTTTGCTAGTAATTTTTGTGTATGCCTTTCTTCAAAATAATAGGCACCCGCTTCATTCTGGATAGCTGCACAAATATAATAAATGTCTTTTGGTTTTTCCTTTTTTGTTTTTACTGGATACTGCGGTTGCTTTCCTTCCTGTTTTGCCAGACAAAAAGCCTGGATAGGACATTCCTCACAAAGTGGTGAGGTGGGTGTACAAATAGCTGATCCTAGATCCATCAATGCTTGATTGAACTCACCTGGATGATTCTCATCAATGATACTTCGCATTGCTTCATCAAAGGTTTTTCTACTCGATGCTTTTGCAATATCTTCTTCAATACAAAATAGCCGACTGACTACCCTCATGACATTTCCGTCGATTGCTGGCTCAGGCAAACCAAAAGCTATACTCGAAATTGCACCAGTCGTGTATGGACCGATCCCCTTCAATTTACTTATTTCTTCCGGCGTGCGAGGCATTTCCCCGCCATATTCAGTCATGATTTGTTTTGCCGCAGTTTGGATGTTTCGGACTCTCGAATAGTAGCCAAGTCCTTCCCAAGCTTTAAGCAGTTTTTCTTCTGGAGCATTTGCTAGCGATTCGATTGTGGGAAACCACTCCATGAAACGATAGAAATAATCAATCACTGTATCGACACGCGTTTGTTGAAGCATGATTTCAGAAATCCAAATTCGGTAAGGGTCTTGGTTGTAACGCCAAGGAAGGTTACGCTTTTCTTTTTCGTACCATTCGATAAAAATCCTTTGGAATTCTTTTTTCTGCTCACTTGTCCATTTTTCCCATTCTTTATTCACATTCTTCTTCCTTTTCCGTAATAAAACGTTGGATCATCTCTAGATCAAATCCTTTTTGATATAAACTTTGTTTGATTTTCATTTTTCTTTTTTTCGGTTCAAATCGTAAATTTTTACGCCACAATTTTTCTCCCTGTATTACTAAAAGATCATATTCTTGCTCCTGATCTACTTCTTGCGGCAGATTTGCTATTGCTTGTTGGATGGCTTCTTGTGTAAATCCCTTTGTTAAAAGATTTTGTTGGATCTTTCTTATAAGTTCCTTGTGGCTTTTCCCATGATTTTTATGATACAGTTTTTCCGCTACTTGCATAGCAATCGTTTGTTGATCTGTATCAGGATATTGAAACAACGCCTGTTCGATTATCTCTGGCTTCAAACCCTTTTGTTGTAATTGTTGTGCTAATTTCTTGGGCCCTTTATCACTTAACCTCACATTGGTCCGTACAAAACTTTCTCCATAAACCAAGTCATTGATCAAATCCAATTCTTTTAACCGTTCAACGATTTTATTGCGGTCTTCAAGATTGATTTCTTTATCTTTTAAATATGTTCTGATTTCTTTTTCAGAACGCAGTTGATAACTCAAGTAATTGAGGGCTTGCTGAAAGCCAAAATCAAATCCGCTACTCTTTCTTATCTCTTGTAGCGTTTCATCAGTCAACTCTTGACCCTTCAATAAGCGATAGCGAACTAAAATATCTTCCGATACTCGCAATGCATCTCCTTCAGATAAATCAACTTGATAAAAAGGACCCTTGCCCTTGCTGATTCTAGTAACAGTTATCATCGACTCTCTCCCTTCGAACATATATTCCTATGATACCATAGAAAATCCCCATCTTTTCTTTTTATATGTTAGAATAAAGCCACACTATTAGAAAAAAGGAAGATACTTATGACAGAAACTATTGTCAAAAATGGCCAGACCATCCCTTTGAAAATCAAGCGTTTAGGCATCAACGGTGAAGGTATCGGTTACTTTAAACGATTGATCATCTTTGTTCCTTACGCCCTTCCCAAAGAAGAAGTACTTGTGAAAATCACAAAGGCTACACCTCGTTATGCAGAAGGACAGCTTGTTAAAATCAAAAAAGAAAGTAAGGATCGGGTAGTTGCTCCATGTCCAGTCTATTATGAATGCGGTGGTTGTCAGTTACAGCATTTGGCTTACCATGCCCAACTCGACTTCAAAAAAGACTTACTTTTGCAATCTCTTGAAAAATTCAAACCAGAAGGATACCGTTCCTATCAACTGCGTCCTACGATTGGAATGTCTGATCCTTGGCACTATCGTAACAAGGCACAATTTCAGCTAAGAAAAAATAAAAAAACACAAAAAATAGAAGCAGGACTGTACCAAGCAAATTCGCACGAACTTGTGCCATTGACTGATTGCTTAGTCCAAGAACCAAGAACACAAAAGGTAATGAATACGGTAGTGACCCTTTTGAATAAGCATAATCTTCCTATTTATGATGAAAGGAGCAACAGCGGCATCTTCCGAACGATCATGGTCCGAGTCGGAATCAAAACAGGCGAGTTGCAAGTGGTCTTTATTACTCGAAGTCGGAAATTCCCTCAAAAAAATGTACTCATTCGTGAGATCAATCAAAGATTACCAGAAGTTGTTTCGATCATGCAAAATGTACAACCAAATAAAACTTCCCTAGTGATGGGTGATGAGACCCTTCATTTATGGGGGAAAGAGGCAATTGAAGAGCATATCAGCGAAGTGACATTTGATCTTTCTCCTCGTGCTTTCTTTCAATTGAACCCACAGCAAACAGAAATTCTCTATGGCGAAGGAATCAAAGCATTAGCTATCCAACCAAACGAAACGATCGTTGATGCCTATTGTGGAGTAGGAACGATCGGGTTAAGTGTAGCAAAACAGGCGAAAGAGATCCGTGGAATGGATACAGTTCCTCAAGCTATCGCTGATGCCAGAAAAAACGCAGAACGTTTGGGCTATCAGAATACACGCTATGAAGTAGGAACAGCCGAAGAATTATTACCCAAATGGCTAAAAGAAGGATTTAAGCCAGATGGTATCATCGTTGATCCGCCAAGAACTGGACTTGATCCTCAATTGATCCAAGCAATCTTAGCCTATCCGCCAACTAAACTTGTCTATATTTCCTGCAACGTCTCAACACTGGCACGTGACCTTGTTGAATTAAGCAAAAAATTTCAGGTCGAGTATCTACAATCTGTTGATATGTTCCCTCAAACTGCCCGTTGTGAAGTTGTTGTAAAGCTAACAAAAAAATAGACTTAATCGAAAAAGATCGAGATAGAAGTGTTTAACTCCGAGAAATAAGAAGAAATTAACGAAAATTATTTTTCAAATTTTTGTGAATTTCGGCTTATTTCCGAAGGAGTTGCTTCTGCTCCCGCCGTTTATTCAAGAGTCTGTAACAAAACTGATTTTTAGATTTGTCCCACGTTCGTTTATTTTTTGCTGACAGTCTTCAACGCCCGAAATAAGGTTTGGAACTGTCCTTTGAATGACATGACTTGTTCAAAGATATCCTCTCCATCATTCAACATTTTCACAGTGACCCAACCTAGTGATTCTGTAATTGCACTAGCAACAGTCGCGTTGATAGCAGCTCCTGTAACTGTTCCAACAGCTGGCACAAATTTCACGAGATTTCCCACCGCACTTCTGCCTAGGCTAACCACCACTAATTCTTTTGACAAACTTTTTCCAAGACTTTCAGACCATGGCTGGCCGAATAGCTTATGCAAACGAGCCATCATTGTCAACTGAACCGGAACCAATAAAAAAGCATCTGAAAATGGAATAGGAGAACATCCGATGATCGCTGCTGTCAATGAAGCAGCATGAATGATACGATGGCTTTTTTTTCGAGTGATTGGATCTACCCCTTTTAAAAAATCTTCGAACACATGGTCAAATTTCACTTGATTTTTCTCCAGAATCGTTTCGGCCACTTTTTTTGATTTTTCGTACGTATTCAAAATAACCTTTGATGTCTTTTGTGGGATTTTTTTAAGTACTTCAGAGAAAAAAGAGTCAAATTCTTCTTGGTCTAATTTCTCTGAAAGTAATGGCTCAACTTCCTGTTCTTTACTCTTTTCTTTACTAACTTTTGTTTTTTTATTTAACAATCTCATCGATTGATTCCTCCTTATTACTGAAAACATTCTTCTTTATGGATTGAAGGGAAGAACACTCATTCTCTGTATATGCCAAAGGTGACCAAAAAGGGCAATTAGCTATTTTGATACATCCAAAGCTTCAACATACACACATAGTGATTTCCTATTTGTTTCTTTAAGCGAGACATTTTCCTGATGTCCGTGTAGTTCCATGATACAATAACCTGTTACTGAACCAAAATCATTGACTCACAAAAAAAAGCGAGAGAAAAGTACACTCACTTTTCCCTCACTCTATAGGATTGAATAAACTATTGGAACAGTAGAAACTCCATGAAAAATAAATGAAGACTCGCAAAAATTTGAAGTTACGTGCATTTTGACCTATTCATTTAGGGGTAGCACTGCTATCCAACCTAATTGATATTTACTTATTATTGGATATTTACATCAATTGCTTGATAAAAAGCATTGGTGGTATCACTGATATTCCACACAGCTAAAATCACATGGTAGCCTTTGCGATCTTGCGGAACAGTGATTGTTTGATTGACGATTTTAGGTGGTACAGTTGCTTTATCATCAATTTGCGCAATCAATTCAAAATCGCTGATTTTCAATGGTGTATTAGGATTCCAACCTGTTTTTGTTATATAGTAATCCCATGTGCTTGTTCGATGTTGCGCAGTTAGGTTCCATGAAATAGTCAAATTACCAGGATTGATCACACTTTTATGCCATCTTGTTGCCGTTTGCTCATCCAATGGTTCAAACCCAGTGACTCCAGCACTTGCTAATTTTCCATCAATAAATGTATTTTTAGGTGCTTCGATACTTTGTGGCTCCCACTGTGCACGCCCAACATTTTGATTCAAATTACCCGCTGCTGCCGTACCAAAATAAGCACGGCTTCCAGGGGAAGTGACATATCCATGTGCAAACCCAGAAGTACCGAATCCAAACAATCCTAACATGACTACACCGACAAACAATAAGACATTAAGCTTCTTCATGAATGAACCTCCTATTAGTTGATGGGTTCATTGTAATCGCTTTCCTTATTAATGACAAACATTATGCTTTTATGATTTTTAACTGATTTTTTCCCATAAAGCTGGTACGATATCTGGTGTCCAACCAGCAATTGATGTATGTGCTTGTAAGCAGCGATAACTAGATCCACCATAAGTTACGATACTTCCAATACTGTAGGCTTGATTAGTTGTCCAAGTATTTCCTTGGCTATCTTCATCCAATGTTTTAACAGTGATTGCTTGACTGAAATCAGATGATCCAGATTGGTTGATTGCTTTGACTTGATAAGTGTAAGTTGTACTAGCATCTAAATTAGTATCTTCAAATTCATTCGTTTCACTGACACCTATACGAATGCCGTCACGATAAATAGCATAGTGCATCACTTGTTCATTCGGTGTATTTTTCACCCATGTTAACGTTAATTTATTCTGTAGAATATTTTTAGCTGTCAATTGAAGTGGCACAGAAGGTACTGGTAGCTGGCCTTCCGTTTCATCATTAGTTTTAAGCGACAAAATAGCAGAACGTTCTGACTTATTCCCCGCTGTGTCCACTGCTTCTACCGTATAAGAATAAGTCGTAGCTGGTTTTAGTCCTTTATGAAGGAAATTCGGTACTTTACTTGTTCCCGCCAAACGATTTTCTTCGTAAATATTATAATGAGATACTTGAACGTTGTCTGTGGATGCAGTCCATGACAATGAGATCGAATCAGAGGAAGCCACTCCATGTAAATCAGTTGGTGTAGATGGTTTTTCAAAATCTTCTGGTGATGGAGTATCTTTGCCAAATTGTTGAGCGACCGTTAAAAATTCATATTGATTTTTGACTTTACCTTGCCCACCATCCACCATTGCATCTCGGTTCATTGACCAGTAAGAAACCATACCGATTTTCTTTTCTTTTGCATGTTGGATAACCTTATTGAGCATTGCTGTTGTAAAATACGGATGTGCTTTGCTTTCAAATCCAATCGAAGGCGTTGTGCCTAGTCTTGCATATGCTTGTTCATCTGTTAACGTCGTGTTGGTGAAACGCTTGTAATAATCCTTCAATTGAACCATCGTATTGTCTACTGCATCTAAAGAACCTTGTGCGTAGTCAGGAACGACACTGCCATAACACATCGTCATCAAATTAACTGTAGTTAGCTCTACTCCTGCCTCTAAATAGGCTTGTAGTACAGACAATCCTGTCGAAATCAGCCCAGTATCCATAACTGGTAAAGTCAATGTCACTTCTACACCCGTTTTTTCTTGGACTTGTCTGATTGCTTTTGCATTTGCTAAATTTTCTTGATAGCCCATTGCTGCCGCTTCCACATCGAAATCGACTCGAGTAAGGCCATAGCCTTGGATGATTTCGGTGTATGAATTAGCTAAAATAGAAATATCTTGTGTCGTTTCCCAAAAAGCACCAGAATTCAATCCACCAAAAGAAATCGCCACATCACCACCGATTCCTCTCAATTCACGAATTGATTTTTTGATTCCTTCATATTGCCATTGATCATTGTCACTCTCGCTTAGTCCACTAAAGCCACCCCAAGCCCAGTCAATTCTGTCATTTTTAACTCCTTTTGCCTGCATGAATCCTAAATTAAAGAATTTTTGCCCTGTCTTCTTTGCAACTGCTGCAAGATCTAGCGCACCGTTGCTTGAAAGATCTTCTTTTGAGCTATAAGCAGTCATGTCCACAAAAGGAGCGACCACTTGATCTCCCCACTGAATACCTTGACCAACCCCAAAATCTGCTTGTTGTTTACTACTTTGTTCTGTTGCCAATGTTTCCTCTGCATCTAACAATAACGGTGCAATCAGCAAACTACAAAGCGCCGCTCCTACAAATAATCTTTTAAACTTTTTCTCCATTTCCCCACTCCTATCATATTTTTGTTATTAAAAATATTTATGTAAACGATTACATATAAATGATAACATTTAGAAAATAACAAATAAAACAATATTAACGTTATTTAATTTATTAAAGTCAAATTCTAACTTTAGCATGATTGTTGCTAAAAATCAGTTTAAAACTAAGAAAGAGTAGTACAAATGAGGCTGGGACAGAAGTGTTTAACTCCGAGAAATAAGAAGAATTTAACGGAAATTGCTTTTCAAATTTTTGTGAATTTCGGCTTATTTCCGAAGGCGTTGCTTCTGCTCCCACCGTTTATTCGTTTTTAAAGAATGAGACAAAAGTGTTTCTTACTTTTGTCCTACACTCATTCTAAATAGGACTAAATGGCTGATTTTCAAAACGTCAAATACTTCTATCTAGCCTTCAACTAAAATAATAGCTAACCGAATGATTACTTTTACCTTTTGGATCCTCAGAGTAAATTTGAGTATGTCTGAAATGTTCATGGTAAACTTAAATCATAGAAGGGAGATAATAAAATGGTTATATTAAAAGATTTTCGTTTTTGGTTATGTACAGTGGGAATCGTTATCCTAGGATTTATATCAGGGCTACTTAGTGGCAATCCTGGAAGTTACTATTATTCATTAGACTTGCCTCCGTTCGCGCCACCAAGTTGGATCTTCGGACCGATGTGGACAGTACTCTATATCTTAATGGGTATGGCACTATACTTTATAACGCAAATGGATGAGAGAAAATTAAAGCGTAAACTTCTTACACTATTCGTTATCCAATTTATCTGTAACTTTCTTTGGTCTGCTTTATTCTTTAATTTGCAAAGTAATTTTATTGCCGCTGTTGATATTACTATCCTAGTCATTGTCTTAACGATCTTACTCTATCATTTATGGCTACATTTTCGTTTAGTGATGTGGCTACTTGTTCCATACTATTTATGGGTGCTATTTGCTACCTTATTGAATTATTCTATCTACTTTTTGAATTGATAGCCTTCATTTTTTGCATAAAAAGAAACACTCGCGGGAGTTGAACAAACGCGAGTGCTTCTTTTTTTAATAGCCATTTTGGTCGTAATTTTGATCGTAGTTCTGGTCATAATTTTGATTATAGTTCTGATCGTAGTTCTGATCATAGTTTTGATCGTAATTCTGGCCATTATCTTGGTACCCATTTTGGGTCGTATCATTATTGTATTGATTGTCATACTGACTCGTGTCTTGAGAATAATAGCTTGAACTGCTGTTGGTAGTTCCAGCATCCGTGTTTTCTCCATCCGAACCATCTGAGTCATCATAGAACATGTAAGACGCGTTATCATTCTTTAAGTTTGGCAATGTATCACTTGTCTTGATCTCTAACTGTTTTTTCAATTCATTTTGGATAGCTAACAGATCATTTTGACCTAGTATCTGATAATAAATATTATCGATCATTGCATCTTTTCCTTGCAATTGATCTTGTTTGATCGTTTCAAAAGCAGAGGTATAATTTGTGGCTACATCCAACATGTCATCCCAGTCTAAATCGGTAGTGACATTTTTTTCAACAGCTTTTAATATTTTACGATAATTGCTTACGCCTTCTAAACTTAGCACTTTGTTCACGATCTTGGTAACTACTTCACGTTGTCGTGCTTGTCGACCAACATCCCCTTTAGGATCTTCATGACGCATCCGAGAATACGCTAGTCCTTTTTCTCCATCTAATGTTTGTTTACCAACCGGTACATGTACTCCATCTAGAGTGAAGTCGATTTTGTTGTTTACTTCGATTCCCCCAACCGCATTGATCAAATCTTCCATACCGTCTAGATTGATCGTTACATAATGATCGATGGGAATATCTAATAATTGCTCGATCGAATTCATTGCCATATCAACGCCACCAAACGCATAGGCATGATTTAACTTATCCACGGTGCCATAACCAACGATATTCGTATAAATATCGCGATCTAGACTGATGATCGTTGATTTTTTTTGTTGTGGATTGACGGTAACCACCATCATCGTATCCGAACGACCTTGTTCTGTCCGACCAAGTCCACCTGTATCTAGCCCTAAAAGTAGCACAGAAAAAGGTTCCTTATCATCGATATTGACTTTATTATCACGCTTAGTTGATACTCGACTTGATTTTTTAGATATTTGATCTACTGTTTTACTTGCTTCTCCCATGAACTTGATTCCATAAGCTGAGATCCCGCCAATCAGAATAACAAGAACGCCTAAAAAAGCTAAAATAACTTTTTGCCACCGCTTCATAATACACCTCTGTCTCACATTTTCGTTAAAATATTTTCTCACATAACTAATAATTCAGCAATTCACTTAGTTAATCATAATAAAACTTTAAATAATAATTACAAGGATAACTGATTTATATGTATTTTTTCAAAATTCTTAAACTATCATACCATAGCATTTGTTTAGAGAAAAGTAGCAATTCTAGTCTTTCAAAGCGCTTTTACATATTTCGGTTAAAATAGATAGATTATATTTATACTTTTTTTCAGTCAAAAAAAAGAAACGTTGTCTTTAACCTGGACATTGTCTCTTCTTTTTTAACCTATTAAACACTGACTTCACTCTTCAAATTCCGTTTATTTGCGATCTTTCGGATATATTTATCGATTTGTTGAAAATCACTTCCAGTAACAGATCCTTTTGCAAAGAGTAAACTATCTTCATTTAGTAATGTTTCAATTCGCTGACTCATCTCAGATAAACTAGCAAACCATTGAAAATTTTCGTATTGTTGATGCTCTGCACTGAAAATTTCCTTGAACTGTTCACCATAGCCAAAAATATAATCTGCTGTAGATTGTTCCATCTGTCCTTTTAAGGATTCATGGACTTCTTTAGACGCCTCCCCTAAATCTGCAATTTGACCAAGGATCAATAATTTCGTTCCTTGGTAAAAAGGGCTGATTTCATTGAAATAAGCAATTGTATTTTTCATTGCCGGTAAAGATGCATTATGTGTATCATCAATAAATGTAAAATTGGGACCACTATCAGATCTATAACAGGTTTTCTCTAATATTTTCGTCAGCGGTTTAAATGTTTCAAAAGCCGCGAGGTAAGGATGGATATCTCCTTTGATTTTCCAAATAGTCAACAAGGTGGCTAATGTATTCGAGACCATTCCTAATGAAGCAACCGATAGATTTAAAGAAATTTTTTTGCCGAAAAATGAGATATTTAAATTGCAATAGTCTCTTTTTTGCGTAGTACTGATCACAAAAACATCTCTAGTGGGGTCCGTTGTCGAGTAGGTAAAGATTTCACTTGTATGCTTACGTGCAGCAGCTGTCTTCTACAATAAATTGTGGTGTCTTAACCAAAGGATCCTCAATCGGTGTTTCTGTTATGAGTAAAGCAAACTCATTCTCCCGCCCTTTGATTTGGTCATTTCCATCTCTCCAGGCTATACTTTTACGATTAACATAATTTCTTCTTTCTGACGAAATAGAAACAAACGCGGTTGTTGAATAATCTTGATTGCGTTTTAAATGTCCTGAAAAATATTCAAAATCTGTGACTGGTTGATCTAAATGATCATATATCTTAAAAAACTTTCCATCTATTCCATTTAAAATATTCTGAATTGTCCACATGTCCTCATCCCACCTTTACCATCTGCCACGTCGAGGTCTTGCTTGATTGACATATCTTGTAGCTGTCTTTTCAATTCTTTCTGGGGAATTGTCTTGATCGACTTCCCATGGATAGAGTCCATCTTCATTTTTTTCATATTGACTTAAATCAGTCTCCATCTGATTCTTCTGATGATCTTTTTTCTTTTTTAATCGGAATCCCACATATGAAAAACCTATCAACGCTAATGCTGCAAAACGAATATACCCAACCATTTTTATTCACTCCTTCTCTTTATAATTAATCAAATAATTGATCAATCCAGATAAAAAATGTTCCGCATCATCGATTCTCATCCGAAAGCGATCATGACGGGCAAAAAAGCCATAGTTGATCATTTCTGGTTTTTTGAAAAACTGGGCAAACTCAGGAAACATCACTCCTGTTGTGATTTCATGTAATACACGTTTCTCCATGACTGTGTTGATTCGGTCTTGTATAGCTATAAACTCCTCTTCTGTTTTAAACAGTCTTTCTCTTGATTCACTTGTTTCCAATTTTTTCATCATTTTGGAAGCTGCCACTAGTAATTCAAGCATCGTTGGATACGCAGTGTCCCGCTTATCAATAAAATCGATATTTACCATTGCATTTTTGATACCAAATTCATAATATGTGTCTTTTTCTTGATAGTTTATCATTTCATTTGTTGCATAGCTCAGCCAATGATCATGGTATTTTTGATAACCATCTGTGACAAATCGTTCCATCAGCCCTTCACAAATTTCAAAAATCGCGAAATCATGGAAAATCCCATAAGCTCGGAGTAAAGAAAATAGGATTTCACCATCATAGTAGATGATCCGAAACTCCTCTTTTAAATTCAAATCGGCATCAAGTACATGAATGGTCTTACTATTTAAAGTAATAAATTTTTTTGATACTGTCTCGATCAATCGACTTAAATATTTATAGAGTTGCTGGTCGCCTGTCACTTCGATATATTTAGCAATTGCTAAGATAGCCGTTGCTTGTGCGCCTAATTTATACTCGATTTCTTTATTCAAATAATCTTTGATTAGCAAGTAACCGTCAACTTCAGAGGTTAGATTATCGATACCCCAGAGCAAGCCATTTTTGATGTTTTGAAGCATATTGGGGTCATAGGAATATTCTGCTGCTTCTGCTAAAGCATATAGAGAAGAAAAATGACGGACAGAATTGTATCCTTTTAGCAGTTGATTGTAGCAAGGATAGTATCCGTAAATGAATTGTCCAGATTTTGTTAATTGTTTTTTTAGATACATACTTCCTTGTTCAATCACCAATCTCGTTGTTTCTTCAAGATTGTCATAAGTTACCTCTCGGACCCGATTCCCATTCCCATAGTTTTTCAGCGGATAAATATTTCCTTGCTCTAAGTAGAAAGATGTCGTTTCAAAAAAGTAGAACTTCGAACGTTCCAAATAACTGAGATCCGTCTCTTCTCGACCGTATTTACGTTTGATATATCCTCGATAATTTTGCGGGTCGATATGCAAGTCAGGAAGATTTTTACCAACTTTATGTGTTTTACTAGGTTTAATAATGGCATTTGCCACTAATTCTTCTTTGAGGAAACTTCTCTTTCTTAGACCGTCAATCCGCAAGTTGAAATCGACATAATTGTTTCGTTTGATTTTTTTCAATCGTTCATTTACTTGGTGATAATCTGCTGACTCTTCGTTTGTAACTATGTCCAATCTTAAATACGGTGTCTTTTCAAATTGATTGATTCTATAAGCTGTCAATAAATTATTCCAGATTACTTTTAGATTATTTCCATAAAATTCGTAGATTTGTCCCCGCTCTTTAAAGTCTCCGACAGAAACAATCAGTAATTTTGTTGGAATAGTTTTATCTACCGTTTCAAGTATCTTTTTGATCATTGATAGATTCGTATGTGTATTCATCTGAACAAGCATATTCCCACCTCTATTAATAATAAAAAGGCTATGGCATCGAATCACTATAGGAAATAGTATCATCTATAGCCATAGCCTTTTTTAGTTATTGTTTTTTCTTACTTTTTTTCATTTTCCAAATCCCTAAACCTGAGATCAGCGATACTAGTCCGCCTAACCAAGAAGCAGATGAACCAATCGTATCTGATGTCTTAGGATACATTTTTGGTGTACTACTTCCGCTAGTCATAGATGAAGGTTTAGAAACCCCTGAACTACTATATTGTACTGGTAGTTTTGGTGTTGCTGTTGGTCCTGACCCACCAAAATTATTTGTTACCACAGTAATGATGGTCGTATCTTGACTATCATCAGAGTCGGCATCCGCATCAGCGTCAGAATCCGTATCCGCATCGGCATCAGCGTCAGAATCGGCATCAGCATAAGCATCCGCATCGGCATCCGCATCGGCATCAGCGTCAGCATCCGCATCAGCGTCAGCATCCGCATCAGCATCGGCATCCGCATCAGCATCGGCATCGGCATCGGCATCGGCATCAGCGTCGGCATCAGCATCTGCATCTGCATCAGCGTCAGCATCCGCATCAGCATCGGCATCTGCATCAGCATCTGCATCAGCATCGGCATCAGCATCTGCATCCGCGTCAGCATCTGCATCGGCGTCGGCGTCGGCATCAGCATCGGCTTCTTCATCATCTGGAATTACGGCAACTGTTGGTAGACTTGGATTATCATTATTATCATATGCAATCAATTGAATCTCATCTAATGGCGCAACATCCTCTTGAGAAATTGAAATTGTAAAGCTACCAGTTTCATCTGCTTGACCTTCTGCAATCAAATTTCCAGTATCATCATAGATTCGGACGATTGCGTTTGGATCTGCCATCCCAGTGACCTCGTATCCCTCAGTGGAATTACCTGTTACTGAAACATTATATGGTGCTGTTACTGCCCTTACTGAATAATAGACAGGTGAATAGCCATCATAATTTGATGCTATATCAATGGCTAGCACATCTGATTTCACAATATTCCCAACAAATCCAGCTTCATAAGGTACGGACAGATCAACACCGGCAGCAGTTAAATCAGTAGCATTCGGATCTGTGATTGTCGTAGGTATCGTTACTGTCGTTTCCCCTAAAACACTTGCATCAGCAAAAGTACCAATTAAAGAAGAACCTGTATCAACCAAACCTAGTGCGCCTGCAAAGGCCAAATTAAAGGCAGGTTTAATCGTTAAGCCTAAAGCCCCGTTGATCGTCGCTGCTGCTAAATCTCCTCCAAATGGTGAATTCGATGTTGCTTTAAGCTCTTGGACAGCATTATTGATCCCTGTCAAAATCTCACTAAGTCCTTCTCGAATAACAATTTCTAACGTACCATCAAGTTCCCCATAAATATAATCGCCATTTTCTGTTTGTTGCAAAGCAAGAGCAACTTCTGCCGAACTCAGCGTACTCAAATTTTCTAATAATGCTAATTGTTCATACACTTCACTCAAATTCACTGAAGCTAATGGATTGAGATTGACGATATTTTCTACAGAACCTACCAATGCTGAAACCGCTCCATTTACAACTGTTAGTAATGGAGCTAATTCATCTCCTGGCAACAAGATATCCGTACTAAAGGTACCGCTACCATTTATCGCAACTAGACCTTGCATCTCTTCAGGAATAGCTAAAACAGCACGTCTAGTTCCAGTAAGCAGACTCACGTCTAATCCATTATTAGCCGAAATTACAAAATCAACATTTCTAGTTGAGCCATCTACCACGTAAGGTGCCCCAACGCTCGTTCCGCTTGTATTCGTCGTACCAAGATTATTAAAAAGCTGTCCGCTAACCAAATCAGCATATACCTGTTGCGAACCTATCGTAAATAATGGTGTTGCAATCGTGATCGGGGCCGTTCCCAACATGAGACCCGCAGCAATAGATGTTCCTACTAGTAAGTATTTTTTTGAGCGACGCTTCGCCCGTGCTTTTTGATCCATACTCTTCTTATAATCTTTTTTCATTTTGTAACCCCCTGGGTGCTTAGCCCTCTTTTATCTGTTCCATCCCCCACTAAGCCAATAATTGAAGCTACGATTCCCCTCTGTGCAACACTCCTCAATAGATTTTTTGACCCAAAAAGATATCTTTTTGAAAGAAAATGATCCGTTAACTTAAGTTACTCGGAGTTTAACAACTGATAAATTAGAAATCTATTATTAAGTTTCAGCATTTATTTAAATAACTTGTCTTTTCGAGAGTCTATTTTTACTACTTTTTTATATGTATGTTATATTTTTTATATCAGTTTGCTTCTTTTATTAAGTGTAATGTTCCCATTATTATAAAATTAGCATAAATTCATAAAATCTCTGTTCTTTTATGAAAGGGTTATCATTTTGAAGCAAATATAAAAAATAACCTCTATTCAAATAAATTTCAATCAATATTTAGGCTAAATCTCCTTAAAATAAAGATATTTTTATCATTTTTTGTGTAAAAAAAATACAAATATTGACAATATATGTACACACATATTATCGCTATTTGTAATAAACGGAGGATAGATAAATGAAATTTTTTTCTATTTTAGACAAAAATACTCAAACACAATTAACGATTTTAGAAAATATATATATATCAAAAAAAAAGCTGGAATTTGGAGGAACTCTCTGCGTTGACTCACTCCGATAAGCGTTCCATATTGAATCATTGTGAGCATATCCAAGAACTTTCGAAGGGGCACTTCAATAAGGAGACCAGAAATTATAGTTATTCTGGGAACAGTATCGACTACCAGAAATTGATTTTAGCTATTTTAAATCAATCTTCTGTCTTTCAATTAGTGCAGACACTTTGCCTTCAATCTCAAGTTGATCTTACAGAATTTTCAAAATCAAGGAATATTAGTGAGTCTTTTTTAAGAAGGCACATCACTCGGATCAATCAGCTATTGGAAAAATATCGTATTCAAATAAAAACCGCAAAAGGTCACATTTTTATTAAAGGAGAAGAAACACAGATTCGCTACCTCATTTATTTAATCTTATGGCAAACCTATCGTGGGGTAGAATGGCCCTTTAAGGGAGTCGATTTTCATCAAGTTTTTTTGATCATCGAAAAATCCTTCCAATTGATCAACCAAAGACCGAATAAAATAAAAATGATGGAATGGTGTTTTATCGTGGCAGTCACTAAAATAAGAGTTGATCAAGAAAAGCGAATACAAAAAGCGAAATTACCCGCATTTACTGATGAATTATGGTCAGCATTTGATGGACTTACGTCTGAATTGACTATTTCCTTTCGAAGATTAAATCTTGCTACCACTGAAATCAAATTTTTATTTCTCTGGTTACAAACACGTACCTCCTTTTATCTTAGAAATCATTTTTTGGATAAAGCCGTCAAAGTCCATTTAAAATGGGATACACCTATCAAACAGTTTCAAAATACTTTTTATAGTTATCTTTATTCCATTGGGTTTAAATCTTCACAAATCAACAGCAAAAAGATGCTCTTGAACAGTACCTTGTTTGCCAATGGAATGACTGGTTATCTATTTCCCGATTTTTCGATTATCAAGCATGATATCTCAACCTTTATTGAAAAAAATTATCCCGCATTCAATCGTGAAATCATTCGTCTTTCGCAACGCTTTAAAAAGAATAATCAGCGATTGGACTGGGTCCATCCATGCAATTTAGCAGAAGCGTTTATGATTGTAGCTTCTCCTACTTATTTTGATAAAGAAATAAAAATCAAATTTGAAAGTGATTTTCCATTAAGTATTGAATTGACTTATATGGAAATGCTACAAGAACAATTACGTATCTATTTAAATGTTCTCTTTACAAATGATTTCTTATACAAGCCCGACTTGATCATCCGCACAACAGAAATTCCGTTAAAAACAGTGAATTATGAAGAGTTCATCCCCTCTTTGACGATTTCTACTGAAATGTCTAGCGAGCAGATCTATCTATTAAGTCAAAAGATCCAAAAAATAGTAAATGGTTGAGTTCTTCCAAAAACTATTTTTTCAAATTTTGTAAAAAAAAAGTCACTATTGCAATGGTACCCCTGACATAATCAATGATTTTTTACTTTAAAAAATCAAAAAAGAAGATGGTTGAACCATCTTCTTTTTATTGCTTTGATCAGTCCGCAACCGCGGGCTTTTCTTCAACAAATTATTATAATTTAGTCACTTCAGCAGCTTGTGGACCACGAGCGCCTTCAACAATCGTAAATTCAACTTCTTGACCTTCTTCTAAGCTCTTGAAGCCGTCACCTTGGATTGCTGAAAAATGTACAAATACATCGTCTCCGCCATCTACTGTAATAAACCCAAATCCTTTTTCATTGTTGAACCATTTTACTGTTCCATGTTCCATAAATGTATAGCCTCCAAAAAAGTTCTTGCAAGATACCTTGCAAGCCTATTATACCCAATTTAGAAAACGCTCGCAAGCTTTGCTAAATTTATTTTTCAATTCGATTTTGGAGTATACAAAACAGCTATCATTTATTTTGCAGCTGCAAATTGTTTGTTTACTTCATCCCAGTTGACAACATTCCAAAAAGCAGCAATATAGTCAGGGCGTACATTTTTATATTTCAAGTAATATGCATGTTCCCACACATCTAATCCTAAGATAGGTGTTTGGCCTGTCATCAATGGAGAATCTTGGTTTGCTGTAGAAGTGATTGCCAATTTACCATCTTCCAATACTAACCATGCCCAACCTGATCCAAAGCGTCCGGCAGCCGCTTTCTTGAACTCTTCTTTGAATGTTGCGAAATCACCAAAAGCTTCATCAATCGCTTCTTTGATTTCGCCTGTTGGTTCGCCACCTGCATTAGGTGCCATGATTTTCCAGAAAAATGAATGGTTTGCATGTCCACCACCATTGTTTTGTACCGCTGTCTTAATATCAGTAGGAATCGCGTCCATATCAGAAAGCAATTCTTCCACTGATTTTTCGCCTAATTCTGGATACTTTTCAATAGCTGCGTTTAAATTTGTAACATAAGTATTATGGTGTTTGTCATGATGCAAGTGCATCGTTTCTTCATCGATATATGGTTCCAGTGCATCAAATGCATAAGGTAGATCTGGTAATGTGTAAGTCATAAAAAAATTCCTCCTCAATGTGTTTGTTCATAGTCTTTACACTACAAAGAGTAACAAAGAGAAGGGATTTCTACAAAAATTATGCTTATAGCTATTTCTTGTTCTGAATTTCAGGAAGTTCTTTTTCAATAATTTCTGTCTCTTTAAAGATAAATAATTTACTGAAAATATAATTTGCTAATACTACGATGACCTGTGTAATGATTTTTGCCACATAATCATTGACATGCATCACTTGGATCATGAGTAGCATGGCACCCATATCCATTCCATACGATACTACTCGATAAAAAATAAATTTTCCAAACTCGATGATTAAATGAAGAAAGCTTGGAGATTTTGAATGGAACACCCAGATTTTATTTGTGACAAATGCAAATAAAACGGAACAAATCCAAGAGATCGTATTAGAAACAGGCATACTTAACTCAAACAGTTGTAGTGCAATATAGAAACTGACAAAGTTAACAACTGTTGCCAAACCACCAAAAAAGAGGTAAATAAAAATCTCCCAATACCCTTTTCGTTCTAAAAAATGTTTTGCTTGATGATAAAGATTCATTGGTCAACCTACCTTACTATTCATTTCTGCTTCATCATACCTTATTTAGAAAGATATTTCATCTTCATTTCTTAAAATCAATCGTTTCTTATCTTTTGCATTCGTTTCCGCTTGAATCGTTACATGCATTTTTTTTGGATCTTGGATAGCCAGATATTTTTTAGGATTTCTTTGTTTTGAAGCTATTTTTTGAGTTATAGTAAGATAGCATACTTGCTGACGTATCTCAAAAATCATGGAAAGCATCAGAAATCAATGATAATCTACCTGAAAAAACCACACCAATAAATTCTACTAAAGTAATCACACCATTTGATAAAACAACCCAAAAAATTTTAGTTGAGCGCTAGTGGTCTTTCATCTTTTCCTACATCAACCTTTACTCTATCAGCATATCATGTTTGCTAAAAATGACCCATCAATTTTGTGTTTTCCTATATGCCCCTTGTATTTCCTTTCTGACTTCGCTAGAATTGCTAATGACGACACTATTATTAAAGGAGTAGTTATGACAACTAAACAATTAATCATTAGCTCTTTCACACAATTCAAAGAGCTTAAAAATGCCAGAAATACACCATTCGGTAAATCGATCCTCTATTTATTGGTGCTCAGTATCATTATGGCGTTGCCTATCTCCTTTCAGATTTTTCAAGTCTTGAATAATATCAAAGCGGATGGGCAGAAAATCGCAACTAGAATTCCAGATTTTACGATCAAAGATGGCAAAATCGACACAAAAGATAAAGAAGGGTTCATTTACCAAACCAATTCGATCATATTCACATTTGACCCAGAAGGTAGACGCTCAGAAAAAGATGTCACTTCTGACTTGATGGGTAACTTTCTAAGTGTCGGCATGCTTGAAAATGAGCTTGTGGTCGCTTTCCCAAATACGGGAACAACAACTGCTTTACTAAGCAGTAATCAATTCGAACTTGAATACACGAATGATGCTATAAAAAATCTAACAGGGAAACAATTACGCGATACCTTAAGTGAAGCATCGATTCCATTTTGGATAAAAGCCGTGACTTTCTTGATTTCAATCTATCCGAGCTTCTTGAACCTGATCATCACATTATTTTTTGCTAATTTTGCTGCATACATCTATGCACGACTTCGTTTAACAAGAGCAACGTTTCTTGATTGTTTGAAAACAATGATCTATGCGATTTCACTTCCTACCTTGTTGGCTACGATCCTAATGATCTTCTTGCCATCATTTGATACAAGTGCATTTATCGCGATTGCCGGATTATTTATTTTTGCCCAAGCCGTCAAAGGTTGGCCCAAGATTCAAATGATGTAAAAAAGAGGTCGAGACTAAAGTCGTTTAGGTTTGAGAAAGTGGAGAAAAAAGAAGCTGGAACAAAAGTGTTTCTTACTTTTGTCCCACGCTTTTTTTTTGGAAATTCCCGAAAAATCTGACTTTTAGACGCCGTTTATTTGAGAGAGACTGGGACAGAAGTGTTTAACTTCGAGAAATAAGAAGAAATGAACGAAAATTGCTTTTCAAATTTTTGTGAATTTCGGCTTATTTCCGAAGGAGTTGCTTCTGCTCCCGCCGTTTATTCGACAGTCTGTAGCAAAAATGATTTTCAGATTTATCCCACATTTTTTTCTAAACCTAGATTTTTCTCAATATCCTTTGTTTAGTTCAACCTGATTAACCTTCAACTCGTGATTTGTCATGTAGCTTTGTAGGTTATCTAAAAAGATCTTCATCAATTTATTTTGGAAATCAGGCGTCAATCCTGCAATATGTGAAGTAAGTAAGACATTGTCCATTTCCCACAACGGACTATCGTAAGGTAAAGGTTCTTCCTCAAAGACATCCAGAGCAGCAAATGCTAATCTCCCTTCATTTAGAGCAACCACCAACTCATCCGTTTTTAAGGACGCACCTCGTCCTACATTGATCAATACTGCCTGTCGATTGAACTTTTTAAATAACTCTCCATTAAATAATCCTTTTGTCTCTTCCGTCAAAGGTAGAATATTTACAACGATAGTCATTTCAGAAACTATTTCAGACAACTCTTCCAATGGATAGGTTTGTTTAAAACCATCTACAGGATGTCCAGAAGTATTGATACCGTAACACTCCATATCAAATCCAGTTGCTTTTTTTGCAACCATTTTCCCAATTTTCCCCGTACCAATAATCAGTACCTTTTGATTTTCTAAAGGCTGATAGTGCACGTTCGATCCTAACCATTTTTTTGCGACTTGTGCCCGTTGCGCCTGAAATAGCCCTCTTGAATAACCAAGGATGATTCCCATGATATGTTCTGCAATCGATTCGCTATGGATACCACTACCATTAGATACCAATATCTCTTTCTCAGCAAATTTATCTAATGGTAAAGTATCCACACCAGCAGAAATCGACTGAACCCATTTTAGATGATCAGAAGCAAGCAATTTCTCTTGGTAGTTTCGATTCCAACCCAGACTGATTTCCACATCAGGAAGCTCTTCTTCTGTCAAATCAGTTTTGATCGTATAGTTTGGAGCAATCGATTTGATCTTATCTATAAATTCTTCTCTAAATTCTCGATCTAAGTAAATAATTTTTTCTCCCATATCGTTAACCACCCTTCTTTTCTTTAGTTTAGCTTAAGTACAATAAAGTATGAAACAATCTGTTTTCTTTAGAACTAGAGAAAAGGAGTCTTTCGACCGATTGCTCGCCGAAAATACTCCTTTTCTCTTTATTGTTCTTTGAAATGATACACTGGTTCATCTAAAGTTTCATCATAATCTACTTCTAGATCATATCCTTTAAAAAACCATTCATCGGCTTCGTCAATAAAAAATAGGATCCCATCGATCACTTCTTTTTTTACAGGATGTTCTGGCAACTCTACAGACATACCAATGGAAAAGCCTTCATGCACTTCTGTTTTCCCATAAACCTTCCCAAAGAAACGTATACCATAATCTTTAGGTAACGCTACTTCTGATTCAAACCACTTACGTGCATTTTCTGTCACTGTCAATTCCATTTAAGCATCCCCTTATTGATTCATTTTGTCATCCAAAATATCTACATCTTCCGTCTCACCGATCACTAACAAATTATCATTTTCCAACACATATTCATCAGCAGCAGGTGAGACTACGACTGTTCGATCTGAACGTCGGATTGCAACTACAGTTAAATCATAACGCTGTCTAAAATTTAATTCCGCTAACGTTTTATTGAAAAATTTAGGATTAGATACTCGAATTTCCGCAAGCGAAAACTGATCGGACAACTCTAAATAATCAAGTATATTCTTCGATACTAAGTTATGAGCAATTCGAATCCCCATATCACGCTCAGGATGGACAACGCGATCCGCACCTATTTTTTCCAGAACACGAGCATGATACTCATTTTGTGCTTTTGCCAAAATATTAGGCACACCCATTTCTTTTACCATTAATGTAACCAAAATACTTGCTTGGATATCCTCACCGATCGCTATGATCACATGATCAAAGTTTCTGATTCCTAAAGAACGTAACGTCATTTCATCTTGCGCATTTGCTACTACGGCGTGCGTAGCAATATTCATATATTCATTTACTCGATCTTCACTGCTGTCGATGGCTAATACTTCTTGACCCGCTTCGACTAACGTCCGGCAGATACTACCACCAAAACGACCGAGACCTACAATTGCAAAGTTTTGTTTCACTGGTTTCCTCCCTTATCTTTTTATCTAAGTATAGCAAAGGCTTTCTAAAAACGAAAGCAAGTGACTAAGACATTTCTATCTTTCAAAATTAGTTTCTTATAGAAAAAATCAAGAAGAAAAAAGCTCAAAATATAAAAAATTGATTTCGAGATTTTTTCTTCTTGATTCACTGTGTAAGTTCTATAGCATTTTTTATAAAAATTTGATTCTTTTAGAAAATCCCATTAAAACGAATAAAATTTCTGTTATTTCACTAATCCATGTTTGAACGCATAGATTGCAGCTTGCGTTCGGTCTTCGACTTCTAATTTTGCCAAGATATTCGAAACATGGGTTTTAACAGTTTTAAGGGTGATAAATAATTCATCTGCAATTTCCTGATTACTTTTCCCTTCAGAGATCAACATCAAGATTTCATTTTCCCGATTCGTTAAATCTTCATGAAGGACTGGCTCATTTCGTCTACTCATTTTCTCCATCATTTTGTTTGTTACTTCAGGTTCCAACACACGTTCTCCACGCTGTGTTGCTCGGATCGCATCTGCTATTTCATGAGCCGTTGATGTCTTCAATAAGTAGCCTGCCGCACCTGCCTCGATTGCGGGATAAACCTTTTCATCATCAATAAAACTGGTTACGATAATGATCTTTGCTTGTGGCCAATCCTTTAAAATAGCTTTAGTTGATTTGATGCCGTCCATTTCTTCCATGACAAGATCCATCAAGATCACATCAGGTCGTAATTCCATTGCTTTTTCGTAGCCTTCACGCCCGTTTTCTGCTTCGCCAATCACTTCGATGTCGTCTTGGATCGATAAATAAGAAGAAACGCCTAAACGAACCATTTCGTGATCATCTACAAGTAAAACTTTGATCATCTTTTCTTACCCCTCCTTCATTAAAGGAACTTTGATTTCAATGATAGTACCTTGACCTTTAAAACTAATGATCTTCACTGTTCCACCGATACCTGCAACCCGTTCTCTGATATTATTTAATCCATAACTGCCAGTTTTAGATTCATTCATATTGAATCCTGCTCCATCATCGATCACCCGCAACAATAGATTATTATTAATCTTATGCAAATAAACTTCTAATTCGTTCGCCTTCGCATGTCGTAGCGTATTAGACAATAACTCTTGTACGATACGGAACAAATGATCCTCGATAGAACTTGTCAATTTTACGTCTTCAATGTCCCATTTCAAGGAAATCTGGATTTTATTTTGCAATTCTTTCAACAGTTGCTCGATTCCTTGTTTCAAACTCTTTTCTTCAAGGTTCACTGGACGAAGATGGAGCAACAACGCACGCATTTCTGATTGTGAGGCATTGATGATATCCGCTACCATTTGCAGTTGTTTACGAAATTTTTCAGATGTGTCTGTTTTTTCTGCTTGTTCAGTTAGTGCAGACATCATCATCATTGCCGCAAAAAGTTGTTGAGAAACAGAATCATGCAATTCTCGAGCTAATCGATGTCTCTCTAATTCTAAGATTTCTTCTCTCGTTTGTCCATCCACATATTGCGGTCTGCTTGTCATAATTTGGAGTTCACTTGACACTTCGATCATTTTCTCTTTGATTTTAGTGATCTCCTGATCAATGTCATGTAAATAGATATCATCGACTGGTCTTGGTATTGGCTGATTCAAAATAGGCGATTCATAATTACCAGCCGATAGAGTCCGTAATTTTTCCTCGATTTTTCCATATCTCGCTTTTTGAATAACCGATACGATCAAAAAAACGAGAAGTCCTACACCTAAAGCAATGGCAAATAAGTGAAAGATCAAAGGAATATACAAGAGCCTAGCACTTAATAACTCTCGCCACCAATCTGTTTGGTTACTCGCATAAAAATAAGTAAATAAAGAGAATAAGATGATCAAGAAAGAAACTATTGCTGAATAAACAGCAAACATTGGTTTCGACAATTTGCTGATCATACTCGTATCACCTCAACATCTCCCAAAAGTGAATTCGTGATGATCTTTAAACGTCGCGGATTTTCATCATAATCGTTACTATAGATTTTGATGGATTCATTTTTCAATGAAAAATGTTCTTCTTCAAATAAAACGTTTCCAGCTAAAGTAGCATGTTCTAAACTCACTGCGATACCTACAGGAACTAAGATACGTGTTCTACCGATACCCTTTCGGACGATCACAATATTGTCATCCTTGGGTAATAAAGTATTTCCCAAATCGATGATCGTATCTCCAGATATCAGTGTAATATTGATGTCATCCCACTCATACACATCATTTCCAATTCTTTGATTACCAAATAATTGCTGCTTCTTTCGCTCATTGTTATGAGATTTTAACTGATCTGTTTGGACCATGACCATCTGTTTTTTACGCCAGAATGCATTTTTAGTAAAGTCGATACCTGATATCTCTACACCTTTTAGCCCGATGAACAAAACAGCAAACACAGCCATCATCCATAACGCCGGACTATTCACTAAGCTAAAGAAGATGATCAATCCTCCCATAACTAATTGAAAATTTTGAAATCCAGATCGTGGATGCTTTTTTAATGCTACATATATATTTAAGATACCAAAAAGTACCAAAAGAAGTAAGGCGACATTATTGACGATTTGCCAAATAGCAAAAAGCAATAGCAGCGTTTCGACAATGATAAAAAAACGCCAAGAACTATTCATCTTTTTTCCCCCTTTCATAGTCATTCTCATTCCATCATACCTAGTTTTTGTCAAAGATACCATAGGGCTTAAGATGTAAATCATTGCTGCAAAAAAAGGGTAAGACAAAAGTAAAATCACTTTTATCCCACCCTAGCAATTCGAATACACAGCGGAAACGAAAGCAACCGCTTCGAAAAATAAAACGAAATTCTCAAAAATCAATAAAATTGTTTTTGTGGATTTCCTCTTATTTCTTGAGGAACTTTTTCTGCCTCTTTTTTACTCAAACAACCAGTTGATTTATGCTTGTTCTACTTTAGTGATTTTAACCAACATATCGCCACCAGGAGTTGCGATGGTCACTTCGTCATTAACCAACTTACCGATCAATGCTTGAGCAATTGGAGAATCATTAGAGATTTTCCCAGAAAATGGATCTGCTTCTGCACTTCCTACAATCGTATACTCTTCTTCATCACCATCAGGCAATTCAATAAAAGTAACTGTTTTACCAATCGATACTTCGTCCGCATCTACACCGTCATTATCAATGATTTGTGCAAAACGGATCATTGTTTCGATTGTTGTGATTCGTCCTTCGACAAATGCTTGTTCATCTTTCGCAGATTCGTATTCTGAGTTTTCAGATAGATCACCAAAGCTGCGGGCAATCTTGATACGTTCAATGATCTCACCGCGTTTAACTGTTTTTAATTCTTCTAATTCTTCTTCTAGTTTGGCTTTGCCTTCTAGAGTCATAGGGTAAACTTTCTCAACCATGTATAACGTCTCCTTCTTATCTTTTGGAATACCGCAAAAGGTAATCTTTTGAGGATATAATCCAAAAAAGATTACCACGCTTTTCCTAAAATGTAAATGTTTTTTTATTAAAATGAATCCCTAGTGATATCTCCTATTTTACGAATTATTGACATATTTATCAACTAATTCCAAATGTTCTTCATAAGTTTTTGCAAAGTAGACATCCCCAGTTTTGATATCCGCTACAAAATAATAGTAATCATTTTTTGTCGGTTCCAAAACAGCTTTAATCGAAGCTTCACTAGGGTTATCGAAAGGCCCAGGTCCATATCCCGTATTGGTATATAGATTATAAGGGGAATCCACCGCAGTATCCTCATATGTCACCAATTCTTTGTGTTCACCTAATGCATACAACACAGAAATATCAGACTGTAAAGGCATGTTTGCAGCAATCCGATTATAAAATACTTGAGCAATATTTTTACGATCGCTTTCTTTGACCCCTTCTTTTTCAACCAATGATGCCAAAGTCAATACTTCTTGTACCGTATGATTTTGCTGTTTGATTGTTGAAAAATAAGGTTGTAACACTGTATTTGTTTTATTGACCATTTGGATCACTAGGTCTTTAAGTGACATCTTTTTGTAATAGTCATAGGTAGCTGGGAACAAATAGCCTTCTAAACGATATTTGACATTTTCAGCCGTACTAGCACTTGCCAATAAATCAGGGAATTTTTGCTGTAACTCTTTGAAGAACGTATCATCTTTCATCAAATCTAAAAATTCTTGTTCGTTTTTCCCAGTTACTTTAGCTACTCGAGAAGCAATTTGATTGATATCATACCCTTCTGGAACAACTACCTTCCCATCCGCTACTTCTGTCGGTTCAGAAGTACCACCTTCTTGTAATTCTTTACCAATTTCATCTAAAGTCATATTAGGTGCCATTTGGTAATATCCAGCTTGGAATCCAGTCATATTTTTGAATTTCGTATAATAGTTAAATACGATACCGCTCTTAATGATATTATCCTTCTCTAAGATTTCACCGATTTGCTTATTTGAAGAGCCACTTGGGATCTCTACTTGCACCAATTGGTCATCTGATGCATCCAACGGCTTTAATCCGCTGTCGACATAACGGTACACTGTAAAGCCAAGAACGCCTCCAACGATCAATAATGTAAGCACAATCACCATAATGATCTTGCTTACGATCTTATCCTCTTTTTTACGTAAATTCTTTCTCTGAGTAATCACTTCAGTAGTATCAGAAGAAAGATTCTTTTTTTTCTCCACTGGACGTTGTTTGTTTTCTGACAAAACAACTCCTCCTTACTATCAAGTTCGTAACTTTATTCATTATACATGATATTTGAATTGGCGTGAATGATTTTATTTAAATATTCTATCAAAAATGTAAGTAGTAAATCCATTACTATAAGATTAAAATAAATGTTATCAAGATACAAGCTATTTTAGCTTTATTCTTTCTGTAAAAAAGAAAGGAGACTAAACTATTATGAAAAAAGGAAAACATGTTAAAAAAAGAAAACATTCATTTTTAATGCTCGCTGTCGTGTTGTTTAGCCTTAGCGCATTCTCTACAGGAACTGTTCTTGGATGGCAATTCTACAATAATGAACACTCTCAGACGATTGCACATGCTCAATCGGCTCAAAAAAAGTTGATACTGACTACCAATGAACAACAGCTCGTTGAAAAAATCGATCAACTATTAAGAAACAATGATTATATTGGTTCGATTTACGTAAAGAAAAATAATCGCGTCATCATGGAAAAGGGCTATGGCTATGCGAATAAACTCACGCAACAACCAAATGATCCTTCTCTTTATTATCAGATTGGTTCGGTTCAAAAAGCATTGACTACTCTTTTGATTTTAAAACAAGTCGAGCGTGGGCACCTTTCTTTAGATACTAAGCTGGCTCAATTCTATCCACAAATTGCTGGCAGCCAGCAGATTACCATCCGTGACTTGCTGTATATGCGCTCAGGCTTGCACCGAACTGCTTCTCCAACCATACCGATGAATGATGAAGAAGTCGTTCAATTTGCGATTCAGCACTTAAAATTTACAGATTATCAGACCTCTCATTATGATTCATTGAACTTTACCATATTGACTGGAATTTTGATCAAATTAACAAATCAACCGTATGAAAAATTATTGACCGATGATATCATCGAACCTTTAGGATTACAGCATACAAAATTTTATGACCAAGTCAAAAATTCATCCAATCATGCACTATCCTATCAAATGTCTAAAGAGGATGATTACTTTAAACCACTGACAGAATCTGAAACAGAGATCCATAACGAATTAGGGACTGGTAATATTAGTATGTCCGTCTATGATTTAAATGCGCTGTTTACACAAGTTTTATCTGGAAAACTAGTTTCCAAAGATATACTCTTCTCATTATGGCGTGAAAATGCGAATGGACATCCATATAGTGGTGGGGTATATAGCGGAGATAATTATATCCTGTCGCAAGGAAATATCGACTCTTTTGATACATCTGCTATATTTAGCAAAGATTCACAGAATGCTATCATCATGGAAAGCAATGTAAAAGCTGACAAAACTATCAAACTGCCTACTGCTGATCTAAGAAACCAAATCTATGACCTGATGGAAGGAACTACTAAGTTGGCAAATAGCTGATATGATGAAAAGATAGCAAATACTACTTCTTTGAATAGCATTTGCTTAAAAAAAGTACTCGACTAAACGTAGGAAAGAGTGTGGGACAAATCTAAAAATCAATTTTTGCTACAGACTTTAATTCCAAATAAACAGAACAGAAAGAGGTGTTCTTCTTTCTGTTCTGTCCAAATTATTCTAAGATTTCTCTTTACCAACATTATTTGACAAAGGGCCTATTAAATCTAAAATAGTATCTTTAGATTGCTAAAATATGTGCTAGCAAATCATTCATGGCTTGTTCTTATTTTTAATTTTATGCAATAAAAAAGAAGAACAATTAGCGTGATTATAGAAATAAATAATGAGATTTTAGAAAAAAATGTGTATGAATACCTGATTGTTACTTTATTTATTCCACTTTCACTTTTTACTGTAACAAAAGGACCTCCTTGTTTTAGTACTGTAGCATTTTTTGAATTAACAGTAACCGTTAATCCTTTATACCCGAATACAGGTAAAACTATTGTTTTGCCTTTTGAAGATTTAAACGTAAATGTAATTTCATCTTTATTTGGAGAAAAGCTACTATAAATAACTTGACCATCTTCTGTAACTTGATGGTTTTTCAAAAGCAATTGATCTTTTTTATAGCCTATAGGTACATAATCAAAATTCTCAAATTCTTCAAGTTTATTTTCCATTTGTTCATTAGAATAAGTTCCTTGAAAATTCATTTCTTTCACCATGTTAACTACTGATGAATAATTTAAAATTGAAATAGCTAATATTAATAATAGTATAAAATTTCTTCTCCTTGTATAAGAAAATTTTTCCAACTGTGGAGAAATAAATAGAGATACTGAAAAAGATATGAACAATGTTGAAAATATCATAAAACGCCAAGGAGCTTGAATAATATTTAAAGGAGTATTTTGTAAGGCAAACCATGGAAATATTTTTGTACACAGTAGAATAGATATTATACCCATTATATAAGTGATTTTAGATAAGATTCCTAATTTTTTAAAGTTAAATGTTAGTATAATTAAACAAATAAGCAAAGTTAAGCCAATACCAAATGATAGTAATTCTGAATCTATACTTCCAATCAAAAACTCTTTACCCAGATAAATTGCTCTTTTTTGTAATATATCCACATAAGGTCTATTCAGATCTTGATACAATGTCTGCTCAATCATAGGACCTATAAACGCTAGTGAAAGAAGTAAAGTAACTATAGCAGCTTTTATTAATTTAATAACG
>NZ_BCQB01000019.1 GCF_001544215.1 Enterococcus durans NBRC 100479 = LMG 10746
AGACTTACATTTAAATCGTTGTTTCTTCAATTCCAGATAAGTGCGATACTCAGACACATCATTCAGTAACAACCGAACGGTTGTCGTCCCCCAACGAATGATCCTAGAGGGGACGACACAAAGACAATGGGGACACTCTTCTGGCGTGTACTGAAGAGTTCCTTTGTAAATCAAGCAAATTTGCCCTTTATATTTTTCTTTAGTTAAACAATTTTCCTCGAAATAGATATTTAGGTCTAGAATATTTAGGGTATCTTTGATAAGCTGAGTATGAGACATCTTGATTCCTCCTATGAATTTGTTAGCCAAATTAATTCTAAAGGATTTCAGGGTGTCTTTTCTATATTTTTTTATACAAAAAAAGATGTTGGCGAAGTTCACCAACATCAAAAAGTATAGAGCCCAAAAATCCCTTGTCAGATTAACGTTTGACAAGGGATTTTTCTTTTGTTCGCTATTTTTCAAGACATGGTTGGCAATCCTATTCTTTTATTATTTTTGAAAAAATGTGGAAATTCTATCATATCACGCTTTTCACCTAGATTACTTTGAATGTGTTTTGCTGAATTTAATGAATTCGTAACCAAAAATAATCCTGAACGTCTACAAGTATCTATGTTAAAAAATAATTTCCAACAACGCTTCATCAAAAATTTCTTTTGATTTGAGCAGCGGTTCAGAATCACATCCACAAATATGAAACTCTAGCGGCCAGTATTTTTGGTGTTTAGGGTTTAATACATTTTCAATGATTGTATCAACGCCTCGAATACTAAAATGATCCACTAATGGATTATTTTTTTTGTATCCTTTCTTCCCTATACACCATGCACAATTTAAATTACATCTTCCATTTACAGGATGTATATCAACTACTCTAGGAAATACTACTTCATCAGCGTTCAACAATTGAGTTGAAATTTCCATTTATCTTAGAATGTCAGTTCTCATTTTGGCTACCTTTTTCATTAAAGAAATAGAGTAATAATGCTGTTAGAGACAATCCATCATCAAACTTATTACTTGCAATCATGGACTTAACTTTCTTCTTATCTATCCATTCTATTTTTTGAATTTCCTCTTCATCAATGCCCCTTTGAAAACTATTTTTATCTACTTCTGCAAATAGAACATGAAATTTTTGATTACTTACTCCATTACTTGCATAAAAGTCAAAATGCTCTTTTTTTAAATAAATAGAGTACCCAGTTTCTTCCAAGCACTCTCTAACTCCTGCCTCTGATAGATCTTCTCCTTGCTCTACATTTCCAGCTGGAATTTCTAAACAGATTTTATTCAAAATATATCTATATGCGCTAACAAACAGCACTTCCTCATTTTCATTTTCTATGATTACTGCAACCGAATCGTTAAAAAAATCTATGAAAAAATAGTCCTGTTCTAGCACTTTTCCAACCTCGCTTAACTTATCTAAATAGATCTTATACCACTGGTTTTGTAACACAGGTTCCCTTGAAATTAGTGTGTATCTATCCAATGCAATCTCTCCTATCGTTAATCACTTTCTTAGCATCTGACTATGTTTCACCTTCACACTTCTTTTAAACACTACGAGTCCCTTCCGTCCAATTACGCTTCCATCCTACTACTGTTTCGTACTTCCTTATTCTTACCGAAATAAGTAAAAACGTTTTCGTAGCTTTTACAATTTCAAACTACGGATCATGATTCGTCATGGCAAAACATTTTTAACCAAATAAACAGAACAGGAAGAGGGTTTCTTCTTTCTGTTCTGTCCAAATTATTCTAAGATTTCTCTTTACCAACATCATTTGACAAAGAGCCCGAATAAACGGCGGGAGCAAAAAGCAACTCCTTCGGAAATTTCAAAAAAAAAAAACGAGCAATACAAAAAGCGTATTGTTCGTTTTTCTCTCCAATTTCTCAAACCTGAACGACTTTTGTCTCGACCTCTCTAAGCACGAATAGATGGTGGAAGCAGAAGCCTTCGAAAACCGAAATTCACAAAAGTTTGAAAAGTGATTTTTCGTGAATCCCTTTATATTTCTCAGTGAACCCCTACTGTTTAGGACTCTTATGAAAATTGATCGTCTGTGCTATGTTTATGCCGAAAAATCGATCTTCACTTCTACTGTTTGAAGAGGTATATCGTAAAATGGGTCTTCTCTGCGCCCAAGAAAATCTTTGGCTTGTTTTGGAAATAGAGCATACATCAAAACATCTTCTTCTGTTTTCGCATATTCTGCAATTTCCTTACGAAATTCCGGTAGTTGTGATGCAATCAAATCAGCAGGTCGAACAGTAACAACTGCTTCTTGACCGATGATGAGTTCTTTGATTTCCTCACTGATCGGTACTGGAGCTTTTCCATAAAGCCCTCTGACGTAATCCTTGATTTCACTGGGCACTAATTTATAGCGTTCACCAGAGATCACATTCATCAGTTCTTGTGTACCTACCATTTGAGAAAGTGGCGTAACAAGTGGCGGGTAACCCAAATCTGCGCGAACTTTTGGTACTTCTGCCAAAACATCTTCATATTTGTCTTGAAGTCCTTGTTCGGTCAATTGACTAAGCAAGTTCGAGAGCATACCACCTGGAACTTGGTAGATCAACGTTTTAGGCTCGATGTCCTTCACTTTGGGATTCAAGAGGCCTTCTTCTCTAAAACGGTCACGTACAGGATTGAAATGTTCAGCAATCTGCGCCACTTTGTCCATATCTAAACCAGTATCAAAGCCCATTTCGGCTAACGTCATCGCTATCGATTCCGTAGCAGGCTGACTTGTTCCGCCAGCAAAAGAAGAAATGGCCGTATCGATGATATCAGCTCCTGCTTCAGCGACTTTCAGATACGTCATTTCAGCAATTCCACTGGTCGCATGCGTATGGACTTCTAAAGGTAGATCAATCGTTTCTTTGATACGGCTGACTAATTCAAAACCAGTGTGTGGCGTCAATACACCGGCCATATCTTTGATACAGATAGAATCCGCACCTGTATCCGCCATTTCTTTTGCTAATTGGACAAAATAATCGACTGTATGAATCGGACTTGTCGTATAAGAAATAGCTGCTTGACAATGCCCACCTGCTTCTTTTGCTGTGACGATCGCAGTTTGTAGATTGCGGGTATCATTCAATGCATCAAATACTCGAATGATATCTATCCCATTTTGGATCGATTTTTCAACAAAATCACGCACAACATCATCCGCATAATTTTTATACCCTAACAAATTTTGTCCTCGCAGCAACATCTGTAATTTTGTGTTTTTTACTTCTTTACGAATCGTTCGTAATCGTTCCCAGGGATCTTCATTCAAAAATCTTAGGCAGGAATCAAAGGTCGCCCCTCCCCACATTTCTAGAGAATGGTACCCTGCCTGATCCATTGTTTTTAAGATAGGCAACATGTCACTTGTTGGCATGCGTGTAGCAATCAAGCTTTGTTGGCCATCACGTAAAACGGTTTCCATGAACTGGATTTTTTTCATAAAATCGTCTCCTTTCTTTGTCTACGATTGCTTGGATTGCGTACTGCATTTCTTTCACCGTATGCGTTCTTGAACGGCCGCATACTTTCGCTTCTTCTGTACAAAGCAAACATTTTCGCTTAGGATATCCCAATTTTTCACGGGTAAGAGGTTGAATATTTTCTGTAAATGCGAGTACGTCGATATCTGCCAATCGACCAAATGGATGTTCCTCTTCGATCACGACCATTTTTTGTTTCGCTTCTTTTTGTGTTACATTGAGTTTTAAATAATACTCTGAACCTGTCCATTCATGATGGAGTACTTTTGCGCCCATTTCTTCTTCTGAAAAAGCCTGTTCGATTTCTTTCACCAAGACGAGAAAGACATTCTGCCATTCATATGAATTTTTGATTGGCCCAGGAATATTCAGGGTCAAACAAACCAGACTTTTATTTTTTTCTTGCCCTAATAACTTTTTCTGTCTTTCCGCTCTGTTGGATCGCGCAGTTAGCATTTGCTCTAAAGTAATCGTGCGCCCTTTAAATAATTCGTTAGACATTTTTGACCACATCGATGATCGTGCCATCACGGTATTCGATCAAAGCGACTACTTTTTCCCCATATTCGATTGACTCGGGCGTGCCAACGATTTGATAGGCTTTTTCTTTTAGTTCTTCCAGCGTGAATTGTGGGATATCTACGGTATTAAAATGAGCCAATAAGTCTGAGCGGTTTGGATTGATCGCAATACCTACTTCTGTGACTACGACGTCGATACTTGAGCCTGGTGTGACTACTGTATTGACTTGATCCACGATCGTAGGGATTCTTCCACGAACTAACGGAGCGATAACTAGGCTCATTTTACATGCCATACTCGTATCTGAATGCCCGCCAGAAGCTCCACGGATCACCCCATCGGACCCAGTGATCACGTTGACGTTATAATCCGTATCGATCTCCAAAGCAGATAAGATAGCCGTATCTAGCTGATTGATCACTGAACCTTTACTTGAAGGTGATGCATACATATTGGCATCAATCTCATAATGCTGGTCATTTTTCCCTAACGACAATGCAGAAGAATGATCAAAATCTTGGACATCGATGATTTTTCCAACTAAGCCTTCTTCTAATAATTCAACCATGGCATTCGTGATTCCGCCAAGAGCAAAACTTGCAGTAATCCCATCTTCGATCATTGCTTCTCGCAAAAAGCGTGAAACAGCTAATGCTGCGCCCCCTGTCCCTGTTTGGAAGGAGAAACCTTCACGGTAATAAGGCGAATTCGTGATTACTTTCGCTGCATATTCAGCAATCAATAATTCTTTGGGATTTTTTGTAAATCGAGTGGCACCTTTAGCAATTCCTTCTGGATCACCGATTTCATCAATCTCCACTACAAAATCAACATCCGTTTGTGGAATGCTGATGGGGGTGTTCGGGAAAGGAACAAGCGTGTCTGTGATGATGACTACCTGATCTGCATATTTCGCATCAACCATTGCATAGCCCAGAGAGCCACAAATGGCCTTCCCTACCGTACCATTCGCATTTCCATAAGCATCTGAACTAGGCGCTCCTAGAAATGCCACATCGATATGGATATCCCCAGTGGCAATTGCGCGAGCCCGTCCACCATGTGAACGAATAATCACTGGATTCTCCATGATTCCTTCAGAGATAGCTGCCCCGACTTTATCTCTTAGACCGCTGGAAGTAATGTTTGTGACTACTCCGTTTTTGATATGCTCAATCAAGGGCTCGTGTACATTTGCAATGGAACTTGGCGCAATCGTCAGATTTTTGATGCCCATGTGCGCAATTTCTGCCAATACTTGGTTCATCACTCGATCGCCTTCACGAAAATGATGATGGAAGGAAATCGTCATGCCGTCTTTTAACCCTGTTTTTTCGATTGCTTCACGTAGACTGCCTACTAATTTTGTTTCTCGTGGTTTTCTTGGCACAATCCTGCGACTGGCTTCATCATATGGTGTGATATGCGCCAATTCTCCTTCGAAAATATCGTAATGTTCAGCGATTTCTTGAGGAATCTCTTTTCCCGCTTTGTTTCTAACCATCTTTACATCCCCTCCTCTGAGATTAATTTAGCTGCTTTTGCAAGTGCAATCACTCGTTGCGCACGTTCTACGATTGGTTTGTCGATCATTTTTCCGTTGAGTGAAATGACACCAGAACCTTTTGCTTCCGCTTCGTTGATTGCCCAAATCACTTCTTTTGCATGTTGGATCTCTTTTTCTGTTGGTGCATAGATGGCATTGACTAATGGGATCTGTCGAGGATTGATCACGGATTTTCCATCGAAACCTAGCTGTTTGATCAAGTTTGTTTCTGCTTGGAAGCCTTCGACATTGTCTACATCAGAATAAACGGTATCGATTGCTGCGATTCCTGCTGCTCGTGCCGCATGTAAAATCATATTTCGTGCAAAAAACAGTTCTTGCCCATCTGGATATCGTTTTGTTTTCATATTCGTCACATAATCTTCTGCGCCCAAAGCAATCCCAATCAGTCGAGTAGATGCTTGCGCGATTTCTCGTGCATTCAACACACCTTCTGCAGATTCGATCGCTGCCATCATTTTTGTTGTACCAACTGGGATCTGATTGCTTTCTTCCACTAGTGTAATTGCTTCATCCACATCAATGATATCTTGGGCTGTCTCTGTTTTAGGTAATCGAATGACATTGACACCTGCTAAAACGACTGCTTCAATATCTTGTTTTCCGACAGTATCTAATCCATTGATTCGCACAACTGTTTCAACTGCTGAATAATCAAAGGTCTTTAAAGCAAAATGGACAAGTGTCCGTGCTGCATCTTTTTCTTTTAACGAAACCGCATCTTCTAGATCAAACATGATGGAATCTGCTCCATATAGTGGCGCATCGCGAAGCATTGCCGCATTTGCACCTGGAACAAACATCATCGTTCTTCTTAAACGTTCCATGAGTCGATCTCCTTCCAGTCATAACTTTCTTCTTCCGCTGCGCGATGGACAGCAGTAATCAAACGAGCAACGATCGTACAATCTAAGGCACCTTTGTCCACTGCTGTTACTTTTGCTCGTGTAATCCCCAATTGTTGTAAGGTAGTGGTCATCATCTCACGAATCTGTTTCCCAAATTGTTTTTCCACGCTGCTTTCTAATGAAAGTTCGATTTGCTCCTGTTCATTGGGTGCAATAGTAATTAAAATATCACTTGATTCTACTGTACCGGCAGAAGCGATTTTTTTGATTTCCATTCGTTTCACTCCTTGATTATTTTCAATTTATGCAAATACATGTAAGTCGTCTCTGGCAGAAATTTTTTTAAAAGAGGCAAGTCATTTTTTTGAATGGCTTCACGAACTTTTGTCGCACTGATGATCGAATCATCAACCTGTAAGCGAGGAATGATCGTCAAAGTTATTTCTGGATAAAAGACAGCTTTCATTGCTTCGTTATACTTATTCGTTACTGGCGAAAATGGTTCTTCACCGACATAGCGCCGTTTGATCATTAAGATAGGTGCAATCTTTTGCTTGAACAATTGTGCATCAAAGGTAGCCTGTAGCTGAGCAAGTTCTAATGGCGCACGCTCTTTTAGAAAATAAGCAGGAAATACGGCTGACGATACGAGATACTCGTTGGTCGTCAACACCACCACATTTTTTAAATGTGCAACCCCCATTTTCACCATTTCCAATCGATCTCTTGCAGAAAATTCAGAGCGCTCTTCTGATAGAACAAAGACATAGACTTGTTCACTTTCAGCTGCTGCTGTCTCAATCAAATATTGATGCCCTTTGGTAAAAGGATTGGCATTCATCACGATTGCACTTTGGTTTTGCCCTTCTTTTTTTCTACTTCGCAAATATGCTTCATATTGATTGAAGGAAGGCGCTCCGAGTTCCATGAAACTGATCGTTTGAGTCGTTAAGATTTCTTGGAAACCCAAAGAATGAAAAATCGCTTGATTCTCTGGCTTTGTATATACAAACAGATGGTTTTGGTCCACCGCTCTTAATCGTTCCACTAAATGTGTGATGATACTTGTTAAAAGATTCTCAGATTGATAGTTCTTACAAACAGCGAGACATTTGATGATTTTCCCTTGATAAGAACCTGTAGCAATCAGTTGGCCTTGTTCATAAATGCCCACCGTGTATTCCACTGGTTCATCTGTGCGCAATCCTGTTTTTTCTAACAGCGCGCGCCATTGTTGCCATGCTTTTTTATCTTGAGCTAACCACAAACGTTTTGGATTCTCCATTTGACCCCTTCTTTATTTTTTTACTGGGAACAGCTTTGCTAAAGTTAATGAGGCTAAGTAGATGATCAAGATAACTGCAAAAACACCGCCCCAACCGAAAAGTAATAGTTCTAATGATACCCACAAATCATGTGTCATCTGTCTTCCTCCTTCTTAAGTTAATAAGGCTAATAACAGCCCACCAGCGATAACCGATGCGATCTGTCCCGAAACATTCGCGCCTGCTGCATGCATCAAAATAAAGTTTTGCGGATCTTCATCTGTTGCCATTTTTTGGATCACTCGACTAGACATTGGAAATGCAGAGATACCTGCTGCACCAATCATTGGATTGACTTTTTCTTTACGGAAAAGGTTCAATAACTTCGCAAACAATACCCCACCGATCGAATCCATGATGAACGCCACTAATCCTAGTGCAATGACCATCAACGTATCGATTTGCAGGAATTCTTCATATTGCATTTTCACTGAGATCGATAACCCTAAAAGAATACTGATAATGTTGACCAGTTCATTTTGCGCAGTAATAGAAAGTCGATCTAATACGCCACATTCTCTTAACAGATTCCCAAACATCAAGAAATCTACAAGTGGCAACGATACTGGTGCAATCAATCCAGCAACGATCGAGATCACAATTGGAAAAAGAATCTTCGCTGTTTGTGAGACTTCACCTGCTCGATAGTTCATTCTGATCCGACGTTCATTTTTAGTTGTTACTGCTTTGATGGCTATAGGCTGGATGATTGGTACTAACGCCATGTAGGAGTAAGCGGCAACCATGATCGCTCCCATGTATTTTGAGTTCAGTGTGTTCGCTACAAAAATAGAAGTAGGTCCATCGGCTGCACCAATGATCCCGATAGATGCAGCATCATTTAAATCAAATCCTAGCAACACCGCCATAATGATCGTAAAGAAGATCCCAAACTGAGCAGCGGCTCCGAATAACAATAGGAATGGATTTTGCAACAATGGACCAAAGTCGATCATTGCACCGATCCCGATAAATAATAGCAATGGAAATAGTTCTGTATTGATCCCCATATCAAAGAGTACTTGGAATGGTCCCGCCTCTCCACCGGCACTCAATACTCCTGAGTTCGGAAAATTGACTAAGATCGTTCCTAAGCCCATCGGTACTAATAAAGTTGGCTCATATTCTTTTTTGATTCCCAGATACATCAGCACGCCACCGATGATCATCATGACCAAGCGACCAGGTTCAGCCCCGATCCCCATCACACCTTCTAACAAAGTCTCCATAAACGTCACTTCCTCTTTTCTTTAAATTAATTGATTGTAATCAGCGCATCTCCTGGATTGACCATATCCCCCGTTGAAACATGGATGCCAGCAACAACTCCTGATTCTCCAGCAACGATTTCATTTTCCATCTTCATTGCCTCTAAGATCATCAATGGTTGGTTTTCTTGAACGGATTCTCCGGGATTAACTAAGATTTTAAGAATCGTACCGGGCATTGGTGCAGTCATCGCATCTGCTGTGGCAGCACTGGTTTGAACTGGTGCTGCAGGTGCTGTTGGTTCAACTACTGGTTCTGGATTTTCTGCCGGAACTGGTGCGGTTGGTTGCGGTACACTAGCAACTTGTGGTGCGCCGATTTCTTCCATCTCTACTAAATATTCTGTTCCATTTACTGTGATTTTAAATTTTCGCAACATGTTATTTCCTCCATTATTTTGATCTTTTCTTTATATTTTTGACAATGAATTGTGATTGCTGAGATTCCCCTGCCATAATACTTGCCGCAATCACGGAAGTAAGGACAACTTCAGGATTCTTTTGCTTGATACTTTTGATAATAAATTGACTATCTGGTCGATCACCCGCGGCGATCGCCGTAGCAATCACACTAACTAAGTCATAATCCTCTGGGGGAACCGGTATATATTCTGGAACCGTTTCCCATTCATCGGTCAACACACGCTGTTTTTCTTGTTGATTGCTCGGTTGGTCAATTTTCTCTTCTTTTTGTGTTTTTTTGAACAATCTTTCGAAGATCCCCATTTCGCCTCTCCTTTCTATTTTTCTGACTTACTCTTAATTATAAAAATTACTCGAGATACGGCTAGTGTGAATTGTAGGATAAATTGTTTTTTCATTGTTTCTTTTTATCCATTTTTTCTAAAAACTAGTTAAAACGTTGATATGAAGCGTTTTTTATAGCGTTAATATTTCATTAAGAACTTTTTAAGCAAGCGATAAGATTTGTTTCTCTGGATTGTTTTTTTCCTGTTCTTTTTCTAGGAACCTCTTTTCTTCTCTCAAAATTTTGACTATTCTTAACCACATCAAAGAAAGTTAAAAAGAAAGGAGAGGCTCCAAATTTGTTTATATCATCACAAATAAGAACTTATTTTTTTACGATTATTTGTTAACGCTTACAGATTTTTATTTTAGTTAGAGAGGAAGGAACACCATGTTACTTACTGTTTTATCTTATGCTATGATCATTGTTTTTATGTTCGTTATTATGAAAAAGAAGATGTCTCCTTTTACTTCTTTAGTCCTTATCCCGTTGATTTTTACACTTGTTGCGATGGTATCAGGTGTCGCAGAGAAAGGTTCGATTGGTGATTTTGTTTTAGAAGGGATTTCTACTACCGCTAACACGGAGATCATGTTGCTTTTTGCTATTTTGTATTTTTCAATCATGCTTGATGCAGGTCTTTTTGACCCCATCACTAAAAAAATGATTTATTTTGCTAAAGGCGATCCGATGAAAGTATTGATGGCTACAGCAGTTGTTGCAGCAGCCGTTTCATTGAATGGCGATGGCACAACCACCACGTTGATTTGCTGTTCTGCATTTATTCCGATTTATAAGAAGTTGAATATGAAGATGATGAATCTAGGTGTTTTGATCATCCTACAAAACACGATCATGAATCTTTTGCCTTGGGGTGGTCCGACAGCACGTGCGATGGCAGTATTAGAAGTAGATGCTGACATTTTGACTTATCTTCTGCCTGGTATGGTTCTTTCTCTGCTTTATGTTACCTTCTTTGTTGCTCGGAGAATGGGAAAACAAGAACGGGCACGTTTAGGGATCACAGAACTCACTACTGAAGAAATCGAAGAGATGACCACGATCACTGATCCTGATACATTAAAAATTCGTTGTCCACACAACTTTATTTTCAATGGATTGTTAACGATCCTTTTGATTGCTTGGCTTGTAGCAAGCTCGTTTATCGATGCGATCGCATTACCGCCGATTTTGCTGTTTTTATTGGGTACATGTATCGCGTTGATGATCAACTATCCAATATTAAAAGATCAATCTGCGCGTATTGGCGCAAATGGTGGGGACGCTGTTCAAGTAGTTATCTTAGTCTTCGCAGCCGGTGTCTTCATGGGCTTGTTCCAAGGTTCAGGGATGGCAACTGCTTTAGCGAATAGTTTCACTACGATTATTCCAGAACAACTGGCAGGCTTCTGGGGATTAGTCATCGCCTTGATTTCTGCTCCAGGCACATTCTTTATTTCAAATGACGGTTTCTACTTTGGGGTCTTGCCAGTCTTAGCTGAAGCAGGAAGAGCCTATGGATTTACCAATATGGAGATGGCCCTTGCTTCACTGATGGGACAAGCCTTCCACTTATTAAGCCCACTTGTCGCATTTATTTACTTGCTTTTACGCTTGACTGGGCTAGACATGGGACAATGGCAGAAAGAAGCCGCAAAATATGCCTTAGGTATCTTTTTCATCTTTGTAGTGACGATCGTACTTTTAGGCCATATGCCACTTTATATTCCACAATAAACAAAAAATAGCTAGTAGAAAATTTATGATTGAATTTAGTTGTGTTTTTCGTTATGATTCCGATAATGAACCGATTAGTTCCTTATAAGTAGATAAGATAGACGGCGTTTATTACGAAGTTCCTGTTCAATAAAAAGTTGAGTGACTGATCTCTTCTTGATTGATGAAAGGTGCCTTACAATAAATGCCGTTTATTTGAACGAATCAGAGTAGGAGTTGACAAATGAATGCAATGATTGAAAACGTCAGACAAAACTTAGACTTCTCGCAGAACAAACCTTTAAAAGTTCTTGTGTATGAAGCATTTCGCAAAACGATTATTTTAGGTCAAATCCCTGCAGGCTCTAGAATCAATGAAAAAGAGTTCTCAGATACCTTGAACATCAGTCGAACACCCATCCGTTATGCGTTAAGGCAATTAGTTGATGAACAGTTGGTCGAACATGTACCTAAAATCGGGATCGTAGTCAAAGGAATCAGTAAAAAAGATGCATATGAAATTTTTGATATACGCAAATCTCTTGATACATTGGCAACGATCAAAGCAATGGAAAAAATGGATGAGAAAGATTTTCTGGAATTAAAAGAATTACTGACATATGGAGACAAATTGAACGAAGAAGACCGTGTTGATGAATTGTTAGCCAATTTTTCAGATTTCAATACCTTCATTTATGAAAAAAGCCAGATGTTACGTTTAAAAGGAATCGTGATGGAATTACGCTCTTATCTACTTTATTTTCGTGATATCTCGATCCGTTCTTCTGAACGACGCAGTGTTGCTTTAGCCGAACATTGGTTGATCTATCGAGGGATGAAAACAAACAATATTGCACAGATAAAGATGATCACGCAGGAACATTTAGATCATTCATTGCAATTCATACTAGCGGAAATGGAGCGACAAAAAATTGGATGAACAATTACTTACGATCAGTAACTATGCGGAAACGGCTTTATACGAAGAAGTTGCATTGTCGCCAAAACCTGGGCTCGTAGATCGCTTTTCGAACGGGGCCCACCGTGACATGGATTTCCAAACGTTTCTGGCGAGCATCCAAAGCCTGCGCCCATTCTTCAAGGAATATCTCTATTTAGGTTTGACTCATCGCGGTCAGCCTTCTTCATTATTCGACTCTTTGCGTGAAACTGGAAAAATGGCGGAAACTGCTATGCTAAAAGCAACAAAAGGGATCAATACACATAAAGGAGCTAACTTTTCTTTTGCTGTTTTACTAGGGGCTACAGGACTTCATCTGCAGTCGAATACACACCTCCCTTTTACTGCTAAAGATACTCAAAAGATCCTGTCACTTTCACAGGATATCACGCAAGACATAGTTGCCAAAGATTTTCAACAATTAACAACCAAGCAACACTTGTCTTATGGGGAAGAATTGTATTTGAAGTACCAAATATCTGGTATTCGTGGGGAAGCGGCCAACGGATATCCGGCACTGCAAAAATTGATGTGTTTTTTGCGCAAACACCAAGAACTCAGGCAAGAGGAATTACTTTTACGTGCATTACTGTATTTAATGAGTGAGGTGGAAGACAGCAATATCCTCCATCGTGGGGGGCGAGATGCTTTAAAAGAGATAAAAAAAGAAAGCTTAGATTTACAGAAATCTAGACTTTCTTATGTGCAACTAGTCAAAAAATTAAAAGAATATGATCAGCAACTGACCACCCGCTATCTCAGTCCAGGTGGTTCAGCAGATCTACTCTCATTAGGGTTCTATTTTTCATTTTTAGAAAAGTTGTTTTCCCCTTCTGGTAAAAAGGTATAGCCGATCCCCCAAACCGTTTTGATATACTGCGCGTTTTTGGGGTCGGTTTCAATTTTATTTCTTAGATGATTCACAAACACCATGATCGTGTTTGCGTCAAATTCACCATCTTCCCAGACGCTGCTATAGATCTGTTCTTTCGAAAAAACCTGGTCCGGATTCAGCATAAAGAAACGCATCAATTGGATTTCCTTGGAAGAAAGCTTGATAGGCTGTCCATTTTTATAAAGTTGGTAGCGATTTTGATCAAAACGAAAATCGCCAACAATGATTTCTTTTTTTTCAGCTGTCGAATGATGATTCCGAATCACTTTGTTACGATCCAACGCCGCAACAACTTGAGCACGTAAAAGATCCAATGAAAAAGGCTTTGTCAAATATTGATCTGCGCCAACTTCAAGGCCATTGATGATTTCTTGCTCACTTGTTTTACCGCTTAAAAAGAAAATAGGCGTAAATGGATTCGCTTCTCGGATCATTTGAGCAAGATGATACCCATCATTTTCATGCTCCAAACAGATATCCAACAAAAATAGATCAAACTCAACTCGAGTGATGATGTCTAGCGCTTTTTCTACTGAATCACTTTGATACACTAGAATCCCTGTTGACTGAAGTGCTTTCCAAATCAAACGGCGTACACTTGGTTCATCGTCTATGATTAATATTTTTTCATTTCGCAAAAGAAACTCTCCTCGCTTTATTATATAATAATGGAAACGGTAAAAAGGAAGATCATGATGAAAAAGCTAACTTACAAGAAACTTTATAGTCTCATCCTAGTCGTTACATTACTGACGATTCTCGGCATGATTTTTACCTGCTCTAGCTATTACCAATTGCAAAAGCATGCGGTTGATCTAGCAGAAAATCAGCTCTCGACCCTCAATCATTCCGCAATCAACGTAGTGAAAACAAAGTTTCGTTCTTATCAGCAAACATTGAACCTGCTCCAACCACAAATGACAAACGAACAGTTCATTGAGGAACCAAAGAATCTTTCCAATTTAAAAAATGAAGAAGCGCTCGTTGGTCTTTTCCTTTTTTCGCAGGATGGAACCTTAATAAATAGCCAACCTTTGCACACCTCACAACCGACTGCAGGATTAGCTAAACTTGTTGCCAAAGATCCCGACTTTTCTCAAGCTTTATCGGGTAGTATCAAGCAGAATGGTGCCGTTTATTTCAATGATAACCACTCCTACATAAATATCTATCAAACCGTGCCTTTAAACAATAATCAGCATGCCTTACTCGTATTGCTCGCTGATCTGCAGACCCTCTACCATTCTGAATTATTGGATACAGATGATCAAGCTGGTTATACGATGGTCAAAAATCAAGAAATGAAAGTCGTCATGCATCCTTCAAGTGAGCAAGTAGGTCTTTCTATTGTAAATGGGCGAGAAGAAAAATACCCCACACTTGATTTATCTGATCTAAAAAAATTAGAAAAAAAGCAATTGACACAATCTAGAGGGGATGCTGTCTATTACTCTTATTGGTGGCCTAAACCAAAAATTAAAAGAGTATTGAAAATCACGTCATTCGAATGGACTACTATTGGAAATAGCCGTCTCATTTTTGCCAGCAATGAAGACTACTACGAAAGAAACGGCTTGTTGCTGCAAGATGGATTGATCATTATCGGTTTACTCATGATCTTATTGGTTGTCATCGCGTTATTAGGTCTATCAATTAAATATTATCATAAGCGCAACCAAACTTATGCTGAAAATTTACAATTAAAGAAACATCAACAGCTGCTCCAAGAGAAGCATGCCCTTGAAAAACAAATTCTTCAAGAATCGAAGCTCGAAACAATTGGGTTACTGACCACTACGATCGTCCATGACATGAATAACTTTTTAACGCCCATCATTGGTAATTTGCAGTTGCTGATGGAAGAACATCATGAAGACGAACTATTAGTGGATGACCTTAATGAAGTTTACCAATCTGCGATCAAAGGACAGAATCTTTCAAAGAATGTTCTAGGTTTTTCAAAAGTGGAAACAGCACCTAAAAGTAATTATGCACTTTCGCAAGTAATACAAGAAGCCATCGATCATCTTTCTTTACTCGTGCCAAAAAGCTTTACTTTAACTACGGATTTGCCAGATATAGGAAAAACTGTCTTTGAAAAAGAAGATCTGCAAATCATCATCTACAACTTGATCACGAATGCTTACCAAGCCAAACAAGATGCACATGTTTCAATTACACTCTTTGCTGATGATCCATCTGCATATTTTGATCAATCGCTACTTCCTAAGACGAAGAAAAAGACAAATGTACCTGGTCAATTCGCAATTATCGAAATTTCTGATAACGGACCTGGTATTCCGTTAGAGATCAGAGAAAAAATTTTTACTCCCTTCTTTACAACAAAAAAAGAAGTCGGCGGAACTGGCCTAGGGTTATTCATCGTTTCATCCATCATCAAAAAAAATGGATGGTCGATCCAACTCGTCAGCCAGTCACAAGGCACTACCTTTTATCTAGGTATTCCGTTAAACTAAGTTTCAAAAAATAGACCTTGTTAAAAATTTTCAAGAAAATTCGCTACTTGTAATTTTATTCGCTACTGAATGAGAGAAGCAATACGAATTTTCTTGAAGCTTTTTTATATCTTATCACGAAAACGCTAACAAAATGAAAACAAGAATAATTATCATCAACAGTTTCATTAGTTATTTTTCATTTAACTCTCAATAAAATAAACTATAAAATAAAAAAATTTATGCTTTATTTTTTCTATAAATACACTTATACTTTGATTGTGGTAGTTTATTAATAACGCATTTTAAAAATGTAGCTTTTATTATTACTAACAACATCACTCACAAAGATTTTTTATAATATGATCAACTGTTTTTATAGCATAATCACCATATAGGAGTGTGGAAGATGAAAAAAACAATTATTCTCGTTAGTAGTATTTTAATAATAGTCGCTATATTTTTTATTGTTGATTTCTTGACCTCTCCTATAAAAGATATCTCTTCAAAAGCACAGATGCAGCCAACACAAACATCAAAGATGGACTATGTACCTACTGAAAACGAACTAGTCAAAAATGAAGGCCCTCAGCTTCGTCTATTAGGCAGTTATGAAGTTGTTGAGATCAATTTTGATGATCAACCCTTATATCACTTTGCGCAATGAAGAACACGAGGATATCAGCTTTACGATCACTATTTTAGACAAAGATAAAAAGACATTCATTATCCCAGCTATCCAATTCGCACCACAGAATCTACATGTATCAGATACCTTTGGTTTAGCAAAAAAAGATACTCGCTATTTTGCTTACAAAGAATAGCATCCCCCTCCTGAGTGCAACACTATTGAGAAATCCTCCAATTAATATACCCCCTCACGGTATTTTTGTGCAATACATAGAGGACATAAGGCAAAAGTAAGGGCTCTTTTGCCCTCCCACTTCAACCGCAAATAAACGGCGGGAGAAAAAGACATTTCCTTCTAAAAATCAGTATTCACCAAAAATTTGAAAAGCAATTTTCATATAGCCTTCTTCTTTCTCAAAATGAAACACTTCTTTTGTTTACTTCCCATTTTTGAAGTTTCCGGACTGATCTGTTCTACCCACTCTCATTGATGTATCCTTCTCCACATTTTACTCCATTTACTTCTAGCTCCTACAAACGTCTTTACGATTTTCTTTGATTCGTTATTTTAAATCTATAAAATAACATTCATTTTCATTGCTGCAAGTTATTTTTTTATTTGCTTTTTCTTAGCTCATACAATCTATTAATATTTATACATTATCTATGTATAATCGATTTTGCCCCTATAGCTATGCGTTTAACCTCCTTCCCTCTTTATGTGGAAAACAATTTTCCAATCCAAAAGTTTTCCACATGAGCGTCCAAATTTGCTTTTTTACGGAGCTCACAAAAACGAATGGGAGACAAATCTAAAAATCAAGTTTGCTACAAACTCTCGAATAAACGGCGTCCAAAAGTCAGTTTTTTCGGAAATCTCAAAAAAAAAGCGTGGGACAAAAGTAAGAAACACTTCTGTCCCAGCCTATTTTCTCTTCAATTTCTCAAACCTAAACGACTTTTGTCTCGACCTCTTTTCAGCAATGATCATTTGTTTTTTCTTTGGTCTTTGGTTTTCAGTGAAACAAAAAACGTAAGCAGCAAAGATAAAATGATGACTACTGAGCCGCATTTCTGTTGATCCAGATAAATGAGGATCGTTACCATGCTAGTAATCAACCCAATTGTTAATTTTTTCCTGTCTATCATAAGCATCCCTCTTCGGATACTATTCTCTTCTATAGATTAGATCATTTTTTTATCTTTTGTTTATATTTATCTTAATTTTTCTTATTGTTATTTAGTCAACATAATGGGATTCGATTTTCTTACTTGGCATCAACCAACCGAATAACATGATTCCATTAGTGATCAAGACAGCGAGGGGCGTCACTAGATAGCCTAGAACGATTCCGATGATATTCAATGAGATGGTCAAATAGGATTTTTTATAGTTACCTAATAGTTCCTTGATCGCTTTCTTATGGGCTGTATCAGAATTGACCAATTCCCTTGCGAGGAAATAATAAGCGATATTGGCACCTAAAGATACGCCTCCATATGTGATTGCAGGAACTAAACTAAATGTGTATTCGCTGATCCAAGAAGTCGCAAATGGAAAAAGTGACAAAGCAAAGAGAAAAAAGCTATTTGCCCATAATACCTTCCCATTTACTTTATGGACGACTTGGAACATGTGATGATGATTGTTCCAATAGATAACTAAAGTAAAAAAACTGATAATGTAGATCAAAAAACGAGAGCCTAAAGCTGACAAAGCTTGCCAAGTATCTGAACTTGGTTCATGTAACTCTAAAACGAGAATTGTCATGATAATCGCAATCACGGCATCGGTAAAAGCTTCTAAACGATTTTTCGACATAAGTTCCGCCTCCTTATTTGCCTTATTTTAGTAGAAAAGAACGAAAAAAAGCAACTGTTTTATACATCTAAATACCAAATAAAAAATCAGACTAACGATGGATGTGGCTGTTCATTCATTCTGTTATACTTTTTTCAATAAGAAGTTACCATATTTGTTCATCGAGCACCGGGTCAATTCAATTGCTGCAGTAAAGGACATCAACGTAACCGCTAGTCGATGCAAATAAGAAAAGAGGGGTTGTTATGCAACGTAGAAATAGTTTCTTAAATATCTTCATGTTGATCATGGTATTGGTTGTTGCTGGTTTTGCCATCAGTCTTTTTGTTGGTGTATTGAGCAGCATCTTATGGTTTGCTATCAAATTGCTAATTCCTATAGCTATCATTATTTGGCTGATTCGTGCCATTAGTGGGGCTAATCGAAACCGCAAATACTATTAATCGAATACTCGAATGAGTTGATTACTCGGACATTTACTACAAAAAAAACAGGAACAGATTAGACAACCTTCAGAGGTTGCTTTTCTGTTCCTTTTTTTATCCAACGCTAAGGGGTCTGCCTCTAGAAACACTTCCCAAAAAAAAGAGTGTGGGACAAATCTAAAAATCAGGTTTGCTAAAGACTCTCGAATAACCGGTGTCCAAAATTCAGGTTTTTCTCTCCAATATCTCAAGCCTAAACGACTTTTGTCTCGACCTCTTTATTAAATGTTCTTCAATAAGATCTTATGGATTATAGCATGATTTCACACATTTTAGTTTTTTTCCATCCATTATCAAATGATATATCATTTGCTCAACCCAAAGCAACATCAAGGATCATCATGATGATGAATCCTAACATCACACCAAATACAGCAAAATGCCGCTTGCTTGATAATGTTTGCTGTGCTTCGGGGATCAGTTCTTCGACAACGACATAGATCATTGCTCCAGCTGCAAATGCCAACGCGTAAGGCAACAAGATCGATACCTTCGTCACTAAGATCGCACCAACGATACCAGCAATCGGTTCAACGATACCGGATGCTTGTCCATACATAAACGCCTTCGTACGGCTCAATCCTTCTTGCCGTAAGGGAATAGAAACGGCAGCTCCTTCTGGAAAGTTTTGAATACCTATTCCTAGTGCAACAGAAACTGCTGCTAAAACAGCCGTTGTAGGGTTATCTGCGGTAGTTGCTGCTCCAAAGGCTACCCCAACAGCTAGACCTTCTGGGATATTATGCAATGTAATCGAAAATACCAATAAAATCGTCCGCTTCAAGTGGGTGGGTAAGCCCTCTGTTTCATGTTGTGGCCCAAAATGCATGTGGGGCAATGTCTTATCCGCAATATAAAGGAAAAGTCCACCTAGTCCAAAGCCAATACTTACCACTAACCAAGCAATGTCGCCATTTTCTTCTGCTTTCGTGATCGCGGGATCTAGCAACGACCAAAAACTTGCAGCGATCATCACTCCTGAAGCAAAACCAAGCATCAAGTTCAAAACGTCTTTCTTGATCTCTTTAAAGAAAAAGACTAATGCAGCTCCCAGTGCAGTCATGAAATAGGTAAAGCCAGTCCCTACCAATGCCTGTTGCCATGGTTCTAATCTTAATAGCCATTCAGCCATATATTTCTCCTTTCAATCCTTTACTTACTACTCTAGCATATAGAAAAAAGCATGACTACTATTTTACGAAAAGACGTATTAGTTGGGGTTTTTCTGACAAAGCACTATACTTTAGTTAGTAAATTTTATCACTAAGGGAGTGGAAAGTTATGTCAACAATCAATGCTGGTGTCGCTATGGTAAAAGTTCTTGAAAGTTGGGGAGTCGATCATATTTACGGAATTCCTGGTGGTTCATTCAATTCCATCATGGATGCTTTATATCATGAAAAAGAAAAAATCAAATATATCCAAGTTCGTCATGAAGAAGTCGGTGCATTAGCCGCAGCTGCCGATGCAAAACTAACGGGCAAAGTCGGCGCTGTGTTTGGTTCTGCTGGTCCTGGCGCGACCCATTTGATCAATGGACTATATGATGCCCAAATGGATCATGTCCCTCTCGTAGCGCTATTAGGACAAGTGGCTTCTGCAGCGATGAATTATAATTCTTTCCAAGAATTAAATGAAAATCCTATTTTTGCAGATGTTAGCGTCTATAACCGAACAGTGATGACGCCACAAAGTTTGCCACATGTAGTCGATGAAGCAATCAAAGCTGCTTACGAACATAAAGGTGTTGCGATCGTGACGATTCCTGTAGATTTAGGTTTTGCTGAAATCGAAGAACAAGATTTCACAACTGCAGCTACACACAAAACCGGCTATATCTTACCTGACGAAAAAGATTTGTTGGCTGCACTTCCTTACATTGAAAAAGCAAAGAAACCTGTATTGTATGTTGGGCAAGGCACGCGTAATGGCTTCGAACAGATCAAACACTTTTCAGAACACTTTTCAGTTCCTGTCGTTGCTTCCGTTCTAGCCAAGGGAATCGTTCCTGATAGTTATAAAAATTTTCTTGGGTTTGCTGGACGAGTTGCGACGAAACCTGCAAACGAAGCACTTGCTGAAGCTGATTTGATTTTATTCGTGGGAAGTGACTTTCCATTTGGTCGAGCTTTCTTCAATCCTGATGCTGCCTTTATTCAAGTAGATATCGATGCATCAAAATTTGGCCGCAGACATGCCGTTTCTCTTTCAATCCTAGGAGATGCCAACACCACTTTAGAAAGATTAGCAGAACTTGGCCAACCTCGACCTGAAGATCGTTGGTATCTAGCAAACCAAGAAAACAAAGAGAACTGGGTCAACTGGTTGAAATCATTTGAAGATCGTGAAGAGCAACCTATCCGCCCAGAAGCGGTTTATAAAGAAATCAATCGTATTGCGAAAGACGATGCAATCTTTGTCACGGATGTCGGCAATACCACGATCCACTCGATTCGTCTTTTAGATATGAACGGCAACCAAAAGCATACTACTTCTGGTTGGTTCGCAACGATGGGAAATGGTGTTCCTGGAGGAATTGCTGCTCAATTAAGCTTTCCAGAAAAGCAAGTGTTCACTCTAAGTGGCGATGGCGGATTCGCGATGGTCATGCAAGATATCATCACACAAGTCAAATATCAATTACCAATCATCAACGTCGTATTCTCAAATGATTCCTTTGGTTTTATCGAAGCAGAACAAGAAGATACAGAACAAAATAAATTCGGTGTCTTTTTGGAAGATGCAGATTTTGGTAAGGCCAGTGAAGCATTAGGTGCAGACAGTTTCACGATTACTGATTATCATCAACTACGACCAGCCTTTGATGCAGCTCAAAAGTCAACACGCCCTGTAGTAATTGATGTCAAAATCGAAAATAAACGACCATTACCTGTAGAAGACTTGCATTTAGATCCTCGAAAATATTCCGCAGATGAAATCAATGCCTTCAAAGAAAAATATGAAGTACATGATATGCCTGTATTAAATGAGCTATATGAAAAACGTGACTAAGTTATCCTAAAAGCACACTATAAAAAAACGAATAAGCTCATAAAAAAAGAGGCAGGACATAATAATGTCCCGCCTCTTTTTTATATAAACTACTGTCGAATATTTATCTAAATGCGTACACGATATGAGTAATACCAAATAGCATAAAATAGAATCCAACTAAGAAACTTAGGGTCAATGCTGATGAGATAGGATTAAATAATAGCATGATCCCCAAAATGATACCTAAGATATTTACGATGACAGTGAACCAATAATAGCCATTACTTACCCCTTTAGCCAAATCAGCAGCCAATAAAGCAAATACGGAATCCGCAATGAACCACACTGCAAATACGAATGGCAATACCACTACACCGGCTCCAATATTGAATAAGAAAAAGATTCCTACTAAGATATCGATGATCCCTACAACTAATGGTGTCTTCCCTTTGTAGCCAGTCAATTCCTTCATGCGATTGCGAACAAATAATTCAAAAATTCCTTTTAAAAAGGCAAAAATAGCAAATACGACCACGATCGCCATAAGATTACCTACTGGATCTTGGAAAGACATCAGAGAAACAATCACAAATAATATCCCTAAGATCAAAGAACCCCAATCTACCGTTTTTCTTTCATTCATTTTTCAAACCTACTTTCATTTTGATCTACTATCCATACTACCTTTCTCTTTAAACAACGTCAAAACATATGCTGAAAGACGATTGATCGCTCTGTTGATATTGTATTGCGAACTTTTTGATACATTCGAGTGTAAACAATTTACATATGAAAAGACTATTTATTTCTTATCCACTTTTTCTATCCAAGATCATTGTGTTTTTTTTAGAAAATACAGGAATCCATGCAGATATCCACCTTCTATCCATCAGCTGTTTCTTACTTTTTTGTTACGTTGTTCCACGTGAAACACAAAGAATAGCTGATTACCTTGAAACTTTTACTTTTCCCCTATATAATTCTAGAAGACTTGTCAAAAACAATTAAAAGATAAAGTGAGGAAAAAAATTGATTACTGTAAATGATGTAAGTTTGCACTTTTCAGACCGCAAACTATTTGATGATGTTAATATTAAATTTACTCCCGGAAATTGCTATGGCTTAATAGGTGCAAATGGTGCAGGTAAATCAACGTTCCTTAAAGTATTATCCGGAGAGCTACAACCTTCTACAGGTACTGTCTCCTTGGGCCCAGATGAACGTATGGCCGTCTTGAAACAAAATCACTTCGACTATGAAGAATATACAGTCTTAGAAACAGTTATTATGGGACACAAACGATTGTACGAAGTAATGAAAGAAAAAGATGCCATCTACATGAAAGAAGACTTTACAGATGAAGACGGTATCCGAGCAGCTGAATTAGAAGGCGAATTTGCTGAGCTAAATGGTTGGGAAGCTGAACCAGAAGCAGCAGTATTATTACAAGGATTGAATATCCCTGAAGAATTACATCACCAACAAATGAGTGAACTTACGGGTGGTCAAAAAATCAAAGTCCTTTTAGCCCAAACACTATTTGGTAAACCAGATGTATTGCTATTAGATGAACCAACAAACGGATTGGATATCCAATCAATCAATTGGTTAGAAGAATTCTTGATCGAATTTGAAAATACAGTTATCGTCGTTTCCCATGACCGCCATTTCTTGAATAAAGTATGTACACATATGGCGGATCTAGACTTTGGAAAAATCAAATTATATGTAGGTAACTATGATTTTTGGTTAGAATCTAGTCAACTAGCTACAAAATTGCAAGCAAATGCAAATGCAAAAAAAGAAGAACAAATCAAAGAATTACAAGATTTTATCGCTCGTTTCAGCGCGAATGCTTCAAAATCAAAACAAGCGACTTCACGTAAAAAAATGTTAGAAAAAATCACGTTAGATGACATCCAGCCATCTTCTCGTCGCTATCCATTCGTTGGTTTCAAACCAGAACGTGAAATCGGCAACGACCTTTTACAAGTCGAAAACGTGAGTGTTACTATAGATGGTAAGAAAATCTTAAATGATATATCATTTAATTTAAGTAAAGAAGACAAGGTAGCTTTCGTTGCTGAAAATGATATTAAAACTACGACACTGTTCAAAGTAATCATGGGTGAGATCACACCAGATACAGGTACAGTGCGCTGGGGTGTCACAACAAGCAATGCTTATTTACCAAAGGATACAACGAAAGAATTTGATACGGATCTAACGATTTTAGACTGGTTAAGACAATATGCAGGTAAAGAAGAAGACGACAATACTTTCTTACGCAGCTTCTTAGGTAGAATGCTATTTTCTGGTGAAGACGTCTTGAAGCCTGTAAATGTCCTATCTGGGGGCGAAAAAGTCCGTTGTATGCTTTCTAAAATGATGCTTTCTAAAGCAAATGTCTTAGTTTTAGACGATCCAACGAACCATTTAGACCTAGAGTCAATCACTGCATTGAATGATGGGCTAATGGCCTTCACAGGTTCTATTCTCTTTGCTTCACACGATCATCAGTTTATCCAAACTCTTGCAAATCGCATCATTGCTGTTTCTGATAAAGGGGTCATCGATCGCGCAGACACAACGTATGATGAGTTTTTAGAAAACAAAGATATCCAAAAACAATTAAATGAGTTATGGAAGTAAGCGGGTCAATTGTTTCGTGACTGATTGATCGTTGAATCCTAATGGTGCTGTTCGTTAGACATTTCTAACGAACAGCATCTTTTTATATTGTCTGGGCACATACAAGACCCATAATTCTGAAATTCCTCAACAAAGAAGCATGGGACAAAAGTAAGAAACACTTTTGTCTCATGCTTTAAAAACGAAACGACTTTTGTCTCGACCTCTTCTAAACACAACGTCGGAACAGAAACAACTCCTTGAGATAAGCCGAAATTCGCAGGATTTGCAAAACAATTTCCATGATTCTCTGGTTCTTTCTCAGAATGAAATACTTCTGTTGCGACCTATTTTTTCTATTCGATTAGTGATGGTAGACTTCTATCGTTTAATCCCCATTGAAAAAATGGCGATACAGCCATAGCCAGTATGACTAGCGATCGTAGGACCCAACGGATAAAGTTTCACTTCTTTCATCTTGATGTTCTCTTCTAGCAGGCGTTTCGCTTTTTCGGCACTTTCTAAGTCCCCTGCATAGGCAATATAGACGATTTGTTCTAAAGGCGCGACGATCGTTTTAATCGTTTCTTCTACGACTTTTTGGATCGATTTATTTCTGCCACGCACTTTATCGACATTCGTCAGACGCCCTTCTTCATCTACTGTAATAATTGGTTTGACACTCAGAATACTTCCTAGTGTAGCGCTAGCCTTTGAAATACGTCCGCCACGTTCAAGATGTTTCAAATCATCGACGGTTACCCAAGAGTGTACTTTTAAATAATTATTTTTTAACCACTCTAACGTTTCTTCTAATGTTTTTCCTTCATCTTTCAATCGCACAGCTTCTAATACCAATACGCCTTCACCTACACTAGCAGCTTTCGTGTCGAATACATGTATTTGAGGATCAGGATACTCTTCTTTTAGTAATTCTACAGCTTGCAATGCACTACTATAAGAGCCACTCAATGCACTTGAAAAAGCAACGTATAAAACTGGGATTTTTCTTTCAGCATACGTACGGAAGAATTCAAGGTATTGTCCCACATTGATCTGTGAGGTAGTTGGCGTTGCTCCGTTTCTCAATTGTTCCATATATTTGTCATAGTTAAATGTTTTCCCCAGATCATCTACTAATTCTTGTTCATCTAACTGGATCTTCATTGACAAAAAGTCTACATTCGCCGCTGCGAGTACTTGATAAGGAAGATCACAACATGAGTCTGTTACTATTTGATACACCTACTTCAACTCCTTCACCATTCATTTTACCCTTAACCCCTATTATAGCAAATCTCTTGCGTTCAAAATATCTTTAGCTATCTAAAAAGAAAATAATTAATATTCACCCACTCTTTTTGGCTATCTACCCGTGTTCACAGTGAAGAAAACGGCAAAAAAAAGTCGAACACCACAAAAGGACAACAGGTTCTTTCCTGCTTTCATGGTGTTCGACTCTCTAGCACATTCGTTCACTCTTTAAGGCACAAGAATGTCCTGTCTCAACGAATGGTACTAAAATGACTTAGATTTGCGCCCAGACGCTTTCTAAGATGTTTGTTTGTGTTCGGTCAGGTCCAACTGAGAATGTTGAAATACGGACTCCTACAAGCTCTGAGATACGTCTAACATAGTTACGGGCGTTTTCTGGTAGTTCAGCAAGTGTTTTACATGCTGTAATATCTTCAGACCAACCAGGAAGTTCTTCGTATACTGGTTTGCAACGTTTCAATTCTTTCAGGCTTGCTGGGTAATGATAGATCAATTCTCCATCTAATTCATACGCTGTACAGATTTTTACTGTTTCTAGTCCGCTTAATACATCGATTGAATTCAATGATAGGTTAGTGATTCCTGATACACGTTTTGAATGGCGCATCACGACTGTATCAAACCAACCGACACGACGAGGTCGACCTGTTGTCGTACCATATTCACGACCGACTTCACGGATTTGTTGACCTGTTTCGTCAAATAGTTCTGTTGGGAATGGGCCATCTCCTACACGAGAAGTATAAGCTTTACATACACCAACGACTTTATTGATCTTTGAAGGGCCAACGCCACTACCGATCGTTACACCACCAGCTACCGGATTAGAAGAAGTCACAAATGGATACGTTCCTTGATCGATATCCAACATCACACCTTGGGCACCTTCAAACAAGACACGTTTTCCTGCATCTAGAGCATCATTTAAGATGACTGATGTATCAGTGACATATTGTTTGATTTGTTGGCCATATTCATAGTATTCTTCGAAAATATCCTCAAATACCAATGGTTCAGAATCGAACATCTTCACAAATTGACGATTTTTATCTTCTAAGTTCAAACGCAAACGTTCTTCAAAAATCTCTTTATCTAATAAATCTGCAATACGGATGCCGACGCGAGCAGCTTTATCCATATATGCTGGTCCGATCCCTTTGATCGTTGTACCGATCTTGTTTTCACCTTTTGAATCTTCTTGTAATTGATCCAATTTGATATGGTAAGGCAAAATGACATGCGCACGATCTGAAATACGTAAATTATCTGTTTCTACACCTTTTTCGTGCAAATACGCTAATTCCGTCACTAATGATTTAGGATTCACCACTACGCCATTTCCGATCACACTGATTTTATCTTTATAAAAAATCCCAGAAGGAATCAAATGCAGTTTATAAGTAACACCATTGAATTTGATTGTGTGTCCTGCATTGTCGCCACCTTGGTACCGTGCGATCACCTCAGCATTTTCACTAAGAAAGTCAGTAATCTTTCCCTTCCCTTCGTCGCCCCATTGTGTACCTACTACTACTACAGATGACATCTGAACACCTCGTTTTATATTATTTAATCCTGAATTATTGTATCAATAACTCGCTATTTATTCAACTAAAATCGAATGATACTTTTATTTATTTTATAAAAACGCTTAAAAAACGAACAATAAACGCGTTTGAAAAATTATTCCCTCAAAAGAATATAGGGAATAACAAAGGCTTGACTTAGAAGATGAACAAAGAATGTAGGACAAATTTAAAAATCGGTTTTGCTACAGACTCTCGAATAAACGGCGGGAGCAGAAGCAACTCCTTCGGAAATAAACGGTGTCCACAAGTCCGGCTTTTCGGAAATTTCAAAAAAAAAAAGAACAATACAAAAAACGTATTGTTCTTTTTTCTCTCCAATTTCTCAAACCTAAACGACTTTTGTCTCGACCTCATTTTGTCTGATTTATTTCGCTATTTTGCAGCAACTACTGACATCGCAGACTGCTTCATCATAGATCATTTTCTTCATAGATGATGCTCATTGGCTGGAGATAGGATCAAGATGAACATTATCTGCTATAACTGCTTATTCTCAGAGTAAAATACTTCCTTCTCTTCTAGTATTCTTCTCTTGGTGATAACGACGAAAACTTGTTGTATTCTTTGATGAACAGTAATTCAACAGTTCCTCGGGCACCACTACGGTTTTTTTCGATGATGACTTCGATCACGTTGTCATTTTGCGGTTCAGCGCCGTCATTGTCTTCGCCGCCTTCTCTTTCATAATAATCATCACGGTACAAGAACGCGACGATATCTGCATCTTGTTCGATAGACCCTGATTCCCTGATATCACTTAAAACAGGACGTTTATCTTGCCGCTGTTCAACACCACGAGAAAGCTGTGATAATGCGATAACAGGCACTTTCAATTCTTTCGCCAGTTTCTTTAACTGACGGGAAATATCAGAAACTTCTTGTTGGCGGTTTTCTCTGCCGTTCCCTTCAATCAGTTGGAGATAGTCGATCAAGATCAAGCCGAGATTGCCTTTTTCCTGTGCGAGTTTGCGGCACTTTGCGCGTATTTCAGAGATTTTGATCCCAGGGGTATCGTCAATAAAGATATTTGCCCGTGATAAGCTCCCCATCGCAACGATCAGATTGGACCATTCTTCTTCAGAAAGCTGACCTGTACGCAAATGGCTCGCTTCAATCGATCCTTCCGCACAAAGCATCCGATTAACCAGGGATTCTGCCCCCATTTCCAAACTGAAGATAGCTACGGAACGATCCGTTTTGGTACCGACATTTTGTGCGATATTCAATGCAAAAGCCGTTTTCCCGACAGCTGGTCGAGCTGCTAAGATGATCAATTCTTCTGGTTGGAAACCTGCTGTCATCTTATCTAATCCTTGATAGCCAGTAGGAAGTCCTGTGATTTCTTCGTTGTTTTGCGCTAACTGGTCAATATTTTCGATCGTTGAATTCAAGACTTCTGCGATCGATAAAAATCCGCTCCGGTTTCTTTTTTCGGATACTTCAAGGATGCTACGTTCTGCATCATCTAATATCGATTGGACTTCTTCTCCTTGTTCAAATCCACGAGTAACAATTCCTGTCGCTGTTTGGATCAAATTACGCAACAACGATTTTTCTTCTACGATTTTTGCATAATAAACGATGTTCGCCGCTGTAGGAACAGCTAATGCTAAATCGGAAAGATAGCTCAAGCCCCCAGCATCTTCTAATAGGTTTCCTTGTTCCAAACGATCTTTGACAGTGACCACATCGATTGCTTCACTGCGATCATTCAATTCGATCATTGTTTCAAAAATGATTTGATGTCCCCGACGATAAAAGTCTTTCGGTTCTATGTACTCCATGGCATCAATGATCGTTTCAGCATCTAAAAAAACTGACCCTAAAACCGCTTGTTCGGCTTCAATATTTTGCGGTGGAATTCGATCCTGCCACACTTCATTCATACATATCGCTCCTTGTCTTCAATTGCTTCATTTTACAAGAAAATAGTCAAAAAGTCATCCTAAAAAGTGGAAAAGTCATTGTGTCTGAACGCAGAAAATCATTCCATTGTATTTGTACGTTGGCTCTATCGTTCAAAAACATTGCCTTTTTCCCTATCCAAATATAAGAGTTTAGTACAGAAGTAGTCTTTCACTCCGAGAAATAACTAGAGATTTATGGAAATGTTTTTTCAAATTTTTGTGATTTCAGGTTATTTTTGAAGATGCTACTTCTTGTTTATTCATGTTTAGAGAATGTGGGACAAATCTAACAATCAGTTTTGCTACAGGCTCTAATTCTGAATAAACGGCGTCCAAAAGCCAGGTTTTTCGGAAATTTCAAAAAAAACGAGCATGGGACAAAAGTAAGAAACACTTTTGTCCCATTCTTTAAAAACGAATAAACGGTGGGAGCAGAAGCAACTCCTTCGGAAATAAGCCGAAATTCACAAAAATTTGAAAAGCAATTTTCGTTCATTTCTTCTTATTTCTCGGAGTTAAACACTTCTGTCCCAACCTCGTTTTTTTCTCCAATTTCTCAAACCTAAACGACTTTTGTCTCGACCTCTCTCATAATTGATTTTACTAACTTATTCTTGTACAACGTGTACTTTGATCGTTGCTGTCACTTCATGATGCAATTTGACTGGTACATTCGTGTAACCTAATGTACGGATTGGATTTTCTAGTTCGATCTTACGTTTATCTAGTTTTACTTTGTACTGTTTGTTCAATCCTTCTGCGATTTGTTTAGAAGGAATTGAGCCGAATAAGCGGCTGTCTTCTCCAGCTTTTGCTTTTAATTCAACAACCGTATCTTCTTTTTCTAAAAACTCTTTCAGTTTTTTTGCTTCTTCTAGAATTTCTGCTTCATATTTTTCTTGTGCTTTTTTCTGACCAGCTAATTGGCTGATGCTGCTTTTTGTTGCTTCTTTTGCTAGATTGTTTTTTAATAGGTAATTTTGAGCATATCCTGTCGGAACTTCTTTTACATCACCTTTTTTTCCTTTACCTTTTACATCTTGTAAGAAAATGACTTTCATAGCAATTACTCCTTATCATATAGTTGATTCATGTTCTCGTTGATTACAGCTAATAAACGCTGTTTGGTTTCTTCAACTGTGACATTTTCCAATTGCGTAGCGGCATTCGTGAAATGTCCACCGCCACCTAGCGACTCCATGATCAATTGTACGTTGATCGTGCCCGTACTGCGTGCACTGATACCGACTAATCCATCCGTTCGTTTCGTAATGACGAATGCACCATTGATATTGATCATTGATAAGAGTGTGTCCGCTGTTTTTGCGGCTATGACACTATTATACTCTTTTTCATCTGTCCCTGTCGCTACCACAATATCTGATGTCACGTACTCACTTTGGGCGATCAAATCACTAATCTCCAAGTAAGTTTCTAAATCTGAACTCAATAAATATTGTACTAGGGAAGCGTCAGCTCCACAAGCCTTTAAATAGCTTGCTACATCAAAAGTTCGAGCGGTCGTCCGAACATTGAAACTATTCGTATCGACCGTCATCCCAGCAAGCAACAATGTAGCTTCAAACCGATCTAAACGATTGGCTCGACTGCTTTGATACTGAATTAGCTCTGTGACTAATTCTGAAGCTGAAGAAGCTGAGGATTCAATGTACGTCAATAATGGTTTACTTGGGAATTCTTCCCCACGTCGATGATGATCAATGATCACGATCTTATCAAACTGCTCATAAAGGCTCTGAGAGATCGATAATGAAGGTTTATGGTAGTCGACCATCACAAGTAAGTCCTCGTCTTTTTTCAGTTCCATCGCTCGTTTAGGCGAGATCAATTGTGCTTCCAAATCTGGATGTTTATGGATTTCTTCCAAACAACGTTCAACGTCTGGAATAATCTCTGTTTCATCTATGACCACATACGCTTTTTTCTGATTAAAGCGTGCTAAACAACTTACGCCAAATGCTGAGCCAATCGCATCCATATCTGGAAACTTATGACCCATGATAAATACATCGCCTGTTTCATCAAAAATTCTTCGTAAAGCCGTACTCATCGCTCTGGATCTCACCCGTGTCCGCTTCACTGTTTTTGCTGATCTTCCACCGTAATAGACCGGTTTCGCTCCTTCACGCATCTCTTTGACGACAACTTGGTCGCCCCCTCTAACTAGCGCTACATCCAGATTGTTTTGTGCTTCTGCACCAATTTCATCGAGCGGATCTTGACCATACGCAATCCCCATACTAAGAGTGATCGGCAGATTTTGTTTCTCCGCTTCTTCACGTAAGCGATCCAGCAAATCAAATTTCTTATCCATCATTTTCTTTAGCACATTCAATTGAGTGAAAAAGAAAAAACGTTCTGAATTGATTCGTTTGAAGAAAACATGGTACTCATTCATCCAATCTGAAACCAACGTTGTCACAAAAGAATTCAGGTAAGAAATTTCTTTGTCATCCAGTTTATCGATCGCATCGGCGTAGTTGTCGATCGATAGTATGCCAATTACCGGCTGGCTGTTGGTTTGGTGCAGTTTCAGTAATTGTGTTTGCGTGACATCACTAAAATAGACTACGCCCTTAACAGTATCTAGATCGAATTGAAATGTTTTATCCGCTAAGTACAGCTGATTCTTTTTCTTTTCTTTTGCAGCAAAAAACGCATCCAGTAGTTCATCTTCTGATAACGCACTTTGATCCTTGATCCCTAATGCAAAAGGATTCATCCAATCGATTTTTTGAGTCATCGGCTGGTAAGAAATGATCCCGACTGGCATGATCTCTGAAACATAAGCTAAGTGTGTTTCGGCAACCGTTGAAGCTTGTTGGATCTTTTCACGATTTCGCAGTGTCAGCCAGCGTTTCACCTTCAGCCAGTAGCGAAGCCACAAGATATTCAAAACTAAAACAACCAAAGCGCTAACAAACCGAAATGGCATAAATAAGATAACCAGTACTTCGATTAATATAAATAAAATAATGAAGAGAGGTCTAGGGGTTAAGTTTGTATTTTCTTTTTCCATCGTCTTCCTCCCATACTTGATTAGTTTAATTTTACCATAACTTTCGTCATTCAAGCGATTAAACAAATGGGTAAGGATTTTTTTCTAATTTTAGTATGTTTAAACGATCTGATTTTTATGTCCCTTGTCCTTTAAGGGAAAAAATTTTACAGAAAATCGATCCTTTGTAGTTGAATCGAGGCTCTTTACTAAAATTTCAGGGGTAAAAAAAGACAACAGTCTTAGCGACTGTCGTCTGATTTTTATTCTTAGTCTTCGCTTACGAAAGGTAGTAAGCCCATGATACGTGCGCGTTTGATAGCAATCGTAATTTTACGTTGGTTCTTAGCGCCAGTACCTGTTACACGACGTGGCAAAATTTTACCGCGTTCTGAGATAAATCTTTTTAGTAATTCAATATCTTTATAATCGATATATTCAATATGGTTAGCAGCGATATAGTCTACTTTACGACGTTTACGTCCGCCTCTTCTTTGTTGTGCCATTCTATTTCCCTCCTATCAAATTCGTTTAGAATGGTAAATCATCGTCTGAAATGTCGATCGTTGAACTTGAGCCAAATGGATCAGAATTGTCACGATCAAAATCAGGCATACCGTTGGATGATTGAGATGTTTGATTATAGTTATTACTTCCGCCAAAATTATTTGCCGATTGACCAGAACTTTGAGAACCGACGCTTTGTTGACGATTTTCAGATGCAGAACGACTTTCCAATAATTGGAAATTTTCAGCAACTACTTCTGTTACATATACACGTTGTCCTTGTTGATTATCATAAGAACGAGTTTGGATACGTCCGGTAACACCTAAAAGGGTACCTTTGCGAGCATAGTTTGCTAATGTTTCTGCTGATTTACGCCAAATCACACAGTTGATAAAGTCAGCCTCACGATTGCCGTTTTGGCTAGTAAAATTACGATTGACAGCTAAAGTGAACGTTGCAACTGCAGTGCCACTTGATGTATATCGTAAATCTGGATCTTTCGTTAGACGTCCAACTAGTACAACATTATTAATCAAAATTGTCATCTCCTCTCATCGTTTTCCATTGTTCCACATGAAACAATGATTAAGCTTCTTCTTTAACAATCATGTGACGAATAATATCGTCGTTGATTTTAGCAAGACGGTCAAATTCATTGACAGCAGCTGCTGATGATGGAGAAGTTACTTTAACGATGTGATAGATACCTTCACGGTAACCGTTCATTTCATACGCTAAACGGCGTTTTTCCCAATCTTTAGATTCGATAACTTCAGCTCCGTTATCTTTTAAGATTGTATCGAAACGTTCGATTAAAGCAGTTTTTGCTTCTTCATCAATGTTTGGACGAATAATATACATGATTTCATATTTCGTATTTTCCATTGATATTCACCTCCCTATGGACTTTCGGCTCTAAGGTTCCCAAGAGCAAGGAGAGTTTTCTAATAAATTAGACTACTCACAATCCTTGATTATACACGAAATAAACAGTTAAAGCAAGAGGACAAAAAGAAAAAGAGCGTGGGACAAAAGTAAGAAACACTTTTGTCTCATTCTCTAAAAACGAATAAACGGTGGGAGCAGAAGCAACTCCTTCTTAAATAAGCCGAAATTCACAAAAATTTGAAAAGCAATTTCCGTTAATTTCTTCTTATTTCTCGGAGTTAAACACTTCAGTCCCAACCTCTTTTTCATCTCGGTGATCATTCTTCCGACTGATCGTCCGTTGTTTCCGTTGAGGCATCTACTTCTTCACTTGTAGGCTCTTCTGGACTTTCAGGTTCGACGGTCGCCATCGTTACTACTTTCGTATCAGCTTCCATCTTGATCAAGCGTACCCCTAAAGTTGCACGTCCTGTTTGAGAAACGGTTGCTACGTTGAAACGAATGATGACCCCTTTATCAGTGATCAACATGATGTCTTCATCTCCAACAACAGTCGCTAGACCAGCTAGTGGACCATTTTTTTCTGTGATATTGGCGGTTTTGATTCCTTTACCACCACGGCCTTTTACTGGATACTCAGAAACTTTTGTTCGTTTACCGTATCCTTTTTCTGTGATGATCAGTACTTCGTGATCTTCATTCATCAATGCTGCACCGACTACATAATCTTCTTCACGTAAACGAATCCCTCTCACACCTGAAGCTGTACGTCCCATATCGCGAACGGCTTCTTCAGAGAATGTTACAGAATACCCATTATGTGTACCAATGATGATATTGGATCGACCATCCGTTAGCAGAACATTGACTAATTCATCGTCTTCTTTCAAACCGATCGCAATCAAGCCATTGCTTCTGATATTAGCGAATGCCGTCACAGTGGTCCGTTTTACCGTTCCTTGGCGCGTTGTAAAGAATAGATAATGTCCTTCTTCTGCTTGCCCAGTTACAGCGATGATTGCTTGGATTTTTTCGCTTGAATCGATTCCCAATAGATTGATGATCGGAATCCCTTTGGCTGTGCGGCCATATTCTGGGATTTCGTAGCCTTTTGCACGATATACTTTTCCGTTGTTTGTGAAGAAAAGCAACGTATCATGGGTCGAACAAGAAACCAGATTCTTGACGAAGTCGTCATTGTGGACACCCATCCCTTGGACACCGCGACCGCCACGACGTTGTGCTCTGAATTCGTTATTTGCTAATCGTTTGATATACCCATTATTTGTTAGTGTGATCACGATTTCTTCTTCTTCGATCAAGTCTTCGTCTTCCAGACTCAATACTTCGCCTACCAATAATTCCGTACGACGTTTGTCACCAAAACGTTGGTTCAAGTCTGCCAATTCTGTTTTGATAATATCAGTTACCCGTTCTGGACGAGCAAGAATATCTGTTAAATCAGTAATCAGTTTTAACAATTCCTGGTATTCATTTTCGATTTTTTCACGTTCCAAACCGGTCAAGCGGCGTAAACGCATGTCTAAAATCGCTTGTGCTTGGCGATCTGAAAGTTTGAATCGTTCGATCATCGTTGTTTTTGCTTCATCATCTGATTTAGAGCCACGGATGATTGCAATGATTTCGTCAATATGGTCTAAAGCAATACGTAAACCTTCTAGAATGTGGGCACGTGCTTCGGCTTTTTCTTTTTCGAAAATCGTACGACGTGTAATTACTTCACGTTGATGTTCAACATAGTTTTCAAGGATTTGCTTCAAGCTTAATACTTTAGGAACACCTTTTTCGATGGCTAACATATTGAAACCAAATGAATTTTGTAAAGAAGTCAATTTATACAAATTATTTAGAATAACTGATGCACTTGCATCACGACGAACATCGATGACGATCCGCATGCCTTCACGAGAAGATTCATCACGCAAATCAGTGATTCCTTCGATCCGTTTATCTCTGTGTAATTCAGAGATACGTTCGATCAATTTGGCTTTATTGACCATATATGGTAGTTCCGTCACAAGGATACGTTCTTTACCGTTTGGCATCTCTGTGATTTCCACTTTCGCACGAACTGTAATTGATCCTTTACCTGTTTCGTAGGCACGACGGATACCTGATTTACCCATAACTAAACCGCCTGTTGGGAAATCTGGTCCAGGAAGTACTTCCATCAATTCATTCGTTGTTACATCTGGATTTTCCATCAACAGGTCAATAGCCGCCACGACCTCTGACAAGTTATGAGGTGGAATATTTGTTGCCATCCCTACAGCAATACCAGTTGTGCCGTTCACTAAAAGGTTAGGGAAACGGGCTGGTAACACAACAGGTTCTTTTTCTGTATCATCATAGTTGCTTTGGAAATCGACTGTATTTTTATTGATATCACGGAGCATTTCTGTGGCGATTTTGCTCATACGCGCTTCGGTATAACGCATCGCAGCAGCCCCATCTCCATCGACTGAACCAAAGTTTCCGTGACCGTCTACCAACATGTAGCGGTAACTAAATGGCTGTGCCATACGTACCATGGATTCATAGATCGCACTATCACCGTGGGGATGGTATTTACCCATGACATCCCCAACGATTCTGGCTGATTTTTTATGTGCTTTATCTGGCGTTACACCTAATTCATTCATTCCGTATAAGATACGGCGGTGAACAGGCTTCAAGCCGTCTCGAACATCCGGTAGTGCACGAGCTACAATAACACTCATCGCATAATCGATGAAGGAGTCTTTCATTTCGCTAGTTAGATTGACATCATGGATGTTCTCTCTGATTTCTTCACTCATCTTTATTCCTCCTTCATGATTAAATATCTAAGTTTTTCACGTAATGGGCATTTTCTTCAATGAATGCACGGCGTGGTTCAACACGATCACCCATCAGCATTTCGAAAATCTGATCGGCTGCAATTGCATCATCCACGCTGACGCGAGCCATCATCCGATTGCTAGGGTCCATCGTTGTTTCCCATAATTGATGATCGTCCATTTCTCCCAACCCTTTGTAACGCTGTACACTAGGTTTTGGTGTCGCTGGTAAAGAAGCAACAACTTCTTTCAAATCTTCTTCAGCAGTTTTGCCTGGCTGAACGTACGTGATTTTTTTCCCTTGTTTTACGCCATACAATGGTGGTTGCGCAATATAAACATATCCTGCTTCCACGATAGGTCGCATATAACGATAAAATAGTGTCAACAGCAATGTCCGAATATGTGCGCCATCGACATCGGCATCTGTCATGATAACTAATTTATGGTAACGGGCTTTAGAAACATCAAAATCTTCCCCAAAACCGGTACCCATCGCTGTAAATAAAGAACGGATTTCTTCATTCGCTAAAATTTTGTCCATGCTGGCTTTTTCAACATTCAGGATTTTCCCGCGGATTGGTAAAATCGCTTGGAATTCACGATTTCGTCCTTGTTTTGCAGAACCACCGGCAGAATCTCCTTCGACGATGAATAATTCACATTTTTCAGGATCATTACTTGAGCAATCGGCCAATTTACCTGGCAGATTACTGATTTCCAACGCACCTTTTCGTCTTGTCACTTCTCTTGCACGTTTGGCAGCTAAGCGGGCTTTAGAAGCCAATAATCCTTTTTCGATGATTTGGCGTCCGACACTTGGATTTTCTAACAAGAACTTCATGAAGTGCTCGCTGAATAAACGGTCAGTTACAGTACGAACTTCTGAATTTCCCAGTTTTGTTTTGGTTTGTCCTTCAAATTGAGGATCGGGATGCTTGATAGAAATGACTGCTGTCAAGCCTTCTCTTACATCTTCCCCTGTCAAATTATCATCGTTTTCTTTCATCAGCTTTTGTTTACGCGCATAATCATTGATGACACGAGTCAATGCTGTTTTGAATCCAGACTCATGTGTCCCACCTTCATATGTGTGGATGTTGTTCGCAAAACTCATGATGTTTGAATGGTAACCATCAGTATATTGCATCGAAACTTCGACCGCGATATCTTGCTGTTCGCCTTCTAAATAAACTGGCTCTGGGAAAAGCACTGCCTTGTTTGCATTTAAATACTCGACATAGCTCTTGATCCCGCCGTCATAATGGTATTCTTTTACTACTGTTTTTTCTTCGCGTCTGTCTTCGATCGAGATGTGCATGCCGCGATTCAAGAAAGCCAATTCACGAATACGAGTCGCTAATTTATTGAAATCAAAAACGGTTGTCTCTGTAAAAATTTCTGGATCTGGAATAAAATGGACAGTTGTTCCGTGACGGTCACTTTGTTCAATGATTTTTAAATCATCAACGACGGCACCACGACGATATTGTTGGTAATAAACATTGCCGTCTTTATAAACTTTTACATCTAATTGTGACGATAACGCATTAACGACGGATGAACCAACACCATGCAGTCCACCAGATACTTTATATCCGCCTCCGCCGAATTTCCCCCCTGCATGAAGCACGGTAAAAACAGTTTCTACAGCCGGACGACCAGTTTTTGCTTGGATATCTACGGGAATCCCACGTCCATCATCGACTACAGTGATGCTGTTATCTTCTTCAATTACGACTTGGATCTTAGTAGCAAATCCTGCTAACACTTCATCGATCGAATTATCGACGATTTCCCATACCAAGTGATGTAATCCTTCAGAACTAGTAGATCCGATGTACATTCCTGGACGTTTTCGAACGGCTTCTAATCCTTCAAGGACTTGAATCTGACTGGCATCATATTCTTTAGCGCGTTCAATTAAACTTCTCTCATCTGTCATTTAACTTTCTTCTCCTTCTATTTTTCCTTGCTGAACATAAAAAATCTCAGGTTCAACGGTCATTTTATTTTTTACATGATCAAGTGTGGTTGTTGTCAAGAAAGTCTGGACTTTACCTTCAATTGTTTCTAGCAAGTGCAGTTGGCGATTATCATCTAATTCACTCATCACATCATCAAGCAAGAGAATTGGATATTCCCCTGTTTCTTCTTTGATCAAGTCGATTTCAGCTAATTTGACGCTCAAAGCTGTGGTTCGCTGTTGTCCTTGAGACCCATAATTCTGCACGTTTTTTTGATTGACGAAAAAAGAAAGGTCATCACGATGGGGCCCTATCGTTGTTGTCCCTCGAAACAAATCTTTCTTTTTATTCTGATCTAGCAATGCCAAAAACTGTGTTTGGATCTCTTCTTGTGTTTGTGAATGCAAAGAAGAAATCGCTGTTACGTATTCAATCTCTAATTGTTCTTTTTGATGTGTGATCTGTTGATGCAAGGTGTTTGCCCAAAATTCTAATCGCTGGACAAATTGCGCACGAGCTTTCAAGATTTTACTGCCAAATTCGGCTAACTGCTCAGATAAAATATCTAAGTAAAGTAGATCTGTTTGCTTTTTTTCGTTCAATTGTTTTAAATATTGGTTTCTTTGTTTTAAGATTCCTTGATATTGAACCAGATCATAAAGATAGATCGGATTGATTTGGCCTAATTCCATATCAAGAAATTTTCGTCTTATCTGAGGACTACCTTTGACTAGAGAAAGGTCTTCCGGTGCAAATAAGATGACGTTCAATTGTCCAACATAACTGCTTAACTTCTTTTGCTCGATATGATTGATTTTTGTTTTGCGCCCTTTTTTTGAAAGTAAGATTTCTAGAGGGATTTTAGATGTACCTTTCGTGATTTCTCCTTGAATCAATGCTTGGTCATCATTCCAACCAATCAATTCTTGTTCACTACTTGTACGATGACTTCTAGTCATAGCTAAAACATAAATACTTTCCAAAAGATTCGTCTTTCCTTGCGCATTTTCACCTAAGAAAATGACGAGATTTTTCGAAAACTCTATTTGTAATTCCTGATAGTTACGATAATTTTTTAAATAGAGCTTATTCAGCCTCATTATCTTTTTTCCCTTTTTTTACCATAAAAAAAGTTCCTACTTCTGGAACTTCAACCATCATACCGGGATAAAGTTTTCGTCCGCGGCGATTCTCAGGTTCGCCATCTACTAAGACAGTGTTCTCAGCTAAATACCATTTTGCTTGTCCACCACTGCTGATCACCGTGACTTCTTTTAGCATTTGACCCAACGTCATAAATTCTGTTTTTAGAATGACTTGTTGTTTCACTCTTCATCCCTCATTTTCATTATAAATGTATACTCTATTATACCTTTTTTTGATCAATAAAACAAATTTATCCATATATTTTTCCATATAAGACGATTTAAGCAAAAAAAGGTGTTTTAAACAAAAAGAAACAAAAAGCCTTAAAATTGATTTTAGGGCTTTTTGTTTCTTTTCTATTTCTTTTCATCTAATTTTTCAATCTATCAAGAAATTTGCTTAATTTGTACGTACAGGTGTGATCAATTGGATAAATTGCACACCGTCTTCTGTTGGTTCTAAAGTAAATGGACGAATAGAAGAAATAAATTTCACTTTGATACTCATATCGCCAAAAGCACGCAATGCAGCTTTCATGTAATCAGGGTTGAAAGAGATCTCTAAAGGATCGCCACTACTTGTCACATAGTTCAAACTTTCTTCGACTTTACCAATTTCAGGAGAATTTCCGTAAAGAACAACAGAATCTGAAGTGATAGATAGACGAACGATGTTGTTACGTCCTTCATGTGACAATAAAGAAGCACGTTCGATCGCTGCTAAGAAACTAGGGACTGAAAATTCAACTTCTGTATTGAAACTTGAAGGAATCAAACGATTCGTATCAGGATAGTTCCCTTCTAACAAGCGCGAATAAAAGTACATATTTTCTGTTTTGAACAATACTTGATTTTCCATGATGCTGATTTCAACGATTTCCTCTTCATTTGTTAGTGAACGAGAAAGTTCCGTCAAACTTTTACCAGGAATGACAATATCGAATTGATCTACTGCTTGTTCAACTGGGATCACTCGTTGACTCAACCGATGTGAGTCTGTTGCGACAGCTAGTAAAGAATTGTTTTTTAAAACAAAGTGGACTCCAGTAAGAATTGGACGGCTCTCGTGTTGTGAGACAGCAAAAACTGTTTCGTTGATCAGTTTCGTCAAGACATGCACAGGTAATTTCATTTGGTTATGACTTTCTACTACCGGTAGATGTGGGTAGTTATCTGCATCTAGCCCATTCACTAAAAAGTTGGCTTTACCTGAAGTGATCGCCACTTGTTTATTTTCTAAAACTTCTAAAGTGAATGTCTCTTCTGGTAAACGGCGAATGATTTCACTAAAGAAACGAGCTTGTAGAACAATTGATCCAGTAGATTCAATTTGCATTTGTGCTTTTTCATTTTCGACCGATAAAAGTGTTTCGATTGAAATATCAGCATTGCTACCAGTTAACGTCAATCCTTCTTGTGTCAGAGTGATTTTGACCCCTGTCAAAATGGGAATAGTTGTTTTACTTGATATAGCTCGTTGAACAGTTTGCAACTCTTGCATAAAACTTGCTCGATTTAAGGTAACTTTCATGATGTTTCTCCTTTAGACATGTATTTATTATTAGTTAATATAAAATAATAAAAGTATTAGATACTGTTGATTCTGTGGAAAACTAAAAAAATGCAAGAAAGAAAAGAAAAAACAGCTGTGGAAAAGGTGTGTATAACTTTTTTGTTTTTTTTCACTTTTATCCACAAAGCGTTTTTTCCTTTGGTTTGATTAATTTAAAAGAAAATTTTTGATTTCCGATACTTCATTCTGCATGCTTACGCTTGAATCAACTAAGTGTTGGATTTTTTCATGCGCATGGATGACTGTGGTGTGATCTTTTCCGCCAAATTCGGCTCCGATTTTAGGCAACGAACTGTCAGTCAACTCTCTTGCTAGATACATTGCGATTTGACGTGGGACAACGATCGATTTCACTCGTTTTTTTCCTTTTAGATCCTTTAATTGAATATGGTAATACTTTGCAACCTCTTCTTGGATCTGTAGGATCGAAAGTTGCGGGTGTCCTTTGCCAGATTTCAGTGTTTTCAGTGCATCAGCAGCTAAACTTGTTGAAATATCTTCACTATTCATCGCAGCAAATGCTTGGACACGCACCAAAGCTCCTTCTAATTCACGGATATTCGAATCGATTTGGCCCGCGATATAACTTAACGTATCGTCGGGGATCTCTAATCGTTCAGCAGCGGCTTTCTTTCTCAAAATCGCTGTTCGTGTTTCTAGATCAGGTGGTGTGATGTCAACGGAAAGCCCCCATGCAAAGCGTGATACTAAACGTTCTTGCAGTTTTGGTATCTCGTTTGGCAAGCGATCACTTGTTAGAACGATCTGCTTTCCTTCATTGTAAAGTGCATTGAATGTATGGAAAAATTCTTCCTGTGTAGCTTCTTTTTCTGCAAAGAATTGAATGTCATCAACTAATAAAAGATCAACATTTCGGTATTCTTGACGAAACTCTTCTGCTGTTTTGTTTTGGATCGAGTTGATGAAATCATTCGCAAATGTTTCACTACTAACGTATTTGACCTTTGCATCAGGTTGGCTCAACAGCATCTGATGACCAATTGCATGCATCAAATGGGTTTTACCAAGACCAACGCCTCCATAAAAGAATAACGGGTTGTAAATAGAGCCCGGATCTTCTGCAACGACTAATGCCGCAGCATGCGCCATTTGGTTTCCTTTCCCAATAACAAACGTGTCAAAGGTATATTTAGGATTCAACATCGCTTTTTTTATGGGATTTGCTACAGGTATTTTTGGACTTTGGACTTCTTCAATGATTTCTTGTTCTGCTTCTTCCCCGGTAACAAAACGCGGGATGATCTCTTTACCTGTCAGCATATAACCGACTTCGACGATCTTTGTCGCTAGGTTTTTTTCCCAATATTCTTTATGAATTTTACTAGGAACCTCTACAACTAGCTGGCTTTGATCCAACGATCTTGGTTGCGCGGTTTCGATCCAAGTATTATAACTTGCAGGCGATAAATCTTTTTGGTAAGTGGTTTTTAATTCGTTCCATAAAGCATCGAGGGATACCATATAAGGCCTCCTCCTTCATTAAAAAGTGAATAACTAGTACTAATTTATCATTTTTCGCTGAAGTTTTCCACAGAAAGAAAAGAAAAAATTTTTATTTTACGTTTATCCACAAAATCAAGAGGTGAATGAGAAGAAAAAAACACAAGTGGGAAAAACAGTTATCCACATGAGTAATCAACAGGTGGATAAGTGGTGTTTTGGAGAAATTCTCCAGAAGTATCTGTGGATAATAAATCTATATTTATCAATTTGTTCAGCAATCAATTCACAAGTTTTGCCCTATCTGTGGATTACTTTTTTTACAGGTGTTTATTCTGTGTAAAAAGGGCATGGAAAATGCTGTGGATAATTCGTGTGCATAACTTTTTCCACATATAAAACACATTGCAAAAAATAGTTCTGTGGAAAAATAGATCACGTATTTTAACAAGAATCGTTCTATTTTATATTGACAAAATACCTTAGTTGTCGTTATACTATCAAAGTATGTCTGTGTTTAATCAGTAGATAAGAAATTTTGGAGGTGGAATACATGAAAAGAACATACCAACCAAATAAACGTAAACGTCAAAAAGTTCACGGATTCCGTAAACGTATGAGTACTAAAAATGGTCGTCGTGTTTTAGCAAGCCGTCGTCGTAAAGGAAGAAAAGTTCTTTCAGCTTAAGCCACTGGGGTTTCAGTGGTTTTTTTTATGCCCTTTTTTTGCGAAAGGGTAAAAGAGTGACATGAAATATGGTATGATTATTGACGTAAGTGAGAGATAGAAAAGGAAAGAAAACGAATGAAAAAAGCGTATCGTGTTAAAAAAGAACGAGAATTTCAAGCTGTGTTCCAAACAGGAGCATCATTTGCTAATCGTAAATTTGTTATCTACCGCTTAGAGAAAAAGGACCAACCACATTTTCGTGTGGGGCTTTCCGTAGGTAAAAAAGTAGGTAATGCCGTATGTCGCAATGATGTAAAGCGCAAGCTCCGTGCAGCGATTTATTCTTTAAAAGAAGAGATCGACCCGGAATTGGATTTTATTGTGATTGCCAGACCAAGTGTCAAAGGGTTGACTTACGATGAGATTCGTTCCAATCTAGTCCATGTCTTAAAACTTGCAAAAATAATCGATAGAGAGGAAAAGAGTAAGTGAAGAAATACAAACGTTTACTTTTGATGGCAGGTATCGTAGGTCTTGCCGTCGTCTTATCCGGTTGTGGAACTGGAGAAGTGAGTGCGCAAAGCACAGGAATTTGGGATCGCTACATCGTTTATTATTTTGCAGAAGCGATCAAGGCATTGTCATTTGGTAACGTGGGGATCGGGATCATTTTATTCACCTTGATCATCCGTGTGATATTGATGCCTTTGATGCATTTTCAGACAAAGAGCATGCGTAAAACGCAAGAGCTTCAACCTAAACTAAAAGCATTACAACAAGAATATAGTGCAAAAGATCCAGATACACAAAGAAAATTACGTGAAGAGCAACAACGTCTATATGCAGAGAATAATGTGAACCCATATGCAGGTTGTTTACCATTATTAGTACAAATGCCAATCTTGATGGCGTTGTGGCAATCCATTTCACGTGTACCAGAATTAAAACAAGGACACTTTTTATGGTTGAACCTAGGAACTGCTGATCCAACATTTATTTTGCCGATTCTAGCGGCTATCTTTACGTTCGCAAGTACTTATTTAAGTAGTATGAGCCAACTTGAGTCGAATGCGTCAATGAAGATCATGAACTTCGTGATGCCTGTGATGATTTTAGTGATGGGGGTCAATTTAGCCAGTGGTCTTTCATTATACTGGGTAGTCTCAAATGCGTTCCAAGTACTACAAACGCTATTGATCAACAATCCATTTAAAATCAGAAAAGAACGTGAAGAAGAAGCACAACGTATTCGTGAAAAAGAACGAGCAATGAAGAAAGCAATGAATCCTAAGAAAAAACGTAGAAAATAAGGGAGGTAATGCTAATGCCAATTTATGAAGCTGCGACAATAGATGAAGCGGTCCAACTCGGACTGGATGATTTGGGTCTATCAAAAGACAACGTAGAGATCGAGATACTTGATGAAGGTAAAAAAGGATTCTTAGGTCTAGGAAAAAAGAATGCCCGTTTGATGATTAAGCCTTCAATCAGTGAAACTGTTTCAGAGACGATCGAAGAAACAGTGGAAGAAGTTTTAGAAGAAAAACCTGAAATAACAGAAATTGTTTACGAAGAAGAATCTCAAGCAGAAGTGCCTAAAAAAGAACTAAGTGAATTAGGTGATGAAGCAGCTTTAACGGAATTAGCAGTTTATCTCACTGAAATTACGAAACAATTGGATGCACCAGCTGTAGTAAAAATCAAACGAGAAGCAAACATGATCGTTTTTCAATTGGATACTCAAAAACAAGGGCTATTGATCGGGAAACATGGAAAAACGCTGAATGCCTTACAATATTTAGCCCAAGTATTTATTCATCGTGTAGCTGAAAATAAGCTTTCTGTGGTAGTGAATGTAGGCAATTATCGGGAGAAACGCCAAGAGATCATCCAACGACTTGCAGAACGTACAGCGGATAAAGTCAGTCGTACGGGACAACCGGTATTTTTAGAACCAATGCCTGCTTTTGAACGAAAGCAGATCCATGCGGTATTGAGTAAAAATGAAGCTGTCCAAACTCATTCAGAAGGTGATGAACCTTATCGTTATTTGGTCGTTGAGCCAGTGAAAAAACGCTTGTAACAGAAGGATGATTTCTAGAAATAATGAATACTCGTTGACAAACTTTTTTAAACCAAGTATATTTTATTAGAAATCATTCTTATCGGAGTATACGATGTTCAAGTAGTCTTACTTTGATAGAAAAAGCACATGAAGCCTCGCTTCATGTGCTTTTTTGCATTAAGATGTACTAATTGTATCAGGTAATCAGCCAATCGTAGTTTGGACAAACTGGATGACCGTTCCGTAGGCAAATAATTCCAAGCACTGTTTTTCGCCACGTGAGCGCTGCTGATAGTCAAAATGACAATTGATCACTGCGTTTGCCCCGTATTCCAGCACTTTCTTTTTTAACTTTCGTTTCGTTGTTAAAAACAGATCCTCAGTATTAAAATTTGGGTCAAACAAGTCAGCTTCAAAGCATTCCACCACAAAAACAATATCACGTACAATATATTTTTGGTTGATATTTCCCGTGGACAACACGACATCATTGATGCGCGGGTCGTCTTCACCGTCAAATGAAACAGGATTAAACTGGCCCATAAGTTTCTCCTTTCGATAAAACAAAGTGTATGTAGATAGCGCTACCATTTTAGTGTACCTTTTTTTTAAAGAAAGATAAAGAAGTATGTAAGAAAGAGCAACGATTATTTCTAGTTAGGGAAAAGACAGATTTTAAACTAAAAATAATACTGCTACACTTGAGAAGAGGTCGAGACAAAAGTCGTTTAGGTTTGAGATTTCCGAAAAGCCTGACTTTTGGACGCCGTTTATTTAAGAAGGAGTTGCTTCTGCTCCCACCGTTTATTCGTGGGTCTATAGCAAAACTGATTTTTAGATTTGTCCCACACTCTAAAAAACTGGATCGAGGTGATGATCATTGAGTATTTACGATTTATTTAGAGAAAGAAAGCAGGCGAAACTTGTACGATTAGTTACGCGAAAACGTCAAAGGTACCTAAACAGTGAAGAGTACGTGAAAAACATGTGCAGCACAATTATTCAGAATTTAAATCTAATGGGAAATCCGATCCAGGAAAAAATGAAAAAAGTGCCTAATGCCGTGATTGAATTGATGTCAATCTATCAACAAATGCTTGATCTACACTCAGATAAGTTTCCAGATAGAAACATCCCTCTGTTAAAAGAATCCTTTCAAAAAAGCCTGCATAGCTCCGTTGAGACAAAATTATTACCTTTTTATCTAAATGAGTTGAAAGAAGATCATCCTGACAGCTTTTTGCTTCTCCCGATAAATGTCTGTATGAAACTGCAAAATGGAGAAGATGGGTATCATGGAATGGATGTGATTATCAGAAAGGTTAGGGGAGATTTCGAAGTTGCTACTTATGACAAAGCACAGATACGCATCATTAGTCCCGATAGCCAATCTATTCAAAAAAAATTAAGGGCAGCTGTTTACATAGATGACCAAAAGAAACAGATTACACCGATTTATATCTATAAAATCAAAAATTCACCACAAAAGATCAAGGCAATCACTCAGGCATTGCGTATAGGACGGCTACATCTGAATTGGTTTGAACGAAACGAATTAATAAAAGAACCATTTGAAGAATATCGTCCGCTTCATTTGTTCAGTCGTTGTGCAAAGAAAGAATATTATTCCAATGATCTGGCAACCTCACAATATGTCCAAGACAATTGTATGGTCAATAATTTAAATGGTGCAATGAAATATATTTTAGGGGTCAAGAAACAGGTCAAAATAAAAAATCAAATATTTTATAAATCAAGTATTCCTAATTTATCTAATGGAGATTTCAAAAAAGAATTGACTCAGTTAGCGATAGTTCATTTGAAAAACAGTGGAGCTTCTAGTAAAACAATAAAAATACTGCAACAGGCACTAGTGACATACCTAGATGAAAAAGGTAAACGTACCGAAGTATCTCAGCAAGAAAAAATTTCTTATAAACTAAAAAAAGGAAAAGAGACGCACCATGCGTGGCTACAAAAAACACTAAGGTCACAAGATTTAAAGATCAAGCAATCTCGGTAATAAAAGAGAACGACTCAAGAAATAGCCCACTTCCACGTTGCGAAAAAAATGAAAAGAATCAGCTAAGATAAATCAGGTAAAGTCTGCCCAAAAACATGAAAGTCCTAGTAAAGATAAAGTCAGTCTCCGATTAAAAACCCTTGATTCCTTCTATTAGATGTGATAACCTATGACCAGAATTTAATCGAGAACAAGCAGTCAAAGTGCTAAGTTCACCATTTATTACAAAGGGTGAAGTGGGCGCTTTTTTTGTGCGTAAAATGAAAGAGGAAGTGAGAAAATGGCTGAAATTACTTTAGAATTTGATACGATTGCTGCAATTTCGACTCCACCTGGAGAAGGCGCCATCAGTATTGTCCGCCTCAGCGGAGATCAAGCAGTAGCGTTAGCAGATAAAGTATACAGTTGTGGAAAGAAAAGTTTACTTGAAGTTCCAAGTCATACGATCCATTATGGGCATATCGTTGATCCTAAAAATGAACAGTTAGTTGATGAAGTCATGGTTTCTGTCATATTAGCACCCAAAACATTTACTCGTGAAGATGTAGTAGAAATCAATTGTCATGGCGGAATCGTTGTAGTAAACCAAATCTTACAATTATTGTTGCGTGAAGGCGCAAGGTTGGCAGAACCTGGTGAATTTACAAAACGGGCCTTCTTAAATGGACGTGTAGATCTATCCCAAGCTGAAGCAGTGATGGATCTGATTCGTGCGAAAACCGACAAGGCAATGGGCTTAGCGTTGAACCAGTTGGATGGGAATCTGTCTGCATTGATCCGTTCGTTACGACAAGAAATTTTAGAAACATTAGCACAAGTCGAAGTCAATATTGATTATCCTGAATATGATGATGTAGAAGAATTGACAACAAAATTATTATTAGAAAAAGCCACAATGATCCAAGAAAGAATCCAAGCGTTATTAGCTACTTCGAAGCAAGGAAAAGTTCTTCGAGAAGGTTTGAGCACAGCAATCATTGGACGCCCCAATGTAGGAAAATCAAGTCTCTTGAATCACTTATTACGAGAAGAAAAAGCAATTGTCACTGACATCGCAGGAACGACGCGAGACGTCATCGAAGAATACGTCAATGTCCGCGGAGTACCATTGAAATTGATCGATACAGCAGGAATCCGTGAAACAGAAGATGTCGTGGAACGAATCGGCGTAGAACGAAGCCGCAAAGCACTCGCTGAATCAGATTTGATTTTATTAGTTTTGAATCAAAGTGAACCTTTAACGAGTGAAGATGAACAATTGCTAGAGGCCACGAAGGGTTTGAAACGGATCATTCTTCTAAATAAAACAGACCTACCACCAAAATTAGAAACAGAAAAACTTGAACAATGGGTAGAAAATGAACCAGTCTTTGCTGTCTCTGTGACTAAAAATGATGGTTTGGATCGTTTAGAAACAGCAATTTCAGATTTATTCTTTGGTGGTCAAACAGGAGAACGTGATGCGACATATGTGTCAAATACGCGTCACATCGCTTTGCTTGAAAAAGCAGCTATTTCATTAGAGGAAGTCATCGAGGGCATCGCTGCTGGTATGCCTGTAGACTTAGTACAAATCGACATGACTCGCTGTTGGGATTACTTAGGTGAAGTGGTCGGAGACAGTGTACAAGATGAACTGATCACTCAATTATTTAGTCAATTTTGTTTAGGAAAATAAGGAGGAAAATCTTTTGAATCATTATCAAGCAGATGCCTATGACGTGATCGTTGTCGGTGCTGGACATGCGGGGTCTGAAGCCGCATTAGCCGCAGCAAGAATGGGCTCAAAAACATTACTATTAACCATCAATTTGGATATGGTTGCTTTTATGCCATGTAATCCGTCCGTTGGCGGACCTGCCAAAGGAGTCGTTGTCCGAGAAATCGACGCATTAGGCGGAGAAATGGGTAAAAATATCGATAAGACCTATATTCAAATGCGTATGTTGAATACTGGGAAAGGCCCAGCTGTCAGAGCATTACGTGCGCAAGCAGACAAACATGCCTATTCCGCAGAAATGAAACATACGATCGAAAAAGAACCAAATTTGACTTTGCGTCAAGGAATTGTCGAAGAATTGATCGTTGAAGATGGTATTTGCTGTGGTGTGATCACCTCTACTGGAGCGAGTTATCGTGCGAAAGCAGTTGTCATCACTGCTGGAACAGCACTACGTGGCGAAATCATCATCGGAGAATTGAAATATTCTTCTGGTCCTAATAACTCCCAACCTTCTGTTGGCTTAGCGAATAATTTGAAAGAGCTTGGTTTTGCCATTGAGCGGTTCAAAACAGGAACACCGCCACGTGTCAAATCAAGCACGATCGATTATTCAGTCACAGAAGAACAACCAGGTGACAAGGAACCCAATCATTTTAGTTTCAGTACACCTGACAGTGCATATAATTTAGACCAAGAATCTTGCTGGCTAACTTATACTGGAGAAACGACCCACCAAATCATCCGTGACAACTTACATCGCGCGCCGATGTTTACTGGGATCGTAGAGGGTGTGGGCGCACGCTATTGCCCATCAATCGAAGATAAGATCGTTCGTTTTGCTGACAAACCACGTCATCAACTATTCTTGGAACCAGAGGGACTGCACACCGAAGAAGTCTATGTGCAAGGATTATCCACCTCATTACCAGAAGATGTGCAAGTCGATGTTTTACACTCGATTGCCGGTTTGGAAAAAGTGGAGATGATGCGTACAGGTTATGCGATCGAATATGATGTCGTTGAACCACACCAATTGCGTCCAACACTGGAAACAAAAGTTGTTGAAAATCTTTATACTGCTGGACAAACAAATGGAACAAGCGGCTACGAAGAAGCTGCTGGGCAAGGTTTGATCGCTGGGATCAATGCCGCATTGAAGGTGCAAGGAAAAGAGCCATTGGTAATCAAACGAAGCGATGGTTATATCGGTGTGATGATCGATGATCTAGTCACAAAAGGAACAAACGAACCTTACCGTTTATTGACTTCTCGTGCAGAATATCGTTTGCTCTTACGTCATGATAATGCGGATCTACGTCTTACTGAAATGGGCCACCAAGTAGGTTTGGTCAAAGAAGACCAATACAATGCATATTTGAAAAAGAAAGCCGCTGTTGAAGAAGAAATCAAATGTTTGATGAGCGTTCGTATCAAACCAACAGAAGAAGTTCAAGCTTTCTTAGCAACAATCAATGCAGCCCCATTAAAAGATGGTGTTTTAGCAAGTGACTTCTTAAGACGTCCAGAGATCAGCTACCAGGATCTATTGCAGTTTATTCCTGCGAATGAAGCGTTGACACGCAAAGAAATCGAACAAGCAGAAATCCAGATCAAATATGAAGGATATATCAAAAAGGCACTTGAAAAAGTAGAAAAATTAAAACGGATGGAAGCCAAAAAAATACCAGAAAATATTGATTATGCAGCCATCAATGGCTTGGCAACCGAAGCAAAACAAAAATTACAAAAAATCCAACCTGAAACAATTGCTCAAGCAAGTCGAATCAGCGGCGTAAACCCAGCTGATTTAAGTATTTTGATGGTCTACATCGAACAAGGGAAGATTGCGAAAGTGACAGAGGAAAAGGCTTGATACTAAGCCTTTTTTCTTTTTTTGATTCTAGAAAATGAATACGAGTCTATCCCTTGTAAGGTACTTATTTATCTTACTCTTTTTTTGAGCGCTCTTATTGCACCATAGAAAAGAATGTTCCATTAAGTACATTATCAATGAATAGGGTAATCCGAAGATGAAAGGGAACCAGATTTTTGGTATATCACTTACCCTTCCTTTTTTGACTTTCGTTTGGAATAGTTAAAATCATTTTTCCTATCCCTTTTTCTGTTTAAATTTCTATTGGAAAGATTGCAACTCCTGACATTTTGCGTTAAAGTAAGAAGAGATTTCGTGAAACAATGTAACTGTTTCACAATGAAAGGACAAACTATGACACCAGAAGAATTTCATCAGATTTTGGCAGAAAAAGGTATCCAGTTGACGGATCAACAAATGACTCAATTTGAACGCTATTATCAACTATTAGTTGAGTGGAACGAAAAAATGAATTTAACAGCAATCACAGAAAAGAAAGATGTTTATTTGAAACATTTTTATGATTCATTGACTCTAGCGTTTGATGGGGACTTTTCAAAAGATGGTACACTTTGTGATGTTGGCTCTGGCGCCGGCTTTCCAAGTATTCCATTAAAAATCGTATTTCCAGAATTGCAGATCACGATTGTTGACTCTTTGAATAAACGGATTACTTTTTTAACGGAATTAACGAAAGAGTTAGGTATTACCGCAAATCTTTACCATGATCGAGCTGAAACATTTGGACAAAATCCGCAATTTCGTGCGTCTTTCGATTACGTCACGGCGCGTGCAGTAGCTCGATTGAACGTCCTAGCTGAATTGTGTTTACCCTTAGTAAAACAAGAAGGCTATTTTTATGCGTTAAAAGCAGCTAAAAGTGAAGAAGAGTTAATGGAAGCAAAACAGGCAATTGCTCTTTTAGGCGGTAAATTCATCAAAGAATACACGGTTGAATTACCTAACGTAACGGATAAACGGCACATTCTTATGATTCAGAAAAAGAAGGTCACACCGAAAAAATATCCAAGAAAACCTGGATTGCCTAACAAGCAACCAATCAAGTAGGAGGAGAAGAGATGGCACAAATAATATCTGTTGCAAATCAAAAAGGCGGAGTCGGTAAAACAACGACAACGGTAAATTTAGGCGCATGTCTAGCTAGTCTTGGGAAAAAAGTTCTATTAGTAGATATGGACGCGCAAGGAAATGCGACAAGTGGCGTAGGTATCCGCAAACCTGATGTGACACAAGATATCTATGATGTGTTAGTCAACGAGTTACCTATCGCTGACGCAACACTTGTCACGGAACACGAAAATCTAAGTATTGTGCCAGCAACTCTCCAATTAGCAGGAGCTGAAATCGAGTTAACCTCAATGATGGCCAGAGAATCTCGCTTAAAAGGTTCATTAGCGGAAGTCACTGACTTATATGATTATATCTTGATCGATTGTCCACCTTCTTTAGGACATCTGACAATCAATTCATTTACAGCTAGTGATTCGATTTTGATCCCTGTTCAATGTGAGTATTACGCACTAGAGGGATTAAGCCAATTATTGAATACTGTTCGTCTTGTCCAAAAGCATTTCAATCCTGAGTTAGAGATCGAAGGAGTGCTACTTACGATGTACGATGCCCGTACAAACTTAGGGAATGAAGTAGTGGCAGAAGTTCGTAAATATTTCCGTGAAAAAGTGTATGAAACGATTATTCCAAGAAATATCCGTCTTTCAGAAGCGCCAAGTCATGGAATGCCTATTATCGATTATGATCCACGTTCTAGAGGAGCTGAAGTCTACCAAGCATTGGCAAAGGAAGTGGTTAATCGTGAAGAAAAATAAAGGATTAGGTCGAGGAATCGATGCATTGTTCCAAGACTTAGAAAATTTAGAAACTGTAGATGTAACAGATGAGACCGTGATCCAGTTGCCATTGAATGAATTACGTCCCAATCCGTATCAACCACGGAAAACTTTTGAAGAGGTCTCTTTACAAGAATTAGCGAATTCAATTGAGCAATCAGGTGTTTTTCAACCCATAATTGTTCGCCGATCATCAGTAAAAGGCTATGAGATCATTGCCGGAGAACGCCGTTTTCGAGCTTCTAAATTAGCTAAAAAAGAAACCATCCCAGCAATCGTTAGAGACTTTGATGAAGAAGCAATGATGCAAGTTGCCGTTCTAGAGAATCTGCAGCGTGAAGATTTAAATCCGCTAGAAGAGGCAGAAGCGTATGATATGCTGATGAAAAATCTCAAATTGACACAAGCAGAAGTGGCAAACCGCTTAGGCAAGAGTCGGCCTTATATTGCGAATTACTTGCGTTTGTTGACGTTACCCGATCTTGTCAAAGAAATGGTCCAAGATCAACGCCTTTCGATGGGACAAGCGCGTACACTCTTGGGCTTGAAAAATAAAAGCTTGATACTAAAATTAGCAAATCGAGCAGTAACGGAGAATCTGACTGTTCGTCAATTAGAACAAATTGTGTCACAATTAAATGAAAATGATGGAAAAGAAAAGAAAAAAATTCCACGTTTAGCAAAAGAAAAACCTTACTATATCCGTGAAAGCGAAGATCGTTTAATGGATAAGTTCGGCACAAGTGTCGCTATCCAAGAAAAAGATGGAAAAGGAAAAATCGAAATTGAATATC
>NZ_BCQB01000020.1 GCF_001544215.1 Enterococcus durans NBRC 100479 = LMG 10746
ACAATAAGAAATAATTTTTACAAAGAAATTTAACAACTTTCAAAAACTTTCGTCACAAAAAATTCACAACTCCTCGCTATTATATAAGCATACCAACAAACAACCCTAACAACACTTTTTCATTTTTAACTCCTTATCCTGCTAGCTCCCCGGCTAGCAGGACCTTTTTTTATTTCTACTATATTTTCTGCTTTTATTCGATCCTTTGATACAAAAAAAAGAGCGTGGGACAAAACTAAAAATCAGTTTTGCCACAGACTCTAACTCCGAATAAACGGTGGGGGGCAGAAGTAACTCCTTCGGAAATAAGCCGAAATTCACAAAAATTTGAAAAGTAATTTTCGTTAATTTCTTCTTATTTCTCGGAGTTAAACACTTCTGTCCCAACCTCTTCGATTTGATTTATTTTGATAATCGTTCTTGCTCTCCCGCTGGTGAAAGGCTAGTGATTTTTTCGATTTGTTCAATTGGTATCATACGTATTTGTTGTTCTTGGTTTTGTAAACGGATCATGACCCGCTCTTTTTCCACTGTTTTCGTTGCGACCCAGCCCGAGATCGTTTCATATTTATTACTCATGCGATTTTCTCTGACTTGCAGAATGACTAAACTGTGTTGCGCTGCCGCTTTTTGTAGTTCAAGAACAAACTTTCCTTGCAGACGTACATTCTCTGCTATTTTCTCAGTGTCATTTACAAAAGAATCGAAAAGCTGGTAGGACGTATGTGTCACTAACTTGGTCAGTTTCTTCATAGGTGATACTGGTTCTTCATTCATCGAATGCACTCCTCCTTTAACTAAGAAAGTGTTACTTAATTAAGTCTATTTTACCTAATTTTTAGCGAAAAAACAAGAATATGATTTGCTTCAGTTAAAAAAAGTAAGCGTTAACTTATCATATATATTGTTATTTTATTGATCTTTTCTCCATATTTTTAGCCAATAATCAAGACCTTGGCTCAACAGTTGATAGGTTTCATCAAAATCATGTGTGTAATATGGATCAGGAACATTTTGTTCTTCTTTCCCTGGTACACTACTCAAAAATAAATGGATTTTGGCTTGAGCATCTGTAGGTGCTAACTGTTTTAGTTCCTCGACATTCGACTGATCCATACCAATGATCCAGTCAAATTTTTGGAAGTCTTGTGGCTGGATTTGGCGGGCAATCATACCCTCTGTAGAAATATTTTCTTTTGCTAAGATCGCTTGCGTACCTGGATGAGGTGAACGTCCAATTTCATACGTGCTAGTGGCTGCTGAATCAATCCTAAATCGATGCGACATCCCAGCATCTACAATCCGCTTTTTCAATAGTCCCTCAGCCATCGGTGAGCGACAGATATTTCCTAAGCACACAAATAAAACGCTAGTCATTGACAGGTTCTCCCCTCATTCATTTTCTTCTAGTTCTTCTTTTGCGTACAACCGGTAAGAATACAACTCTGTATCTTTGGCTAAACGAAAGAGTTGCATCGCAATCTCCATTGGCGTTTCAGTATACTCGTGAGTGATCCAATTGATCAATACCCCACTACAACCGTAGGAGAAAAAACGGGCATAAAACAATTTATCTGTTGAAGATAATTGCTTTTCCTCGTCCATTTCTTCAAAAATCTTGATAAATGATTGCTGGATGATCGTTATAAATTCTTTTTGCATTACTTCTTGGTCTGAAACTACTGTACTTGCATAAAAATCTTTTTGAGCAGCGATTGCTTTTAACATTTTCAAAGCTTGTTCTTCCCAATTGTCTAAAGAAAGAGAATCAGGATCTAGATAGTGTAAACAGTCTTCATAATAGACCCAGCGTAATAGATCATATTTATCTGTAAAATGATAATAAAACGTCTGACGATTGATTCCAGCTTCATGCGCAATCCGCTGAACACTGATTTTTTGTAGAGACTGTTCTTGACATAGATCGATAAACACGGTTTTGATCAATTGTTTCGTGTGCAGTGTATCACCCATCCACATTCCTCCTATCTTTCCACTTAAAGAATTGAATTCACTACAAAATCAGACCTGATAGTCGTAGCCAAAATGTTCGTATGCGTAGGCAGTCGCAATTCTTCCTCGCGGTGTACGCTTTAAAAATCCCTTTTGTATCAAAAAAGGTTCATACATATCTTCTACTGTTTCTCGTTCTTCCCCGATATTGACGGATAAAGTACTTAGTCCGACCGGTCCTCCACCATATAATTCGATCATTGTCCGCAACAGTTTTTGATCCACATAATCTAGCCCAGCTTGGTCCACTTGTAATAAAGTCAATGCTCGATCTGCGATCTGCTGATCGATTTTTCCATCGCCTTGGACTTGCGCAAAATCTCGGACTCGCTTCAACAAGCGATTTGCGATACGAGGTGTTCCTCTCGAGCGTCGTGCAATCTCTAACGCACCTTCTTCGATGATTTCTGTTTGGAAAATATCAGAAGAACGGATAACAATCTCTCTTAAATCAGATTCTTCATAGTACTCCATGTGGGAAATGATCCCAAACCGATCTCTAAGTGGTGCCGACAGCATTCCTGCTCTAGTTGTTGCGCCAATCAATGTAAATGGTGGCAACGGAAAATGGACTGGATGAGCAGTCGGTCCTTGGCCTACCATGATATCTACATAGAAATCTTCCATCGCCGAATAAAGCATTTCTTCTGCTACCCGCGGTAACCGATGGATTTCGTCAATAAATAATACGTCTCCAGCTTCTAATTCATTGAGGATCGCCACTAGATCCCCTGGTCGTTCAACAGCCGGTCCACTCGTAGTCCGGATATTCACCGCCATTTCGTTTGCAATCACCATGGCCATTGTCGTTTTTCCTAAACCTGGAGGACCATATAATAATACATGATCTAAAGGCTCTTCCCGATTACGAGCTGCTTCGATATAGATCTTTAGTTCTTGTTTGACTTTGTTTTGCCCGATATACTGCGAAAGATACTGCGGGCGGAGGGATTTTTCCAAACTAAGTTCATTTTCACCCGTTTCAGGCGATAATAGATGTTCGTCTGTCATTCATAGCCCTCCTTATTTTTTCATCATCAATTTCAATGCTTGACGTAAATATTCATCAGTGGTTTGATTTTCCACTTCTTTTAGTTGTTTTTCTACACGTTTGACTTCTCTTTCACTGTATCCTAATGCAGATAAAGCTTCCATTGCCTCAGATAGAGCCGTTGCATCTTGCAGTGCAGTCTCATCAAATAAATTGAAGGGCGTCTCGATGCTCAACTCGCCAAATTTTCCTTTTAGATCAAGAATCATCTGCTGCGCTGTCTTTTTACCAACACCCGGGAATTTCGTCAAATAAGTGACATCTCCAGATTCTACTGCATGGATCAATCCCGAATGATCGTCACTAGCCATAATAGCCAAGGCGCTCTTAGGACCAATGCCTGAAACACTGACCAATCGTAAGAATAATTGTTTTTCTTCTAGAGAACCGAAGCCATAGAGAAGATGCGCATCTTCTCGGATGACTTGATGGACGTAGATTTTTACTTCTTTGTTCATTTGACTGCTATAACGGTAAGGATTTCCCAAAGCAATTTGATAACCGATCCCATTTGCTTCAACTACTATGTAATAGGGATTGATAAAAGTGACCACACCTGTCAGATATTCATACATCTTGTTATCCTCTTTCTTTCACACACATACGTTCGCATATTTTCTCCTATTGTAGCACACTTTGGCTTTTGAAAAAAGAGGTCGCTATTTTTGTTCCCGCATCATCAAGTCATATGTATCCAAAATCATATAAACTTTGGAACAGAGAGAAATAGCTGTTTTAATCTCATAGTGTTGCTTTCTCTGCCCTCATCTCTAGCCAGCATCTCGGGTACAGGTCAAAAACAGTACTGGACTCGATAAGCGGATAAAAAAATACGACGGAAAAAGCCGCAAACAATGAAATTTGTGACTATCCCCAGTAGGCGAGGCTGGGCCAGAAGTAGAAACACTTTTGTCGCATTCTTTAAAAACGAATAAACGGCGGGAGCAGAAGCAACTCCTTCTTATTTCTCGGAGTTAAACACTTCTGTCCCAGCCTCAAATTTCATCGTTCACAGCGCTTGATCGTGGATAAAAAGTTCAGATATTGGTCATTCTTTTACTGAAAGCCGTTTGATTGTCCGCCTTAGACGTTTTCTTGATTATACTTGATAATTTGTCATGGTCAGACCTTTCATTCAACTAACGAGCGATAGTCGCCATATCCTTGCTGTTCCATTTCCTCATAAGGAATGAACTTTAAAGCCGCAGAATTGATACAGTAGCGTAAGCCACCCTTTTCTGTGGGGCCGTCATTGAAGACATGCCCTAAATGTGAGTCTGCTTGATTGCTCCTCACCTCTACTCGATGCATCCCATGTGAGAAATCAGCTTTTTCTTTGATATCTTTTCTTGTGATTGGCTTACTGAAAGCTGGCCACCCACAGCCTGCATCATATTTCTCGGCAGAGCTGAATAGTGGCTCACCACTGACAATATCAACATAGATCCCTTTTTCATAAAAATCATCATATTTTCCTGTGAATGGTCGTTCTGTCGCGTTTTCTTGTGTCACTGCATAGGAAATTGGTTCTTGTTCTTTTAACTCTTGTTTTTTCTTTTCAATTTCGTTCATCAAAAACGCCTCCTTGTCTTTTAATCATAATGACAAAGGAGGGAGAAGCAAACAATCTGCTCATTTTGCTACAGGTTTATACTTTTCGTCTTCTTGCAAACTCTACAAAGCGGAATTTGTCTAAACGGTGGATCGATTCGGTATATTCGAAACAACTCGTATCCTCTAAATGGACTAAGCCTCTCACAACCACTACGTATTGGTCTCCGTTTAGATCCATAGCTTCTTCTATCGCTGCTGTCACAGGTTCAACGGTGATTTCTTTTTGGGCATAAGCAATCGTCAGCTGTAACTCATCTTCAAAGTATTCATAAATAGACCCTTCACTGATCTGCTTTGTCAACACAGGAACTACGTCCTTCAATAGATAATCTCTATCCAAGATCACGATTTCCCCATTGATTTTTCTTTGACGTATCAAATGCCAGACCGGTGTTCCTTTTACCCAACCAGTAACATCGCTAAGTGCTTGATCAACTGTTGTTTCTTCTAACGTCTGCACGATGGTTTCACTAGGAATATGTTGTGCTTCTTGTAGCTCTTTATAGCTAGTTAAACCAGCGATTGGAAAATCAAATCGATTACGTTCTAATACGATTGACCCTTTTCCCTGTTTTTTTTGGATATAACCTTCTGTTGTCAAAAGATTAAGCGCTTTTCTGATTGTTTCCCGTGAAACACCATAAATCTTGATCAATTGATTCTCACTTGGCAACAACGTATGGGGAGGATATTCTTTTTCCAAAATTTTTTGTTCCAAATCTAAAAAAATTTCATTGAATTTATTCATTCGTTTCTCCTCCACTAAACAGTTGAAATCTCTTACTCGTTAATCAACTATACTACAGCTTTTTTCTGATTTCAATGTTCTGGCTACTTTCTTACTCCATTCACTCCATCGTTTTTTATAGCGGTTACAAGATTTTTTTATTTTCAAATAAAACGCTTGCAATTCACTAAATAAAACAGTATAGTATGGATATGAACAACTTGTATACACAAGTTGAAAAGAAAGGGGTTTATTCCTATGGCAAAGTACCAAGTAGATGCCGAAAAACTACTAGAGAGTATCGGCGGAAAAGAAAATATTGCCGCTGTGAGTCACTGTGCTACACGTATGCGTTTCGTTTTGAATGATCAGCAAAAAGCAGACGAAAAAGCAATCGAAGATATTCCCAGTGTCAAAGGAATGTTTACTAACGCAGGCCAGTTTCAAGTAATTATCGGCAATGATGTAGCCACATTTTACAATGATTTTGTCGCTGTATCTGGTGTTGAAGGCGTATCCAAAGAACAAAGTAAAGTCGCAGCCAAGCAAAATCTTCATCCGGTCCAACGAGCAATTGCTGTTTTAGCGGAAATTTTCACACCACTGATTCCTGCAATTATCGTGGGTGGACTGATTTTAGGTTTTCGTAATGTATTAGAAGGTATCCAATTTGCGAGTCTTGGTGGAACGATCGTTGAACATTCTCAGTTCTGGAATGGTGTCAATGGATTCTTATGGTTACCAGGTGAAGCAATCTTCCACTTCTTACCTGTCGGGATCACTTGGAGTATCGCGAAGAAAATGGGTACTACACAAATTTTAGGAATTGTTTTAGGGATCACATTAGTTTCACCGCAATTATTAAATGCCTATAGTGTAGCTACAACTGCTGCTGATATTCCTTTCTGGGATTTCGGATTTGCACAAGTGATTCCAGCAATGCTTGCCGGATTCATGTTAGCTTATTTGGAAATTTTCTTCCGTAAGTATATCCCACAGTCGATCTCAATGATCTTCGTACCATTATTCTCATTGGTACCAACAGTCTTAGCAGCTCATGTAATTTTAGGTCCTATCGGCTGGACAATTGGTAGCTGGATCTCAAATGTCGTAAATACAGGGTTGACTTCTTCAATCAGCTGGCTATTCAGTGCAGTATTTGGTTTCTTATATGCCCCATTAGTAATTACTGGATTGCACCATATGACAAATGCGATCGATATGCAGTTGATTGCTGATTTTGGTTCAACGAACCTCTGGCCTATGATTGCTCTATCAAATATCGCACAGGGTTCAGCTGTACTGGCAATCATCTTCTTACACAGAGGGAATAAAAAAGAAGAACAAATCTCTATTCCTGCAATGATCTCTTGTTACTTAGGTGTAACAGAACCTGCAATGTTCGGGATCAACTTGAAATACGTTTATCCATTTGTGGCAGCAATGGTTGGCTCGGGTCTAGCAGGGATGTTCGCTAACTTGATGGGTGTACGCGCAAATGCTATCGGTGTAGGAGGCTTGCCTGGCATCTTGGCTATCCAAGCACAAGCATGGGTACCATTTATCATTGCAATGGTCATTGCAGTCATTGTTCCTTTCGGTTTGACTGTCATCTTTAGACGTCAAGGTATTTTGAATAAAATTGATCGAGCTGTACCTGTTGCTGAATCAAGTGTCCAATTACAAACAGCAGACGGTAGCACTGTTGCTCCAAAACAGTTCGAACCAGTCAACACAGCAACAACTAGCGTAGCTCTTACTGAAGAATTGTTTGCAGTAGCAGATGGACCAGTTAAAGAGATCATCGAAGTTGATGACCCTGTCTTTTCTCAAAAAATGATGGGTGAAGGATACGCGATCGAACCTTCAAACAACAATGTGTATGCACCTGTCAGTGGTAGAGTCACTAGCGTTTTTGAAACACAACACGCTATCGGTATCTTAAGTGATGTAGGCCTTGAAGTCCTTGTTCATATGGGACTTGATACGGTTGAGTTAAAAGGAGCGCCTTTCACTATACACGTGAAAGAAGGCGACCTTGTCACACCAAATACACGTTTAGCTGAAATGGATCTAGCTGCGGTTGAGCAAGCAGGGAAAAAGACCGATATCCTCGTTGTTCTAACTAACGATGAAAAAGTAGCTGGATTATCACTCGATCAAACAGGACTTGTCCGCCACGGCGAACAAGTCGGTAAAGCAAAAATCAAGTAAGACAAAATGAGCCAGATAACCTCTGCATAACGAGGTTACTTGGCTCATTTTTTTGGTTCTATACTTTTTGATGTTGGTGAAGTTCGTCAACATTTTTTGTGATTCAAAAGTATAGAAAAGATAGCTTGAAATTCTTTAGAATGAATTTGACATCTATAAGCAACAAGGACTAATCTTTGGAAATAAAATGAGGTCGAGACAAAAGTGTTTCTTACTTTTGTCCCATTTTCCTCATCTTACCAGTTTAAGAGGCTTTTTTACCTCGTTGGAAGCTTTCCGGAACTGCCTACTATACAAGGGTCTTCAAAACCTACAATAATAAACGAATATGGAACAAATCTAAAAATCAGGTTTTTTGGAAATTTCAAAAAAAAAAAACGAGCAATACAAAAAGCGTATTGTTCGTTTTTCTCTCCAATTTATCAAACCTAAACGACTTTTGTCTCGACCTCGTCTAATTTATTCCAGAATTTCTCATTACCACTATCCTTTGATAATGAGCCTTTTTTTAGTTTCAGTTAAATTTTTTCAGCGCTTGATTGACGGCACCAATGGGAAATCCCACAATACTGTAATAGTCGCCATCAATTGCTTTGACAAACGCACCAGCCAGGCTTTGGATACCATATGCGCCTGCTTTATCAGCATAATCACCAGTTGCTAAGTAAGCAGCGATCTCTACATCTGTTAGATCGTAGAAAGTAACTGCCGCATGTGCTAAGATTTTTTCTTCTTTTTGATGATCTGTTAGAACGACTGCTGTATAGACATCATGGGTCGTGCCACTTAGTTTTCGAAGCATCTCTTGCGCTTCTTCCTCATTCTCAGGCTTACCCATGATCTCATCTTCAAGCACCACCGTCGTGTCGCTTGCAATGATCAATGTATCTGGTAGTTGTTTACTTTTAACAACCTTCGCTTTTTCAAGAGCCATTCGTTGTACATATTGTTTAGGGTTTTCCCCTTCAAATGGCGTTTCATCGATATCAGCAGGTTGAACCTCAAATGTGGAAACCAATCGTCCTAGTAATTCTTTTCTTCTTGGTGACTGTGAAGCCAAAACAACTTTCATCTGTTTTCCCCTCTTCGCCTTAATGTGGATCTTGGATCCTTTTGAACATTCTTTTCATATCTGAATTAGTGAAGTGGATCAGTACTGGTCTTCCATGTGGACAATTAAACGGATTTTCACATTGGGCAAGATCGTTCAACAGTACCCTAGCCTGTGCTTCATTCAGATAATGGTTCGCTTTGATCGATCGTTTACAACTCATCATGATTGCTGTTGCCTCACGAAATTTCTTCACACTAACCGTTCCAGTGGACAATAACATATCGATCATTTCTCGAATGATCGCTTCTTCCTCCCCGTTTGGATACCAAGTTGGGTGCGCACGAACAATAAAACTATTTTGGCCAAATTCCTCTAAATAAATCCCGACTTCTTCAAGTACAGGTTTCTGCTCTTTTAATTTCAATGCGTCGCTATTCGGGTAATCTAAAACAAAAGGAACAAGCAGTTCTTGAAGGTCATCTGTGACTTCCCCGATTTTTTCTCGGAAATATTCATATTTGATCCGTTCCTGAGCGGCATGTTGGTCAATGATATAGAGTCCTTCTTTGCTTTGAGCAAAGAGATATGTTCCATGCATTTGTCCAAAATATTCCAACTGAGGAAAACGTTGTGTTGCCTTTTCAGTCTCGAGTTTTTGGATTGCTTGCTCCAATCCACGATCTTTTTTCCCTAGCTCAAATTCTGGATGTAAAGCTAATTCTTCCTCGTACACAGTTTCCGCTACATCTTGACTAGGAACTTCTTGTTCTAAAAAGTTGCCCACAGTGGATAACTCATCTGCAGACTTATCCACTGATTTTTCTACAAAGTTATCCACAGTATCACCAGGTTTATCCACCGTTTTTCCCTGTTTTTCTGGATAATCCCCTGTTTCTTCAGAAAATTCCTCATTGTTTTCAACACTTTCCACAGAGTTATCAACAGAATCGTTCACAACTGGACTCTTTTCCTCAGAAACATAGAATGCGCCTGTCGTTTGATCGTAACCCAAACTTTGCGGGGTTTTTGGTTTCTGCTCTTCAAACGCATAAGATAAATCAATCTCGATTTGTTCAGCTTTTGGTTGATCCGGTACTTTTTTCTTAAATCTTAAATTGTCTGCAGCACTAGGAATCAAGTTTTCTTGTGATAGTGCTGTTTGGATCGCCTGAGCAATCAAATCTGTCAGTTCTTGTTCTTTGGATAAACGGACTTCTTGTTTTGTAGGATGGACATTGACATCGACTAATAACGGGTCCATTTTGATTTCTAAAACAGCAATTGGAAAACGACCAACCATTAGTTTCGAGCCGTAACCTGCCACGATTGCTTTGTTTAACGAGAAATTCTTGATGAAGCGGCCATTGATGATCGTCGATAAATAATTTCGGCTTGCACGAGTAACTTCTGGCAAAGAAACATACCCAAAGACTTCAAAATCTAAATCGTTCGCTTCAATTTTCAACATTTTTTTTGCTGTAGCTAATCCATAGATCCCCGCAATCGTTTGTTTTAGATCTCCATTTCCTGCTGTTGCCAACATTTTATTGCCATCGTGGACTAAACGAAATGCAATCGTGGGATGGCTTAAAGCTAAGCGATTGACGATATCGCCAATATTGGCTAACTCCGTATGCAATGTTTTTACATATTTTAACCGTGCAGGTGTATTGAAGAACAGATTGTCAACGGTGATTTTTGTTCCTTGTCTTAGTGGCGCCGGGCGATGCTCTATTACTTCTCCGCCCTTCAATTCTAAGTAGGTTCCTTGTGTTTCCTCTTGATTTGCTGTCTCAATCGTAAGCAACGATACGGAAGCAATACTAGGAAGCGCCTCTCCGCGAAACCCTAACGTACGGATGCGGAAAAGATCATCACGACTATGGATCTTACTTGTAGCATGGCGTTTGAACGCATTTTCCACATCTTCAGTCAAGATACCTTCGCCATTATCAATGACTTGGATTTTTTTCAAGCCTGCTTCTTCAACTAAAATATCAATTTGCGTACTTCCGGCATCAATGGCATTTTCAACGAGTTCTTTTACCACGGATGCTGGCCGTTCGACAACTTCACCAGCTGCGATCTGATTGGCTAATCGTTCCGATAGTTCCTGAATTTTTGCCATCTCAACGCCTTCTTCCTATAGTTGTTTTTTTAGTTCGTATAATTGATTCAATGCATCCATCGGCGTCATTTCTAGAAGGTTCATCTGTTTTAAAGCGGTGATGACAGCTGTTTCTGATTCACTTAATTCACTAAACAATGAAAGTTGTTGTGTTTCTGCTGGCTCTTCTTGTAGCGTGTTAGCTTCTGGATACGAGATTTCTTTGCTTGATGCCACTTCAACTTCGACAGCGACTGAATGATGGATAGTATCGCCCGCTTCTAGCGTTTCTAAAATTTTAGCTGCCCGCTCTAATAATTTAGGAGGTAATCCAGCAATTTTCGCTACGTGGATCCCATAACTTTTGTCTGCGGGTCCGTCCATCATCTTGTGGAGGAAGACCACTTCCCCTTCTTTTTCCACCGCACCCACGTGGACATTCTTCAACTGAGGTAATTCTTGGTCTAAAACAGTCAATTCATGGTAGTGCGTAGAGAACAATGTCTTTGCCTGTACGTTTTTGTGGATATACTCAATGATTGCTTGGGCTAATGCCATACCATCATACGTTGCCGTTCCTCGACCTAACTCGTCAAATAGAATCAAGCTATTCGGTGTAGCATGGAGCAATGCTTGGTTCGCTTCCATCATTTCAACCATAAATGTACTTTGGCCAGCAATAAGATCATCACTTGCTCCAATACGAGTAAAGATCCGATCGAATACTGGTAGGATGGCTTTTTGCGCGGGTACGAAACAACCCATTTGTGCCATTAGAACAGTCAATGCCAACTGCCGCATATACGTACTTTTACCTGACATATTTGGTCCTGTTATCAACAAGATCATTTCATCTTCTGCCATCTCCACACTATTCGGGATGTACTCTTGATGTCCTAAAACTTTTTCGACTACTGGATGGCGTCCTTCTTGAATCACTAGTTCATGACGGTTTGTAACCATTTCAGGGCGCACATATTGATAGCGTTCACTGATAGTAGCGAAGCTTTGCAAAACATCTGCTGTACTAATAGCCTTGGCAAGTGTTTGTAATGGTTGGATGGCTTTTTTCACTTCTTCTCTTACTGCCAAAAACAACTGATATTCTAAATCTACTGATTTTTCTTCTGCTTCAAGAATCTGTGTTTCTAATTCTTTCAATTCAGGGGTTATGAAGCGCTCTGCATTCGCTAGTGTTTGCTTTCTTTCATACTTTTCTAGTTCAGTGTTCGCAAGATTGGCTTTCGTGATTTCAATATAATACCCAAAAACGCGGTTGAAACCAACTTTTAAGTTTTTGATCCCTGTATTTTGTCGTTCTCTTGCTTCTAACTCTGCTAGCCATTGCTTACCGTTTTTCATTGCTGAACGATAGGCATCCAATTGTTCATTGAATCCATCTTTAATGACATTTCCTTCAGTGATCTGTAAAGGAGGTTCATCTTGGATCGCTTGATCGATCAGGCGTACTAATTGGTCCATCGGTTGCATTTCTTTTAATAGTTCTGTCCACTGTCCTTCATTGATGCCTTCAATCAACTGACGAAGTAACGGTACTTGTTCTAATGAAGTTTTCAATTGGATCAAGTCACGCCCATTGACATTCCCGAAAGCCACTCTTCCTGCTAGGCGTTCTAAATCATAGACTTTCGTCAAGGCACTTTGAAGATCCAATCTTTCAAAATAACTATTTAAAAGTGAATCTACCATGTCCTGACGTGCGTTGATTTGCTTCAACTGGATCAAAGGACGATCTAGCCATTGTTTCAACAGACGACCACCCATAGCTGTTTTTGTCTCATCCAGCAACCATAAGAGTGTCCCATGTTTCTTGCCTGTCCGAATAGACTGACTTAGTTCCAAGTTGAATTTTGAATAGTAGTCCATCTTTAAATAATGATCGGGTTGATATTCTACCGCTTTTTGGATGTGCGAGAGACTTCTTTTTTGTGTAACTGCTAAATAAGTCAATAATTTGCCAGTCACTTCTTTTTCAAGCGGGTCATTCAATTCACTTGTCAAAAAACTAAATTCCGCATTTTCTTCACTTGTTTCTTGTTTTGAAAAAACTAAACCTAGACGATTCTTCAATTGTTCAGAAAGTGTTTCGCTGATTTCATTTCCCAGAACAAGTTCTTTGGTCTGCAAAGCAGAAGTTTCATTTAAAACAGCTTCCTCATCATGTAAATGGGCTGTTTTTAATTCTCCCGTACTCAAATCAACATAGGCAAAACCAAAATCAGTTCCATCATTCACTACAGCTGTCAAGAAATTATTGTCTTTAGCCGAAAGACCTTTACTGTCCATGACTGTTCCTGGAGTGACCAATTGGATCACTTCACGTTTGACCATTCCTTTAGTTGTCTTGGGATCTTCGACTTGTTCACAAATTGCCACTTTATAGCCTTTTTCGATCAGAATATCGATATACCCTTGGGCTGCATGGTGTGGCACGCCACACATCGGAATCGGATCATCTGCATTTCGGTTACGACTCGTTAACGTCAATTCTAAAATTTGCGATGCTTTGATAGCATCTTCATAAAATAATTCATAAAAGTCACCCAAACGATAGAACAAAAAAGCATCTTGGTATTGAGCCTTGATGCTTAAATATTGTTCCATCATCGGAGTATTCTTAGTTTTTTGAGGCATGCTCTTCCTCCTCTATCCATTCATTGATTTCCTCTTGGATCATCTTCGTCAAATGTTGCAAAAGGTCGTTTGCTTCAACCAATTGGTGGCGGTAAGCCAAGACAAGCGGATGCTGATCCATTGTTTCAGTCAGCTCATTCGCTCGTGCAATCGCTTCTTTTTCCGCTTCTTTCTTGCCATAATGTGCAAAGTTCACTGCTTCTTTTTGTGCTTTTTGGATTTCTTCTGTAAGTTGCGTTAGATAGTGATTCTCTTGTACTTTCATTTCTAGTTCTTTGTAGCGGATGATTACTTCATTCAGACTTAATTGTTCCATAAGCTTGTCTGCTTCTTTTTGAATGTTCGCTTCTTTTGGCAATATTCGCTCACTCTCTATTCTAAAAATGGCCGATCTTCATTGATTTGGATCAATTCAATCGTTTTTGCTTTTCCAGTCACATCATCGATCTCTAACAAACAACCGCTCAAAAGCCCTCTGCCGTTTTCTACCACTTCAAAACGTTTAGGTAGGGCAGTTAGGAATTTCTCGATAACAGGTTCACGTCGCATTCCTAAGATTCCATCATACGGACCAGTCATACCAACATCAGTTAAATAAGCTGTCCCCTGAGGCAAGATACGCGCATCGTTCGTTTGCACATGGGTATGTGTTCCAACGACTGCGGAAACTTTTCCATCTAGGAACCAACCCATTGCTTGTTTTTCACTAGTTGTTTCCCCATGAAAATCAACAAAAATAATTGGCGTTCTTTTTCTTGCTTCTTCGATCAATTCATTCATTTTACGGAAAGGGTCATCTAGATCCACCATAAAAGAACGAGCTTGCATATTGATAACTGCTAATTCAAGCTGGTTGACTTTGACAAATACTATCCCTTGTCCTGGTGTTCCTTCTGGGAAATTAGCTGGACGTACCATTTTTTTTGCTTGGTCAATAAACTCAAAAATATCTCTATTGTCCCATGTATGATTCCCCATAGTGACCACATCTACACCATCTTGTAAGAACTTCTTATAGATTTTTTCTGTGATCCCTCTTCCAGCAGCTGCATTTTCCCCGTTGACAATCGTCACCTGTGGTCGAAATTTTTTCTTTAATCGAGGAAGATACTCTGTAATCATTTCTCGCCCCATTGAACCTACTACATCACCAATAAATAAAACCCGCACACTTTTTCCTCTTCTCTTTTAACGTCACTTTATATTATAGTTGTTTTATAGAAGAAAGAAAAGAGGCTGAAACAGAAGTGTTTCACTCCAAGTGCTTTTGGTTTGTTTATGTAGGAATTGCTTATGCTCCCGCAGTTTATTTGTATTTAGAACATGCCCCACATTCTTTTAGTTCTCTCCATTCAATGATCCTTCACTCCTAGTAAAAATCATATGATCGTGTGTTGCCATAATTGAATTTTCTATGCTACTTTTACCTTCTGAAAACAAAGTAAAAAATGCTAAGAAGACTAAAGTCATAGTCTTCTCAGCATCACTATTTTTATCGTTCAAAAAATCCAACAACCAGTCATCAGCCTTCTCATACCATTTTTGGTTGTCATTTTCTTCATTAAAGTGCTGCAAAAGCCCTAAAAGATCTCATTTCGGCTTTCCCACAACTCCTATCCTTTTATCACGGTAACGTCTAAAAGGCAACTTGCTTGCTAAAGCTTGTAAAATCGTAGTAGATAAAATCAACCCCATTCCCACCAAAGAAGACCAATCAAATAACGTGTTCAAGAATAAAACAGATAAAAAAGTGGCCGTTAACGGTTCAAACGAACTCAATAAACTTGTCGTAGTGGGATTGATAAACTGCAAACTTTTGAGATAAAACAAATAAGAAAACAACGTACCAAAAATAATAATAAAGGCCAAAGAAAGAATACTCGATCTTGATAAATGCAGCGGCCACTCCCGTAAAATAAACGGCAATAGAGCAATTCCAGCCGCTAACATTGCCAAGCCAGTTACTAAGGTAGCATCATACGTTCGCAAAAGGGTTCTCGGTAACAAGGTGTATAAAGTTGCCGCAATCCCAGCCATGATCCCCCAAAAAACCGCCCACGGTGATAAAACGAGTTGATTCAAACTACCATGTGTCACCAATAGAAAGGTCCCTGCAATCGCTAAAACAATCGATAAGAGATCAATTCGTCGCGGAGCTGTTCTCTGACGGATCGAATAATAAAGCAGAATAAAAACCGGGTTTAAAAACTGCAGAATAGTGGCGGTCGGGGCATTACCCAAGCGGATCGCCATAAAATAAGTAAATTGCGATGGCACAACACCAGCAAAACCAAACAACAACACATGACCTATATCTTTCGGCCGACTGAACAGTTGAGTCAACTGTTTTCGTTGCGTAAAAAAAGCCCATAAAGACAATAAAAAACCAGCACCTAACAACCGCAGACCAACAATACATTCCGTACTAACAGCATTTTTTGCAAAAAAGTATTGGGCGACACTCCCAGATGCTCCCCATAAAATCGAACCACTGATTACATAAATAAACCCCCGTAGACGTACAGACAAACCCTTTTCCCACCTTCACTAAAACATTTAGTTAAAAGAATACACCAGCTTTCTTCATATATCAATTTGAAAAAGTAAATTTATTCAGCATCCACTACCGAGAAAACGGTTAACATACAGCAACACGCAAAAAAGCTTCGATTAAACGATCAATTTGCCAAGCATACCTGAAGAAATACAGCTTATAACCCTACGATTGAGACCGGTCCAGAAGTGTTTTGCTCTGGGATATCAAGCTGATTTTCTTCTTCCGTCACCGTTTATTCTTGTTTAAAACCTGAGTCAAAAGTATCTATTTGGTCCCCTTTCTTATTGTCGAAAAGAATGTGGGACAAATCTAAAAATTAGTTTTGCCACAGACTCTCGAATAAGCAGCGTACAAAAGCCAGTTTTTTTGGAAAGATCAAAAAAAAAGAGCATAGGACAAAAGTAAGAAACACTGGCTCTATACTTTTTGATGTTGGTGAACTTCGCCAACATCTTTTTTTGTATAAAAAAATATAGAAAAGACACCCTGAAATCCTTTAGAATTAATTTGGCTAACAAATTCATAGGAGGATTCAAGATGTCTCATACTCAGCTTATCAAAGATACCCTAAATATCCTAGACCTAAATATCTATTTCGAGGAAAATTGTTTAACTAAAGAAAAATATAAAGGGCAAATTTGCTTGATTTACAAAGGAACTCTTCAGTACACGCCAGAAGAGTGTCCCCATTGTCTTTGTGTCGTCCCCTCTAGGATCATTCGTTGGGGGACGACAACCGTTCGGTTGTTACTGAATGATGTGTCTGAGTATCGCACTTATCTGGAGTTGAAGAAACAACGATTTAAATGTAAGTCTTGCCAAAGAACATTCGTAGCGGATACCTCTGTTGCTGAAAAACACTGTTTCATTAGTCAAAAAGTTCGTTGGTCTGTCATTGCTCGCTTAAAAGAGAATACTTCCATGACGGAAATCGCCCGTCAGAAAAATATCTCCACTTCTTCGGTCTATCGTGTCATGAAGCGATTCTACCGCCCATTGAATCCTTTCAAACAGACTTTGCCAAAGGTCTTATGCTTTGATGAATTCAAATCGGTTCGAAGTGTTGCCAGTGCAATGAGTTTTATCATGATGGACGGACAAAGCCATGCATTATTGGATATTGTCGAAAATCGACGCTTGCCTTATTTAGAACGCTATTTTTCTCGGTTTTCATTAGCGACTCGTGAAGCCGTTCAATTGATTGTTATTGATATGTATGCGCCTTATGCTTCGTTAGTTAAAAAGCTTTTCCCGAATGCTCAGTTGATCATCGACCGTTTCCACATCGTCCAACATATTGGCAGAACCTTCTTGAATCATCGAGTGAAAGAAACCACGGCACGGCTTAAAGGAACTTCCCACTCTCAACGAGGGTTAGGGAAAAAATTGAAACGCTATTGGAAACTCCTACAAAAAGAAGAAGCAAAGTTAAACTACGAAAAACGGGTTTGGCGTGCCAGTTTTAAAGATTATTTGACTGAAAGTGAGATTGTCGATCGACTGTTAGCTGCTTGTCCCAACCTACGCCAAGGCTATCAGTTATACCAAGACGTTCTTTATGCGGTAAAGAAAAGAGATCAGTCACTATTTGAGGATTGTTTAACTAGAGACATTAGCGGTCTGCCTGAAACCTATACAACAACTTTACGAACGTTTAAAAAGTTTCTGCCACAGATCCAAAATGCGCTTCACTACAGCTATTCAAATGGACCATTGGAATGTTTAAACAACCACATCAAAGTATTAAAACGCAATGCTTACGGCTTTCGCAACTTTTACAATTTCAAACTACGAATCATGATTCGTCATGGCAAAACATTTTTAACCAAATAAACAGAACAGAAAGAGGTTTTCTTCTTTCTGTTCTGTCCAAATTATTCTAAGATTTCTCTTTACCAACATCATTTGACAAAGAGCCGAAACACTTTTGTCTCATTCTCTAAAAACGAATAAACGGTGGGAGCAGAAGCAAATCTTTCGGAAATAAGCCGAAATTCACAAAAATTTGAAAAAGCAATTTTCGTTCATTTCTTCTTATTTCTTGGAGTTAAACACTTCTGTCCCAACCTCTTTTCTTTCCAATTTCTCAAACCTAAACGATTTTTGACTCGTCATTCGAATAATCAGTGGGAATAGACTAAATAAAAGCCAATTCTTTCAACGCTTTCCAAATACCATCTTGGTCATTTGTATCTGTGACTATTTTTGCTTCTGCTTGGACTTCCGGCGCAGCATTTCCCATTGCTACTCCGATTCCTGACATACGCAACATTTCTCGGTCATTTTGTCCGTCACCAAAACTAATGATATCTTCTTGCGCAATACCAACTTGATCGGCTAAATGTACGATTGTCGCTGCTTTTGAACCGTCATGAGGAACAACGTCTACACTATTTTCATGCCAACGTACAAAACGGATCTTATCATAATCAGCAAAACGATCATCATAGGTTTTATCAAAAAAGGCTAAAGCTTGGTAAATCTCTTGTTCCTCGACAAAATATTGATCCAACTCAGGCAAAACGGCGCCAAATGAATGCATTGCTTCTTCCATCACTCCGACATGATTCGAAGAAGAGCGCTTGATATTATCTAGACTAACAAATGCCGTATCGATATTCTCACTATGTGCTTCTTCGACAAAGCGGTCTAACTGTTCACGATCCAAAAGATTTTTGTAGACTTGTTCATGATCTAAAAAACCTGCAGCTCCATTACATAAAATATAGTTGGTAAAATCTAAGTCACGGATCACTTCCTGTGCATGGAAACGACTACGTCCCGTAGCAATCGTCACTAAATGACCTGCTTTTCGTAATTTATCGAGCGCTTCTCTCGTGCTATCTAGTGCTTGCTTATTCGTGTCCAACAATGTTCCGTCAATATCAAATACAAATAGTTTGCGTTTCATTTTTTGTCGTCTCTCTTTCTTATAAATACTTGCTTGCTTCTCTTGTTGCCAAAGGACTCAAGTCTTTTGCTAATTGTTCTCTTACCCAATCTGCGTCGGTTTTACTATAATCCCTTAAAGCCCACCCAATTGCTTTTTGGATAAAAAACTCATTGGTCATACGGTCGGCTTCGATTGCTTTTGCAAGTAGCTGTGTCTCCGTTTTTTCTTTAAAACCTAATTGTAGCGTAATGGCAATACGCCGCAACCAAAAATCATCTTGTTGTGCAAAAACATTAAAAACTGATTCCAGTTACTCTAGATGGCGAAGGCACCATGTACTGTAAACTTTCCGCCATAGATCAATACTGTCCCACCATTCTTTTCTTTCTACAAGCATTATCAATGCCCGCAACTCATCAAAAGTAAAACGTTGAACGTTACGTTGGACTAAATCGATGGCTAAATACTGATACTCTCTTTCGATTTGACCATAATAATAGTCAGCCAAAGCAATAATTTCTGAAACAGATAGGTATTTACTCTCAAGCAACAATTTTTTTTGCATATGTGCTCGTTCTGGTTTTGGCACGCCGGCAAATAAAAACTGATTACGCATATAGTCTTCCATCTGTTTAGCTTTCTCTTCATTTTTTGGAAAAACAAGCTTTTCCAATTTTCCTCCTCCTTTTGAAGGGGTCAGTCCACATAAGCTGATTTTGACTGATTCAACCAAGCGTACCCTAGCCCCATGACTAGTCCGCCTCCTATATAATTTCCAAGCAAGGCAAACAATAAATTATGTACGATGTTGCCTAGCGTCATCGCATCCATTTGTCCTCCTGAAGCAAAGAAAGCCAATGTAAAAGCAGGAAAATTCGCAATCACGTGTTCATAACCTAAAAATGAGAAAATGAAAATAATGAACACAACCGTTAATACTTTACCTGCATCATCCCTCATACGCATACTGATCAAAACAGCTGTATTGACTAGGATATTTGCAAACATCGCTTCCACCAAAATCGTCATCGTCGGCTTTGTCAGTTTCGTTGCAACTGATTCTAACATATAATTGTCCAATGCCAAACTTTGAAATGGCGAAGTAGCAGAAACCAAAAATCCAAACAACAAGCCGCCGATCAGATTAAACAAAATACAAGTAAATAAAATTTTTAGTGCTTTCGATAGATTCAAGCGCTTACGATAAACACCGACTGTCATATAAAGCATATTCGAAGTCCCTAACTCTGCATTCATGTACAAAATCATTACCAAACCCCAACTAAACATAAATGCATAAAGGATCTTCCCAAGTCCGTGAGCGATTGCTTCGCCTTTCATTGCGATTGCAAAAGCCACAGCTGTTCCTAATGTTAAAAATAAACAAGCAAATATGGCGCGTAGTGCATAACGTGCAAAACTATTGTCGAACAAGTCGACTTTCTTTTCGATCGAGGCATCGATCTTTTCAAACAACGGTGATACTGGGTTCATCTCTTTTCTCCTTTGATTTGTTCAATTATTTTCATGCTTTTGGCATATACCTCCTTATTTTATAGAGTGCGGAAGCGTTTGTAAAGCGTTTTTAGAAGCTTTTTCACTTGACATCACCAAGTGATTTCCTTTATACTGGAATTTGTGTAAAATAATGCAGCAGAAGAATAATAATACGTCCCTAGTTCGTTGCCCCGATTCGGGTTCAATTGTGTAACCGCGGCTGCAAAGGTGAAGATTGAAGAACGGACTACACGATTATGAATTTTTCATCGGATTATTTTACTCCAAAAACTACATTTATTTATTGGAGGAAATTTTAATGTCTCGTTATACAGGACCATCATGGAAAATTTCTCGTCGCCTAGGTATTTCATTATCAGGCACAGGAAAAGAATTAGCACGTCGCCCTTACGCTCCAGGTCAACATGGACCAAACAGCCGTGGCAAACAATCAGAATACGGTATGCAATTAACTGAAAAACAAAAACTACGTCATATGTACGGAATGAACGAACGTCAATTCCGTAACTTGTTCGTTAAAGCTAGCAAAATCAAAGAAGGTAAACACGGGGTTAACTTCATGATCTTACTAGAACAACGTTTAGACAATGTTGTTTATCGTTTAGGTCTTGCAACTACTCGTCGTCAAGCACGTCAATTAGTTAACCATGGCCACATCACTGTTGATGGCAAACGCGTTGATATCCCTTCATACCACGTTGAAGTGGGTCAAGTGATCTCAGTTCGTGAAAAATCACAAAACATCGTAACAGTTAAAGAAGCTGTTGAAGCAACTGTTGGACGCCCAGCATTTGTAAGCTTTGACGCTGAAAAATTGGAAGGTTCATTAACTCGTTTACCAGAACGTGACGAACTATATCCAGAAATCGACGAAGCACTTGTCGTTGAATACTACAACCAAAGCCTATAATTTCAAAAGTTTCGGTTTACAAGCCCACTACCACTTCGGTAGTTGGGCTTTTTTATTTAGAGGTTGTGAAAAGAGCGCTTTGGCCTTAGCGATAAGGAGGAAAAACTCGAAACAGCTTTCCATGTTTTGAGATTTTTTGACTTATTGCCGAAGGTCAGCTCTTTGAACACCGTTTTATTATAAGTTTTAAAGAAGAAAAACTAAGCTTGAATATGGGACAAATCTAAAAATCAGTTTTGCTACAGACCCTAATTCCGGATAAACGGCGGGAGCAGAAGCAACTCATTCGGAAATAAACCGAATAATCTGAGAGTCGTTTTTTTGAAGTACAATCCAAAAAGTTCGCTTAAAAAACTGCTGTTTTGAGCAGACGTTCTTTTTCTCCAGAGTATTCGACTTGTTTTTTTGTTTAAATAGTTCTGAATCCGTTTCATTGGTTATGATCAACATATTTTCATTTTTCTCTTTACAATTCTATGTATATCACGTACAATTTCGTTAACCTATTAAAAATATAAAGTTAACGAAAAGGAGAAATTATGACAAAATCTTTGAAAGAACTTATACTTGCGGCTGAATTTGCAGCGATTATCGCTGTCCTCTCACAATTTACCATCCCCTTAGGTATCATTCCTTTAACAGGCCAAACATTTGCGATCGGGCTGACCGCCACCTTTCTTGGTAAACGAACAGGAACGGTAGCCGTCTTTATTTACTTATTGCTAGGATTGATCGGCTTACCTGTTTTTTCTGGCATGACTAGTGGGATCGGTGTCCTATTTGGCCCTACTGGTGGATATTTGATTGGGTTTATTTTTCAGACCTTGCTGATTGGTTGGCTGATTGAAAAATGGGGCGAAAATTATCCGCAAGCTTTTATTGCAAATCTCTTAGGTTCTGTGATTGCTTTGATTTTTGGCACATTTTGGTTGAAAATCAGTGGCGGGTTATCGATCCAAACGGCATTTTTAAGTGGGTTCGTTCCCTTCCTACTCCCAGAACTGATCAAAGGAACTGCAGCGGCTTATCTAGGGATCTTATTGAGAAAAAGACTGCACCTGATTACTCACTCGACTATTGCTTCACCTAAAAAATAACTATTTTTCCCATTACAATAAAAAAATAAGCGGTGCACTACTATTCGACAATCAATGCGGGACAGTAGTGCACCACTTATTTTTATCATGTTCATTCATGTACAAAGCTATACCATTTAATTCACACTTTATTTAGTCAAATCGATTTTTTTACTGATCCGGTAGATGATGACGCCCCCCACAATCATAGAAGCCAATTCGCCTAAAGCAATGACTCCCCAATTAAAGAAAAAGGGTGCTTGATACAATAATTTTAACTGTCCTGCCACTGTAAACATGGAGAATGCAAAAATAAGCGTTGTAATCACCATTTTCAGTTTCATATTTTTTACTCGTTTCGTCACACTATAATTGAGCAATAGAACGATCAGTGTGCTGACACTACCAACGACGACATCGACCAACCCAAGTGGCGAAGCCAAGTTAGCTAATGCTACACCTAGTGTTAAAGCATAAATATATTTTTTATTATAGAGGGACAGATAATTGAACATTTCTGATAACCGTATTTGGATGGCACCAAAACTGATTACAGACAATACAAGGGTGACTGCTACATATAAACCTGTGACCAAAGCCATTCGCGCGATTTCTGCTGTCGTCCAACGGTTTTTTGAAGTTATTTCTTTATGGTCCATTTGTTTTCTCCTTTGCAAGATAATATTCTTGGTAATAACTACGACCAAAGGATGGGAATTTTCTTCCAACTGAAGTGCCGTAGTGTAAGTTTTTTTTGGTCATACTGCCTATACTTTAAGAATAAGTGATCGTATAACCGATAGCTCGTTTTACAATAGCAACAAAAAAGCTATTTTAAGAGCCAACCACCATCGATCGGAACGATTGCTCCTTGGATATAGCTGGCTTGAGGTGTTGCTAAAAACAACGTCAATTCAGCCACTTCTTCTGGTTTGGCCCAGCGTTTGACTGGCGTTTCATTTGCCACCCATTCTGCCATTTTACCATCTCCTGCAAAATCAGCCGTATTCATTGGCGTTTGGATAGCTCCTGGTGCGATTCCTTTTACGCAAATACCTTGGGAAGCGTAGTCGAGCGCTAATTGTTTGGTAAAACCAATAATCGCGTGCTTGGCACTTGTGTAGGCAACACCGCCTCCACCAGCCACGTAGCCAGCGATAGAAGCCATATTGATGATCGTTCCAGAGGTTCGTTGAAGCATCTCTGGAAGTAGCAATTGAGTCAAACGATACATGCTTTTTACATTGACCGCAAATATCCGATCCCACAACGCTTCATCCGTTTCTAACAACGGGTGATAGGCATCAAGTATCCCAGCCGTATTCAATAAAATCTCTACTTCACCGAAGTGACGATGGCAAGTTTCTACCGCTTCTAAAAGTACTTCTTTTTTTGTGATATCTCCCAAGTAATACATAAAAGATTCTGGATAACTCGTGGAAAGTTCTCCCATCCCACCATTTTGCTGATCCAGTCCAAAAACTTGGGCGCCTTGCTCTAAAAATGCTTTAGCTTGTGCATGTCCGATTCCCGAAGCTGCACCAGTCACAAAAACAACTTTTTCAACTAGATCTGTATAGTGGTTTTTCATTTTACAATGACCCAGTCATCTGCCAAGATATCGCAAACAGTTGGGGCAAAACTAGAAAATCCTTCGTCGCTAGTTTTGATCAAAAAATAAGGAGTAACGGGACAACCGTCAAATTCATCTCCAGATACAAGAACGACGTAAAGCTCAAAACCACTCCAGCCTTCACGAATCACTTTTGCTCCTTTTTTTACTTCTGGTAATATTTCTTCAAATGTCATTTTCTTCATCTCCTGCGATTATTTTTTTCTTGGATCAGTCTTATCTTTTCAAAAAGTTCAATATAGTCTTTCAATTGTAATTCGCCTGTTACGATAAAGTATTCTAAGTCTGCCCATGGCTTACGGTGAACTTTGCTCGTTGAAAGCAACAAATCGACATCTCTTCCACGATAGTCTGTAGGTAAAAAAAGCAACTGATAGTCATTGCGGAAAAAATTACGTAGCCCCTCTTGGATCAGTTGTTCTTCAAATAACGGAAAATCTGTCATTAGCAAAATCGTTATCTGAGGCAACTGTTGAGTGAATGCGCCCATTGTTTTTAAAACCGTCAGATATCTCCCCATCAAAAAGGAAATATTTTGAAAAGCCGGATGTCGGACTTCTCTACGTTCTACTTCAAAGAATAAATCGAGCCAATGTTTTAATTCCTTGTTTTCAATCACTAGATGGTTCATGAAATCACTGTCGTTGCCATCAATCGTTTCTTTTGCTTCCGGAAAAAGATACGCAAACAAATGGCTACTGAATAAATAGTTTTCTGCTTCTTTAGATAAAGTTTCTGTTGGAAGTCCTTGTTCTGTTTGGTAGAATTCTAGTGCTTCTTTCGCTTCATAAAGTGCAGTATAAGGCGGGGTCTGATATTTTTGGTGGAACGTAAAAATACTGGTACGGATTTCTTCATCCGTATAATATTCTTCTCTTGTCATCAACACTAAAAAAAGCGCGCCTACCTCGTCCTCGTTTTGAAAATAATTTGGAAATACTGGTTGCATCCACTGACAAAATTGTTTAAATAATGGATTATCTGTAATCAACCGCCGTTTGCGCTTGTTTAAGTCCACATAGTGTTTCTGAGACTTACGCAAAAAGAAGGCTCCCAACATATATTCCAATCTTCGTTTTTTGATTTCATTTAACCGTACATTAAAAAAAGCCATGATTTGTTCTGCGATTTTTTTCACATCTGTTTGGGAAATCGTCGCAAACGGCCAGATCTTTCCACGGAACAACTGCCAAAAAGTCATATGTAAATAGAGCCGAATGATTTCTTCTTCTCCCTGGGCCACATAGTCCCCACGTTGCAAAGAGATACCATAGGCTTTTAATTGTTGTTTCCATTCATTGATTTTTCGGTGAGCAGTTGATTCACTGATGTAATGTTTTTGTGCAAACTGATACATCGTGTGGAAATCTTCAAAAAAAATATCATGCAACAATTGATATTTCAACGTATTTTGCACAAGATAGATGAGAAAACGCTCGTGCTCGATCGAATCTAAGGAATCATGAAAATTATAACCAGCACGGTGGGACTTTACAAATAGAGGTTGTGCTTTCCCACTAAAGTGCTGATAATTTTTAGATAGTTCACTTAAATATTTCGAGACACTGCGTGCATCTAATTGAACTGTTTGCGCAAGCTGTACAGCTGTATGCCATCCATGATCTTCAAAGCTTTCCAGCAGAAGGATTTTATAGTAGAGATCTTTGTCGAATCTCTTTAAATATTCAGATGACAAATACAACTTCACTCACTCCTTTATGCTAGAACGTTGGTTTCATTGTAGCATAAAACAACTGCTTCGACATTAAAACAAGCCAGCAAATGGTTGGAACAATAAAGGTAAGATGAAAACTGTTAGAATACCATTGACGCAGATTGCTAAACCAGAAACGATCCCTTCTATTTTGCCCAGCTCAATTGCTTTAGCTGTCCCGATTGCATGGGAAGTACTCCCTAAAGCAACTCCACGAGCGACAGGACTCTTGATATTGAATATTCGAAAAATATGTGTGGCAATCAACGAACCAAAAATACCTGTTGAAACAACGATGGCAAGTGTGACTGCATTTACCCCGCCCATACTATGAGAAAGATCCACTGATATTGCTGTAGTTACTGATTTTGGCAATAATGAAATAACCATATCTTTCTTTAATGAAAAGAAATAGCCGATACCTACGCTGACCAAACAATTGGCAACGATCCCGGCGATAATGGCTGCCAGGACTGAAAAAACATTTTCCTTCAATAAATGAAAGTTCTTGTACAACGGAATGGCTAATGCTACTGTTGCTGGTGTGATCAGCATCGTCAAAAAGCTGCCACCGACATTGTAGTCTTGATAATCGATACCAGAAAAATGTAAAAATAAAATGATTACAAGGATCGATAAAACTAATGGATTGATGATTGGTAATTTATATTTGCGCAAAAATTTATCGGATAGAACATACACGCCTAAAGTGACACTTAAACCAAACAAAGGATTACGGAAAAATTCAGTCAATTTGTTGTTCCTCCATCTCTATTTCTGGATCATTTGCTTTTCGTTTCTTCGTGACATATCGGACGATTGCTTCAACACCTTCTGCAGTTTTTCCTGCTACGACCATTGTCACTACGGAACAAACGACAACAGCACCAAGCAAAATAGGCCAGATCGTTGCAATATCGTCAAAATAATCAAGTAAGCCCACTCCAGCAGGTACAAAAAGGATCGTTAAGTTATTCAACAAAAAATCCCCTGTTGCTCCTAATCTTTCAGGATTTACCAAATGCATCTCAAATGCCAAAAACAGGAATAAAATGCCAAGGATACTTCCGGGAATAGGTAGATGCGCAAAAACTCGTGTCGCTTCTCCTAATACAGAAAAAAATGTGATGATAAAAAACTCTTGAAAAAATTTCATATATGAAACACTCCTTATGTCTTGTTTTCATTTTACTAACAAACTTTTTCTGAAAGTTTCAAAACATGCTGTTTCTAAGCAACAACATTTGAAAAAAATACTTGTTTTTTTTTGGTATATTTATAATTAAGGTTGGTGTTTTGCGAGAAAGTTTCGAACGTTGATTTTTGGAAGTTGGTCTGATTTCTTTCATACATAGAAATCGCATTTTTAATCTGCACTTATTGCGACCACGGAAGAAAAGGACAGGCGAAACACTGCACCTATTGTGTTGATGTTTCTTTTTTTTTGCATTTTTATAATATTTTGGAGGTATATATGGATTACTCACTTATGACGCGTCTAGCGGCGGAAATGATTGGTACAGCCTTATTGATCGTTCTAGGAAACGGTGCTGTAGCTAACGTAGATTTAAAAGGAACGAAGGGTTACGGAAGTGACTGGATGTTGATAGCTGTAGGTTATGGCTGTGGGGTTATGATCCCAGCAATGATCTTTGGCGGAATCAGCGGAAACCACATCAACCCAGCATTCACAATCGCTCTTGCATCAAACGGCTTATTCCCTTGGTCAGAAGTTTTACCTTATATTGCAGCTCAATTAGTCGGTGCCGTAATTGGTCAATTGATCGTTGTAGCTTGCTACAAACCATACTATGACCAAACAGATGATGTAAACCATGTTTTAGGTACATTCTCTACTATCAATAGTGTTGGTTCTAAATTCAATGGTTTCGTCAATGAATTCTTTGGTTCATTCGTTTTATTCTTTGGTGCCCTAGGTATCACTAAAGCACCATTCTTCCAAGATAACCTTGGTACAGCTCATTTAGCTCTTGGTTTCTTAGTTTGGACATTAGTCGCTTCTCTTGGAGGTCCTACTGGTCCTGGATTGAACCCAGCGCGTGACTTTGCTCCACGTCTGGTACATGCTTTATTACCACTTAAACACAAAGGCTCATCACAATGGGGTTATGCTTGGGTGCCAGTTGTTGCACCGATTTGTGCCGGTATTGTTGCAGTCTTCTTATACAAATTCATCTTTATGGCTTAATCAAAGTCAAGCAGAAAACTGGATGCGAAAATTCGCACCCAGTTTTCTTTTTTTTGGAAAGATATATTCTGTTTACTCTTTTGAGTATGGAATAATACAGTAAAAAAGTAAGAAAAACAGTAGCAACTGAAATCAAGGTTCCAATTCATGCCATAGAAAGGTAAAGACAGTAGCAACAAATTTAACCTATCATCTATCACTAAAACTTAACTAAGGAGCGTTATCATGGCAATAACTGACTATACTGAAAGTGAACGAAAAGCTGAACTTTTAGCCTTACTTCTTGCATTGAAAGAAAATGGTTCGTATCATTCGACAGGTTCGGATGGCAAGATACTTTATACATTACTATTTACGACATATCAGAAAATGATTGAACAAGATCAACAAAATTTTTTTATACCCAAACAACAGCAATCTGCTATCTCCACCTCTTTACAAAATACCATTGATTTTTATCAATCTGCTAAACAAGGCGAGATCAAACAATTACTGGAAAACCTAAAGCCTGATGATCGCACCTCCTTCATGATCCTTCCCATCCAATTTTTGACAGAAGGAGAACAGAAACACGCGTCTGGATTACTTATACATAGACACAATGATCAGTATGTCCTTTCCATATTAGACAAAGCACGTTTTTTTCAACAACGGACTGGCAGCTATCTCACGATCCCTGAGAAAAATATAGAAAAGTTCAGTGAACTACTTTTAGATAGTAAAAACTCTGATGAGATTCACAGAAATAGCCCTACTGTTAGCTATGATAGGTGGTCGAATTATGGGATTTTAAAAGCCTTTACTACTCTTTCAAATGAGCCTCAAGCAAAAGACTTAAAAATAAACCTAAGTAGACAAATCGAAGGAAATTGTATTATAGCTGGTGTCGATGCAGCTTTCAAAACAGCTTTGTACCATTGTCATACGGATATTTTCCAAACTATCGATACGCGTAAAGAAAAGCTTACACCAAAATACAATGTAAAAGAGAACGCTACATTTCAGATGCGTCGACGTTTCCTCCACGCCTTAAAGGGCAATGATCACAACGAAAATAAAAAATTAGATCGTATTTTTTCTTATTATGAAGAAAGGAAAAAAATGAAAAAGAAACTCTTAAAGCTTAACAAAACATGGAAAAATTCAAGAAATCCACTTCTTAAGCTAATCTATCATCTGAAAAAAACCAGTATCCAAAAAACAGTACACCATTCATCATGGATTTAACAATATGATGAAACGCGATTTCTCTATTATGCCTTTAAATGGCCTTCCAAAAGCAAGAGTTCAAAATCTTATAAAAGAAGATTATCAAAAAACGGCAATCGCAGAACTATACGCAAAAGTATCACCATCAAAATTAACTTGTATCCAAAAATCTAAAAAAAGGATTCTCTTTCTCGTTGACTTCAACTGAAAAAATGACTGTTATTTTGTATGGAATCAATACAAAATAACAGTCATTGCTTTTTCAAATTCTTCATGTAAATGTTTCGTACGATACGCGCTGAACTCTGAATCATGCGCACGCAATAACGTTCGCAATTTCATTGGATTGTAGCTGTCAACCAAGTGATTCATCAAAACGAAGTCTCTCGTCAGTTGCCATTCATAATAATACCCAAATGGCCGGCAACTATATGTCGCGCCACCAATGACTTTGTCGGCAAACCTGCGATGTGTATGTCCAAAGACCACATGTGTGATATTGTCATACTGATCCAGTAAATCACCCAATGACTCTGACCCTAAAAAAGCATTTAGATTATTCCAACGTTCATAGGGAGCTGACTGATACACTATAAAGTCTTTTTTAGGAACAAAATGCGTAGAAAAAATCACCTTTAACTGTTTGGCAGAAAGGATATCCAACAGATTTTTTGTTTCTTGAAGCAAGCGATCATTCACTTCAAGATCCGTTCCTTCTCGCTGAATAAACCGATCATACCAGTAAAGCTTCTTCATTCGAACGATGGCATCCAACTCTTTCAATTCAGAAAAACGATAATCATACCAACCGTTCATTCCTACTAAAACTAGTTTCTCATTAAGAGGAATATAGCGTTCATTCAGGAAATGCGCATCTGGAAAATGATTCATCATTTCCTCGCCATTGACATCAGCTAATTCATGGTTGCCAAAATGAAAGGTCGTCGGCAAGCCTTTTTTTGCAAAATATTCCACAACAGCTAAACAACGATCTACTTTGTTCGCTACATCACCTGCCAAATGAAGGCTCGTGATTTCTTTTTCTTTTAATACTTGCCATAGGATCAGCAATTCATTTTCGCTAAACTTGTTGATGTCAACATGCAAATCACTGATGATCGCTAACTTTCCCATTTACGACTACCTTCTGTTCTCTTCTTAGTCTCTATGAAGCATTTGTAAATTCCCTTTTAATAAACCACTTGGACCCTTTAATTGAAGACTATTATACGTTGGTTCCACTGCAATTGTTGTAGGGTCATCCATATACATCAAAGCACTTTTTTTCATTCGGATCGGACCAACTGTGGTTTCCGCTGTTTCTGAATATAAACTCAAATCTTTGTCCGTATCCTTTTTGACGATCAATAAACGAAAGGACGTATCGATTTGGCAAGTTACCCGAGTATCTGCGAATGGACCATCACCATCTTCAATATCTAATAATAATTGTTCATCTGCATTGACTTGAGATTGGATCTTTTCTTTTGCTTCCTCTGTTAACAATAGTTCCATTGTCATCACCTCAAGTATAGCTTACTGATTTTATATTTTAGATGCAACTAACTTGTTTTTTTGTGCTGTTGCTCCTGCCATTCTTTTTTTGTGATGCCACGTAAAACGGTTGAAGCGATTTTCCCTTTCCAATGTCTCGCATCAGGAATGATTCCTTCCTTCTTCATACCGATTTTTTCCATGACCCGTCCAGATTTAGGATTCTCTACGTCATGTTGCGCAAAGATCCGCACAAGTGCTAATTCTTCAAAACCAAGTGTCAATAATGCTCTGGCAGCTTCCGGCATATATCCGTTTCCCCAATACGCCTTATTTGATGCATAACCAAGTTCTGCATTATCCTGTATTTCATTAACTCTCAAATCGATGGTACCGATCATTTTATGATTGCTTTTCAACTCGATACCATATTTGCCTAGAGGAGCTGCCATGAAAACATTAGCGATCCCCTGTTTCGCATCATCTATCGTCTGGTACGTAGGAAATACATAATACGTTGTTTCTTCATCTTTTCCATATTCGTACATATCCTCTGTGTCTTTTAGAGTAACTGGGCGCAAGATCAAACGCTCTGTTTCGATTCTTTGGTGCTGGGCAAAAATTAAATTTCGATCAATCAGTAATTCCATTGTCTTTCCCACCCCTACGTATATATTTCTAACTACTTTATCGAAAATATGCGACAGAATCAAGGGTTTCACGAATTTTCATTGATATTTTCTTAATTGAACCTTAAGTACCATCAAAAAAGATTGAAAATAAAAAAGCTTTAAACATTACTTGAAAAAGAATAACCTTTTATTCACGGTTTGTTAACATTTTTTCAGTATTGTTATCTTATTCAATTAAAACCTGGAGGAATCATTATGGCTGAATACGCAAAAACGATCTACTTTATCGAAGAAACACAAAATATCGAAGGTTCCTACATTGAAGTCAAAACTTTGTTTGTCAATGATGATAAGCAAAAAGCAATTTCAATTTTTGAAAAATTAGCGCAAAAAAAATCAAGCTCATTTGGTTTGATTCTGAGTGAATACAAGATCAAAGCAGAAGAAAGCTATTTTTATCAGTTATTAAAACATTGGACAAAGCTTCCTGCTGACTTCTATCGAAGAATGAATATTTTGAATTACCGAGCACTAGCAGAGACAAAAATCTGACCCCTTCAAGATCCAACTAAAAGACCATATCGATCCATTCTTCTTATTTCTCGGAGTTAAACACTTCTGTCCCAACCTCTCTCAAATAAACGGCGTTTAAAAGTCAGATTTTCGGGAATTTCAAAAAAAAACGAGCAATACAAAAAGCGTATTGTTCGTTTTTTTATTCAATTTCTCAAACCTAAACGACTTTTGTCTCGACCTCGTTTTCGTGCCGTTTTCCGTTTTGTTCTAGTCTTCTTTTAGTTGAATGCTTGATTGACGTCTTTTATCATCAACTTCATTGACTCTAAGCCACCGCCACTTAAATACCATACATCTGGTTGTAAAGAAATGACTTGATCATTTTTTCCAGCATCTGTCTGCGCAACTAATTCATTTGCCGACACGTTATCTTTGCTGTCATCTCCACCAATTGCTTTCGTACGATCGACAACAAAAAGGATTCCTGGATTTTTTTCTAAGATATACTCATAGGAAACACTTTGTCCATGCGTAGAAGCTTCAATTTGATCATCCGCTTGTTTAAATCCAAATACATCATGGACAAGGCCAAAGCGTGAACCTGAACCATAAGCTGAAAGCTGTCCTTCGTTCACTAGCGTAACTAAAGCTGTTTGTTCAAGCTTGCTTGCTTTTTCTTTTGTTTCCTCAATTTCTTTCGTTAATGTAGCTAGTTCTTCTTTTGCTTTGTCTTCTTTACCAAAAATCTCAGCTAACGCATTTACATTCTGCTGTACAGATTCCCACGGTTCCTTTGTATCGACCGCTAAGTAAAGGGTTGGCGCAATCTTAGCTAGTTCTTCTTTGTAATCACTTTGTCTACCAGAAATAATGATTAAATCAGTCTGCAACTGATTGATTTTTTCTAAATCAGGCTCTTTGATCCCACCAGCCGATTCTACATCTTTATACTTATCTAAATAACTAGGTAAGTTTTTAGTTGCTGCTCCGATCACTCTATCCCCAACTCCCAATGCATCTAATGTATCTAAAGACCCGTTATCAAAAACAACGACTTTTTGTGGATTTTTTTGTACTTCCACACGATCTCCATTGCTGTCTTTAATAGATACGGTCGTTTGTTCGGTTGTATTACTTGTTTGGGTAGACACCGTACCACTGTTTCCAGTATTCCCACATGCCGCCAATCCAAATGTTGCCATCAATAAAATACTAAGTACTAATCTTTTCATCTCTTTTCTCCTTTAATTTTTTTAGAAATAAAGACAGAATCTGCGTCCTTCAATTTCGCAAATTCGGATGTCCATTTCATACAAATCATCTAAAACTTCTTTTTTGATAATTTCGTTCGTTGTGCCTTGAACAAATAACTCTCCATCTTTCATGGCAATGATTTCATCTGCATAACTCGCTGCAAAATTGATATCATGGAGAACGATGATGATCGTTTTTCCTAATTCGTTCACTAATTTTTTTAAAATCTGCATGATTTGTACAGCAAAATTCATATCCAGATTATTCAACGGTTCATCCAACAAAATATAATCTGTATCTTGGGCAAGTACCATCGCAATGTAAGCTCGCTGTAACTGACCACCAGAGAGTGTATCGATTGTTTGATCCGCTAATGCGTCTAAACCTAGATGTTCCATCGATTCCTTGACGATTTGTTGATCGTGTATAGTTAGTTTCCCTTTTGTATAAGGAAAACGACCAAATTCAACTAATTCTTTGACGGTGATCTGCATACTGATCGTATTGGTTTGTCGTAAAATGGATAACTTTTTGGCTAGTTCCTTTGAGCGCCAAGCCTTCACCTCGTTGTGATCCAAATAAATTTCACCCGTATCCTTAGCAATCAGCCGACTGATCATTGACAGAACTGTCGATTTTCCTGCTCCATTCGGTCCAATAAATGCCGTCAATTGCTGTTCCTTGATAGTCAGATTGACTCCTTTCACCACCGCTTTTTCATGATAGTTCTTACTAACTTCTTTTAAGTCGATCATGTGATCGTCTTCCTTTCACGAATCAATTTTGTAATAAAATAAACGCCACCTAAAAATTCCACCACAATACTAACAGTCGTGTTCCAACCAAAAAGCTGTTCTACGAGTAATTGCCCACCCACTAAAAAGAGGACGGAAATCAAAAAACTCCCTAGAAACAATTCCCCATGTCGATAAGTAGCAAAGAAACGATAACTGATATTCGCTACAATAAACCCTAGAAAAGTGATCGGTCCCACCAATGCAGTAGCAGTACCCGTCAGAAGACTGACACAGCATAATACAAAAAACTGGAAATGATCTGTATCGATCCCTAAATTGATTGCTTGTTCTTTTCCAAGATGGAACACATCAAGATAGTGTCTTTTATAAAATAAGAAGAACCAAGACAAACTAATGATGATCGTAGCTGGCAATAAATACTGATTTGGAATATTCCCAAAACTAGCAAAGAGCTTTCCTTGTAAAAGATCATATTCATTTGGATCCATGACAACTTGTAAAAAAGTGCTGATACTGCTAAACAAGGTACCTAAGATCATCCCTGTCATTAAAAGAAGAAAGACATTCGTCTGACCTTTCTTCAATAAAAAGAAGAATAAGAGCTGACTCAACCCCACCATCAATCCAATATTCAGTAAAAACATCCCTGTTCCTACCTGTTGCAGCATCGTCACTCCATCAAAGAAAAAGAAGAGAATTGTTTGTACCAATACATACAATGAATCCAATCCTAAAACAGATGGGGTCAAAAATTGATTTTGTGTGATCGTTTGGAAACTGATCGTTGCACTGCTTGTAGCGAGAGAAACCAAAAGAAATGCAAAAATTTTTTTACTGCGAAGTGCCCAGGCGAATTGCCAATTCCCATAGGTATTGATCATCAAATAGCTGGCGATCACTCCTATGGTAAGGATAACCAAAAGGGTAAATCGTATCCTTTTTCTATGCATTCTTTTTCCTCCTAACCAGCAAATAAAGGAAAATAATACCGCCAATGATCCCCACCACCACGCTGACCGGTACTTCATAGGGATAAATAACGACTCGAGCGATGATGTCACAAGCAAGTAAAAACACACTCCCCAATAGTGCAGTGAATCCCAACGTTTTATGTACCTGATCCCCATATAGCTTAGCAGTGATATTGGGAATGATCACACCAAGAAATGGAATCGTTCCAACCATGATCAATACGATTGCACTCGCAAAAGAAACAAGTCCTATTCCTAATAATTGCATTTTTTTATAATTGATCCCTAGGTTGACTGCAAAAGATTCACCTAAGCCAACAATGGTAAAGCGGTACGCAAAGATGTAAATAACCACCAACAAAGGAACCGTTACATACAGTAATTCATACTCACCACGTATGATCGTCGCAAAATTTCCTTGTAGCCATGAAGACATGTTTTGTACCAATTGAAATTGGTAAGCAAAAAAAGACGCTACAGAACCAATGATATTACCCAACATTACTCCGACTAACGGGAGCATAAGCTGATTTTTTTGCGGAAATAACCGTGCAAAAGATAAAAATAAAAGTGTTCCTACGAAAGCAAAGAAAAAAGCTGTCAGAGAACGTAAAAGTAAAGGTGCCTGAGGTAAAAATAACATAACGACTAAAATTCCCAATCTTGCACTATCCATCGTCCCCGCAGTCGTTGGTGAAACAAATTTATTTTGAGTCAAGTGCTGCATGATCAGTCCACAAATACTACTTGTCGCTCCAACTAAGATCAAACAAATCGTTCGAGGGAAGCGAGTCGCTAAAAAAAGTTGGGTACTTTGTCCCCTTAAGTGAATCAGGTCAGAAAACTGCACATTTGATACACCGATAAATAAGGAACAGCAGCCTAGTCCAATCAAGGCAGCAATTAACCAAAAGTACCGCATAAAATCCTCCTCGTTTCTAATTGATAATGATTCTCATTCTTATTCTAAGTGAAGGTTTGAACAAAAGCAACCGCTTTTTTCTTTTTTAAGCATTTTCATCTTCTATGTTATAATCCTATTAGAAGAACTGAGAAGGAGGATAATCCGATGTCAAAAGACGATGTACAAAGCCATTTAGACAAAGGAATGTATGGTACCCCATTAGTAAATCCCGAGGAACAACACAAATATTTAGGTACTTTTCGTGAACGTTGTTATTTGAGTATGACGATCGCTGAGATGAAAGATCCGACAAACAAGGAGAAATTCATTGAAGAAATTGAAAAGCAGCCTGATGCAACGATTCTCTTGAATGGTGAAACCCCAATTGCGATCCAAAATCAATACATCCAGCTTGCAACGAAGAACAATATCCGTTTTACAGTCGTCAATGACTTTGTCTCCGACGCTCCAGACAGCATTGGGTTACTCTTAGCTGCGAAACAAGCGGTGAATGAACCCGTCATTGATGTAGAAGAAAAATATCCCAAAGAAGAACAAGCAGAACCCGAAGAAAAAAATAAAAAGAAAAGTTTGTGGGATCGCTTATTTTAATTCAAATAAGTATTTTCCCAACTGAAACGACCGCCAAAAGTCAGGAATCCTAACTTTTGGCGGTCGTTTTATTCGGAATCAGAGTCTGTAGCAAAACTGATTTTTAGATTTGTCCCACATTCACCTCTGCCCCAATTATTTTGGTCTAGCAGAAGAGATAAATGTGTTTTTTTCGCTCTGTTACTTTTCAAAAATTTCTGGATATAACAATTGTAAAACATTCATTGTCAGTCTTCTGCCTTTTCCTGCAAATGGATAGACATGCATATGCATCGCTGGATTAAAGTTCGCTTCAATGATTCCATAGGCAGTTGGATTTTTCTCAGGGTCTACTTCTTTATCTGGAATGATCAAATCGATTCCACTGATTTTCGCACCTAATGCTTCCACCGCTGAAACTGCAATTTGTTTATAGTCTTCAGAAAATTCATCCGTCACATCAATGGAGTCGCCTCCTGTACTGATATTTGAATTTTCTCTCAAATAAACGATTTTGTCTTTGGCGGGTACAGAAGATACCGTTAATCCCTGTTCCTTCAACATCAATTGTTCTAACTCTCCCAGTTGGATCAGTTCCAATGGTGCGCGATGGTTCGTTCCTCGTAACGGATCAAGATTCTTTTCAGCAACTAACTCCTCTACTGTTCGCACACCGTCCCCTACGACATTTGCAGGGACTCGAAGCAAGATAGCTTGGACCTCACCGTTGATCACAAAGAAACGGTACTCCGTTCCCGGCATGAATTCCTCGACTAAAACAGAAGCATCCTCACTAAATGCGATAGCTAATCCCGCTTGATAATCTTCTAAGCTTGCTCCATCTTTGAAGATAGTGATTCCTAGCCCATAATTCGTAGACTTCGGTTTGATCACAAATGCTTGCTTGGCAAATCGCGGATATGCTTTTATCGCTTCTTCCATTGACGTAAATTCTGCACCATTTGGTACACGGAATCCTGCTTCTTTTAAAATTTTCTTCGTGACTGTCTTATTCTCCATGATCAAAGGAACGATATAGCTATCTTTACTTGTCATATTTGCATTTTTCACATATTCGATATGTTCCTGATGTTGCAATCGTAAAAATTGATCAGCTTCATCAATTACTTTCACTTCTACTCCTTTTTGGATCGCATCAAATAAAAAGAGTTGTGTAGAAAGTTCCATATCTCTAAAACCTGCTAATTGATAAGGACGTGCATGTGCTTCTTCATCATATTTTTTACCTAGGTTCAGGGCAAACTCGTGCTGACTTTTTTCCTTTGCTTCTTGATAGATTTTTCCTGCTAAAGTCTCTGCTGGTTGTAGCATTTTCTCGATCATTTTCTCAATCAAAGGGATCGCTGTTGGCTGTTCTAACTTGATCAGCATTTCTTTCATCCCATTCAATACCTTAAGCCCTTCTTCATGAAAAGCGGTTTGCTTCAATGGGTGTTCAAGAGAAACTACTTCATTTTTATTCGTACCTTCTTTTACCCAAGCATCTGGTTCTTGTTCTTCTTCTACCCACAACATGTACGTCAAAAATAGTTGCAAAAATTTCACTTGTTCTGGATTGATCCCGAGACGTGCATAGGGATTCAGGTCAATATTTCGCAACTCGATGTATCGTACTCCAGTTGTCGTCAGATCCGCTACTCGTTTCCCGCCACGGAAGCGTATAGGTGTGTAAAATTCTTTTTCTTCTGACAATTTTCCTTCTTCCACCATCTGTTCGATATCGGATAAATAGCGTTCCATTGATGAATAAGATACTTTGACATTTGGATGATTCGTATAGCCAAATGAACTGTTGCGGATGCTTCGAATCGGCTCACTTGGTCCAGGTTTATCGACGAAATAATTTGCTTCACTCAAAGGAGAAGCCCCATATAGATAAGTGATCAACCAACGGTAATGCAAGAAATTTCGCGCCGTTTTTAGATACAGTTCTGTTTTAAATGATGTAAAATCAGGAAATTCCGTTTGTTGCGCAAACAATGATCGTAATAAATCATCGCCAAATTCAAAATTAAAATGGATACCGCTCACCATCTGTTTTCTTTTTCCATACTCTTTGGCTAGATAGCGGCGATAAAGTACATCTTCGAAATTCGCTAATTTTGCGATCATGATTTCTTCGTCTTTCGTCGGTAGTGCAGGAGGCATACTTAACGGCCAGATCATTTCCTCATCAGAGATCGACCGAGAAGCGACATCATAAATAGCCGCTAAATATTGGAATAGTTCCTCCACTGAATCAGTGACGGGTGTGATCAATTCAATTTGTGTTTCGCTAAAATCTGTTTGGATATAGGGATGGAATGCTCGATCACCAAATACTTCAGGGTGATCGGTTCGTGCTAAAGCTCCTGTCAGATCCACTCGTTGTCCTTCACGTTCAACGCCAAAACGTGCTTGATCGATAAACGGACGTGTGTTAGGATGCAAGAGTAAATATTTATAATTCATTATTCATTGTCCTCCAGTTCATATGCCTCTAATTATAGTAAAAAACCTCTAGAAAAAGAACGAAATTGTTTTAAAATGAGAAAAAAGAAAAATTCAACTTTTATGTAGAGCCCCATCTTACTTTCTTATGTCCTCTTCTCATTCTAAAAAAGAAGCTGAAGAACCAGAAAATATTTTCATATTCTCATGGTACTCCAGCTTTTTCTTTAGCTACGTTTGTGTGATCAATTATTCAGTTGATCATAGTAGTTTTTCCCCTAAATCAGGTACTTTCTTTCAAAGAACAGTCATAACAGATTTTATTCTTCTTTTAACAAGCCTTTGAACAAGCCCACAACAAAATCGTTTGGCTCGAATGGTTCCAAATCATCGATACCTTCGCCAAGACCGACTAATTTGACTGGTAGATGCAATTCATTACGGATGGCTAATACGATTCCGCCTTTTGCCGTACCATCTAGTTTCGTCAATACTAACCCAGTAACATCCGTCGTTTCTTTGAATTGTTTCGCTTGGACCATTGCGTTTTGGCCAGTTGTCGCATCAAGGACAAGTAATGTTTCATGGGGTGCTTCTGGTAATTCCCGTTGGATGACACGTTTGATTTTTTCCAATTCGTTCATTAAATTGACTTTATTTTGCAAACGGCCTGCTGTGTCCACCAATAAAACATCCACTTGTTCATTTTTCGCTCGTTCCACTGCATCATAGACAACAGCCGCAGGGTCGCCTCCGGCATTTCCACGAACTACTTCTACCCCAGCACGTTCGCCCCACACAACTAGTTGGTCGATCGCACCTGCACGGAAAGTATCAGCGGCAGCCAGCAAAACTTTCTTACCTTCGTTTTTATACTGATGCGCAAGTTTCCCGATGCTTGTGGTTTTTCCAACTCCGTTCACGCCGACAAACAAGATGACTGTCAAGCCATCTTCTTGAATGTTCAATTCATTGACTTCGTTGATTCCCTCTTCTTCATACAGATCAACTAATTTTTCAATGATTGCATTTTGGATCTCTGCTGGTTTTTTCGCATTCCGGAGTTTTACTTCTTGCCGGAGCGCTTCCGTGATCTGGATCGCTGTTTCAAAGCCCACATCTGCGCCAATCAGTGTTTCTTCTAGTTCTTCAAAGAAATCTTCATCTACTGTTCGGAAATTTGCAAATAACTCATTCATGCGTTCCCCAAATGTTTTTCGGGTTTTTTCTAGTCCTTTGTCGTACTTTTCTTGTACTTCGACTTCTTCTGGTTGTTCTTCTCCAGTAAACGCACGTTTGATCTTATCAAAGAATCCCATAAGTTCCCTCCTAATCTAAAACAAATTTTTGAATGACTTTTGCCACACCATTTTCAACATTGTTTGAAGTAATGTAATCTGCTGATTCTTTCACAGCTGGCACCGCATTTTCCATCGCTACACCTAATCCAGCATATTCGATCATCGGTAAATCATTTTCTTCATCCCCGATTGCCATGATTTCTGCCGGTTCTAATCCTAGATCTTTCGCTAATAGAGAGATTCCATAAGCTTTTGTGACACCCTTAGGCATGAATTCTAGAAGCATGCTTCGTGTTTTGATGATTTCATATCTTTCATGGAATGTAGCTGGTATCTCTTTGATTTTTGGATCTAATTCTTCTTGTGGGTAAGCAATGACTGCTTTATTCAATACAAATTCATCTGTAATATCTGCCAATGTTGCTGGTTGAAATTGCAGCAATTTATTCAACACATTATATAGTGATTGCTTCTTGGGCGCACTTGGCAACTGCAACACCCGATTATCTGATAAAACATCTAGCGGCAAATCCAACTGTTGGGCTAAATCATACAATCGATGGATATCTGCGACTGTCATCACTTTCTTTTCCATGATTTCGCCTGTGTCATTTTTTTGGACCAGACCTCCATTGAAAGTAATGCTAAAATCGCCTTCATCTACTAAACCTAGTTCTTGCAGATAGTGAGCCATCGCTGCTAATGGGCGCCCTGTACATAACACGATCTTGACCCCTTTTGCTTTAGCTTCGGCCAACACACGCTTATTCTCATTTGAGATTTTTTTCTCTTCATCTAATAATGTACCATCTAAATCAATCGCAATTAATTTGATCATTTATTTTCCTACACTTTCGTTTCCATTTTTCCTTCTTCGTTGATATCCTCCATACGAACCGAAACGATTTTTGAAACTCCCGATTCCTGCATCGTTACGCCGTATAAAACATCGGCAGCAACCATCGTTCCTTTACGGTGTGTGACCACGATGAATTGTGTGCCATCTTGGAAGTCACTTAAATAGCGTCCAAAGCGTTTCACGTTTGCTTCATCTAATGCAGCTTCAACCTCATCTAAAATACAGAATGGAACTGGACAGACTCGAATGATCGAAAACAGCAAAGCAATAGCTGTCAACGCTCTTTCTCCACCTGAAAGCAAACTCAAACTTTGTAATTTTTTTCCTGGTGGTTGAACTTCAATCTCAATCCCTGTTTTCAAAAGATCTGTTGGATCTGTCAGCACTAACTCCGCACGTCCACCACCAAACATATTCGGAAATACCACTTTGAATTCTTGACGAATTGCCTCAAAGACTTCTTTGAATCGTGTACGTACTTCGTCATCCATCTCTTCCATCGTTTCAAAAAGCTGATTTTTCGCAGACAACAAATCATCCCGTTGAGTCGCTAAAAATGTATGTCGCTCATTGACTTGTTCAAATTGTTCGATAGCACTCAAGTTGACGGGGCCTAAGTCCTCGATCTGCTCTTTCAATGACGCAACTTCAACACGGCTCGCTGCTACATCTTCTGTTTCTTCATAATCAGCGATTGCTTTTTCAAAACTGATTTGATATTCCGTTTGTAAGTAACCTAAATGAGTATCAAGAAGTACTTCTGCCCGGTCTTTTTGCACTTCCAGTTTCGATTGTTCTGTCAGTTGGATTTTTTGTTGGCGATTTTGTTCTGCCAACACGATTTCAATCTGGTCGATTTCTTTCTGGATATTCTCACGCTGTGCCTTAGTTGTTGTTAATTCTATTTGTAATGCTTCACGTTTCGCTGATAGCTCGCCGATTTTTTTCTCTAAACTTTCTTCTGTCATCTCATGGTCTGTAAAATCAGCAGTTAAATTTGCTAGCTGCTTTTCCAAACTTTCTTGACGTTCCAATGCTTCATTTTTTTGGACACGTGCTCCTCGCAATTGGATCTGTAAATGATTGAATTGTTCTTTTAAAACAGCCAGATCTGCTTGTTCTTGCGCTTTTTCAGCTTGGACTTGGGCTCTTTTCGCTTCCATTTGATCACTTTCTTGACTAAGTGATTTTATTTCTTCATCAATCTGTTGGCGTTGCAACTCGATTTCGCTCTGTCTTGCTGTAAGCTCTGACTGCTGCTTCTGATACGTTTCAATAAATTGCTGTAGTTCACGTGTTTCAAAATTCGATACTTGCTTTTCTTTTTCAAAACGAGCTAAATCATTCATGATATTTTGCAAGTGATTCGTTACTTCTTGCTCTTCAAGTCGCAACTGTTCTCCTTGCGTACGCAAAACTTCTTGTTTTTCAGCCAAAATCGTTACTTCTTGCTGTAATTCTTGTACTTTCTTTTCTTGAAGTTGCAGTTGTTGATCTGCTTCTTCAAACGCTACTGTCAATTGTTTCAATTCTTGGTTTTGTGAGAATAAACTTCCTTGATTTCCACGTTTGTTCGCCCCACCGGTCATCGAACCGCCGGCGTTCATCACATCGCCTTCCAATGAAACAACTCGGTACTGATAGCGAATGGTTTGGGCGATGGCATTAGCACTCTCAAGATCCTTAGCTAATAGGATCGTTCCTAACAAATTATGGACAACTGTTTGGATCTTATCAGGAAAAGTCACTTGTTCACTCGCAATGCCTAAAAAGCCGTCTACAGCTTCAGCTTGTGAAAGAATATGAGCTGGCAATTGTCGAGGTTTAATCGTTGTCAGAGGTAAGAAAGTTGCACGGCCACCTCTTTGTTGTTTCAAATAAGTGATTGCCTGACGCGCATCGCGTTCATTTTCCACGATGACATGTTGAGCCGCCCCACCTAAAGCTGTTTCGATCGCCAAAGTGAAAGAAGATGGCACATCGATCAATTCAGCTACAGCTCCGATGATCCCTGACAGTTGTTGTTTGTGTTGTAAAACCAAACGTACCCCTTGATAAAAACCAAAATAATTTTCTTGGATCTCCTGTAAACTTTTTTGGCGTGCGCGCAATTGTTGCACCTGATTCATCAACTGATACATTTTTGGTTGTTCTTGTGCTAATTGATCCTGGTATTTTTTTCCATTTAGTTGGATTTTTTCCAGTTCATTTTTATTTGCTGCTAATCCAGTTTGGAGATGTTCTTGTTTCTTTGACAACTCCTGACGTTTGGCTGTCAACTCTAGCACAGAAGCTTCCACTTCTGATTGTTTTGCCAACGCCTGTTTGCTTTTTGATGTTTCTTGCAAATATTGGCGTTCTAGATATTTCAGTTCATTCCCCACATTTGCCTGTTCTTGCATCAAATCAACATATTGATCGCGTAATTCAGCCAACAATTCTTTGGTTGATTTTTGGTATTTCTCTAATTCATGTTGGGTCTTCATCAACTGAGTTTGCGCTTGTTGGATCTCTATTTCTTTTTCATTCACTTCTTTAGTCAAGTTTTCTTGCATCTTTTCGAAGTGTCTGACTTTCTTCTGCGCTTCCGCTAAAGAGGTTTGATACTCTGCAGAACTTTTTTGTGTATGTTTTGTCCGCTCAAGTAACACATCTTTTTGGCCTTCTGCTTGTTTTAAACTCTCGGACAAAGCAAGTAATGTTTGTTGCCCCTTTTCGATCTGGCGATCTGCCTGCAGATTTTGTTTGCGTTTTCCTGCCAAGACTTCTTCTTGCGCTTGGATCTGTGTGGTCAAAGAAGACAATTCTTGATTGAACTGAACAAGTCTTGCTTGTTTCTCTTCCCAATCTTTTTTCGCTGCTTTGATCTCTGCGATCATCAAAGCAATATCTGTTTGCGTCAAGTCTTCTTTTAGGCGTAAGAATTTTTTAGCTGTTTTACTTTGAACAGATAAGGGCGCCAATTGTTCTGCCAATTCGTGGATAATATCTTGCACACGGCTAAGGTTATCTTCTGTTTCGAACAATTTTTGTTCTGCTTTTTTCTTACGTTGCTTATATTTCAAGACCCCTGCTGCTTCCTCAAAGATTCCGCGGCGGTCTTCTGGTTTACTGCTAAAGATTGCTTCGACTTTTCCTTGCGAAATAATCGAAAATGATTCTTTACCTAGCCCAGAGTCCATAAATAATTCTTGGATATCTTTCAATCGACAAGCTTGTTTATTGATATAAAACTCGCTTTCGCCTGTTCTGCGATACCGTCTAGTCACGCTGATCTCGTTGTAATCTAACGGAAGATAATGGTCCGTATTATCCAAAGTGACTGTGACTTCCGCTACATTTAGTTGTTTTCTCGTATCTGAACCAGCAAAAATAATATCAGGCATTTTTCCGCCACGAAGGCTTTTAGCTGATTGCTCGCCTAAGACCCAACGGATGGCTTCCGTAATATTGCTTTTTCCGCTTCCGTTTGGCCCAACGACTGCTGTTACACTGTTTTCGAAATCAATCACTGTTTTATCCGCAAAGGATTTAAACCCAGCTATTTCAATTCGTTTTAAATACACTAAGCATTCCCTCACTCACTTTTTACAATGCTGCTAGTGCATTTTCAGCAGCAGCTTGTTCTGCTAATTTTTTCGATTTTCCTTGACCTGTCCCGATCAACTTGTTGTCAACGTATACTTCGATCCAAAAAATACGTTCATGGGCGGGTCCTTCTTCCTTGATCAAGCGATATTCAATGAAGACGTCCCCTGATTTTTGCAATACTTCTTGTAGTTTCGTTTTATGATCCATCTCATGTGAAAAAGCACCTGCTTTAACTTTTGGAAAGACGACTGCTTTGAGAAAGTCATGGGCTGCTTCAAAACCTTGATCTAGATACAAAGCGCCTAAGAAGGCTTCAAACAGATCACAAAGAAGTGCTGGTCTAGTACGTCCTCCAGAATTTTCTTCCCCTTTGCCTAACATGATGTATTTATCAAAACCACATTCTTTTGCAAATTTTGATAAGCTATCTTCACGTACGATTGCTGCACGGGTCTTCGTCAATTTTCCTTCTGGAATATCTGGATATAAACGATATAGATATTCAGAGACCATCAATTCTAAGACGGCATCTCCTAGAAATTCCAATCGTTCGTTATCAGATAATTGAAGGTTGCGATGCTCATTCACATAGGATGAATGGGTAAAAGCTTGTTCAAGTAGATTTAGATCGTGAAAAACGATAGTATACTTTTCTTTTAGTTCTTTTGTCAGCTGATTGTCCATTTTCCACATTCCTTTATGGATATTTTTTCAATACTTCCTTATTATACTGGTTTTTTCATAAATTTGAAATGGTTGAAATAAAAGGTAAGCAAAGCCTTAATAAACACCCCAAAAATTTTGATTTTTGCTATCCATTCTAGAAAAAAGTAAGCAATAAAGGCTATAAATACAAAAAAACCACAAAACAGATCAACTGTTTTGTGGTTTATTCTGATTTTTTTATGAACGTGAATCTGCTGTTACAGAAACTTTAGCCCATGGATTTGGTCCATCGTATGCCCAGTTCCAATCTTTTACGCGATCGTTGACTGGCAATACTTCATTACGGAATAATGTTGGGATTGCAAAAGCTTCATCGAAAGCATATTTTTGCCATTTCTTATAAGCTTCTTTTTGGTAATCCGCATCAAATGATTTATCAGAGCCGATATCATCAATCAATTTCGTATTTTCATCTGAAGCAAAGCGTGTGTAGTTGAATGCAGCATTTTTGCCCCACAAGCCGTTTGGATTTGGATTAGTACCAGTACTCCAAGCTGCTTGGTATACATCGATTTCAGGATCATCATTTTCTAATTTGTCATAGAATGAGTTGAATTCGATCAGACGACCTGTTGTATATTTTACATTCAACCCGATTTTTTTCCATTGTTGAACGTAGTAGTCAGCTAATGGTTGAGCTGTTTCGCCACCTGCCATTGATGCAAAGTTGATTGTCAATTTCTTACCATCTTTGTCTTCTCTTAGACCATCGTCATCTACATCTTTGTAACCAGCATCATCTAACAATTTCTTCGCTTTGTCCATATCTTGAGTATAGCCTTTTAATTTCTTGTCATGGTAACCTTCAAATACTGGAGGAATCAATGATGTTGCATTGCTTCTCAAACCAGCATAGAAACGTTCACCTACTGCATTATTATCTAATGCATACCCCATTGCTTGTCGCAATGATTTGTCTGCCATTTTTGAATTTTTGTCATAGTTTACAGTATTCTTAGCAGCATCCCATGTGCCTAGTTTGAAGCCTAGGTAAGTATAAGATGTTTGTTGACGACCTAAGTTTGTGTAGCCTTTTACGTCTTTGTATGTGTCATACGTGTCTGTAGGCATTTGGAAAACCATATCATACAATTTTGAATTCACTGCTTCTGTTGCACTTGCAATTGGTACTGATTTCATAGTGATTTTTTTCAACTTAGGTTTGCCGCCCCAGTAGTATTCATTTGGTAAATATTCTACAGATTCACCAGAGACGATATTACTCATGTAGTAAGGACCAAAAGTAACTGGATGTTTACGTACTTGATCACTTGATTCCATATCTTTGATTGCAACGCCTTCAAGCGTATGTTTTGGTGCAGCATAGGACCAAACTCCACCGCCAGCTTGTAGCATACTTGGTTCTACTTTTTTATATTGGATTTCAACAGTTGAATCGTCTACTTTTTTGATACCAGAAATTGTATCTGATTTTCCATCATGATACTCTTCCATACCTACGATATTTTGGAAAGTATCGTCATAGCGAATACCCGTGTAATCTTTGTTACCGATGATTTCATAAGGGAAAATAACATCATCTGCTGTTACAGCTTTGCCATCAGACCATTTTACGTTGTCTTTGATTTTGATTGTTGCTTTTTTCGCATCTTGGTCTAAATCTAACGTTGCAGCCCCTTTATCATTGATTTTGAAACTAGCGTCATTAGCAAACAATGCTTCATGAGAAGGTGCCATGAATGCAGCATCATAAGCATCTTGATAGAATTCCCATTGGAAAAGTCCTTTGAACTGGCTGTCTGTTGCTACCGCAGCCTCTAGTTCGCCGTCTTTCACTGAATCTTTATCATTTTTTGTTGCTAAAGGAAACGTTAACTCTTTTTTACTGTCCCCTTTATCTGCGGAATTACTTCCTGAAGAATCAGTACTCCCGCCACTACCGCAAGCAGCTAGTGCTACTACTGTAAGCAGTGTTGCAAATCCTAAAACCGTTTTTTTCATATCCTATATCCCCCTTTTCTTTCTATCCTAGTCGTTGTCGGGCATCAGCAGAACGCTTGAATGCTTGACCGACATAGTTGATACTTAACATCAAAACTAAAATTAGAATTGACGCAGGTAACCAGATCCATTGTCGATTCACTAAAACTTCTCCACTGCTGGCATAGCCAATCAATGTTCCTAAACTTGGAACATTCGTTGGCAAACCAAACCCTAAGAAAGTCAAAGTGGTTTCGATCCCAATATTTGCCGCAAAGTTCATCGTTAAGTTAGTGATGATCAGTGAACTTAGATTCGGCATGATTTCACGGAACATGATTTTAAAATCGCCTGTTCCCATCGTCTTCGAAGCACTCACGTAATCACGTCTTGCTTCAGATAATGTTTTACTCCTGAATAATCGGGCTTTTCCCACCCAATAAAAAGCACTCATGATGAAAATAAATGACCATACATTGTAATTTGAAATAATCGATACAAACACGATGATGATCAACATGATTGGTAGAATCATGATAAAGTCAACGACGCGCATCAAGATATTATCGACGATCCCACCGTAGTAACCAGAGATGATCCCTAAACCTACACCAATGATGGACGTAATCACTGTGATCGCAAAGCCAATCGTCACAGAGTTTCTGGCACCAATAATTAATTGTCCAAGAACATCACGGCCACCTTCATCTGCACCTAAAATAAATTTTGTACCTTCAGCGGAAATAGCACCCGGAGCTGCATACTTGTCAAAGATACTTACGTACATCACTTTGTCTTGGTCAGTGAATAGCGCACCAATAAAAATGACTAACAATAAAACCACTAGTAAGCCTAATGAAAAAATGGCTATTTTATCTTTTTTAAATTCACGCGCAATCATTCGCAAACCCATTGGTGGGATGCTTTCTTGCGTAACTTCTTTCTTTTTATCGCTCATTTGCTTTTGCTCCTTTCAGATTGATTTTATTGGATACGAATACGTGGATCGACAATGCTCATGATGATATCTGATAGCAAGGTTCCGATCAACGTTGCAATTCCTAAAATCAATACTAAGGATGTAATAACCGTATAGTCTCGTTGACCAATCGCATCGATAAACAATTTCCCGACCCCAGGGTAACCAAAGATTTTTTCAATAACTACTGAACCTGCAATCAAGGAAGTGATTTCATATCCCATCTGCGAAGCCATCGGCAATGCCGCGTTACGGAAAATGTGACGACTAAATACTTTTTTCGTTGGTACACCTTTTGAACGGGCTGTCCGTACAAAATCCAGAGACTTAGAATCAATGACTTCACTTCTTAAATACTGGATCGTGACAGCTGTTGCTAAGAAGGCTTGGGTAATCGATGGTAAAATGATATATTTCATTCGGTCAAACAGCTGCGTAATAAATCCGCCCTGTAAGCCCAAGGTCTGTGACCCGCTCGTTGGAAACCAGCCTAAGCGATAACCAAAAATAAACAGCATGATCAGACCAAAAATGAACAATGGTACAGCAAAACTGAAGAAGTTATAAATCACGACCACTTTATCTAAAATCGAATTTTGGTATCTACCTGCTAGCATTCCTAGCGGTACAGCAATCAAATACGTAATAATAACTGTCAAAACTGATAGATAGAGTGTATTGATGATTCGTTCACCGATCAAATCAGCAACTGTACGTTTATATAAGAAACTTTGCCCCAAATCTCCATGCAGTGCGTTGCCTATCCAACGGAAATACTGCTCATACCACGGATCATTCAACCCTGCGGCTTGTCTCATTCGTTCAATAACAGCTGGATCTTGGTTTGGATTGATCAATCCGGTAAATGGATCTCCCGGCATCGCTTTTGCCAACATGAAGATCAATACACTAAGTATGATCACTTGCGGGATCATCAGTAGCACACGTCTTAGAATCGTTTTCCACATTAACTAGCACCTCCGTCTTTCAACGCTACTTCATGCGTTGCTGTAATCGTACGTAAATCGTATACTCGTCCCGTCTGATCGTAGTACTCATTTTGGTTTTGAATATACTCTTTTTCCACTTTCCGACGATTCTCTTTATGAAGTTCTCGATTTTCCACATCAATCTGAGGAATAGCCGAAAGCAAACGTTTGGTGTAGATGTGACGTGGGTCATTATAGATATCTTCACGAGTACCAATCTCAACAAAGCGTCCTTTATACATAATAGCAATGTTGTCACACATATGCTTTACGACTCCTAGGTCATGAGAAATAAATAAATAGCTGAGGCCAAATTCTTGTTGGATTCGCTTCATGAAGTTTAGTACTTGCGCTTGTACAGATAAATCTAAGGCAGATACTGGTTCATCTGCTACAATTAATTTTGGATTCGTTGCTACTGCTCGAGCAACACCGAGACGTTGACGTTGACCACCCGAAAATTCATGGGGGTATTTGTACAATGCATCTTCAGGCATTCCTACGATATCTAGCAATCCTTTTACTTTTTTCTTTTCTTCCTGATCGCTCAGGCGTTCGAAATTCCGAATAGGTTCAGCAATGATATCTAATACTCGTTTTTTAGGATTTAAACTGGACATCGAATCTTGGAAGATCATTTGGACATCTTTGTTATAGCCGATTTTTTTTCGGTTACTTCGATGAGTCACATCTTTGCCTTCGTAAATGATCTGACCAGATGTAACTTTTTCCAACCCAACAACCGCTTTTCCGGTTGTCGATTTTCCTGAGCCGGACTCACCGACCAACCCATAAGTCTTTCCTTTTTCAATGATAAAATCTACGCCATCTACTGCGTAAACATGATCCGTTACTCGATTAAAGAAACCACTACGAATCGGATAGTGAACTTTCAAATCGTTGATTGTGATTAATTCTGACATCTACACCTCTCCTTTTTCGTCTCTAAAGTGGAAATGTTTGTAGCATGAGCAACGAACCAAATGATTCGGAGCAATTTCATGAAGAACTGGATTTTCTTCATGATCACTCGCAGGGATCCAAGGAATCCGAGGAGCAAAACGGCACCCTTCACGCGGCATGTTTTTTAAAGATGGAACAACCCCTTCAATCACATGTAGTTCCGCATCATGATTTCCTTCTTGAGGAATAGAGTTCAATAAAGAACGTGTATATGGATGTTGTGGATTTTCAAATAATTCCTTCACACTTGCTACTTCAACAAACTGACCGCCATACATCACAGCTACACGATCCGCCATTTCAGCAACGACACCTAAATCGTGCGTGATGAGGATGATTCCTGCTTTTGTTTCTTCTTGTAAATCTTTTAATAAATCAAGGATCTGTGCTTGGATCGTTACATCTAAAGCAGTAGTTGGTTCATCAGCGATGATGATCGGTGGTTTGCAGGCAATAGCAATGGCGATGATCACACGTTGTCTCATCCCACCTGATAATTCATGAGGATATTGTCGTCCTACTCGTTCAGGGTTAGGGATACCAACTTGTTCTAATAATTCTAAAGCACGTGCTTGTCTTTGTTCTGCGTTCATTTTTGTATGGTAAGACAAACCTTCTTTTATTTGGTCTTCAATTTTCATCAAAGGGTTTAATGCAGATAATGGATCCTGGAAAATCATGCCAATATCATTTCCACGAATCTTGTTATATAAAGTTTCGTTTAATTCGATCAAGTTTAAATCATTATATAAAATTTCACCTGTGATCTTTGTATTATTTGGATCAAGTAACCCCATGATAGTAGTAGCTAATGTACTTTTCCCGCACCCAGATTCGCCCACGATTGCTAAGATCTCGTTTTTATCTAACGTAAAAGAAACGTCATCTACTGCATCGTAATATTCATCTTTAAGACGGAAGCCTGTATGTAGGTTTTGAACATCTAATAGTTGATTATCTGACAATCGAATACCCCTCTCTGCTCCCACGACGTAAGTTTTATTAATAAAAAATAATATTACACAGAGTAAAACGTTTTATAACAAGCATTATTTTAAGCTTCGTGTAATAGATTATTAATAATTATATAGAAAATCGTTTTATAATGCAAGATTATTTCGAAGTGTTGCCAGAATTGTCAGAAAAATCTATTTAAAACCCTTTTCATTTTCAGAAAAGATTAAAAAAAAGTGGCTCTATACTTTTTGATGTTGGTGAACTTCGCCAACATCTTTTTTTGTATAAAAAAATATAGAAAAGACACCCTGAAATCCTTTAGAATTAATTTGGCTAACAAATTCATAGGAGGATTCAAGATGTCTCATACTCAGCTTATCAAAGATACCCTAAATATTCTAGACCTAAATATCTATTTCGAGGAAAATTGTTTAACTAAAGAAAAATATAAAGGGCAAATTTGCTTGATTTACAAAGGAACTCTTCAGTACACGCCAGAAGAGTGTCCCCATTGTCTTTGTGTCGTCCCCTCTAGGATCATTCGTTGGGGGACGACAACCGTTCGGTTGTTACTGAATGATGTCTCTGAGTATCGCACTTATCTGGAGTTGAAGAAACAACGATTTAAATGTAAGTCTTGTCAAAGAACATTCGTAGCGGATACCTCTGTC
>NZ_BCQB01000021.1 GCF_001544215.1 Enterococcus durans NBRC 100479 = LMG 10746
ATAATTATATTTCCCACGAAAATGAATCGTTATTTTCTAATTGCTTTCATCTTTACTGGTTGCTTTCAATGTAAAGATTTCTCTTCTCAATCACTCTCATCAAATTATAACATTTATTCATTTTTTCAAACTAAAAGGAACGGTTTCGTTTTCTCCACTAAGTTTTATGTTCTTGTTTATTACAAAAAAATACCAAGATTCCAAATAGTATTTTCAGCTATATTTGTAGATACACTATGTATTCACGAAGATTTTCTCAGCAATATAAATAATTTTAAATTTTTCAAAATTGAGAAATCCATCATTATTGGCCAATGCGATTTATTAATTTTTGATTATAAATAAATGATACTATACACATTTTAAGCCGTCAAAGATTTGCACAAAAAAACTACTTGATTTCCTCAATAAAGGAAACCAAGTAGTTACTAGAACTGATCTTAAGCTTTTGCTAATTCGGGTGTTTTTCTCAATAGACCATAGATCACACCGGAAACAACTGCACCGATAGCAATAAATACAAGATACATGATTGGTTGACTTACTAGGAAAACAACGAAGATACCACCATGTGGTGCAAGTAATTTAATTCCCAATGCACCAACTAAGCCACCAGTTAGGGCTGAACCAATAATGAAACTTGGAATAGCACGAACAGGGTCAGCGGCTGCAAAAGGTATAGAACCTTCTGTAACAAAGGATAGCCCCATGATGATGTTTGTCAAACCAGCATCTTGATCTGTTTTGCTAAATTTATTTTTGAATAGACGTGTTGCTACGAAAATAGCTAATGGTGGAACCATACCACCTGCCATAACAGATGCCATGACTATACTTCCGCCAGTTGCAACAGTTGTAGCTAAAGTAGCTGTCCCAAATACATATGCTGCTTTATTGATTGGTCCACCAAGATCGGCTGCCATCATTCCAGCTAGCAAAGCACCAAGTAGTGCGGCATTTGAACCACTCATGCCAGTCAAAAAGCTATTCAATGCATCATTGATCGCCTTCATAGGGACATTGACCAGCAACATCAAGAATCCGGTAATCAATAAACCAAAGACTGGGTAAAATAGGATCGTTTTAATCCCATCCAATGATTTTGGCAAATTCTTGAATACTTTACGTAAGAACACGATCACATAACCTGCGATGAAACCACCGATCAATGCACCTAAGAATCCTGCACCACCAGTATTTGCTAAAGCACCAGCTGCAAAACCAACAACTAATCCAGGACGATCACCAATACTTGAAGCAATGAATCCCGCTAAGACTGGTAACATGAAGCCAAATGCAGCTTGTCCGATTTGATTGAACCAACTAGCAAGTTGGTTATAATTTCCTAAGTGTGCCAATTGATCGTGAGGAACACCCATGAATTGGTCGATCATAAAGGAAAGAGCGATGGCGATCCCGCCACCAATAACAAACGGTAACATATGAGAAACACCATTCATCAAATCTTTATAGATTCTTTGACCAACTGTACCATCAGCATTTCCTTCATCTGCTGCACCATCTTTTCCTTCTCCATGGAAAACTGGGGCAGTGTCATTCGTTGCCAATTGGATCAATTCTTCTGGCTTGCGGATACCATCGCTGACTGGTCGATTGACTAATTTTTTCCCATCGAAACGATCCATTTCAACTTTTTTATCTGCAGCAACGATGACCCCATCTGCTCGAGCGATATCTTCTGCTGTCAAACGATTCTTGATCCCTTCAGAACCATTTGTTTCAACTTTGATATCAACGCCCATTTCTTTTGCTTTTTTCTTAAGCGAATCTTCTGCCATATACGTATGAGCGATTCCTGTTGGGCAAGCAGTTACAGCAACGATATATTTCTTTTTAGGATCTAAACTTTTTTCTGTTGCTTGTGCTTCCTTTTCAGCTTTTTCTTCTGCTTCTTTTTGTTCTTCTGCTGTTTGGAATAATTCTTGAACAGCTTCTGGTGTTTCCACCTGTTTTAATTTTCCGACAAAATCTGGGTCGATCAAAAGTCGGGATAATGCTGCTAATGCTTGTAAATGAGTATCATTTGCCCCTTCTGGTGCAGCAATCATGAAAAACAAATATGTTGGTTGACCATCTAATGATTCATAGTCAACACCTTTTTTGCTTTTGGCAAATAAAACTGTTGCTTCTTTGACAGCTGCATTTTTTGCGTGAGGCATTGCAATACCGTCACCTAAACCAGTTGATGTTTGTGCTTCACGTGCTAAAATACCGTCTTTGTAGGTTTTAATATCTGAAATACGACCTGCTTCATACATTTTTTGGACCATTTCATCAATTGCGCCTTTTTTATCAGTCGCTTGTAGGTCCATGATCATTGCATCTTTGATCATTAAGTCTTTAATATTCATGATAACCCTCCTAGAAATCAATCAATTTTTGTAATTTCAACTTCTGGTATTAATTCATCGATCAATGCCTTTGTTGCTAAATCATCAGAGAATGCTGTAGCACTTCCACATGCAACTCCCCATTTGAATGATTCAACTGGATCTTGATCTTTGCTGTAAGATCCAATAAAACCAGCAATCATTGAATCTCCTGCTCCTACCGAATTTTTCAACGGACGTACTAAGACATTCGACTGATACGCACCATCTTTTGTGAAGAGTAAAGCACCATCACCGGCCATAGAGATCAATACGTTTTGAGCACCTTCTTCAAGTAATTTTTTACCATATGGAAGGATATCCTCGATACTCTTGAATTCTGTGTGATATAGTTCAGCTAATTCATGATTGTTCGGCTTGATCAGTAATGGTCTTTTCGCTAAAGCATCTTTAAGATCATCACCTGTTGTATCAATCACAAATTCTGCTTCTTTTCCACGGATAATCTCAATTAATTCTTGGTAAAATCCGTTTCTTAAACTTGCTGGTGTGCTACCTGACAAAACAACGATATCGCCTTTTTTAACGTTATTCATCACTTGTTTTAAATCTTCAATTTCTTTTTCAGAAAGAACTGGTCCTAATCCATTGATCTCCGTTTCAGTATCCGATTTCAATTTGATATTGATTCGTGTATCAGATTGGACGTTGGTAAAGGCTGTATTGATTTGCTCTTCCTTTAACCATTCAGAAATAAAATTGCCGGTAAATCCACCTAAAAATCCAAGAGCGGTCGATTCCGTGTCCATCCTTTTCAAGATCCTTGATACGTTGATACCTTTCCCACCAGGTAGTTTGAAGTCTTCTTTCATTCGATTCAAATCACCTAGTTTCAATCCATCAACTTTTACAATAAAATCAATTGACGGGTTCAATGTTACTGTGTAAATCATTGTATAGCCTCCTTAATTGTTGTCCGTTCACGATATTGTTCCGCATATTCTGATGGACAACACTCGGTTACGATCGTAGCTGCTTCTAAAGGTGCGACAAAAGTGAAACTTAATTGATTGAATTTCGATTGATCGACTAAGACAAAACTTTCTTCTGAATGTGCCATCGCTAGACGTTTTACCGCAGCTTCTTCTGGGTCAGGCGTCGTAAAACCACGCTCAACATGGACACCATTCATCCCCATGAACGCTTTATTGAAATGAAAGTCTTTTAATTGCTCGATCACGCTAGAGCCTAATACTGCATTCGTTGATAACTTGATAATGCCTCCTAGAATGATCGTAGGAAGTTGTAAGTCAACTAGACTTGCAGCATGTTTGACTGAATTGGTGACAATAGTAATTTTTTTTCCCTGTAGATAAGGAATCATTTCCAATGTCGTTGAACCAGCATCCAAGTAGATCACGTCTTCATCATTGATCAATTCCGCCGCGATTTGGGCAATTTTATGTTTTTCGTGAACGTTTTTGAGCGTTTTTTCGCTCATTGCTTGTTCAAAGCCTAAAAGCTGTCCTTTTTTTGCACCACCATGGATACGTTCAAGAAGTCCATCGTTTTCTAAGTCCTGTAAATCGCGTCTGATTGTTGATTCAGAAGCATTTAGAAGGTTTACTAGATCCTGTGACTTCACGATCTTATGTCGATCCAATAAATGAAGTATTTTCTGTCTTCGTTCCTCTGTAAGCATTTCCACGATCACCTCATGACAAATAGTAGCACATTGTTTTTATAAATTCAATACAAAACATTCAAAAACATTCAAAAATATTCTCTTACAACCATTAACGAATCATTTCATTCAAAATTCACCCTATATATCAAAAAAAGTGATAAATGACAGAACCTTGAATACGTCCACGTAAGTTCAAATACCACAGGTTTTTGTGTGCTTCGACGTTCTGTTATTTATCACTTATTTAACTATCACTTTCGGTCAACCAGCTGGTTAGCGATTAGACCTTTTCCTTTTGTTTACTTATTTTAGTTTTATGAAGGGTATAATAATAAAAGCCCAGTCCGGTAAGCATGACTAAAAATCCCAAAATTGAACGTATCGGTATTCTAGGAATCAAAAAAATGAGTAAAGCAAGTAATGCTGTAGGTAGCATGATGCGATAGTATAAACGTTTATCCATTTTTTTCACCTCAACTTTTTTGCGCTGTCGCTAACTGTTCTAACTTAGGATAATCTAAGATCTCTACTCTCAAATGATGGATATCTTTCTTTACGTCAAAAGCCAATCTACCTCTTCGTTTTTTAAATCTTTTGAACTTGATATCGGATAATTCCTCACGTATCTCATCCAGAGGCACTTTTTTTAAAATATCACTTGGGACATAAAGCCGCAAAATCAACAGGTATTCTTGATACTTTTCATCCTCTACCGCTACTTCCAAGTACTCTCGGATATAATAACAATAAGCTTGAATACCGTTATCTAGTGTAATGCTCGGATCGATTACTTTATAAGACATCATTTGCGCACGTTGCTCATCCACCCAAGGGAAGTAAGCTTGAGTATTCAATGCACCTTTTATCCTCTTTTCTTTATATTCATCTTTTTCAAAATTATAATTTCTAGTAACAAAAAAGGTAGCTTTCTTCTTGGGGGCAGGCTGCATCATTCTGTTTTGATATTGAACAGATTGAACACTTTTGTCTGTATAGGCATATTCTATAAAAGGAGTTTTTAATAGTCCTACGCCATTGTCCCACGCTAAGTGATCAAATCCCAACTGATCGCGATAGTAAGCTTGAAATTGCTGATTGACTTCAGCTTTCCAATTGAAGGGGTCGCGATAAAGCTGTACAGCAACTACCTGACTCTCATACTCTTTGACCCATTCCACTTGTTGCACATCCAAGAAGATTTGTTTGGGAATCACACGATAATAGTAGGAACTGTAGTACATTTCCCAGCAAGAAGTAAAACACAACCCTTGGTAAGATAGGTCATATCCAGAAAATTGATTACAATCAACGATGATTTCTCCATCTGCCCGTTTGATTTTTTGTAATAGACGAATCTCTTCTTTCGTTTCAATGAGCAAACGTTCATCTATATCTGTGGTATTGTTGTACACGAATTCATCGTAAGGTCTTAAGTAAGCAAAAACACCATGCTGAAACATCTTTGTTCTGATATAATCTCGTATGACAGCAGCATGCTTATCCATCAGTTGCTTTTGAAAAATATTTTTCATCACTATTTCTTTCCCGTCAAAGTGAATGCTGAATTCATTTCCGTCATTTCCTATGATGAACCAGCCAAATCCAGCGGACCCTCCTGAAGTAACACTTGATGGAATCTCTTCAATTCGAATGGTCTCATTCCTTGATGAGAAGATTGGAAATAGGACGGCGTAATCAACAATCGAATAAACGCAAGCCAATCCTCAATTTGATTTTTCTTCTCAAATTGATTCAATTCGGTCAGTTGGATCGTCATTAATAATTTATTCTCTTCCATACCTTTATCACCTCTTTCAAATTATTTTATAATTAAATTATAACCAAATATAAGAAAAAACTAAAATTTAAAGTCTTGACTGCATTTACAAATATTCCATGGTAGAATGAAACTATAAATTCTCAAACGAGGTGGACAAAATGGGCTTAAAATTTGAACGCACCGATAATCTTGATAAATTATTCGAATCATTTGCGGTTGATCCAGAAAAAACAGTTGCTTCTAAGGAAGAAATCGATCGCTTCTTAAAACCAAAAGATGATTTAAAAAAAGACAAGAAAAAGAAATAAAAAAAGACTTGTAGTAAATTTGAATTTCTCCAATCATTGGAGTATCAAATCACTACAAGTCTTTTTAACTTTTTTATTCTGCAATTGCCGCTTCAATAGCCTGCCACGCTTCTTCTTTTCCTTGCTTCGTTACAGAAGAAAACAAAATAAATTGATCGTTATGATCAAAATCAAGTGCTTTCTTTATTTCACTTTCGTGCTTATTCCATTTTCCTCTAGGGATTTTATCTGCTTTTGTAGCTACTATGATAACTGGAATATCATAGTACTTCAAAAATTCGTACATTTGGATATCTTCTTGTGAAGGTCTGTGGCGTAAATCAACTAACGAGACAACTGCACGCAATTGCTGCCTAGTTGTGATATAGGTTTCGATCATCTTCCCCCATTTTGCACGTTCTGTTTTTGATACTTTCGCATACCCATAACCTGGAACGTCAACAAAGTGCAACGCATTTTCAATCAAGTAAAAATTCAGTGTTTGTGTCTTACCAGGCTTGCCTGAAGTACGTGCCAAATTTTTGCGATCAATCAATGTATTGATAAATGATGACTTTCCCACATTTGATCTTCCTGCCAAAGCAATTTCAGGTAGATCTGTTTCTGGATATTGTTTTGGCGCGACCGCGCTGATCACGATATCCGCTTGATGTACTTTCATAACTCTTCTCTCCTTAAACACTACTAACCCTCAGTCAAACTGGTGGTATCATTCGATGCTTGACTAACAGATTTTTTAAACTGCCTTTTGCTTTTTCCATTTGTTCCTTCGATACTAAAGAAAGAGCTGCCGCAAAAGCGATAAACGACTTTCGCAACAGCCTAAAGTTTTAGCCAGCTTTTTTCTCAGAATCTTTGTAGACAATCGTTGGCTCACCAGTAAGTTCAGCAGCTTCTTTTGTGATGATCACTTTTTCGATTGCTTCATTTGATGGAATATCAAACATCACATCCATCATGATTTCTTCGATGATCGAACGCAAGCCGCGCGCACCGGTATTTCTGTCGATTGCTTTTTTCGCAATTGCTTCTAGTGCATCTGGTTCAAATTCCAACTCAGTATCGTCTAAGGATAGCAATTTTTGATATTGTTTGACTAATGCATTTTTTGGTTCAGTCAAGATGCGAACAAGATCGGCAGCTGTTAGTTTTTCCAGAGCCGCCATTACTGGTAAGCGTCCGATGAATTCAGGAATCAGCCCAAACTTCAGCAAATCTTCTGGAATGATGTGTTGCATCACACTTTCATCCTCTGATAATTTCTGATTGTTCGTACCAAATCCGATCGTTTTTTCACCCATACGATTTTTGACGATTGTCTCGATACCATCGAAAGCACCACCTACGATGAATAATACATTCGTAGTATCGATCTGGATGAATTCTTGATGAGGATGTTTACGTCCTCCTTGAGGTGGAACGCTCGCTACTGTACCTTCAAGAATTTTTAGTAAAGCTTGTTGTACTCCTTCACCCGAAACATCACGAGTGATTGAGACATTTTCACTTTTACGCGCGATTTTATCGATTTCATCAATGTAGATGATCCCTTTTTCCGCACGCTCAACGTTATAATCAGCTGATTGCAATAACTTCAATAAGATATTTTCTACATCTTCTCCGACATAACCCGCTTCTGTTAGACTTGTAGCATCCGCAATCGCAAAAGGAACATTCAATGTCTTCGCTAACGTTTGTGCTAAAAATGTTTTCCCTGATCCAGTAGGACCGATCAAACAGATATTACTCTTTTGTAGTTCTACTTCGTCAGCATCATCTTGCGCTTGTTGGTTGACGCGTTTGTAATGATTGTACACAGCTACAGCTAATGATCGTTTTGCACGATCTTGACCAATCACATAACTATTTAAGACATCTAAAATTTCTGCTGGTTTCGGCACTTCTGTAAACTCGCGTACAGCTTCTTCATAAAATTCTTCATCAATGATTTCTTTACATAGGTCGATACATTCATTACAGATGTAGACCCCTGGACCTGCTACGATTTTTTTTACTTCTTCTTGTGTCTTTCCGCAAAAAGAACAACGTACGGTCTCGTTACCACTTGGATTATCATACATGGTCTTCACCCCTTAACTCGCACTTGAACATGCAAGAAACTATCACAGACTTTACAGTCTTTTACTATCATAACATAATTTAAATAAAAGCAAAAGTACAAAACAATCTACATAATCCCTAAGAAAGGGAAAAAGAGACAGGCTATGATCATAGCCTGTCTACTTTCGATTTTCATCTAGCAAAAATTATTCTGCTTCAGTTGCTGTACCAGTGATCAAATCGATTGCTTTTTTCATTGTTACATCGTGTTCTAACATATCATCTGTCAATACACGTTTGATTTGGTCGATTGGCATGTTGTAAGAATCAGCCAATTCTTGGATTTCTGCATTGATTTCTTCTTCAGTTGCTTCTAAGTTTTCAGCTTTAGCGATTGCTTCGATCACAAGGTTTGTTTTTGTACGAGTTTCCGCTTCACCTTCAAATTGTTTATGCAAGTCTTCTTCAGTAGAACCAGTTAATTGATAGTACATTTCTGGTGAGATTCCTTGACGTTGCATATTGTTCAAGAATTCGTCCATTGAACGGTGTACTTCATCGTGGACCATTACGTGTGGAAGGTCAACGATTTCTGCATTTTCAACAGCTAAACGGATAGCAGCTTCGTCTTTTGCATCATCTGCTGCTTTTTCTTTTGCTTCAGTTAATTCTTTAAGATATTTTTCTTTTAATTCAGCCAATGTAGATACTTCATCATCCACATCTTTTGCAAATTCATCGTCTAATTCAGGAACTTCTTTTGATTTTACTTCATGAACAGTCACTTTGAAGACTGCTTCTTTTCCAGCTAGATCTTCTGCTTGATAATCTTCTGGGAATGTCACAGTTACATCTAGGCTTTCTCCTGATTTTTTACCAACAAGTTGTTCTTCAAATCCAGGAATGAATGAGCCAGAACCTAATTCAAGTGAGTAGTTTTCACCTTTTCCACCGTCAAAAGCTTCGCCATCAACGAAACCTTCAAAATCGATCACTACTGTATCGCCATCTTCTGCTGCAGCGTCTTCTTTGATCACTAATTCAGCTTGTGCTTCTTGTTCGCGTTTGATACGTTCTTCAAGGTCTGCTTCTGTTACTTCACGGTCTTGTTTTTCAACGACTAAGTCTTTATATTGACCTAATTTCACTTCAGGTTTCACTGTTACTTCAGCAGTGATCACCCAGTCTTGGCCTTTTTCCATACTTTCAACATCAATTTGAGGTTGAGATACAGGGTCAATTCCAGCTTCTTTAACAGCAGCTTCATAAGCTTCTGGTAAAACAGCATTCAATGCATCTTCATAAAGTGCTTCTTCACCATACATACGATTAAATACTTGACGAGAAACTTTTCCTTTACGGAATCCTGGTACATTCAAGTTTCCTTTAACTTTATTAAACGCAGTTGTTAGTCCTTTTTGGATTTCATCTTGCGCAATCGTAAATTTTAAAACACCATCATTTGTGCCTTTTTTTTCAAATGTTGCAGTCATTTAATTCCCTCCGAGTTTAGAAATTCATTTTATACATCAAAAACGTTTCATGCATACCTTTAAATAGTACACTAACCCTCTCAAATTGTAAACATATTGAGTGACTAGAATCCCCGTTTTTCATGACTTTTTTATCTTTTTAGTATCTGATCCCCTCTTGTAAGATCATCATTTCTTTCAAAATATCCGCTCTTTTATTCATGAATTCTGCTATTTCTACTTCTGTGTAGTCCGCAGGTAGGTCGTTGCGGTATACTGCTACAGTTAAGTTGAACCAGCTGTTGGGATCATTGATATATGTATCATAGATCGGATAAACGAGCGCAGATTGCATAGCAAACTCTTCTTTCAAAACTGTGCTTAAAAATGCGTCTTGGTTCTCAAATTCTTCTGCTAATCGACGAAGCTCTTGATAAGCAGGCTGGTTTTCTGGCATAGGCAGTGACTTAGGAATGAATTGGACTAATGTTTCGTCGATTGTCAAATACGAAATAGGATGACACTCTTTCACTTGGGTCAGTGATTCGAGCATCTTCGCTCTCGCCAATAACTGGACTTCAGGCATAATGATCAATTTTGTTACTACCTGAACAAATTCATGGTAGGGTAACTCTTCGATTTTTTTGATCATCAATAACTGTTCAGCCGGTGCCATTGTAGGTAATAACTCTGCCAAACGGTGGATTTCTCGAATATTTTGCCGTTCCATTTGGCTGGAAAATTGCTCCGCTTGTTGGACTTTATTGATAATAGACTGTTCAAATTCTTCTGGGAAAGTACAACTTGCAATCAATTTGCGGACATACAAAAAATCATTGTTTGCGATCAATAGATCAAAATAAAATCCAGCAAATTCTTCGCTTGCCAGATATTCACTTTCATGAAGCACTGCTTGACTCAACGCTTCTTGTTTTTCATCAAGTTCAAATAGACAAAAGACTAGCAGACTATTTGCCTCAAATTTAGGTTCTAGGTCATATGCCCGTAACAATAGTTCTTTCGCCTGTGTGTACCGGTGGTCTGCTAAGGCTTGTTGCGCAATACGCATCAGATTTTCATATTTATCTGGAAAATCAATTTGGTCCACTTCTTCCCCCTCCTTTCAGTTCATCGCTTCCAATAGTAGCAAATAAAAAAAATCATGACAATATTTTTTGTATTATCATGATTTTTTTATGTTATGCATTCACTTCTTGGTTGAAAGCCTTGATCAAATTGATCGTTACAACACTCGTATTTGAGAAGTAATCACCAATATGCTGTTTTTTCTTGCTAAAGATAACTGGCAGATAACCTATAAACAACAATGGAAATTTTAGTATGAATCGGCATGCACCTTCTCTAACCAAAACAGTCGACCAACTTAATTCTGTCTCGTCAAAACCAACTACACGAATGCCAAAAATCATTTTGCCGATCGTTTGTCCATGGTTCAGTTTCGTCAATAAAACAAAATAAGCTAAATAAATGACCAATGCCGCTCCACCATAGAAACTTAGGTAAGAATCCGCATAATCGATCCAACCAAGATTCAAAGCGATACCTAACGTCAATCGAGTAATTGAACCTATACATAACAAATCAATCAAAAAGGCACCAAGCCTTACCCAAAACCCAGCATAAAAATACTTTGGGAAATCATTGACTTTTGGAACTTCTGGTCGTTCTTTTGTATACCTTTGCCAATTTTTCTGTTTCGTCTCAATTTCACTTTCCGTCAAAGGACGTTCTTTAAAAGATTGGAGAACTTTTTGAGAGAAATTAGGATCAGGTCCAACTGCTGGACGGTCATGATGCTCTTGCTCAGCTTTTGTTTGGTCCTCTTCTAAATGTTCAGACATTCTTACTCACCTCCGTAATAATACATTGCTTTTGGTGATTCCGCTGTCCCAAGATTTTCAAGAAGTGTCAAGATCTGATTGGTTTCTGAAGCTTTTAATCCTTGGAATTGAGCTAATTTAGAACCTAGCCACGTATTAGCAAAACCAGTAGAACTAGCGGAATATTCAACTAACTGTGCATTTTCTAGTTTTTGTTCTTTACGCATTGCTTTTAGTGCATCCTCTGGATAAGCAATCTCATCGACTAAACCAATTTCTTTCGCTTGTGCCCCATCATAGATACGGCCGTCAGCAATCTGTTTCACTTCAGATTCTGTTTTGTGTCTTCCTTCGCTGACTACCTTCACAAACCGATTATAAGCACTATTGATGTACGCTTGAAGTACTTCTTGGTCTTCTTTCGTTGGTGGTCTAGTACTTGACCCCATATCTTTGAGCGCACCACTCTTCACAGTCGTATCTTCCACTCCGAGCTTTTCCAATAAGCCTGAATAATTCAAACCAGACATGATTACTCCAATCGATCCAGTAACCGTTTCGTCTGTTGCAAATATTTTGTCTGCTTGCGCAGAGATGTAATAGCCACCACTGGCTGCTGTGTTTTTCATACTCACATACATCGGGATTTTTCGATCTGTACGAATATCTTTCAATGTCTTAGCAATTTCGGCGCTTTCATAAACGCCGCCTCCTGGAGAATTCACTTCTAAAAAGATTCCCTTTACACTCTTGTCTTCTTGAATTGCTTTTAATTGTTCCATAAAGTTTTCATGGTTGTATCCTTCTGATGCAAACAGTCCCGATGAACCACCACTGGCTATCGTGCCATCAACAGTCAGTTTCACGATTTTTTCTGTACTATCCCCATCTTCAAGCACAGTTGGAGTCAATTCATCACTTCCATAAAGCAGACTATTCAAGCCAGTCATTTGTGTTTCTTCTTTCTCTTTCGTAGTTAAACTTGACGAGACTAACGAGATGACCAACAACCCAGCAGCAATCAAAACGGCGATCCAACGCTTTTTATTCATACGACTTCTCTCCTAATATAAATTTTTGATGACGATCACTTTTTCTTTTTTCTCTTCAGCATTCATTTTCTCTGCTTTTTCTTCTAATGCATAACCAATAAATTTTTCTTTTGTAAATTCATCTTCTACTGCAAAACGTTGTGCATCCTCCACTGCTAACGCGTCAGGAGAGATTTCTTGGATACTATCCCAACCTGTATCCAAAAATATTTTCGTTTCATCAGTGATCTCACTTGTTTTTTCAAGTTCGGCTAAACGTTGTTTCAACTGACCCAATGTCATGATTTCTATTTGCGCTTCCATTTTGCTCCTCCTTTTGTTTCTTAAATATTATTGTACCGAACTATTCAAAAAGATGATAGCTAAAATTAGGAATTTTACCAGTTACGCCGACCATATATATACCAATTATATTTTTTTGCTTATCCATTGACAAAACCAACATAAAAAAGTTATTATTTTAGATGTTTCCAGAAAAAATATTAAAAGGTGGTACGAATAGACCATTAACGGAATAGCGCCTGATCTGTAGCGACAGATGACGAGGAAGAGGTTTATCGAAATTTCGGCGGGTGACCTCAGGGAATGCACTCTATAGGATATTCAAAAAAACTATCTGTGAGGATAGAACAAAGGAATATTCATGCAGCTGGAAACTTTCTTAATGAGATTATTATAGAAAGTAGGATGTTTTTTTATGTGTGGAATTGTTGGAATGATAGGTTTAGAAAATGTAACTCCTGGTTTGATCAACGGACTTGAAAAATTAGAATACCGTGGCTACGATTCAGCTGGTATCTTTATTGCAAATGATGAAGCAGATTACTTGATCAAGGCGCAGGGCAGAATCCAAAATCTAAAGGATAAATTAACAGATGAAATGATCGGCTCCATCGGTATTGGCCATACAAGATGGGCAACTCACGGTGAACCGACTGAAGAAAATGCACATCCGCATACTTCACAAACAGGTCGTTTCGTTCTTGTCCATAACGGTGTGATCGAAAATTTTGAAGAAATAAAAACAAATTATTTAGCAAACGATACTTTTGTTGGAGAAACAGATACAGAGATCGTTGCTCATTTGATCGAATTTTTCGCAGATCAAGGATGGCCTACAAAAGTAGCATTCACTAAAGCATTACAATTGATCAAAGGTTCTTATGCTTTTGCATTGATAGACAGAACTCTTCCTAACACGATCTTCGTAGCAAAAAATAAAAGCCCTTTATTGATTGGCTTAGGGGATGGGTTCAATGTAGTTGCTAGCGACGCAATGGCAATGCTTTCTTATACTAGAGAGTTCATCGAAATCGAAGATGGTGAAGTAGTCATCGTAACAAAAGACGATATATCTATCCAAACAATTGACGGTATTTCTGTGGATCGCCCTTCTTTCGAGGCACAGATCGATGCAACAGACATCGAAAAAGGCACATATCCTTACTATATGCTGAAAGAAATCGATGAACAGCCCATCGTGATGAGAAAAATTATCCAAGCATATACGAACCAACAGCATCAAATTGTGATGGATGAAAAAATGTTAGCTACCGCGAAAGAAAGTGATCGGATTTTCATCGTAGCTTGCGGAACGAGCTATCATGCGGGCCTAGCAGGTAAGCCAATACTCGAAAAATTGACGAATATTCCTGTAGAAGTCCACTTAGCTAGTGAATTTGGTTATTCGATGCCTTTACTTTCAGAAAAACCATTTTTTGTTTTCTTAAGTCAAAGTGGTGAAACAGCTGACAGTCGTCAGGTTTTAGTTAAAATCAATCAACTAGGACATCCTACATTGACGATCACAAACGTTCCAGGTTCAACTTTATCAAGAGAAGCTTCTTTCACTCTTCTATTACATGCGGGACCTGAAATCGCTGTTGCATCAACCAAAGCCTATACAGCACAAATTGCTGTACTTGCACTGTTGGCGAAGGGCATTGGTGAAACAAAACAATTAACAAATGCACAAACATTCGATATTAGCCATGAACTTGGTATTGTAGCAAATGCCATGGAAGAGATCATCACACAAAAAGATGAACTGCATCAACTTGCTGCAGAGTATTTGACAGATACTCGAAATGCGTTTTATATCGGACGCGGAGCTGATTACGCTGTTTCACTGGAAGCTGCTTTGAAATTAAAGGAAATCAGCTATATCCAAGCGGAAGGATTTGCAGCCGGTGAATTAAAACACGGAACGATCGCTTTGATCGAAGAAGGAACACCAGTGATTGGGATCATTAGCGAGGCGGTTACTGGATCACATACAAGAGGTAATTTGAGAGAAGTAGAAAGCCGTGGAGCGAAAACATTAGTGATTGCGGCAAAGGGACTGGAAACGGAACAAGACCAACTCGTTCTTCCTGTGGTCCATCCATTATTGACACCATTGGCTACAGTTATCCCTACTCAATTAATTGCCTATTATGCCACACTTCTAAGAGGATTAGACGTCGATAAACCACGTAATCTCGCAAAATCAGTAACAGTAGAATGACAAAAAACAGTCGAGGCAGAAGTATTTCACTCCGAACATCAGGACGGATTCACAGAAATCACTTTTCGATATTTTGTGAATTGTGACTTATTTTCTCAACAACATGCTTCTGCCTTACTGTTTATGTGTATACAGATTCTGAGACAAAAAGTATTACTTGCTTTTGTACCAGAATCTTTTTTATTTTCTCCGTTTTCTTATATAAAACAAACACAAACTAATTACTGTTATACCCACGCCACTCATCTTTACAAGTGCGTTCTTTTGTGTACCGGTCATTGGCAATTTTTTAACACTATCTTTAGTCAATATTTTACTGATTTTTTGTATTGCCTCTGCAGTTAGATTAAGTGAATGATCTACGGGGCGATTCTTCTCTTGATTTATCATCCCCGTTTGTTCTTTCTCCATTTTGTTATCAGAAGCATCTACTGTTGAGTTGCCTATATTCTCTTTTTGTGGAGGTTGAGGCACGCTTGGAGAAGGTTTTTCTTCTTTCGGTTTTTCTTCTTTCGGCTTTTCTTCTACTATTGGAGGAAGGGTTGTTCCTTTGGTCGTGATGAGCAACGCTTTAGATGCCACCGATACATTTCCAGCATGATCACAGGCGGTTATTGTATAATAATATTTTGTTTTTTCAGATAAATTCGTATCTGTATAGGATAAGGTATCGCCTGGAAGACTACCGACCAAAATACTATTTCGATACACTTGGTAACTTCTAATGCCACTCTCATCACTGGAAGCTTCCCAAAGTAAGGTCACTTTATTTTCTGTCACGACTGTCGCCCTTACATTCATCGGTGTCGTAGGCGGCTTGTGATCAACGATTCCCTTCGTTCTTACATTGATTCTATTGCTTACTTCTGACTGGTTCCCTGCTGCGTCAAAAGCCCGTACCTCATATGTATATTCAGCGTCTTCCGTCAACCCAGTATCAGTAAACTGTTCTCCTTGAACCTCTTGGACCAACTGTTTATCCCGATAAACACGATAGCCGGCTACACCGATATTATCTGTGGATGCCCCCCACGACAAACTCACCGTATCTGTTGTCACATTCTCCACTTTTAGATTCAGAGGAATCGTAGGCGCCTCATCATCCACTGATACACTTGTTCGTGCAAAGACTTCATTGCTTGCTTCTGACTGATTCCCTGCTATGTCAAAAGCCCGTACCTCATATGTATATTCAGTGTCTTCCGTCAACCCAGTATCAGTAAACTGTTCTCCTTGAACCTCTTGGACCAACTGTTTATCCCGATAAACACGATAGCCGGCTACACCGATATTATCTGTGGATGCCCCCCACGACAAACTCACCGTATCAGAAGTAACACTTTCCACCAGTAAGTTTTGTGGAATCGATGGACTCTCCAGATCCAACCAAGCGGCTTGAATATTATCAAATTTAGCTTCACCATTGCCACTCGAAGCAAAGCGGATGACATAAGTATTCTCATCTGTTGGTGTTGTAAAAATAAATTCATGTTGTTTCCAAGCAATGTTATAATGCTTTTCTTCCTTCAGTGAATGGTATCCTTGGTCATGATTCAACGTGCCAAACTCGACAATCGCTGGAAAAACAGGATCACCAATCACGTAATACGCAAATCGATACGTAGAATTTGGTTTTAACTGAACATATTGGAGGATATTTTCACCATTCGTTGCTTTTACATATTGATTGCCGTTACTATCCACTACCAGAGATGGGTTGTTTTCTCCAGGACTTGAAACGATCCAATCTTTCAATCCTTCATTGAATTCTCCATTCTTGATGATCACCTCTTCAACTGATCCTTGTGTAGAAACGGCGACTGCTACAAAAGGTTTTATAAAAAGAAGTAGCATTGCAAATAAAGGCAGGTATTTCCTTATAGATTTCATCTTATCACTTTCCTTTCTGAGGGTATTATCGCTGTTAGTTTAATACATCTAGTGTTTTGGGAGACACTATTTTTCTTACATAAAGAAAATAAAGTTGGCACATAACAGTTGGCTGCATTAGAACACAGTACTTTGGAAATTCTCCTATCCAACTAACTTTTCTATAACCTGGAAAGATGATCTAAAGAAATCGTGTAGGATTTGACTTGTATGATTGGTTTTTGTGTCTCCTGGTGTTTTTAAGAAAGAGCGGTCATTTTCAGTCTATCTCCTTTTTTGTACTACTCGTCCAACAAAAAAAGCAATCAACCTCAAAATTTGTTTTCCAAATTTAAAGATTGATTGCTTTTTTATTTTAAAGCGATTCATTGACACCTTGGATAAAATCATTGATGTCGACTTATCACAAGAAAAATCACGTGACCAGATATTAGTCTAATCCAATTTCTTCTCTTACAACTGCTGCGATTTTATCCACGTAATAATCAACTTTTTCATGGGTTGGTGCTTCAGCCATTACACGTAATAACGGTTCTGTTCCAGAAGGACGAACTAAAATTCTTCCTTCACCACCCATTTCTGCTTCTGCCTCTTCGATAACTGCTTTGATTGCAGGTACTTCCATTGCACCATTTTTGTTGCTGACACGGATATTTACTAATTTTTGCGGATAGATCGTTACTTCTGCCGCAAGTTCAGATAGTTTTTTACCTGTTTGCTTCATGATATTCAATAATTGGATTCCAGATAACATACCGTCTCCAGTAGTATTGAAATCTAAGAAAATCATGTGCCCAGATTGTTCCCCACCAAAATTGTAGTCATTCTTGCGCATTTCTTCTACTACATAGCGATCTCCTACTTGCGTGATCACATCTTTTAAGCCGATACTTTCCACTGCTTTATGGAAGCCTAGATTACTCATGACCGTAGTAACGATCGTATCTTTCTTCAAACGATTCTTTTCAGAAAGATATTTCGCACAGATGAACATGATTTTATCGCCATCAACGATATTTCCTAGTTCATCAACTGCAATGATACGGTCGCCATCACCATCGAAAGCTAAACCAGCATCTGCACCTTTTTCCACAACCATTTCTGCCAATTTTTCTGGATGTGTCGAACCAACTCCATCATTGATGTTCAACCCATTTGGATTTGTTCCCATCGTATAGAAATCTGTTTCCAAATCTGCAAACAAGCGATTAACAGATGTTGAAGTCGCACCATTTGCAGCATCGACACAAATAGTCAATCCAGAAAGATCTCCATTGATCGTTTGTACTAGGAATTGAGAATATTTCAACAGACCTTCTGGAAATTCTTCTACTGTACCAAGCCCTTCAGCAGAAGGTCGTGGTAATTCGTCTACTTCTGCATCTAATAAAGCCTCAATCTCTAATTCTTGATCATCTACTAATTTAAATCCATCTGCACCGAAAAATTTGATTCCATTATCTTGCGCTGGATTATGAGAAGCAGAAATCATTACTCCGGCACTGGCTTTTTGTAATCTTGTTAAATAAGCGACTCCTGGAGTTGAGATCACGCCAAGTTGGAATACTTCAATACCAACAGATAATAATCCGGATATCAATGCTTCCTCTAACATCTGGCCTGAAATTCTTGTGTCACGTCCGACCAATACACGCGGACGTTTTCCGTCTGTCTCATGCTGACTCAAGACATAACCGCCACATCTACCTAATTTAAACGCTAATTCTGGTGTCAGTTCTTTGTTTGCCTCGCCACGGACACCATCCGTTCCAAAATATTTACCCATAATTGTAAATTTGCTCCTTTAACTTAATTTTCCGATGAATTCGTTTGACTCATTTGAGTACTGCTACTTGTTGATTCACTCGAAACGCTACTTTCAGAGCCTTGACTAGACTCCGATTGTTGTGATGAAGACGATGTCTTCGAATTCGTCGTTGAAAAACTTGTATTTGTATTGTTCTCTTTTTCAGAACCTTGACTTCGATTGGTTGAAGAACTGCTATCAGATGAAGCTAAAATCGGTGTGATTTCAACACTCACTGACTTTGGTGAAATACTTAACCCTCGTTCAACCGGGATATCGATGTTTCTTGTTGTCCGATGAGTGATACCTGAGACATCGATTGGTACCGGAATACTGTCGCCAATCAATGCAAGCTGTTCATTCGAACCAGTGATCACTGCATCTAGTTCTGAAAATTTAAAATCGTAACTCTTAACACCTGAACCTGGTGTGCCTTGTTGTGTTCCATATAGACGCACCGATTTTTTCGGTTTGATTGCATCTGCGGTCACTTTTACCTGAACAGGATCTGACACGATACTCAACGCCTCCCCTGCCTGATTCAACGCTTGAACAGGTACTTCACTATTGATACCTTCATCTTTGATCATGGAAGGATCAACAACAGCTACTACTTGGTGGATCTCAGATAGTGTTTTATCTCCTGTCGTGATCGTCACTTCATCTGGATAAACCTTGGTTTTATCCAATTCATAACCAGATGGTGTAGATCCAGATGGCACGACAGTTTCTACATCAAACGTTTTCGTCACTTTCTTTTCAATTGTAACGGTGATCGTTTCAGGTTGCAACCTCGATGTAACAGCACTGCTTAGGTTACGTACTTTCAATGATACTTCATGTGTGCCTTCACCAACATTCGTTAGATCAGCAGTAACTCTAAATGTTCGTGTATCTGCATTTGACTCTGCATTCAATTGCACACGGTTAGCACTACTAAGCTTTACAGTAGCTGTATTCTCATAGCCGTGGATATAGTATTTATCCGTATCATATAATAGTTGAATCGGCACATTCGAAACAGTTTGACTATACGACTCGTTTCCAGATAGCGTACTCTGAACTGTCTGTCCGTTGGCATTAAAGTAAAGAACGATACTGAACAGTAATGCCACGAAGCCATACAATAGACTGGTACGTCTCTCCTTTGAGATCATTTCCGATCCCCTCCCTTAGTCATTGCGTCCAAGAAAGATTGAATCCCATTTTTTTTGTTTTTAGGTTTTTCCTCAACAATCAACTGTTTTCGTAATATTGTGAGGTATTCTTCTTGTGATAATCCAGGAATCAATTGATTATCTAATGTGATACTGACGTCTCCTGTTTCTTCAGAGACAACGATTGTTATAGCATCGCTGACCTCACTGATACCGACAGCAGCTCGGTGACGGGTTCCGAATTCTTTCGGAATCAACATACTTTCAGATAAAGGCAGATACGCACTTGCTACTGCGATCTTCCCATTCTTAACAATGACCGCTCCATCATGCAACGGTGTATTCGGGATGAAGATATTGATAAGGAGTTCTCCAGTAATATCTGCATCAAGCGCTATCCCTGTTTCAATATATTCATCTAAACCCGTATGGCGTTCAATTGTGATCAAGGCGCCAATCTTACGTTTAGACATATATTGGATTGCTTTGTCGAAGGATAAAATCATTTTTTCATCTTCTTGCTGCTCGCTTTTTGATTGTTTGAAAAGCGAACTTCGACCGAGATGTTCCAAGCCACGTCGTATTTCTGGCTGAAAAATAACGATTGCTGCGATCACACCATAAGTGATGACTTGATTCATCAACCATGATAGAGTGTGCAGACCAATCAACTCAGCCACGATCCGAATGACAATGAAAATAGCCACCCCTTTTAGCAATTGGATTGCTTTCGTCCCTCTTAGTAGTTGGATCAGTTTATAGACCAAATACCATACTACCAAAATATCCAGTATGTTCACCAAAAAATTCAGAGAAAACAAGTCACCGGAAAACATTTGTTGCCAATAATCTAAGTTAAAAAGTTCTCCGATTTGAAATGACATAAAAAGCCTCTCTTCTCTTTTGAGATTTCTTCTTAAGTATATCATATGTTTGTATATCTGAGGCTTTTATGCCTGAATTTTTCCATTTTCACGACAATTTTTTCAAGAAAATTACATAGTTTTATTTTTTCAAAAAGACAAGGATGAGTTAAAAGTAAAAATCACTTTTAACTCATCCTCTAGATCCGAATAATCAATGGAAACAGAAACCAGCTTTTCGAAAATAAAGTTCAGTTATCCTAAATCAAAAAATAACTTTCGTAAATCAATTTTTAGCTCTTGGTTTCCTATTTTTTCCCTCAAGCTTATCATTTATAAAAATTCTTAAATCTATTTCTCTGAAACGAGGCACTAGTGTCTATTTTCTACGTGCGGCACGTTCTGCTCTTCTTGCCGCTCTTCTTGCTTCGGCTTCTGGATCACTTTTTTTCTCTCTTTTTTCTCTTACAGGCTTTTCGAGCGTTTCCTTTTCTTCAGCAGGTTCTATTTTTGCTTTGATTTTATCCAATTGACCTGCTAATGAAGCATAGTTGTAGAAGCGTGTCTTTGCATCATGAACTGTTTTTTCAAATAATTTTTCTGCTAATTGCGGATGCGCATTTTCCAATAATGAAAAACGTACTTGCTTACGCATAAAATCAGGCATTGTTGAAAAATCAGGTTTTTTGTAATCTAAAGTCATTGGTACTTTGTTCTTTTCGATTAATTCTGGATTGTATCGATATAGTGACCAATATCCAGAAGAAACGGCCTCTTTTGCTTCTTTGATTGATTCTTTCATTCCACCAAATAGACCGTGTGTGATACATGGTGTATAGGCGATGATCAATGAAGGTCCAGGGAATTTTTCTGCCTCTTCGAACGCTTTGATTGTTTGCATTTGATTTGCTCCAGAAGCGATTTGGGCAACGTAGACATTGCCATACGTCATCGCCATCATCCCTAAATCCTTTTTCGAAGCATATTTCCCGCTCGCAGCAAATTTTGCGATAGCTGATGCTGGTGTTGCTTTAGACACTTGTCCTCCTGTATTAGAATAAACTTCATTATCCAACACGAGAATATTGACGTCTGCACCACTTGCTAATACATGATCGATCCCACCGAAACCAATGTCATAGGCCCAACCATCGCCACCAATCATCCATTGGCTATTTTTCACAAAAATGTCTTTTTCTTTTAGAATTGCCCGCAATTCTGGAACGTCCACAACTTCTGATTCGATCGCTGCTTGAAGTTTTGCAGCTCTTTGTTGTGTGCCTTCACTATCGAATAAATGATCTAACCAATCCTCCATCAATGCCCGCAACTCTTGTGAAACTTTCGGCAACAATTCGCTCATTGCTTTTGCTAAAGCTTCGCGACGCGTTTGAGCCGCTAGCAACATACCATAGCCAAACTCAGCATTGTCTTCTAGTAAAGAATTTGACCATGCTGGGCCTTGACCACATTCATTCGTTGTATATGGAGAAGCTGGTGAAGCTCCACCCCAGATTGAAGAACACCCTGTTGCATTCGCGATCATCATCCGATCCCCAAACATTTGTGTCAATAATTTGACGTAAGGTGTTTCTCCGCAACCTGAACAAGCTCCTGAAAATTCAAGCAATGGTTTATTGAACTGCGTAGATAACACTGAATTTTTACCCTTTACTGGATTTTCTTTTTGTTTCAAGGTCATAGCAAATGCCCAATTGACAGCTTGTTCTTTTTGTTCTTCATAAGGTTTCATCACTAATGCTTTTCCTTTTGCTGGACAAGCTTCTACGCATAATCCACAACCTGTACAGTCTTCTACGGAAACTTGGATACGGTATTTTAGTCCATCTGGCCCTCTCATATCCCGTACAATAAATCCTTCAGGTGCCTCAGTCATTTCCTCATCATCTGCCAAGAATGGGCGAATGGCTGCATGAGGACAAACAAAAGCACATTCATTACACATTGTGCAACGATCACTGATCCACTCAGGCACTTCTAACGCAACACCACGTTTTTCAACTTTCGCCGTCCCTAAAGGCATTTCACCGGTTGTCATCTGGTTTTCGACCAAAGTCCCAACGGATAAACTATTTCCTTCTTGTGCATTGATTGGTTCAAGCACTTCTTGGACATACTGTGATTGATACTGATTTGTTTTCACTGGAATCTCTAATGTTCGCCAGTGTTCAGGCACTTCCACTTTGTGAAGCAATTCCACTGTACGATCGATTGCCTGCACGTTTTTTTCAACGATCTTCATTGATTTATGTCCATAGCTTTTTAGTGTTTCTTCTTTTAAGAGTGGCATCACTTCCTCAAACGGAATGATGTTCGCTAATTTGAAAAAGGCTGTTTCCATCGCCGTGTTGATTCGACGACCTAAACCTACTTCTTGTGCTAGTTGCATCGCATTGATCGTATAAAACTGTATGTCATTTTCTGCCAAATATTTTTTTAAACGGATAGGCAGGTGGTTCTCCAACTGTTTTTCTGTCCATAACGTATTAAGTAAGAACGTTCCGCCTTTTTTCAAACCTTTTACTAAATCATAACTGTGTAGATACGCTGGGGTATGACACGCAACAAAGTCCGCATGTTCAACCAAGTAAGTCGAGCAAATAGGTGTGTCCCCAAAACGCAAGTGCGAAACAGTTAACCCACCAGATTTCTTAGAGTCATAGTAAAAGTATCCTTGTGCATATTTATCTGTATGGTCACCAATAATCTTGATTGCTGATTTATTCGCACCTACTGTACCATCTGAACCAAATCCCCAAAATTTTGCCTGATACGTGTTGGGATTCGTTAAATCTAACGTAGGTCTTTTTTCAAGTGATTGATAGGTTACATCATCAACGATCCCGATCGTGAACCGTTTCTTCATATCTCTTTTTTCTTTTTGCAGTTCATCATAAACGCTGATGATCTGATCTGGTGTGACGTCTTTTGAGCCCAGACCATAGCGACCACCAATCACTTTAGGGCGGATATCCGCATCATAAAGTGCGCTTTGCACATCTAACAATAGCGGTTCACCACCAGCGCCTGGTTCCTTGCTTCGATCTAACACAGCGATAGCTTTCGTTGACTCCGGTAATTTTTCCAATAGATTCTCAATAGGGAATGGGCGATACAAGTGGATATTCAAAAAGCCGACTTTACGACCATTTTTATTCAAATAATCGACTGTTTGTTCTATCGTCTGCGCTACTGAACCCATCGAAACGATCACTTCTTCTGCCTCAGGATCACCATGGTAAGTCACGAGGTCATATGCTGTTCCACGTAATTCATTGATTTTTTGCATATATTTTTGAACAATACTTGGCAATCGATCATAATAAGCATTGATTGTTTCCCTTTGTTGGAAGTGGATATCTGGATTTTGGTTGGTTCCACTGACCGTTGGATGATTTGGATTCATCCCTCTTTCTCGAAATGAAGCGAGTTTTTCTTGATTTATCAATGGTGCCAATTCTTCATATTCCAATATTTCGATTTTTTGGATCTCATGACTTGTTCGGAAACCATCAAAGAAATTCACAAAGGGCAGTTCCGCCTCAAGAGAAGCGAGGTGAGCTACTGGAGCTAGATCCATCACTTCTTGCACACTACTTTCTGAAAGCATAGCAAAACCTGTTTGACGTGCGGCCATGACATCTCCATGGTCCCCAAAGATGTTCAGTGCGTTTGTCGTGACTGCTCGGCTAGCTACGTGAAACACGCTAGGAAGCAACTCACCTGCGATTTTGTACATATTAGGGATCATTAAAAGTAACCCTTGTGAAGCTGTATAGGTAGTTGTTAAAGCACCAGTTTTCAAGGAACCATGAACGACACCTGCCGCTCCTGCTTCTGATTGCATCTCTACTACTTTGACCGGCTGCCCAAATATATTTTTCTTTCCACTTGCTGACCATTGATCGACTAGTTCAGCCATCGTGGAGCTAGGTGTAATTGGATAAATGGCTGCTAATTCCGTAAACGCATAAGAGATATATGCGGCAGCGGTATTCCCATCCATTGTTTTCATCTTTCGCATTTTTTCATCATCCTTGTTCAAATTCTCTTAAATATCTGTTCCATTATAACGTAAAAAAATCAGAAAACCTACTTAATTTGCAAAACTGCTCACGAACTTTCCTTAGATTGAATATAAGACAAATCTAAAAATCAGTTTTGCTACAGAATCTAATTCTGAATAAAGGCGCCCAAAAGCCAGTTTTTTCGGTAATTTCAAAAAAGAACAAAATACTATTATTTCTTCAAAAAAATGATTACAATAAATGAAAGAGGTGTTGAGAAATGGATATATCTGTGATTAAAGCTGAAAAAACAACTACAGCAAACGGTATCATGTATGGTGAAGATCAAGCACCAAAAAAAATGATCGAATTTATCAATCTAGCTTGTCCATATTGCCGTCAATGGTTCAATGACTCGTTTGACTTGCTTGAAGAAGCAGTTGAAGCGGGGAAAATCCAGCGTGTCATCAAACTTTTTGACAAAGAAAAAGAAAGTTTGCAACGGGGAAACGTCATGCACCATCACGTGACTGCTACTGATGGAAAAAAAGCATTGACTGAAATCAAAAAGATTTTCGATACGCAAGATGAATGGAAACATTTAGGCTTATCTGAAGTTGCAGATTATGCAAAAAATCAGTTAGGTTTGACGGAACAAAAAGATTTTGATGCATCACAGGCAATCATCAAAGAGGCGTCCGAGGCAAATATCCGCTTTGTGCCTACGGTCATTTTAGGTGAAGCCATTTTTGACGAGTCGATCACCCATGAAAAATTAACAGACTTGATTGAAGCTTCGATTTAATGCCCATAAAAAATAGTTGCTCGAAAATTCAGGATATTTCTGATTTTCAGATCAACTATTTTTTCTTCTTTTAAATGGAGGCTGGGACAAAAGTAAGAAAACACTGTTGTCTCATTCTTTAAAAACGAATAAACGGTGGGAGCAGAAGCAACTCCTTCTTAAATAAGCTGAAATTCACAAAAATTTGAACAGCAATTTTCGTGAATTTCTTCTTATTTCTTGGAATTAAACACTTCTGTCTCAGCCTCTAAGTATAAATAGCAATTCTTCTTGTAACAAAAAATTATTTTTCTATGCTAAAGGAATGGTTTCTTGAAGTGGAAGCTTCTCTTGCGTCTTTCGTTTCATGTAAACTTTTATGAATGGCTCCCCATTTCAACTTATTTAGAGGCTCTTTTTTAACTGTCTGCTTTTTATCCCACTGTTCTCTTTTCTCTTTCACTTCCTGTGCTCTGCTTGCCATCCGACAAATGGTTATTTTACTCACATTAAAACGAGCAGCAGTTAGCTCTAAGCTTTTCGATGTATCTAAATAATTTCAAATTGCTTTTTGTTTTTCTTCAGGATACCATTCTTTTTTAAAGACCACATTTCTTTCACGGCTCACTCTTACACTTATTTGACGGACTGTATTTTTTGGAATTCCTGTGAGGTCTACAACTTCTTTAATCTTATGCCCCCTATTAAATAACTGTACCGCTCTTTTTTTCTGAGCGATTGTTGCTGAGTTGTTTGTTAATCGTTTAATATTAGGGTACCTTGCTAACGATGTATGTCCTATAATGTATATGATCGATTTTAACGGCAGATTGAATTTTTTTCTTAATTCTTCTCTTGTTATCCCGTTGTTTAAATCTGTAAGAATGGCCTCTTTTCTAATTTTTAGTATAGTTCTATGATTAATCGAAAATTGCTTTGCTATGGTGTTGATTTCTATTTTATTTTGACACAACTGAATGATCCCATTTTTTGTTTTTTCATCCACCTCAAAGTATTTTAGATTCTTTACTATTGAAGGTGCTTGCCGCTTACTCACGATCTTTGTCGCTATTGCTTTTTTCTCTATGATGTGCTGACTGGTATTTATTTTTTTCTGAAGATGTACATATGTTTTACCTTCTAGAACTTTTTGTGCGATATACTGATTTCTGACTTTTTTGACCTTCTCACAATCAATGAATAATTCCGCTCCAATAACTTCAATTGTTTTTCCTTTTGCAAGCTTCGTAAGGATTGCCAAATTCTGAATCTTCGTGACAGTAGTCGTACTAAGATTTAATTGCTTCGCTACTTTTTTATGTGAGGGACATTTTTTTAAGGCCGTTCGAACCTGTCGATGTTGCTCATTTAATTCCTTTAGATAAGTTGGCTCAAACATTTTTTGCTCATGAACTGTCAATGGCTGTTCTTCACCGATTTTTTTGACCAAATGTTCAATTTGGATCGTCCAAATCTCTTCTAGACTCAATCTGAAGTCAAAGGCAACTTCTTCAAGCGTTCGTCCCGTGGAAATCTGCATGAGCATAGCTGTATGCCAAATCTCCTTTACCACTTTTTGTGCCATACCGAACTTCTTCCCCAACGATCGAAGAGACTCTCCTTCTTCAATTTTATTTACTAAATATGTATTGCGATACTGGATAATCTCTTCTAGGCCAATAGGTATTTTTTCTGAAAGAATAACTGGTGATACTCCTTGTTGTAATTGTTGTATCGTATAATCGTTTAGGATCTTGACGATTTCTGTCGGAAATTTATTTAAACTCTCGGCAATCATTTCCATCGTTTTTTTTGCTTTCAATTGCTCACAGATGTGGTCAATTAATAGTTGTTTGGTTTTTTCACTTGACATTAGATGCATTTTTCTTGAAATTACATTGATACTTGTTCCTTGTGCGATTTGGTCAATTACTTGTTGCTTGATCCTTTCATCATCTTTTTTCACTTTTTTCTTACCAGATTCTGTTTTTTCATCCATTGTCTGCCCCACCTTCTTCATCTCCTAAAAAATGATTCTATGTACTAAGTTTACTAAAGATTCTCCAAAAAAAAGAGGCCGGGCATTCGATTGTCCTGACTCTCTAAAAAATTGTATAAGAAAAATTCAAAAAAAGTTTTATTTTCGATATCCACACACAGATGAAAATAGGTCAATTTCGAGTTTATTTGTCGTAAAAAAAGGCAAAGTCTGATGATCAACTTGCTTCTTCTTTCAATTTTTCCGCAAATTCATTGATTTTGCGAATCCGATGGTTGATTCCCGATTTAGAGATTGCTCCTGACGGGATCATTTCTCCTAGTTCTTTCAAACTAACTTCTGGATGTTGTAATCTTAATTCGGCTATTTCTTGCAATTTTTCTGGTAATGCATGTAACCCCACTCTAGCTTCGATCAACTCAATGTTTTCAATTTGTTTTGACGCTGCATCAATTGTTTTATTAAGGTTGGCAGTTTCACAATTTACAAGCCGATTGACAGAGTTTCTCATATCCCGAACGATACGTACATCTTCAAATCGCAACATCGAATTCGTTGCACCAATCAACGTCAAAAAGTCTGCGATTTTTTCTGCACCTTTTAAATAGGAAATATAGCCGTTACGTCTTTCCAATGTCCGAGCATGGAGACCATAGTAATTCAGCATATCGCAAATATCCTGATTGTGTTGTTCATAAATTGAAAAGATTTCTAAATGATAACGACTAGTTTCTGGATTATTGACAGAGCCAGAAGCCATAAATGCACCACGTAAATAGGACCGCATCTTTTGAGAATTCCCCATGATTTCATCCGAGACATGCCCATTGAACATCATGCCATCCATAATATCTAAATCCATCAATACGTTTTTTGTACCTTGCTTCAATCGCACGATATATACATTATTCTTTTTTAATTTCATTTTTTTCCGAACAAGTAATTCACTTCGAACATTATAATGATCTTTCAAAAGAGAATAGATACGCCTAGCGATTGCCGCATTTTCTGTCTGGACGTTCAAAATAAATTGTTGGTTCACGATGCCTAAAGAACCATTCATCCTTAGCAAGGCTGCTAATTCTGCTTTCGCATGTTCTCTGTGAACCTCTAACCCAGTCAGTTCTTTTTTCACATCTGCCGCAAAAGACATTCTATTCCCTCCTTTCTCTTTTCACTCATTTGTCTTAAAAATTTACAGTTTTGATCCAAATACTAAGCGGAAAAGTTCTTCCACTACTTTTTCACCATCATGGAATACGCCGCCATTTTTCAATTCTAAGAAATCCGTAGAAACGACACGGCACCCTTCATTTCTAAGTCCATTAAAATCATGTGCAACTTGCACGAGATATTCATCATAGATTTCCGGGTCCATATATCCTTCAGGAACCCTTTCCGTATTTACCAAGACTGTGTCGATAAACGGTTGCTTCAAATGCTCATGAAGCACACGGATATGATCCGCATCGCTAAAGTGTTCGGTTTCTCCTTTTTGGGTCATGATGTTACAGATATAAACGACTTCAGCCTCCGTCTGCACGATTGCCTCACCAATTTCAGGGATGACTAGATTTGGCAGAATGCTCGTGAATAAACTACCTGGACCTAAGACAACCATATCTGCTTCCATGATCGCGGAAACTACTTTTCGAGCGGCCTTTGCTTCTTTATCATCTGTTGTATTTCTTACATAAACATGATCGATCGTTTTCCGATCGATGGCGATCTTTGATTCCCCGATTGCCGTTGTTCCATCTTTGAAAACAGCATGTAATGTCAGTGGTGTTTCAGAAGAAGGATAAATGTGACCATCAACGTGCATCATTCTAGCTAATAGTTGAATTGCCTCATATGTACTTCCTCTCATTTCAGCCACTGCTGCAATAATCAGGTTTCCAATTGTATGGTTTGCTAAAAACTGATCTTCTTTTTTAAAACGATACTGAAAAATATCCTCATAAAATTGGGGCATATCAGATAGAGAAACCAAAACATTTCTCAAATCGCCTGGCGGAGCCATTGCAATTGATTCTCTGATTTCACCACTACTCCCGCCATCATCCGCCACAGTTACAATTGCGGTAATATCCGCACCTTGATTGCGCAAACTTTTCAATATGACAGGTAATCCCGTTCCACCGCCAACAACAACGATTTTAGGCTTGCGGATGCGATATGTCTTCATTTTCACGACCGATTCACCGTCTCTTTACGCTTATCCTTATCACGATGAGTTACATTCACTTTGTACGTTTGACCTAGTGCTTTTGCTAGACGTTCAGTCAAGGCCACTGATCGATGCTGACCACCAGTACATCCGATTGCAACAGTAAGACTGCTTTTTCCTTCTTTAATGTATCCTGGCAATACAGTCTCTAGCAGATCCAAGAATTTACTATAGAATGACTGTGTTTCATCAAATGACATCACATAGTCATAGACAGGTTTGTCTTTTCCTGTTAACGGTCTTAACTCTGGGATATAATGTGGGTTTGGCAAGAAACGAACATCCATAACGATGTCTGAATCGATTGGCAACCCATATTTGAAGCCAAAAGAAACAAATTCGATGCGAAATCCTTGATCTCCCTTCGATTTGAAAGAATGATTGATTTTTTCACGAAGTTGGCGAGGAGTCAGCGTCGTCGTGTCAATGACTAACGATGCTTGTGTCTTCAAATCATTTAATATTGCACGCTCTTTGCGGATACCTTCTGTCACTAAACCATCCATAGCCATAGGGTGGGTCCTTCTTGTTTCTTTATAGCGGGCAACTAGTTCCTCATCTGAAGCATCTAAAAATAAAATCGATGTATCGATAAAATTAGTATTTTCAATTTCAACTAACATGTTTTGGATTTCTTCAAAAAACGAGCGCGAACGCAAATCGACGCCCAGTGCCATTTTTGTCACTTTTCCCGATTCTTTGATCAATTCCCAAAATTTCGGTATCAGTCTTGGTGGCATGTTATCGATACAAAAATACCCCATATCTTCAAAACTTTGGATTGCTACCGTCTTACCTGCTCCACTCATTCCCGTAATAATCACTAATTGTAAATTATCAGCCATCGTGTAACGGCCTCCTCTCGTACATTATCTTTAAAATTATATCACTCCGGGCGTATCATTTCCACTTAAATCCATTTTTTATTAAAAATGAACCAATCCCTGAAGCAATTATTATGAATTTTTGAATCTCCCTATAGTAATACAAAGACTATTTTTCTCAAAAAATAAGCCAGATCATTCGAAAATAAGATTGAGTATTTTCGAAATCATCTAGCTTATCCTTTTGAATAATCATACGTATGCTATTCCATCTACCTGTCTTTTGTAGTAGATCAAACAGATTCAGGTAACTTTTTTCGATTTTCTAATGCAAGTTCAATCGTCCGATCTGCAATCAATGATTGCGCATCAATCACAGGATAAGGATTGTTTGATGCGAATTCTTGCATTAAAGATAACTCTGTGCAGCCTAAAATAACTTTTTCACAGTTCAAACGTCCCACTGCTTCGTCTAAAATCTCAAAGTATAAGTCTTTATTCAACCGATCAGACTCTTTGATTTCATGATAAATCAAATAATTGATTTTTTCTTGAAGCAATTGATCAGGAATCACGACTTCAAAACCTAAATTTCTTACTTCAGATTCATAAATACCAGCCTTCATACTGCCTTCAGTTCCTAAAATAGCTACTTTTCCAGATGTCTGTTGCCGAACAAGTTCATTGGCAGCTTCTCTTGGCATATGCAAGATTGGGATCGGTGTCGCGGCTTGCAATTCATCAAAAAAGTAATGTGCCGTATTGCATGTTAAAACAATAAAATTTGGTTCTAACAAATTTTGCTTTTTGATATCATCTAGCAAATAAGGCATTGGATCTTCCTTTTTATCGTCTAAGATGAACGCTGTACGATCGGGCACTGTTGCATGATTGAACAGAACATAGTTCAAATAGTCCTGATCTTTTGTCGCCTTTATTCGATGATTGATCAAGCGGATAAAGCTCTCAGTTGCCATCGTACCCATTCCACCTAAAATACTGAAAAAGTTTTCCATGAATTAGCCTTCTTTCACATGAAAGTATTTTTTGAATCGAGGAATGTAGTTTCTGAACATATATTTCATCAACAACCAACGTTTAAAAGATCGATCTTTCTCATAAAAAACAGTTGTTCCATAACGATTTTCTTTAATCATTTGTGTGGCGATCTTTTTGTCTTCGTTTTCTTTCGCATACTCTAAAAAGATTTTTTTAGGTACACCCATCCACAATTTTGCTTTGTCAGATTGATTCGTACCATACGTTGTTTCGGTAAAAGGTTCTCCGAATACGCGGTCTTCTGTTACAAATTTTGCTAGATTCAAACCATTTAAAGTAACAAAGAAACTACTTCTTCCTTGACGAAGATTGATTTCAAACAATTTGTATTCTCCATCTCTTGAATCATATTTCATATCAAAATTCGCAAAACCTGTATACTTGATTTCTTCTAAGAAACGTTTGATCGTTTGATAGATTTTTTCATTGTAATCAGGCATGATCACCACATAGTTTCCAATAGAAGCTGGTGTAGGATCTTCCAATAACGGATGACCTAAACACATCATACGTACTTGGTGATTTTCGTCTACATATGCATTCAAAACACGCATGTTGCTATCATCGCCAGGAATGAAATCTTGTACGATCATTTCACTCGTATAACCTGCTTCATAGATCCGTCCTAAAATCAAATCAAACTCTTCACGATCGTTGATAATAAATGCTTTTTTACGGCCTTCAAAACGAACCGATAAATATTCTACACTGTTTGCAGGTTTTAATGCGACAGGAAATTCAAATGGAATTTCTTGTTCTAACCGGCCACTTGCTAACATCTCTTTTCTTACGATTAATGTTTTTGGGTAAGGTAGTTTATACTCCTCACATACTTCATAAAAACTTACTTTGTTGATCAAACGTTCAAATAACGAGTAATCAATGTAAGGACAGATAAAGTATTCTGAAAGTTCTTCTTTGTGTTGAGAAATCAATTCAGCATATCCATCTCCACAAGCAATCAAAAGATATTTCTTGGTATCATCTGAATACTTTTCTTTTGCCAATCGCACGATTGTTTCGATAAACACTGGATCTTTGTCAAATCCTGGAATCACCTCTACATTGACGATCTTGCTGTACCGAGTGGGTGCCAATTGATTTGAGGCATACGCCTGACAAACTTTTCCATACGCTTCATGGAAGGAACGTGCCATGCCATAAACATTCATATCGCTGCCTAATAAAATAGGGATAAATTCTTCTTTTTCAATACTCTTCATTTTTATCTCTCACTTACTCATAATCTCTAGTTTTCTTTTCTAACTACACAAGGAATATCATACCATAAAGAAAAAAGCAATCAAAGGAAACTCCTCCGATTGCTCAATTCTTTTTTGAACGGATTGAACTTATAGGAAGTTTTTATCTATACTAATCAGTGTAGAAAGAACTACCATGTAACGTATTCTAGAATATAGCCGTTAATAACACAAGAGTTAATCCGCTCTTTTAATTCTTTTTTAACTATCATATAACATTTCTATTTTTAGTTCTTTAATCCATTACTTTTTTTAGGTAGCGACCTGTATAACTTTCTTTGACTTTGATCAATTCCTCAGGCGTGCCAGTAGCTAAAATCGTGCCACCGCCTTCTCCACCTTCAGGTCCTAGATCAATGATGTGATCTGCTGTTTTGATGACGTCGAGATTGTGTTCGATGACAAGCACTGTATTCCCCGCATCAACTAAACGTTGCAGTACATCAAGTAACCGTGCAATATCATCTGTGTGCAGTCCTGTTGTAGGTTCATCTAAGATATAAAAGTTTTTACCATTAGAAATCTTGTGCAACTCACTTGCTAACTTCATCCGTTGTGCTTCCCCACCGGATAGCGTTGTCGCAGGTTGCCCCATCGTCACGTAACCTAAGCCAACATCTACGATAGTTTGTAGTTTACGACGTATCTTAGGAATTGGTTCGAAAAATTCTACAGCATCTTCTACTGTCATCTCTAAGATATCTGCAATGCTTTTCCCTTTATAATGGACTTCCAGTGTTTCAGAGTTGTATCGTTTTCCATGACATACCTCACAAGGGACATATACATCTGGTAAGAAATGCATTTCGATCTTGATGATCCCATCTCCACGACAAGCCTCACAACGTCCACCTTTGACGTTGAAACTAAAACGCCCTTTTTTGTATCCGCGCATTTTTGCTTCATTGGTTTTAGCAAATAGATCTCTGATATCATCGAAGACACTTGTATACGTTGCTGGATTACTTCGTGGCGTTCTACCAATGGGACTTTGGTCGATATCGATGATTTTTTTAATGCTATCATATCCTGTGATCGTCTTGAACTTCCCAGGTTTTGCAGAGTTACGATTGATTTTTTGTGCAAGTGCTCGTTTCAAGATACTGTTCACTAACGTACTTTTTCCTGAACCAGATACTCCTGTAACGGCCACAAATTCGCCTAAAGGAAATTCAACTGAAACATTTTTCAAATTATTTTCCGTTGCCCCAGTGATTTTTATCGCTTTGCCATTTCCTTTACGTCGCGTTTTCGGAACCGAGATTCGTTTTTTACCTGATAGATATTGTCCTGTTAATGAATGTTCATCCGCAGCCACTTCTGCTGGCGTACCAGCCGCTACGATCTCGCCACCTTGATGCCCTGCACCAGGCCCTACATCAATCAGATAATCAGCAGCGCGCATCGTATCTTCATCATGTTCGACTACCACCAATGTATTTCCCAAATCACGCATTTTTTTCAAAGAACCGATCAAACGATCATTGTCCCGTTGATGGAGACCAATCGATGGTTCATCTAAGATATATAACACACCGGAAAGATTTGACCCGATTTGAGTAGCTAGACGAATACGTTGTGCTTCGCCTCCTGATAACGTACCAGAAGCACGGCTCAACGTTAAATAATCCAAGCCAACATTTTCTAGAAATGACAAACGGTCATTGACTTCTTTCAATATTGGGCGAGCAATGATCTTTTCCTGTTCTGACAGTGTCAAAGTAGAAAAGAAGTTCACTGCTTTTTGAATAGACAATTCATTTGTTTGACCAATATTCGTTCCATTGATCTGTACAGACAAAGCCTGCGGATTCAAGCGATATCCTTTACATGTTTGACAGGTAAGTTCTGTCATATACTGTCTCATTTGTTCTCTTGTAAAATCACTATTCGTGTCATGGTATCTTCTTTTGATGTTTTTCAAAACACCTTCAAAGGTCGTTTCAACATCTCGTACACCGCCAAAATCGTTTTCGTAATGGAAATGAAAAATCTCATCTGTCCCATTCAAAATGATTTCTTGATGCTCTGTTGGCAACTCTTCGAATGGCGTATCCATATCAATGCCATAACTCTCACACGCTTGCGCCAACATTTGCGGATAATATTGTGAACTGATTGGGTTCCAAGGGATAATCGCTCCTTGGCTTAGTGTTTTCGTCCGATCCGGGATCACAAGATCTTGGTCCACTTCCAGTTTGACTCCTAAACCATCACAGTCAGGACATGCTCCAAATGGTGCATTGAAAGAAAACAATCTTGGTTCCAATTCTCCCACCGTAAATCCGCAATAAGGACACGAATAATGCTCGCTGAACAGCATTTCATCTTCACCAATCACATCAACTAGAACATACCCATCTGCTAAACGTAATGCTGCTTCGATCGAGTCAAATAATCTTGAGCGAATGCCCTCTTTGATGACGATCCGATCGATAACGATAGCAATATCGTGTTTTTTATTTTTTTCAAGTTCTGGTACTTCGCTTAGATCATAAATCTCACCATCTACACGCACCCGAACGTACCCTTCTTTTTGGATACGTTCAAACACTTTTTTATGTTGTCCTTTTTTCTTCACGATGATCGGCGCCAAAACCTGGATCTTTGTTCGTTCTGGCAATTCCAATACTTGATCCGCCATTTGGTCAACTGATTGACTCGTGATTTCGATATGATCATTCGGACAGATTGGATGACCGACACGAGCAAAAAGTAGGCGCAGATAGTCATTGATTTCTGTCACTGTTCCTACAGTTGATCGTGGATTTTTACTTGTCGTTTTTTGATCGATCGAAATTGCTGGACTCAGACCATCGATACTGTCGACATCTGGTTTATCCATCTGACCTAAAAACTGCCGTGCATAAGCAGAAAGACTTTCAACATACCTTCTTTGTCCTTCTGCATATAGTGTGTCGAAAGCTAGAGAACTTTTCCCTGAACCAGATAGTCCAGTTACCACCACGAACTTGTCTCTAGGGATCGTTACGTTCACATTTTTTAAGTTGTGTGCTCTTGCACCATGAATAATAATTTTATCGTTAGCCATGTCATCCTCCTACTCTGAAGCTTTTAATTCAAGAATCATATCCCGTACATTGGCGGCGGTCTCGAAATCTAAAGCTTTGGCAGCATCTTTCATTTCTTTTTCTAATTTCATTAATAATGTAGCTTTTTCCTCTCGGGACATTTCTTCGTAGGATACTTGGACTGTTTCTTTCGCATCACTTTCAGATTCTTTCGTGATGGAAATCAAATCACGAATTTCTTTGATGATCGTCTTAGGTACGATACCATGTTCTTTGTTGTAAGCCTCTTGGACCGTACGACGTCGTGCAGTTTCATCCATCGCTAACCGCATAGAGTCAGTTACTCTGTCTGCGTACATGATTACTTTACCTTCTGAGTTTCTTGCAGCACGCCCAATAGTTTGGACCAATGATCGCTCACTACGTAAGAATCCTTCTTTATCCGCATCCAAAATAGCCACTAGAGACACTTCAGGCACATCAAGTCCTTCACGAAGTAAATTGATTCCGACTAAAACATCAAATTCTCCTAGACGCAAGTCTCGGATAATCTCCGTTCGTTCAAGTGTTTTGATATCACTGTGAAGATATTTGACTTTGATTCCTAATTCTTTGAAATAATCCGTTAGATCCTCTGACATTTTTTTCGTTAACGTTGTCACAAAGACCCGCTGATCTTTTTCAACTTGTTCATTGATTTCTCCGACAAGATCATCGATTTGTCCCATGATCGGCCGTACTTCAATGATTGGGTCAAGCAATCCAGTTGGGCGAATAATCTGTTGAATCACCGTATCAGTCTGTTCATACTCATATGGTCCTGGTGTAGCAGAAACATAAACGATCTGATTTACATGTTTTTCAAACTCTTCTAGTCGTAAAGGTCGATTGTCCAGCGCAGATGGTAAACGGAACCCATAATCTACCAGCATTTGTTTTCTGGCACGGTCGCCATTATACATTCCTCGGATTTGTGGCATCGTAACATGTGATTCATCCACTACGATCAACGAATCTTCCGGGAAAAAGTCAAGTAGCGTATAAGGCGGTTCTCCTTCTTTACGTCCGTCCATATGTCGCGAATAATTCTCGATCCCTGAGGTATATCCCATCTCCAACATCATTTCAATATCGTAATTTGTTCGCTGTTCCAACCGCTGTGCTTCAAGCAGCTTGTTTTCATTACGCAGAACGGCTAGTCGTTGCTCAAGTTCAGCTTTTATATTCGCCACTGCATGTTCCATATGTTCATCATTCGTTACAAAGTGAGTGGCTGGGAAGATAGCTACATGTTCCGTCTCGCCAAGTACTTCTCCTGTTAAGGCATTGACTTCTCTGATCCTCTCAACTTCATCACCAAAAAATTCTACTCGCAACGCCCGCTCATCACGTGAAGCTGGGAAAATTTCCACGACGTCACCGCGCACTCGAAAACGACCGCGCTGAAAATCAATATCATTTCGTTCAAATTGTATGCCTACCAAACTTCGAATCAATTGATTACGATCTAGTTCTGCGCCTTGTCTGATCGATACCACTTGTTTTTGGTATTCAAAGGGTGACCCCAATCCAAAAATACAAGAAACGGAGGCAATCACGATCACGTCGTTTCTTTCTAATAAAGAACTCGTCGCTGAATGTCGTAATTTATCGATCTCGTCGTTTACACTTGAATCTTTTTCAATATACGTATCGCTTGATGGCACATAAGCTTCTGGTTGATAATAATCATAATAAGAAACAAAGTATTCCACCGCATTATTCGGAAAGAACTCCTTAAACTCTCCATACAATTGACCAGCTAATGTCTTGTTATGGGCAATGATCAAGGTTGGCTTATTTACTTTCTCGATCAAATTCGAAATCGTATAAGTTTTCCCTGTTCCTGTTGCGCCTAATAGTATCTGTGCTTTTTTACCCTTTATCACGCCATCAACTAACTGAGTGATTGCTTCTGGCTGATCACCAGCTGGCTGATATTTCGACACTAGTTCAAAGTGGCGGGAGGTATCTCTTTCTATCATTTTTCATCCTCCTTTTCATTCTCTCCCTTTCATTTTACGACCCGCAAAAAGAAAAGGAAAGCAAAGGCATTCCCTGTTTAGAAATTATACCACACCGAACATACTTTCGCCACCGAAATGCGTCACGAAAGAATGTCAGCTTTTTTTATCACAAATGTCATATTTTATAACATGAGATGTTAGTAAAAGAGATTTTTTTCATTTTTTTATGCACAAAATCTTGTCTAGTTTATCTATTTTCGCCTATAATATAAAAACATGAAATAGTTATTGAAAAAATTAGGAGGTTGATTATGAAAAAAAGGCATTTGCTTTACTCAATTATTTTCATAATGACAGGACTTGTTACATTTGCCACTGGCTACAGTGTACAAGCTGACAATACAAAAACAACGGAATCAAGCACAAGCGAGACGATGCAAAAAATAGAGCCTAAAAAAGACACTTACGTCATTGCAAGTGATTCGGCTTTTGCACCATTCGAATTTCAGAACGCTGATGGTGAATATGAAGGAATTGACGTCAAACTCATGGAAGCTATCTCAAAACTCCAAGACATCAATATCCGCATGGATTATCGCGGTTTCGCTGCTGCTCTACAAGCTCTAGACTCCGGCCAAGCCGACGGTATGATTTCAGGAATGACCGTAACAGATGAACGAAAACAAAGTTATGATTTTTCTGATCCTTATTTCAACAGCGGTATCCAAATCGCTGTCAAAAAGGGCGATACTTCAATCAAATCATATAAAGACCTAAAAAATAAAACTGTTGGCGCCAAGGTAGGAACTGAAAGTGCGGACTTTTTAGATGCTAATCAGAGTAAATATGGCTACAAAATCAAATATTTCGATGCGGCCGATCAATTGTATGACGGCTTGAAAGTTGGCGCCATCGACGCTATGATGGATGACTATCCAGTAATCGGTTATGCCATCAAACAAGGACAAGCACTTGAAACACCAATCAAAAGAGAATCAGGCGGTGTTTATGCATTTGCTGTCAAAAAAGGCCAAAACCAAGAACTTCTTCAAATGTTCAACGAAGGTTTAAAAGAATTAAAACGAACTGGCGAATACGATAAAATCATCAATAAATACATTTCAGATGACAGCAGTTCAGAAAAAACAAAAGCAAACGAATCAACAATCGTTGGTTTGATCCAAAATAATTACAAATCCTTACTTAAAGGTTTATGGAAAACGATTCTTTTAACGCTGATCTCATTTGCTTTAGCACTGATCGTGGGAATCATTTTCGGCTTATTCAGTGTAGCACCGATCCGTGCATTACGCACGCTTGCTACCATCTATGTCGATATTATCCGTGGTATCCCAATGATGGTACTAGCATTTTTCATTTTCTTTGGACTACCAGGTATTCTTGGATTTACCATCCCTGATTTTATTGCCGGGATTATCACATTGACCTTGAATGCTAGCGCGTATATCGCTGAGATTGTCCGCGGTGGGATCAAAGCTGTACCAGTAGGTCAAATGGAAGCATCTCGCAGTCTAGGTTTGCCATACAACCGTACAATGCAAAAAATCATTTTGCCACAAGCAATCAAGATCATGTTACCATCATTCGTCAACCAATTTGTTATCTCATTAAAAGATACAACCATTATTTCAGCAATTGGCGTTGTCGAATTATTGCAAACTGGTAAAATCATCGTTGCCCGTACGACGCAAAGTACGTATGTGTACTTGATCATCGCAATCATGTATTTGATCTTGATCACTGCCCTGACTAAATTAGCAAAAGTTTTAGAAAAGAAGGTGAAATAACATGGCAGAAAAAATCTTGGTAGAACATCTTGTAAAAAAATACGGTGACAATACTGTTTTGAACGACATCAACGTTTCAATCAATGAAGGCGATGTTGTTTGTATCATCGGCCCTTCTGGTTCAGGAAAAAGTACTTTTCTTCGTTGTTTGAATCGTCTAGAAGAACCTTCAGATGGCGATATCATCATTGACGGCGCACATTTGATGGATAAAAATACAGACATCAATCTTGTAAGACAGCATATTGGAATGGTATTCCAACATTTCAACCTGTTTCCTCACCTTTCAGTTTTAGAAAATATCATTTTAGCTCCAATGGATCTTAAAAAAGAAACAAGAGAAGCCGCAGAGAAAAAAGCAATCAAATTACTTCAAACTGTCGGTCTCGAAGATAAGAAAGATATGTATCCAGAAATGCTTTCCGGCGGACAAAAACAACGTGTCGCTATCGCACGCGCATTGGCGATGAATCCTGACATCATGTTATTCGATGAACCAACTTCTGCTCTTGATCCAGAAATGGTTGGCGATGTATTGAATGTTATGAAAAAGTTAGCCAAACAAGGAATGACCATGGTCATCGTTACCCATGAAATGGGCTTTGCTAAAGAAGTCGCTAACCGCGTCATGTTCATCGATGATGGAAACTTTCTAGAAGATGGCACACCACAACAAATCTTTGAAAATCCACAAAATGAACGAACAAAAGATTTCTTAGATAAAGTATTGAACATCTGATCTCGTCAGATATTGAAATGAACACCATTCATAAAGAACTATAGGTACACAAAAAAACGGATCGAGGCTGGGCAAAAGTAAGAAACACTTCTGTCTCAGCCTCGATTCGCTTTTTCATGTGCAAATACAAAATATCAGCAATATCCCATTCAGTATAAAAAGACCGAGTAAACAACAGCAATGCGATCCAACAGTTGTTACTCGGTCTTCATTTTTTAATTTGACTAAAACAATCGCCTTCAAGCTATCAAAAACGACTATTTACGCTTTTTTCCACCAAACGCATCCTTTACCTTATCAAAGAAGCCATCTTCTTGTTGTTCTTCAACCTTCATCCCACCTGCTTCAGCAAATGCACGCAAGGCTTCACGTTGTTGCTCATTAAGATTCTTAGGCGTGATCAGTTTCACTTTGACATGTTGGTCACCCGTAGCCCCACCACGAAGCTTAGGCGCACCCTTACCACGTAGACGGAAGTTTGTCCCAGTTTGAGTTCCCGCAGGAATTTTCAATTTCACATCCCCATGGACAGTCGGCACTTGTACTTCGTCACCTAACGCAGCTTGAACAAAACTCAAAGGTAATTCATAATAGATTTCTGAACCATCACGATCAAAGATATCACTTTCTTCTACACGGAAAATAACATAAAGATCACCGAAAGGCCCACCATTTTCACCAGCCTCACCTTGGCCAGCTAAACGCATTTGTTGCCCTTCTTCTACACCAGCTGGTACATTTACCTTCACTGAATGAGCTTTCTTTTCATGACCAGAACCATGACAAGTTGGACAAGGATCTTTGATTTCTTTCCCAGTACCATGACAGACATCACATGTTTGACGACTCATCACTCGTCCAAGTGGTGTCTGACGTTCTACATTGATCGTACCTGCTCCATGACATTTGTGACAAGTCGTTGGTTGTGTTCCTGGTTTTGCACCATTCCCATTACACGTGTGACAGACTTCTTCACGGTTGTATTTGATTTCTTTTTCAACACCAAAAATCGCTTCTTCAAAAGAAAGGTCTACAGTATATTGTAAATCCGCTCCTTGACGAGGGGCATTAGGATCAACCGTTCGGCCGCCTCCTCCAAAGAATGAATCAAAGATGTCTTCAAATCCACCAAAGCCACCGCCAGAGAATCCACCGAATCCGCCGCCAAAGCCACCACCGGCTCCGCCAGCTCCATAATTAGGATCGGTACCAGCATGACCATATTGATCATAGGCAGCACGCTTTTGCGGGTCACTTAAAATCTCATAAGCTTCTGATACTTCTTTGAATTTTTCTTCTGCATCAGGTTCTTTATTGATATCTGGATGGTATTTCTTTGATAGCTTACGATAAGCTTTTTTGATTTCGTCTTCAGAAGCTCCTTTTGCGAGCCCTAAGACTTCATAATAATCACGTTTTGTTGCCATAGGCTTTCCTCCTATTGGTTCTCATCATTTCCACGTCGCTTGTTATCATATCATATTTTTACTAAAACAAAAACTGCAACTTTGAAGTATTTTCAAAAGAAAAAGCCAAAGTAGCAACTTTGGCTTTAAACATGCTCAGTCTTAAAGAAACAGAGCCATAAAACCATTATCGGCTGACTATTTCAAACTTTTATGGCTCTATCGTTTTCTTAGCGACCTCTGCTTACTAAAGTGTCCAAAGGCCTTCCTCTAATGAAGACAAGCTTGAACACGCGAAGAAATCTCAGCTCTATTCAAGACTTGTCTTCCATATAAATAGCCTATTTACAAACAACTCGACGAGTCAATTATTTTTTGTCGTCACCATCGACTTCTTCAAAGTCAGCATCAACGACGTCGTCAGCTCCACCTTGCGCTGCTTCTGGATTTTCTTGTGCTTGTTGTTGTGCAGCTTGTTCGTAAAGTTTTACAGTAAGGTTTTGTACGATTTCATTCAACGCGTCACGTTTTGTTTTCATTTCTTCGATATTGTTTGCTTCTACAGCTGCTTTTAATTCATCACGAGCTGCTTCTGCTTTTTTCACTTCTTCTTCGTCAACTTTACCTTCTAATTCTTTCAATGTTTTGTCAACAGAGAATAGTAATGCATCTACATCGTTACGAAGATCTACTTCTTCTTTACGAGCTTTATCTGCTTCTGCATTTGATTCAGCATCTTTGACCATACGTTCAATTTCTTCATCTGTTAAACCTGAAGAAGATTTAATTGTAATTTTTTGTTCTTTTTGTGTACCTAAATCTTTAGCTGACACGTTAACGATCCCGTTTTTGTCGATATCAAAAGTTACTTCGATTTGAGGGATTCCACGTGGTGCAGCAGGAATATCTGTCAATTGGAATCTACCCAATGTTTTATTGTCAGCAGCCATCGGACGTTCCCCTTGTAATACATGGATATCTACTGCTGGTTGATTATCTGCAGCTGTTGAGAATACTTGTGATTTACTTGTAGGGATCGTTGTATTACGATCGATCAATTTTGTAAATACGCCACCCATTGTTTCGATACCTAATGATAATGGAGTAACATCAAGTAAAACAACATCTTTCACATCACCAGTGATAACTCCACCTTGGATTGCAGCACCCATAGCAACTACTTCATCTGGGTTCACTGATTTATTTGGTTCTTTACCTGTTTCTTTGCGAACTGCTTCTACAACAGCAGGAATACGTGTTGAACCACCGACTAAGATCACTTCATCGATTTCTGATTGTGACAAACCAGCATCTTTCAACGCTTGACGTACTGGAACTTTTGTACGTTTAACTAAATCAGCTGTTAATTCATCAAATTTTGCACGAGTCAATGTCATTTCTAAGTGTAAAGGTCCAGCTTCTCCGGCAGTAATAAATGGCAAGCTGATTTGTGTGCTAGAAACACCTGATAAATCTTTTTTCGCTTTTTCTGCAGCATCTTTCAAACGTTGCAACGCCATTTTATCTTGTGCTAAGTCAATACCATTTTCTTTCTTGAATTCTGCAACCATGTAGTCGATGATCTTGTTATCGAAGTCATCCCCACCTAAATGGTTGTCCCCAGCAGTTGACAATACATCAAATACGCCATCTCCTAATTCAAGGATAGATACGTCAAATGTACCACCACCAAGGTCAAATACTAAGATTTTTTCGTCGCGGTCTGTTTTGTCTAAACCATAAGCAAGTGCTGCAGCTGTTGGTTCGTTAACGATACGTTCCACTTCTAACCCAGCGATTTTCCCAGCATCTTTTGTTGCTTGACGTTGCGCATCATTGAAGTAAGCAGGAACTGTAATAACAGCTTTTTCAACTTTTTCGCCTAAGTAATCTTCAGCAAACCCTTTGATATATTGAAGGATCATTGCAGAGATTTCTTGAGGTGTATAAGATTTACCTTCAGCTTCTACTTTGAAGCCAGCTTCACCGATATGGCGTTTGATTGATGAAATCGTATTTGGGTTTGTAACTGCTTGACGTTTTGCTACTTCACCTACTTGGATTTCACCATTTTTAAATGATACAACAGAAGGAGTTGTACGATTACCTTCTGGATTTGCGATGATTTTTGCTTCGTTTCCTTCTAATACAGCAACAGCAGAGTTTGTTGTACCTAAGTCAATTCCGATAATTTTACTCATAATTAACGTCTCCTTATCTTTACTAAACTTTTTTTATTCAATCATGACTTTTTACTGCGCAACGATGACCATTGTCGGTCTCAACACGCGGTCATGTAATTTGTAGCCTTCTTGAAGCACTTCTACGATCGTATCCGCAGGAACATCTTCCGATGCAGGTACTGTTTGTACCGCTTGATGGAGATTTGGATCGAATGCTTCACCCTTTGCAGGGATTTTTTCAATACCTTCTTCTCTAAGTGCATGTCTCAAACTTTCCAAAACCATTTCCACACCTTTTTTCAGGCTGGCACCTTGGTCATCGGAAACTTCCGTTGATAATGCACGTTCTAAGTTATCGATAGAAGGTAATAATTTTTTTGCTAAATCTTGCGAACGATATTTTTGCAACTGTTCACGTTCGTTCTTCCCACGATTTGCCATATTCGCGATTTCTGCACGAGCACGCAAATATTTATCTTCCATTTCTTCAAGTTCAGCTTTCAAATTCTCAATTTCAAATTCTTCGGCTTCAATTTCAGAAACACCGGAATCTTCGACAGCTTCCATATCGATTTCCGGGTCGGGATGAGTATCCGTAACTTCTTGATCTAATTCTTCTTGGTTTTCTTTCACGATACAGTCTTCCTTTCATTATTCAGTCAGCTGTTTGATTGATTCAACCTTACTTGGAGAATTCAATCCTTACAATCCGTTTTAACACTAAGAACCTGATAAATCAAGCGAGCGGTAATAGTCGGCAAGTTTCACCGCTAATTCCTGACGATAGACATCCACCAAACCAAACATCTTAGAATACGGCATGCTAGTTGGTCCTAACAATGCTATTGTACCTCGACCATGCCCGGCAATCTCGTAACTTGCTTGGATCATACTCATATTCTGCAAAAGATCGTTGCCTAGTTCAGTACCAATCTTGATATGGATATCACTATCCATCGGTACGATCATCTGCGTCAATTCATAGGTATCAGTCATAAAGGAAAACATCGACTTGAATTGGTCAAGATCCTGGTGTGATTCATAATCTAATAGATTCATTTGTCCACTTACATAAACTTTATCTTCTAACGCATGACCGAGTACCGTATCAAAAAGATTAGACATCCCTTCAGTTGTTTGGAAGTACTTATGCAAGATCATTGGAATTTCTGTTCGCAATTTGTGATAGACCGTCACTAGAGGATCTCCCACTAGACGATCATTGACAATGCGAACCATTTTTTCTAGGTCTTGACTTCCTAAATTCTCTGGAAGTGTAAATACTTGGCTTTCCACATTGCCTTTGTCCGTCACGACGATTGCAATAATCTGTCGGCTATTCAAAGGAATGATTCGAAATCCAGTTAATCGGCGGTCTTTGATTTCTGGCCCTAACGAGAAAGTCGTATAACTAGTCAGCTGGGATAAAATTTCAGCAGATTGCTTGATGATCTCGTTGATTTCATGAAACTCTTTGCTTAAAGACTGCCGAATCTGTTGCAAATCATCGTTTGGCACACGAGCCGGCTTTAGCAAATGGTCCACGTAATAACGATAGCCAAGTACTGAAGGTATCCTTCCTGAAGACGAGTGAGTCTTAAGCAAAAGGCCTTCATCTTCTAGTGCTTTCATATCATTGCGAATTGTTGCCGAGCTTGCCTCGACTCCTTCTTCCATTAACGTTTTGGAACCAACGGGCACGCCACTACTCGTATAGCTTTGGATGATCAGACGTAAAATCTCACTTTGTCTTTGTGTTAACATCTTCCTCACCTCTTGTTAGCACTCTTATCTTCTAAGTGCTAACCCACTTATTAATATAGCAAGAAGCCCTACCTGTGTCAAGAAAAATAGATCTATTTTTAGCACTCTCTTAAGTCGAGTGCTAAAAATAGACCTAACCAGTAAGACTATTGATCTATCAGTGTTTCATCAGCTTTTCAAACCTTTTTAAAAATACTTTTCACTTTCTTTTTTTGCTTTTTATAAAAATTTAACGTTTAAAAATGTTTTCAAATTTCATCTCCTAATAAAAAACGTTCAAATACATTGTTTCCTAAAAATATTCCTTTAGGTGTAAGATAGATTCTCTCATCAGCATTAACAAGCAGCCCCTCATTTTCCAACTCAATCAGCACAGTCGAATACAATGATTCTATTGAACATTGGTAACGCGTTTGGAAGTGTTTTTTTGAAATCCCCATTTTTTTCCGCAATCCCAAAAACATTTCTTCTTCTATCTGATTTTTCTTAGACAGTTCCTCTTTTTCTAAAACAGGCAACTCCCCTTGTCTCAATGGACGTAGATAATGTTGGATCGGTCCCTTATTTCGATAACGATTATTCCCAAGATAGCCACTAGCACCTGCACCAAAACCAAAATAGTGGTCATTGTTCCAATACATCAAATTATGCTGAGACTCATGCCCAGTCAAACCAAAATTACTGATTTCATATTGGTGACGCCCATGTTTCTCCATTGCCTCGATCGTTTCTTCAAACATCCTTGTCTCTGTTTCTTGATCTGGCAACTCCAGTCTCCCTTGTCGTACCCAGTTCATAAACATTGTTTTATTTTCTAAAATCAATGAGTACAACGAATAATGAGGTAAATCAAGCGCTAAAGCTTGCTCTAATGTCTGCCGATATCCTTCAAGTGTTTGACCTGGAAGAGCATAAATCAGATCAATACTTACATTATTAAAATTCTCCGCTTCCAAAAAGGACATCGTTTGATAAACATCTTCAGCGGTATGCTTTCGACCAATTTTTTTCAATAATTTATTATCAAAAGTCTGCACTCCCATTGACAAACGATTAACTCCATAATTTTTCATCACCTGCAGCTTCTCACGCGTAAGGTCACCAGGATTGGCTTCCACAGTAAACTCTTTCCCATCTTTAAAAGGTAAGATTTCCCGTGCGCCCGCCAACAAGCGATCCAACTGATTCGCTGACAGTGATGTTGGTGTGCCACCACCAACATATAACGTCTCTAAATCAGCCACCGGATATTTCTCCGTCATGATTCTCATTTCTTCCAAAAGCATCTCAACATATTCATCGACCGGCTGCCCCTCTAAAAAGACTTTATTAAAATCACAGTAATAACAAATATGTTCGCAAAATGGGATATGGATATACGCAGAAACCTTACGCTCTGCGGAATTTATTATTTCATTCATTAATTTTCTTTCTCCTTACGTCGAAAAGTCGTACTGATTTTCGACCTTCTTTAAACGGTGTTCAAGTACTAGCTCCTTGAAATAAGCCATAAATTTCTAAAACATGAAAAGCTGTTTGAGAAATTTCTTTCTTATTGTCATCGGAGCTACCTAGCACTCTCACGACCTCTTATCAAACGGTGCTCAAGCGATTGCTCCTGCGGAATTAAGTTCAAAAAATACAAAAATATGGAAAGCTATTTTCGATTTTTGCTCTTAATTCTTGGAGCAGATCATCGCTTTCACGACCTCTCATATACGCATACTAACTGTATTTGGTAAACAAATCCACTAAAAAATCCAAGAATCGACTTCTTGGATGACTTTTTCTTTGGTTGCATTCGTTACCTGATTATAAATTTCCAGTGTGGTTTTCATATTGGCATGGCCCACTCGATCCATGATGGCTTTGATGGGGACGTTGGCTTCTGCCAAGAGAGAAATATGCGTGTAGCGAAAAGTATGCGTAGTAACATGTTTATTAAACTCAGGATATTTTTCTCTTAAGATGTCTTTCACGCATTTCACTGGTTTTTTATTATTACCCCGTCCATTCATGAACTCATTAAACGAATGATAAACAACTGGCGTACCATTTTGTGTTTGGAAAATCGTGGTGGAGAAAAGAAAGTTCTCGGCAGCCTTCACCTTTTTTTGATAAGCAATTTGGTTCTTTCTTTGATATGTCTTTATAAAAGTTCCTTTTTCTCGTTGTTTCATCTCTTTTTGTCTCGCTTCTTTTATTTGAATTCGATTTCGAATAATCGCAAGCGAACGATCATCCAGATCGATTTCTCGAATGGAGGAAATTGTTTTTGGTGGATTTCGTATGTATTGATCAATTGTTCTACCAGCAGCCACAACACCTTCATCAATCAATAATTTTTTTGCAGAAAAATGAACCTTCTCCACCGTTAGCGCACTTAATTCACCTATTCTTAACCCATTTCGAATCAAAAATTCTGCCATGTCTAGGTAAAGCTTTCCCATCTTATTATTTCCATTATTTGTCTCATGCTTTTCGTTGATTGCCTGGAAAAGTATACTGATTTCTTCTTTCTCTAGAAACTTCTTTTTCCTACGGTGGACCGCTGGAATTTTTCGATCGTTTGGGATTTTCAAGACAATCTTATTCAAATCAAATAGAACTAAATCGTGCCGATAGCCATAAGCTAGAATTTGTTTGAGCAAGGAACGGATTTTTTCTAATGTCGCTTTTTCTAGAAATTTTTTTGTTTGTTTCGAGCGAATCGCCAGGATATCTGCCCAAGCACCTTCTACAAATAAGGGAGTTAACTGCTTCAGTCGCAGATCATCCGTAAAATACGGACATAGGTACCGTGCAAGAATCTCTTTTTGGTAGTGGACAGTCGTTTGACGAACAGTTGGTGACCAAGCTTTTAGCCAAAGAAGTGTCAATTCGCGAAACGTTTCACAATGGTTCGCATCAGAAAACATCGAATCCTTTTTGAACTCATTTTCAATCTGTTCCTTTAGATAGCGTAATGCTTGTTTTTCACTTTTAAACCCTTTTGCTTTCCAATTGACACTTTTCTTTCTCGTCTTTCCTTTGATTGGATCATAGTAAGCCTGAAACGTACGTAAATAACTTTTTTTATCAATGGTTGTATAGGAACTTCGCAAATACTGTTTCAACTCTGACGACCGCAGCAACTCCCCCCTCCTTTCATATAAAAAAAGCGCATAAGTGAAAGGTCTCCCTATCGCTTATGCGCTTTTCAATTTAAATATCATTCATTTTAAAAACTTTATCTATGCCTTTTTTACATAAATAATATATTCATGCTACTTGTTTATTGCTATAATAATAAACAGTAGAAAGTTTGTGGCGGTTGGCAAATCCAACTGAGAGGACGTGGTGCCTATGAGCTTACGGCTTGTTGGTCAGACTCTGCAGAAAGGAAATGCCTGATTTGTTCTCTATGGATCAAATCATAGCCATTATTGGATCAGTTGCAGTGATTGTTACTGCAGTCGCAAAAGCAAGTGATTCAGTTTTGGCATGGTTAAAATTCAAAAAAGAGCAAAAAAAATAGAGCCGTCTCAACTTTTGGCAGAGTAGACAGGCTCTAAACTTGTTAAAAAATGCCATCCGCTTTGAACGGACTACATTTAGGAACTGTTCGCGCAGTTCCTTTTGTTTTATTATAGTATCATGATAACATAATTTTTGTGTATTATCTATTGAAAATTATTACTTACATCTTCTAACTTAATACTCTTGCTTCAATGTGTTATAAGTCATTTCTGCTATTTTTCCATTTTCTACTCTTGCTAACAATAAAACTCGAATCGGTGAACCATTCTGAATACAATCAAGCAATACCGCATATTCATCTTGAGCATTTTGATAAATGGAAGTAATTTTGCCTTCACTACCTAAAGCATTTCCTGTTTCGATATCGATCCCATTCATTTGAATACATTCTTCTGTCATGAGGTCTTTTAATTTCTCATTACGATGGTTGAGATTTCTAAAGTTAGCATAGGCTTCGCCATATTCTTGTACTAATTTAGTATGATCTTCTTTTTCTTTTGACTCTTCTATTAGATTCTTATCTGTTTGTTTTTCTTTTGGTGTTGTTGATTCAGTTGGAACTGTTTTTCCTGCTTCTTTATCTATTTGACTAGAATCAACGGCTTCCATGAGTTGCACTTCTGCTGTAATGGTTGTGTCTTGTTTTGTTTCTTCCTGGACACAACCACTCAAAAGACTGCCACCACAAAGAAAGCTAGCAAAAAGAAGGATCTTTTTCTTCATTGATCTACCCGCTTTCGCTGGTCGGTTGGTACCCGAACCATTTCTTTTGCATAGACAATCTGTGAAATCTAATTGATCAAAGTTACTAGCCACTACATTTGCCCGAATCACGCCTATTGCTGAAGTGCCAATAAGTAAACAGATTCCCGTCAAAACAACTTTGTTTGCTTTTTTCTGAGAGAGTTTTTTTACTTGCGGACGTTTCTCTTTTTTCTCTTTTTTCTTGATCTTTTTAAAATCTATAGTTCCTCCTAGCGATTTTCTACGTTTTATTCATT
>NZ_BCQB01000022.1 GCF_001544215.1 Enterococcus durans NBRC 100479 = LMG 10746
AAATAACCGTGCCTCTTCTCATTTTTGTAGCGGATCACTTATTAAATACGTTATAGGTACAAAAAATTTTCTAGCCATAAATTTATGGAACTTCACTCTATTCAAACCATGTTACTCTGTAACTATATTATTAGGAGGATGTAACTATGATGGAACAAAAAAGCAGTAGGAAACAAAACGAAGCAAATTTACGAAAGGAAGGCATAAGTGAAGCAACCAACTTAAAAAGTCTTAAGGAACTTATCGCTGGAGAACCTATAAAAAATTACATGAAAAATGAAAAACCAGATATCGAACGCTATAAGGCTGAAGTATATAAAATTTCAGATGACCTTACTACAAAAGAAAATAAGCTACATCAAATCAGTAAAAAATTAGAAAGTTCTCAGGATTCTAGAAAAGAAAAAATTACCGACAAGGAAAAACTTCAGGGAAAAGTAGCGACTACAAAAGAAGATATTCAAACGATCAAAGAAAAAATAGCAAAAAGAGAAAAAAGTTTTTTACATAAATTATTTAAAGGCCCTTATAACACTTTAACAAAGGAACTTCATTTAAAAGAAAAAAATTTACATTCAAACCAACTTATGATTGAAGCCTTATCAACCGAAATTAAAATAGCTGACAAATCAATTCCACATCTTGAAAAAGTGGTCAAAACCTTAAAAAAAGAAATAAACCAAATGAAAGAAGATATCTCTGGAGCAAGCAACATACTGGATAAGAAAACAAAAGAATTACATAGTGGAGTAGACCAAGTCAAAACTGCTCGTAAAATTGCTGCAAAATACCCCCAAGTAAAACGCAACGCTCAGCCCGCTAGATCCGGCCGTTGATAGACATTACCAAAGATGACCATGATTCAAAACCACAAAAAGAGAATGAGACAAAAGTAAGAAACACTTTTGTCTCATTCCCTAAAAACGAATAAACGGTGGGAGCAGAAGCAACTCCTTCTTAAATAAACCGAAATTCACAAAAATTTGAAAAGCAATTTCAGTTAATTTCTTCTTATTTCTCGGAGTTAAACACTTCTGTCCCAACCTCTAACTATCAAAGAAATACTGATTACAGCTAACGCTTCATCGCTTTTTATTCATCTTCAACAGAAGTAAACACCTCAGACACATCATCGTCATCCTCTAATTTTTCAATTAGATTCTCTAACTTTTGACGTTGTTCTTCACTCAAAACAACTGTAGTTTTAGGAATCATTGTTAGTTCTGCCTGTGCAAGCGTAAATGTTTCTTCTAGTTGATCTCGTACACTTGCAAAATCTTCAGGGGCTGTATAGATCTCAAAAACTTCTGGTGAAATCTGCAAATCCTCTCCACCAACTTCCAAGACCTTCTCTAGCATAGCATCTTCATCAATCGTCAGTCCAGCGCGTTCAATAGCAAGATACCCCTTACGATCGAATAAATAGCCCACAGAACCTGTTTCTCCCAATGAACCACCATTACGGGTGAAAGCTACTCGCACATTTGTCGCTGTTCGGTTTCGATTATCCGTCAAAGCATGGACTAAAATCGCTACGCCACCCGGCCCATACCCTTCATATGTCACTTCATCATAATTCACTTCATCAGCGGTAGTTGTTGCTTTTTTAATGGCCCGATCGACGTTGTCATTCGGCATGTTTGCGGCTTTCGCCTTGTCCACAACTAAACGTAAAGCTGGATTCATCGCCGGGTCAGGTCCAACTGCTTTAGCTGCCATATAAATTTCTCGAGAAATTTTTTGGAATATTTTTCCTCGCTTCGCATCTTGGGCATTCTTTCTTCCTTGGATATTATGCCATTTACTATGTCCTGACATGTTGACTCCTCCTTCTTACTAGTCATGTACTCTTATTCTAGTCTTTCTCCCTGAAAATTCAAAGTCTAAGCCACAAGTTTTGCTTATTTTTTCCTAAAGAAGCCAATAACAAGACAGATCACAATTGCAGTTAAGGCTCCCATAGAATCAAGCATCACATCTTGGAACATTGGCGAACGGCCACCAGTAATCATTTGATGGAATTCATCTAGACCTGCATAGCCGGTTGCTGAAAGCCAAGCTAAAATAGCTGTCAATCCCCATAACTTCAATTTAGGATATACACCTAAAAACAAGCTACCACCTAAAATAAAATAAGTGCCAAAGTGTGCCCCTTTGCGAATAAAAAACTCAACAAATTTACTGTAGCCTAAATGATCGATGCTAACGATACTTCCACCGTAAGTAAAGCTTATCCCACTCCATGCAGCTTTAAACGGTTGATTTGGCAACCATTCATCGATTCTTGAAACTTGTGACTGCTGTCCATAAGTCTGTGAGGAGCTATAAAACAGGACAAGCACGATCAACAGTGCAATCACTAGATAAAAGTTGCCATTCTTCATTTGCTTTTTGATTGAATTCATAAGTCACCTCTGTCATTTATCATAGCTCTTTTTTTTACAAACAACAATTTTTTTCTAAAGACTTAAACAGTAAAATAATGATATACTAATGATTGTATTATAAAACGAAGGGAGTTTTTTCATGACTTATTCACTAAACTGGGATTTAGACTCGATTTTTGCTGGAGGCAGCGATTCCGAGGCACTAAACGCACGATTAGAACAACTAGAAGCACAGATTCAAGAATTTTACACACAAACCAGCCAATGGCATTTTTCCGCAAATTCTAACAATGGATTAGTGGCACTATTAAAATTGCAAGAGACTGTGACAAATGGTTTTTCTCAATGTAATAGCTACATCACCGCTTTACTGTCTGCAAACGTCAAAGATTCTAAAGCAAAAATTTTATCAGCAAAATTATACTCATTTTTACCTCGTTGGCAATCTGCTGAAACTATTTTATCGAATAAATTTGCAGAAATATCTGACAATAATTGGCAAGAATTGCTACAATCAGCTGAAATTGCTCCTATTGCCTTTCGCATGAACGAAATTAGAAGAGATGGCGATCGTTTACTTTCTGAATCTGAAGAAACAATCATCAATACACTTTCATTAGACGGCTTGAATGCTTGGAGCAGCCATTACGATACAATCGTTGGAACAGTTGTGATCCCATTTGAAGAAGATGGCAAGATAACACAACTATCTGCTGGACAAGCTTTTAACAAAATGATGGGTGATCCTGATCCTCTTGTCCGCGAAAAATTATTCATCGCATGGGAAGAAGCTTGGCAGGAAAAAGCACCATTACTAACAGATACTTTGAACCATTTAGACGGCTTCCGCTTATCGACTTACAAACTTCATGATATGACGGATTACTTACAAAAACCATTGGAGTACAATCGCCTGAAAAAAGAAACACTTGATGTGATGTGGGCAACAATTGAAAAGAACAAACAACCACTTGCGGACTACCTAACAAGAAAAGCAAACCTTTTCGGTAAAGAAAAAATGGAATGGCAAGACCAAGATGCTCCAATCATTTTGGGTGATCTAGAGGAAAAAACTTTTTCTTTTGACGAAGCAGCTGCATTCATCATTGAAAACTTTGAAAAATTCAGTCCTAAGATGGCCGTTTTTGCTAAATCAGCTTTTGAAAAGAGCTGGATCGAAGCAGAGGATCGTCCCGGCAAGCGCCCAGGAGGATACTGTACGGAACTTCCTGAAACACAAGAATCTAGAATCTTTATGACTTACAGTAATTCAATCAATGAAGTTTCAACACTGGCACATGAATTAGGCCATGCTTTCCATAGCAGCGTGATGTGGGATCTACCAACGTTGAATCGCGATTATGCAATGAACGTTGCTGAAACAGCTAGTACATTTGCTGAATTGATCGTAGCTGACGCAACTTTAAAAGCAGCGAAAACAAAAGAAGAAAAAATCAATCTGCTTGATACGAAATTGCAAAATGCCCTAGCTATGTTCATGAATATCCATTCTCGCTTCATTTTTGAAAATCACTTCTATACTGCCCGTCAAGCTGGATTAGTTTCAGAAGATGAAATCACAAAAATGATGGTGGAAGCACAAAAAGAAGGTTATCAAGATGCATTAGCTACTTATCATCCTTATTTCTGGGCAGCTAAATTACATTTCTTCATTGATGACGTACCTTTCTACAACTTCCCTTATACTTTTGGTTACTTGTTTAGTTTAGGTATCTATGCCTATGCAAATAAAAAAGGAACAAGTTTTGAACAAGAGTACATCAACTTGCTACGTGATACTGCTTCTATGACAACAGAAGAACTAGCACAAAAACATTTAGATGTCGATCTAACAAAACCAGATTTCTGGCAAGCAGGAATCGATATGGTCCTAGAAGATATCCAAGAATTTATGGACCTATCAGAAGAGTTTACAAAATAAGGACTTTATCACTTGAAACCAGATTAGCACTAGTAAATCTCTAAGAACAAGAAAGAACTTTCAAAAAAATCCGAACGGACTCTTTAAGAATGCCACTTATTTTTCCGAAGAGTTCCCTGCTAATCTTATCACTATTTTAAACGTAGAATATGAGATAAACGTATTGAGTCTATGATATTTAGCATGGAGGTTGGGACAGAAGTGTTTAACTCCGAGAAATAAGAAGAAATTAACGAAAATTGCTTTTCAAATTTTTGTGAATTTCGGCTTATTTCCGAAGGAGTTGCTTCTGCTCCCACCGTTTATTCGTTTTTAAAGAATGGGACAAAAGTGTTTTTTACTTTTGTCCCATAAGCATGCTAAATATCTTTTTTATAAAAAAGAATGCGGGACAAATCTAAAAATCAGTTTTGCTACAGATTCCCGAGTAAACGGCATCCAAAAGTCATTTTTTTCGGAAATCTCAAAAAAAACGAGCAATACAAAAAGCGTATTGCTCATTTTTCTCTCCAATTTCTCAAACCTAAATGATTTTTGTCTCGACCTCTTCATGATTTAATTCAAAATAGCACTATCTAACAAAGAATCAAGAAACAAAGGTTCCCATCATTCCGAAAGTTCCCTCATTTTTATGCTATCACTCATTATTTGAATCTACGTTGATGATATGCATTGTAGAATTTGGAATCAAGTCATCAGTATGGTTTAGAAAATTAGGTTTTAAAGTAACTTTGCTTAATTCTGATTTTGAAAACCACGAGAATATGTTTGAATTCATCTCAAAAGTTTCAGTAGGTAATTCATTATTGGTATCAATAAGATATACAAACATAAATTCGTGGACTTTCTTACTATCGTATGTGTAAAAGTTCTCAACTACCCAAACCAATTGTTTTATTTCTATTGAAATATTTAATTCTTCGCCAAATTCTCTATGAATCGCTTCCTCAGTACTCTCCCCTAGTTTTACATTGCCACCAACCAACGCATAAAAATCGTCGTATTTCTTTTTATGCACCAATATCATCTCGTCATTTATCAGAAAACCACAACTTCTCACCTTGATTGTAACGCCATTTAATGTATACGAAATATCTCTAGTTTCCACACATTACACCTCCAATTCATGTTAATAATTCTAGTCATACCAGTTGGCTAAAACATTATTTTTATTTCAAACAGTTTTTCATGTATGCTTTCTTTGACAGTTTCTATTGGTCCACATTCTATCTCAATTTTATACTTGAGTCAATTTCATCATTTTGGAGTAGTGGCGTACTGACCTAACGTATCAACCTGCAGATTAACGTTTGACAGTTTCTAAGGAAAATCAGTCAGCAAAGGAAAGACCCTTTCAAACAAACCTAGCACTAGTGACTCCCTAGAGATAAGAAACAACTCTTAAAAAGCAGTCATAATCTTTAAGAGTATGACTTATCTTTTCAAAGAGATTTCTTCTATTGCTATCGTTGTTTTAAACTTAGAGCATGAGATAAATCAACACCTTTATCTCATGCTCTTTTTGGTGTATAAAATCCACAACAAAAAAAGAGTTAATCTATTTTCATAGACTAACTCTTTATCAATTCTTACATACTTACTGCAAAATCAGGTGCAAACCATTGAACTGAGCCAACTTTAACACTTTCACCTGGTTGAGGTGCGTGGATATATTGTCCGCCACCTAAAGCAATTGCTACGTGGTAAGTTCCACCAGGTGAACCCCAGAATAGCAAATCTCCAGCTTTTGCTTGAGAAACTGAGATTTTAGCTCCAGCATTTTCTTGAGGAACTGTCCAACCACCGATGTCACGGCCAGTTACTTGTTTGTAAACATAGCTTGTGAAACCAGAACAGTCAAAACCGCTTGGATCTTTACCGCCCCAAACATAAGGAACACCGATGTATTTGTAAGCTTCTGCTACGATAGCAGAACCATTTACACTACCAGAAGGTGTTGATGGTGTTGATGGTGTTGTAGGAGGTGTAACAACAGTACCTGTGTTGTTTGGTGTACCGCCATTGCCAGTTGAACCATTGTTAGATGTTGCCGGTGTTGATGGTGTAGTTGGCGTAGCTGGTGTTGTTTCTTGTGTTGAAGATTCAGGAACTGTTGTACTTTCTGTTACTGATGAATCAGTAGTAGAAGACTCAGTTGATGAATTTTCAGTTGTTGAAGTTGAAGATTCTGGAACTGTTGATTCTTCAGTTGTTGATGAAGACCCAGGAGTCACTACTGCACTTGAGCTTGAGCTTGAAGATTGTGCAGATGAGGATGAGTTTTCAGTTGTTGAAGATTGAACAGTTGATGAATTTTCAGTTGTTGAAGATTGAACAGTTGATGAATTTTCAGTTGTTGAAGCAGAAGACGCAGCTTGTGATTGTGCAGCTTGTGCAGCGGCTTGTTCACGTGCTTCTTTTTCAGCTTTTTCTTGTGCAGCTTGTTGACGCGCTTGTTCTGCTAAACGAGCTTGTTCACGGATACGTGCTTGCTCTGCTTCAGCTTCTGCTTTCTTACGGTTCAAGTCAGCTTTTTTATCTTCTGCAGTTGCTTGTTCAGCAGCTAATGAAGTTTTCAATACATTTAAATCAGCTTGTTTAGCTAATAGATCACCTTTTTGTGATTCTAAAGTAGCTTGGTTTGCTGATAATTCTTTTTGTTTTGCTTCATTTTCAGCTTTTTTATCTTCTACAGCTTGTTTATCTTGTTTTTGTTGGTCTACTAAGTCTTGGTTCGCTTTGACGATAGATGTCATCGCTTGGATACGACCAACAGCATCAGCTAATGAATCAGCATTCAATACAGCGTCGATGTAGTTTGAACTTGTGTTTTTAACTTGTGTTTCACGTGCTTGTTTTTGGATTGTTGCTTCACGTTTTTCAATACGTTCTTGTAAATCTGCAATTTCTTTTTCTAATTGAGAAGATTCTTTACGTAATGTGTCTTGTTTAGTTAATAGATCTTGTGCTTTTGCGTTAATAGAAGAAACTTGTCCTTCTAATGCTTCGATTTGTGATTGTGCACTTGCTTGTTGATTTTGTAAATCCGCAATTTTTTGATCTTGTTGTTGTATCTGTGAATCAAAATCGTCCGCCGCGGCAGCGATCGGTGATCCTACGGCAGTTAAAGCGATTGAACTTAGCATTACTGCTGATATTAAACTTTTTTTCACTCTTCATTCCTCCGACTGGCTTAATTTAATAAATATCTAAATATATTTAAGTCTTTCTTAACGATAACAAAATTGTACCATAGCAGTATGTCAAGGAGATAATAGTTATGTTACAAAAACATTTCAAAATAAACTATTAACATGACAAAACTGTAAGTTACAAGTGTTATCTTAAAAAATATCAGAATATTTCAAAAAACAAGTATAAAAAAAGAAATTATTCATCACTGAATAATTTCTTAAAAGGAAAAACAAAGATAGCAAAAATGATCATATTCAACAATAAAGTCGGTCCTAAGTATCTCGTGATAAAATAGGTGTTATTTACAGAAACTAATTTGAAGATCAATTGGACAGCTAAAGTAAACAATTCATAGCTGGTAACAAAGATGATCGTACTAAAAAATTCTGTAAAGATATTGAAGTGGATCGCCGAACTCATTCCATACATGATAAATACCATTAGAGGGAGAGCAACTGCATAGATCCCGATCACCCCTATATAATACGCATCAAATATGGCTCCTATGATGATCGTCGTAATCAGTAGATAGCGTTTCGGGAATTTTTGGCTGCAAAATAATAAAGCTAAAATCAGAAAATGCGCACTAGCCATATAATCCCCTTTTGACCACTCAACGAACATTCGTGTCAAATGCCCATCAATCAACATCAATAGGAACAATACGATAGGCAGGTAGTATTTCATTGTCTCTTTTTTTAGCATCGGTTATTCCTCCACTAGCCTTTGTACGATCGTCACCACTGATATATCATACATACCGGCATAAGGTTTAACGTATACTTCTCGATCCAATCCAAAACTGTCCGGTTTCGTTTTGACCACTGTACCGATCGGCAGATCTGCTGGTGAGTTTCCGCCTAGTCCAGAAGTCTGTACTACGTCACCTTCTTTGATATTTGTATCGCCAGTCAGCTGAGTGACCACTAAAGCTTGTGTCTTCTCATCATAATTTTTCAACAACCCAAACGCCTCGCCACTAGAAGAAGAGACACGTACTGGAAAATGATTAGAGCTTTCATTGGATGAAGTCAGCAACTCAATTTTAGAAGAAGCATTGTTCACTTCGATCACACGACCGATCAGTCCTTTTTGGGACATGACCGCCATATCGACTTCAATACCATCTTTTGATCCTTTATCAACGATCAGCATATCTTGCCAAGTATCCGGTGAACGTGTAATGACATTTGCTGTTACTTTTTCGTAGCTAGCCAATGTCTGGTTCAATTCAAGTTCTTTTTTCAGTGCTTCGATTTCCTTTTGATAATTTTTGTTTTTTAATGCTACTTCGTCATAACTGTCGATCTTTTCTTTAAGACGCTCATTTTCAGAATAAGTAGTAAACAGGTTATGGACAGAATCAACCCCATTTTCCACCCATCTTACGGGCGCTGAGATTGCACGATCAACGAATGATACACTGTCATTCACGACGGACTGGAAGAAATTAGGCTTTCCTTCATTCGCTCGTTGGGCAGCGGTCACACTTATTATCGTTACAACAATGATAACAATAACTAAGGTAATTATAATATTTTTATTAGGATTGAACTTCTTCACAAAGACACCTCGAATTAATTAGACTCTTACGCTCAATTTTATCACTAATCGAGGCGAAACAAAAGGTAAGACACCTCTCTTAAGCTTTTTTTTAGCAATTAATTTACCCTGTCATTTTTCCAATCACAGCGACTTGAACTAGCCTCAATCTCTACTTTGAATAACTGCTACAACTCCCTCTAAAAAGGAGAATTCAGCCGTATCTGAAATGAATTCATTACTGGCATAGGAAGTCGGCTGTGAAACATCGGTCGGTTCCAACTCATACTTGCTCTTTCTGATTGCTAACTGCGTAACAGGTGTCAAACAACAGTATGCAAGATATTTCATTTCAGGAAGTTGTGTAATGCTGTGCTCACCTGGCAAATAAAAAGTCAGATAATTTTGCCGGTCGCTTATGACCAATTGTTGCGCATGGGACTTGAAACGTGGCTCTAAAGGCAACCAAAGATTGGCTAACAAATGATCGATCCGACCGCCAGTTGCCCCAATCAGCGTGATCGTTGCCTCAGGGTAAAGCATCAGCGTTTTCGACAAACCTAATTGCGTATCTGTATCATCCTTTTCCGCAGGAGCTTGGATCAGATCTACGGCCGCCTTCTTTACATGCTCTTTTTCTAGAGGATCCAACGAATCAAAATCGCCGATTGCAAGATCCAAAGGAAAATCATGTTGGATAAGATAAAGAGCCCCTCGATCAATCCCAATATACTGGTCATATTTTTCTTTCAATGCTGGCCACTCTTTAGGTGATCCTCCTGCTACCAACAAGATGTCCATCTTATTTCAACGCCTCTTTTAATTGCTCGATCTGTCCTACTGGATTTTCAGAATTATACACATATGAACCTGCAACAAAAATCTCCGCACCTGCATCTCGGCAGATTTTAGCCGTTTCTGGTACGATCCCGCCATCAACTTCAATGGTATAATGCCAATCGTTTTGTTGGCGTAAATCGGGTAATTCCGAAATCTTCTCTACCGTTTCCTCAATAAAGCTTTGTCCGCCAAAACCTGGATTCACCGTCATAACCAAAACTTGGTCTGCAATGGATAAAACGTGTTTGATCATTGATACAGGTGTTCCTGGATTGATGACCACTCCTGCTTTGACTCCTAGGTCCTTCGTCATTTGCAAGGCACGATGGATATGATGTGTGGCTTCGACATGCACTGTGATGATATCTGCACCTGCTTTAGCAAATGCCGGGATATAATTTTCCGGATCAACGATCATCAAATGGACATCTAATGGCAATTTTGTGATTGGACGAATCGCTTGGACGATATTCGGTCCAAATGTGATATTAGGAACAAATTGTCCGTCCATGACATCCACATGGATATAATCTGCTCCTCCTTTTTCAACTAGTTCGATATCCCTTTGTAAATTAGCAAAGTCCGCGCTTAAGATAGATGGTGCTATTTTCATCAAGATTTCCTCCTATTTTCGTTTACCTTCTTTTTTTGAATACATTGGTTTACGATTTTCTACTTCTTGCAAGAACTGCAAATAATCATCATATCGTGTTTGCGCAATCTCGCCTGATTCTACACGTTTCTTGACTTCACACCCTGGTTCTTTGGCATGCATACACTCTCTAAAACGACAATGGTGCGCTGCTTCTACAAACTCAGGAAATTGTTTCGGTAGTTCCGTCGCTTCAATGGTCAAAAAATCGATTGAACTGAATCCTGGTGTATCCGCTACGAGACCATCATATAAAGGCAAAAGTTCTACATGCCTTGTCGTATGCTTTCCTCGACCTAATGAGTCAGAGATCTCACCAGTTTCCAAATTCAATTCTGGCGAAATCTGATTTAGCAATGTTGATTTTCCGGCACCAGATTGTCCCATAAAAACAGATAGCCGTTCTGGGAAATAACGCACCAATTCAGCTGTGTCATTTGGGTGTTTTGGCACAATCACCGGATACCCGATTTTTTCGTAGACTCGCTTGATTTCAGCAATTTTAGGATCATTGGGCGACAGGTCTGTTTTAGTCAGATAAATGACGGGCTCAATTGACTCATATTCCAACAACACTAAAAAACGATCCAATAAATTATAAGAAAAATTAGGTTCAACTAAACTAGTGACAACGATGCCTAGATCAACATTAGTTACTGGGGGGCGTACCAATTGATTTTTACGAGGCATTACTTCTAGTAAATACCCATCTGTTTTGTTTTCACTTTCAAATATCACTTGGTCGCCAACTAATGGGGTGATTTTCCGATTACGAAAATTCCCTCTTCCCCTTGTTTGATAGGTTTCACCGTCAGCATATACATAGTAGAATCCGCTGATTGCTTTTCTGATTTGTCCTTTGATGTTATGCCACCTCCATTTTTCCTTATTTTACCACAGGAAAGAAAAATCATGTGGGGTTCCTCTGATAAACTTCTGTAAATTAGAAAGAGGTTGGGACAGAAGTGTTTAACTCCGAGAAATAAGAAGAAGTTAACGAAAATTGCTTTTCAAATTTTTGTGAATTTCGGCTTATTTCCGAAGGAGATGATTCTGCTCCCACCGTTTATTCGTTTTTAAAGTATGCGACAAAAATCTGAACAAATTAACTTTCAAATTTCTTTCAATTTTTTTACTGTCTAAGGGGGCTGGTTCGTGAAGTTCGCTATCATCAACGTGAAGATGACAACTTTTTTCCTTGTGGGTTTTTACTTTCTTTATAGCTAAAAAAGAGGCTGAGATATGGAGATATCTCAGCCTCTAAAACTAGATTGAGGTTGGGACAGAAGTGTTTAACTCCGAGAAATAAGAAGGAATTCACGAAAATTGCTTTTCAAATTTTTGTGAATTCCGGCTTATTTCCGAAGGAGATGATTCTGCTCCCACCGTTTATTCGTTTTTAAAGAATGAGACAAAAGTGTTTCTTACTTTTGTCCCACGCTCTTTTGCAGATGGCTCTAACTATCGCTAGTTTCACTACTGCTTGTACTATTTTCCGTTGATGAACTTGAACTACTTGAACTTGAGCTACTTGAACTGCTTGAACTACTGTCAGATGATTCTTCTTTAGAACTTGAAGATGCAGGATCAGGTCCTTTTGAATATACCACATTGACAATTGTTCCCTTAGCGACTTTCGCCCCTACACCAGGAACAGTCCGGATCACTTTGTCCTTTTCCACTGTAGGAGAATATTCATACGTTTCATGTCCGATATACTCTGCACCAATCCCTGCTAAATAGCTTTGTGCATCGCTTTTCGTATAGCCTGAAATATCATCCAACGTCTTTGTATCAGGTCCTTGACTGACCCTAAAACTAATATACGTTTGTCCTGGTACGACTTCACCCAATTCTGGTGTTTGACTGATAATTGCACCACTTGGCACAGTATCACTAGGCTCATAACTAGTACCTATATTGCTAGCAATAAAACCTGTTGCAAGAAGTGAATTGAAGGCAGATTCATAAGGCTCTCCTACATAACTGCGTAGCGATACTGTTTCTGGCCCTTTACTTACCTTAAATGAAATCGTATCTGATTCTGGATCTACTTCTGAGCCTTTATCTGGCGTTTGAGAAATAATCTCTCCACTATCGACTTCATCGCTGAATTCTTCTTCTTTTTCAATCGAACTAGAAGAAAAACCAAGTTTTGTCAGCTTTTCTTTTGCCTCATCGTAACTCATACCGGTATAATCATCTAATTTGATTTTTTTCTTCCCGCTACTTACGTAAAGAGTTACTTCTCGGTTTTGTTTGACCGTTGTTCCTGCTGCAGGATCTGTTTTGACTATGTCGCCTTCTTCGATCTTGTCATCAGCGATCTCTTCTGTCTTGGTAGCTGCTACTAATTTGGCTTTCGTCAATGTTTCTCTTGCGGAAGCTTCCGATAATCCAGAGACGTCAGGAATGACAACTTCCCCTCGTCCGCCTGAAGCAAAGAAAATACTTGTACCGATCCCTAGTAAAGCTAAAATCACGAGTAGAATGATCCACCATTTTTTTCGTTTTTTTGTTTTTACATCTGGAAGAGCTTCATCTTCTGGAACGGAAGGTTGCTCCTCTGTTTTTTCTTTTGGTAGCGGCATGGATTTGAATGACTCTGGCATTGGTGTATCTTCTGTCAATGGTGTGAGTATTTTCGTTTCGTTATCCATGACTTGTGGTTGCCATTTTGGTTCATTTGCACGTGCCGGTGATAATGCTGTCGCAAGATCATCTGACATTTCTTCTGCTGTCTTATAGCGATCTGCTGGTTCTTTAGCCGTCGCCTTCAACACCACATTTTCTAAAGCTTGCGGTATTGCAGGATCTAAAGCTTTGATCGAAGGCAATTCATCTTGAAAATGTTTCAACGCGATCGTTACCGCGGACTCACCATCAAATGGAACGCTACCTGTCAGTAATTCATAAAGAATGATCCCTAACGCGTAAATATCTGACTGCTTAGTGGCCATACTTCCTCTCGCCTGTTCAGGAGATAAATAATGAACCGATCCAAGCATCGTATTCGTTTGCGTGATCGATGTTTCAGATAAAGCAATCGCAATCCCAAAGTCGGTGATCTTCACGACACCTTCATTATCGATCAATACATTTTGTGGCTTTAGATCTCGATGGATGATTTGATGACTGTGTGCTAAAGAAATCGCTGATAAAATCTGCTGCATGATGTTGACTACTGTTTCATATGGAACAGGATAATGTGTCTGGATATATCTTTTTAAATCCATTCCCTTCACATATTCCATCACCAAATACTGCATATCGTCCTCTTCGCCTACATCATAGACGCTGACGATATTCGGATGGACCAACTCAGTCGCAGCTAGTGCTTCACGCTGAAAGCGACGAATAGCTGTTTGGTCATTTTGAAAATCGAATCGTAATACTTTTACTGCTACATTACGGTCCAAGATCAAATCATGAGCTAAAAAGACATTTGCCATGCCTCCGCTACCGATATTTCCAGTGATTTGATATCGACCGTTCAGCTTTTTACCTAGTTCGATCATGCTGCGTCCTCCTTAAATTCGATTAGAAGAACGGTGATATTATCTGCTCCGCCTGCTTCATTTGCTTGATTGATAAGTTCCGTCACTTTATCAGACAATGTTCCTTCTTGATTAACGATTGTCTCGATCATTTCTTCCGACAACATATTGGTCAAACCATCTGAACACAATAAAAGACGATCTTTCAATTGCCAAATATATGTCGAAACATCAACTTCTACCGTTCCCGGCATACCAACCGAGCGAGTCAAAATATTTTTTCGAGGGTGATTGACAGCCATTTCTTCACTGATTTCCCCAGATTTTACGAGTTCATTCACCAAAGAGTGGTCTTCTGTCAGCTGAATGATCTTGCCATCACGAATGAGATACGCACGGCTATCGCCAACATGTGCAATCGTAAATCGTTCTTCAGATAAAGCTGCAGCCACTATAGTGGTTCCCATTCCATTGTATTCAGGTTGTTCTTGTCCTCTTTGATAGATAAGTGCATTTTCTTCTTGGATTGCTTGGATGAACCACTGAGCGATTTTTTCGTCGTCCGTTAAGTCTTGTTCTTCCCAAGCATTTCCTAAGTTCAGCACAGCCATCTGACTGGCAATATCTCCCGCACGATGGCCGCCCATTCCGTCAGCTAATATCGCTAGTTTGATTCCTTCTTGATTCGTGAACACACTAGCATAGTCTTGATTCGTATTACGTCGTCTTCCTACATCTGATTGATATTCAATCTGCATTCTTTCACCTCATTACTTTTTACGCAAACAACAAATGAAAAACCCATCTGTATAGAATTGATGTGGATATAAGGTCAACATTTTATCTTCGACTGATGATTGTAGCACAGGATCAATTAAAACATCAATCTTTTCAAAATCTGGATGCCGTTCTAGAAAAGCGGCAATTACTTCTTGGTTTTCTTCTTTCAAGATAGTGCATGTACTATATGTCAATATTCCAGAAGATTTTAACACAGTTGCACAACTTTCCAAAATCTCTAATTGGATTTTCGGAAGATTGGCTAGATCTTTGGCATTTTTTTTGTAGCGGATATCGGGTTTCCTTCTAAGTAAACCAAGGCCTGAACAAGGAGCATCTACTAAGATACGATCAAATTCTTGTGAAGAAAACTGCTCTTTAACTTCTCTCGCATCCATTGTCTGTGCATACACCGCAGATGATACTCCTAAGCGTTCAGCATTTTCCTCAATCAATTTTACTTTATGTTCGTGGACATCAAGAGCAGTCACTTCTCCGCCACAAGTCGGATCTAAAAAGGTAGCAATATGCGTTGTTTTCCCGCCAGGTGCTGCACAGGCATCTAAAACATGATGTTCGGGCTCGATTTGCATTGCTGGAGCAACCAACATAGAGCTCTCATCTTGGATCGTCATGACGCCATCGTGAAACAGCGAGCTAGATGCTAGATGCCCTTTTTCAGCGACTACTCCGTAAGGGCTGACGATACTTGCTGTAGCAGAGATATCTTCTGCTTGTAACGTCAAGATAGCTTGATCCCTTGCATATCTTCTCGTATCCACACGGCCACTCGCATGACTAGGCTGGTACAAAGAATGCCCCAATTTTTCTGTTTCCTCATAACCCACTTGTTCAATCAATCGTTTCGTCAGCCATAGTGGCAAACTGATCATTGTCGCTAAACGCTCAACGGGGTCTTTGATTGCTTCAACATCTGGTTTTCCTTGTCGTTGGTAGCTTCGTAAGACTCCATTGACGAATTTTCCCGTACCAGGATTGCCTTTCGTCTTAGCGATTTCTACTGCCTCATTAAAAATGGCGTGGGCAGGTACTTTATCTAAAAATTCCAGTTGATAGACAGATAAATAAAGCAACGTCTTGACCCAGTCATCCACTTTCTTTGCTTTGGCAATAAAAGGTGCAACATAAAATTCTAATAAACGTTGGCGACTGATAGTCCCATAGACCAGCTCTGTAAAAAGGCCGATATCTTTCGAGTTCAAGTCGCTCTGTTTGATCATTTCATTCAGCAACAAGTTGGAATAAGCGCCGCCTTTATTGACTCTTTCAAGTGTTATCAGCGCCATGTAACGTACTGATTTTTTCATTTTTTTAGGTATCTTTGCCATTATTTCACCTGCTGTCCAATCTCTACATGCTGTCCGCTACCATTCAAGAATTCAGCAATTACTTGTTTTCCTTTACCTGCTGGCTGTAACTCCTTGATAGCCAAAACTGTTCCTCCACCACAAGCGATCCAAAGATTTTTTTTGTCTTTTTGGATGATCGTTCCAGGTGCTTCAGTTGTTGTCTCATCAAGCACTTCCACAGATAAAAGCTTCCAACGTGTACCTTCATAGGTCGTGAATGCAACTGGCCAAGGACGCATGCCTCGTACTTGATTATCCACTTCTTCCGCTGTTTTATTCCAGTCAATGGCTTCTTGTTCGCGCGTAATGTTTGGTGAAAAAGTTACATTCGCTTCATCTTGAGGCTGCGGCTTTATTGTGCCGTTTAAAATATCAGGCAATGTTTTTAACAATAATGTTTTCCCTAAAACACTAAGTTTTTCAAACATCGTGCCGACATCATCTTGTTTTGTGATTGGCAAACTTTCTTGGGCATAGATGCCGCCAGCATCCATTTTTTTGATCATTTCCATGATCGTGACACCTGTTTCTTTCTCCCCATTTATAATCGAGTAATGTACAGGTGCTCCTCCTCGATATTTAGGCAATAATGAGGCATGGACATTGATAGCGCCAAATATAGGTGCTTGCAATAATTTTTCTGGTAAGAATTGGCCAAATGCAGCAGTAATGATGGCATCTGGTCGCAAAGCAATGATTTCTTCCATTTCCGCTGAGCCGGAGATTTTTTCTGGTTGAAGAACAGGCAGTCCATGTTTCACAGCTGCTTCTTTGACCGGGGATGGCGTGATTATTTTTTTTCGCCCCACTGGTCTGTCTGGTTGGGTCACTACCGCTACCACTTCATATCCCTCTGCTAATAATCCTTCAAGGATCGGTACTGAAAAAGCAGGGGTACCCATAAATACTAGTTTAGTCATTCAGATGCTCCTCCATATAGTCTTCTAATTCTGCTTCTGGTATTTGTTCGATCATTTTCTCTACAAACAGTACACCATCTAAATGATCGATCTCATGCTGAAAAGCGCGTGCTAAGTAACCAAAAGCAGTCACTTCGATTTCTTCGCCTTCACGATCATAATAGCGTACAGTCACTTCATCAGCACGTTTGACTGTTCCGTATACATGCGGAATGCTTAAACAGCCTTCCACATCGATACTTTCACCTTTTGCTTCGATGATTTCTGGGTTGATCAGCTCAAACTTATCTCCTTCATCGACTTCAACAACCGCAATTCGTTTGTTTTTTCCTACTTGGGGTGCGGCAATACCGATACCATCATTGGCGACCATCGTTTCATAAAGATTATCTAATAGTGCAACCGTTTCATCTGTGATGACATCGATTGGCTGAGCTACTCGTTTCAATTTATCGTTGGGGTGGATCAATATGGGATAGCGCATGTCTGTACCTCTCTTAAATAAAATGTAGTGGTTCATTATCGATTGCAACAAATAATCCTTGGCGTTGTTCTTTTTGGCTTTGATTCAAAATTTGGTTTAACACATTTTCCAAATTAGGTTCGTGTTTGTACTTAATGATCAATTGATAGTAATAGCGGTTTTTCACACGGGAAACCGTGCTTGGTACTGGGCCTAGTAATAAACTTTTCGGTCCTAATGTCTGTTTCAACTGGTTGAAGATCTCAAATATTTTTTTTGCTGCCACTTGCTCTTCTTGGTGGCTCGTCGTGATCTTCACCGTAAAGTAGTAAGGTGGATACCCGCTGCGGTGCCGCACATTCATTTCTTGCTGATAAAATCGTTCATAATTTTGTTCTTTTGCTAACTCGATGGCATAATGTTGCGGATTGAACGTTTGGATAATCACTTCACCCGCTTTTTCTGCTCGACCTGCTCGACCAGAAACCTGTGTCAACAACTGAAAAGTGTGTTCACTTGAACGGAAATCTGGAAGATTGAGTGAAGTGTCGGCATTGAGTACACCTACTAACGTCACATCTGGAAAGTCTAATCCTTTCGCAATCATCTGCGTTCCCAACAAAATGTCTGCTTCCTTCTGTCCAAATTTTTGCAGAATTCGTTCGTGTGCCCCTTTTTTCCTTGTTGTATCTACATCCATTCGCAAAATACGGGCGTGAGGGTAAAGTTCTTGTAGCTCTTCTTCTACTTTCTGCGTTCCTGTTCCATAGTAACGGATCTTATTGCCGCCACAATTTGGACAACGGTGCGGAATCGGTTCTTCATGGCCACAATAATGGCAACGCATCGAATGAGTGTCCATATGCAAAGTCAATGAGATATCACAGTTAGGACAAGGTAAGACAAACCCACAATCTCGGCACATCACAAAGGAGGAGTAACCGCGACGGTTCAGTAATAACACCGTTTGTTCTTTTTTAGCCAATCGATCTTGTATTTTTTCTTGTAATTGACTAGAGAATGTCGATACATGATTTTTTTGCATCTCTTTTCGCATATCGACGATTTCGATCGATGGTAATTGCGCAGATGATTTTGCGCGTTGATTCAACCGGAGCAATTCATATACGCCTTTTTGTGCACGAGCACGTGATTCTAGAGAAGGCGTTGCACTTCCTAGCACAACTGGGCAATGATGGTAATTTCCTCTCCAGATTGCTAGATCTCTCGCATGGTAACGTGGAGTCTCGTCTTGCTTATAACTGGATTCATGTTCTTCATCGATAATGATCAATCCAATATTTTCTAACGGAGCAAATATAGCCGAACGGGCACCGACTACGACTTGTGCTTCATTTCGTTCAATCTTACGCCATTCATCATACTTCTCTCCTTGAGAAAGCCCGCTATGCAAAACAGCAACAGATTCACCAAACCGTCCCTTGAAGCGTTCGACCATCTGTGGGGTCAACGCGATCTCAGGCACAAGCATGATTGCGGTTTTCTTTTGTGACAAGACTTCAGCGATTGCTTGCAAGTACACTTCTGTTTTGCCACTCCCCGTAATACCTTCTAACAGAAAAGTTGGGCTACTCGTGCTTTTGCCTGCGTCAATGATCCGATCCACCGCATATTGTTGTTCCTCATTCAGTTTTAAAGCAGTTGTCTGATCAAAGGTACGATGTTTGTAAGGATCACGGTAGCTCTCCACTTCTTCAAAGTGCAACCAGCCCTTTTCGTTTCCTTGGTTCAAAACAGCTGTGCTGATCCCTCTTTCTTTGAAATAAGAAACCGTTTCTGGTTGTGTTTGTTCCGCCAAGCAAAGCAACAATTCTTTTTGTTTCTTCGCATTTTGTCTCAATTTTCCCCATTCGCTGTCGATTTGTTCATTCGTTAAATCAGAGTGGACCATTCGGATCGTTTTCACTTTGTTTTTTGTGTGGACTTCATAGTTGATATCCACTAGTTTTTCTTGACGCCAGCGGATCAATTGCGACAAGATACCTTGTTCAGTTGCTTCTTTCCAAGAAATCTCTTCTCGCCCATTAAAAAGATCCAAGACGTCTTTTTGTGCGACCAGCGGATAAATTTGCTTTTCATACTCCGCTTTCATGACACTTGGAAGCATCGTTTGCAAACAAGTGATCTTGAATGCATACGTAATTGTCTTCATGTAATCCGCGAGTAAGAGTAATTCTTCATTCACCACCGGCGCTAAGTCTAGGATCTGGATGATTTTTTTTAATTCCTGCGTGTTGTTCCTATCCATTTTTTTTACCGTCATCACAAAACCTTGCACATGACGGTTCCCATTACCAAAGGGCACTTCCACGCGCATACCGATTTGGATAGCTTCTTCAAGTTCAGAAGGAACCTGATAAGTGAATGGTTGATCGGTTTGCATCGTTGGTACATCAACGATAACTTCAGCAGTTACTGTCATAGGTTCCTTCCTCCTTTTTTGATTTTGTCTAAAATAGACAAAATGGCTCTTGCTTATTTTACTAGAGATTTCTATGTTTGTCTTACTTTCTAGCAAATCCTAAAAAAAATTAACGGCAGTAGTATAAACGAAAAGCGAATAAATGCTGGATCTCCACTTTTTTTGCTAGATTTTGACTCAGGGTATGAGAAAAATAAGCCGAAATTCCACAAAAATTTGAGAATCAAATTTCGGAAATTTCGGCTTATGCAATTGATTGTTCGAACTGCTTTCGCTAGTTATTCTTTATTTCTAAAAAAGCTAGCTTTTATAGATTTTGTTCTTCACGGATACGTGATTCTAATTCTTGTTGTTCACGATCTTTTTGTGCTTTGCGTTCTTCGTCTTCCATTCTTAAACGTTCACGTTTTAATTCAGGATGTGGATCATTGATCACATTTCCTGCTTCGATTTCTTCTAGTGCTTGACCCACACTTTTTACAGATTCAAAAGAATCCATTGTTGGTTGTACTTGAGCATCTAATTCGTGTGCACGTTTGCTTGCCAAAATAACTAGAGAATATTTTGAATTGACACGATCTAATAATGAGTCGATTGAAGGTTTTAACATCATAAGACTACATCTCCTTTAACATTTTTCTATATTTACCAATAACACGTTCGACGCGAAAGTGTTCGCTTGCAATAATATCTTTGATTCGTTCTACTGCGAGGGGCACTTCATCATTTACCACAGCGTAGTCATAAAGAGCCATCATTTCGATTTCTGCTCTTGCGACTTTCATTCGTTCTTCGATTACTTCATCCGCATCTGTTCCACGACCTACGATTCGCGATTTCAATTCTGCTAAATCGGGCGGTGTTAAGAAAATAAAGACACCATCAGGTACTTTATCTTTGACCTGTTGGGCACCTTGGACTTCGATTTCTAAGAATACATCTTTTCCCTCATCCAATGTTTGATTCACATAAGACAGTGGTGTTCCATAATAATTTCCCACATATTCCGCATACTCTAACATTTCGCCTGCTTCGATCATTGCTTCAAATTCTTCTCTGGTTCTAAAGTAATAATCGACTCCTTCAACTTCTCCTGCACGCATCTTACGTGTAGTCATTGAAATCGAATATTGGGAATCATTATCCTCACTCTCAAAAATTGCTTTTCGCACTGTGCCTTTTCCTACACCAGATGGTCCAGACAATACGATTAATAATCCACGCTCTGCCATGACGACGTCCTTTCAACTAGTCTTTTTATACTAACGTTTATTTTGCACTTTTTTTCTACAACTTTCAAGGGTATCTTTCATTATAGCAAAAAAAAGCACCGTTTGCATGAGAAACCGCTAATGGACTACTTCATGATTCGCTGGATCTTTCAGGTTCTTTTAACCTTATTTTCTATCTTTCAATTATCATTCGTGCCTTCTTTTCTCTATTTTTCCATAGAAAGAAGAATAAAAAAACGAGAGTGAGACAAAAATAAGAAACACTTTTGTCTCCACCTCTCAATTATTAAATGATCTCGTATTTCTAGAATCCCATGTTCGATAGTGTATTCACTACGCCCATGATCTCATCTTTTCTGGACAGTGCTTTTTCCGTTGGATCTGAGACTTCTTCCGCATCGATCCGAACGATAAATTTCCGATTCATCGTCACATAAGTACCGTCATTCACTAAAAGTTGTAATTCATTTTCGGTTACTTTACTGCAGGCATCTTCCCAAGCAGCAAAACCTTCCTTTTCGGATGGGATATTTCTCTTGATGATCGTTTTCCCACTTAATTCGTGGAATGTAATGTCGTAATATTTCATTTTTGTATTCCCCTTTACTATTCAATGTTTTGGATCTGCTCACGTATTTTTTCTAGTGTTGTCTTTAATTGGACCACTTGCGTCTTGATTTCGATCACATTTGATTTCGAACCGATGGTATTGACTTCACGATTCATTTCTTGGATCAAGAAGTCTAACTCTCTTCCAACCGGATATGTTGCCGCAACTAAACTATCGAGCTTTTGGGTGTGGATCACTAAGCGATCGAGTTCTTCATGGATATCGCCTCGTTCCAATAAAATGGCTAGTTCTGTCAATAATCTTTGCTCATCAACAACTGTTCCGAGAAACTCTTCCAATTTCTTTTGATATTTTTCTTGGTATTCCTGTTCATACAATGAGAAAAAGCGAGTCAGATTTGCAAGTGTCTGTTTGAACTCTTCACTATTTTGTTGCAATACACTAGTAAGTGCCAGTCCTTCCGATTGACGACTTTTTTCGATCTCAGCAAGCGCCTCTGTTGCCGTAGCAATAACCAACTCAGAAAGTTCATTCAGGTCATCTTCTGTTTTTTCTTCCACCATTACAAAATCTTCGTTCATTGCCAATCTTTCGATCAGCCGACCGATTTCCAGATGGGCCTGATCGCCGTACCGTTGCTCAAATCCGCCTTTAAGTTTTGAAACAAGTTCATCAATCAAGTCCCAGTCAATAAAAAGCTGCTTTTGGTTTTTCCCTACATAGGCAAGGTTGATAAAAACCTCTACTCGGCCGCGACTTAGATATTGTTTGATCAATTGTCGAATATCATTTTCAATAAAATTCAATACTTTTGGGCTACGTATCTGAATGTCTAAAAAACGTTGATTTACACTTTTGATTTCTATTTCGATTTGGTATTTCTTCGTTTCACGGACGGCTTTGCCAAAACCAGTCATACTTTTCATTCGACAGGGTCCCTTCCATTACATATTTTCGATAGCTTTTTGGAGCGCTTCAAATTCTTCGTTTGTCAGTGTTAGTCCCTTACCCATCTTTTCATGGTCTGGTGCCCAATCGCGTAGATCAAATTTTGGTGGACGTCCGTTCCAACTAACCAGATTCAATTCTTTGCGCCATCCTTTGTTGTTTTCTGATAAAACAGCGATCTCTTCTATGATTTCATAGGAAAATTCTTGTGCCATTGTTGTTCCTCCTTAAGATAATATAAATACAAGATCAATAATGTGTCAATTGGTTGTGCGTCAAGTGAAGATTGCAGCTTAGCGTTTTCTTTATTTCTTATCAGTCGAAAAAGTGTGGCTTGCTTTGCTTGTTCAACCTTTTGTTTTTTTTGATATACCTGAAATTTTTGCCACTCTTCCGCATTCAATTGTCCGATGGATCGGAGGCTGTCCTTTGTCAGTATGTTTTCTTTACAGATCCGCCCCACCATTTCATTAAAATGATACACTTTATTCGGTAAAACAACTCTTTTTTTTGCTAGTAGTTCGAGCATTGCCAGTCCGCATGTCTCAATGACCACCCTGTCTTTATATAACTTACGCAAATCGCGCCAAAATTTTGGGTCCGACCAAAAGGATAGATCGATTTGCACGTCTTTCATCAAATAGTTCAAAAATTTACGCCAACTACCTTCTGCCTCTTTGGCGGTAAAGAATGTATACCATTTTCCTTGGAAATCACCTAAAACTTTCTTTGTTTCTAAGTAACCTAACTGGATATTCATCTGATTCCTCTGACTATCAAAGATCAAAAAGCCACCTAAGGACCATAATGAGCCACATTCCCATTGGACGAAACCAGGTGGTGGTGTGATTTTTTTAGTTATACCGGGACCATTGATATCAACCACAAAGCACTCCGTCGCCCCATGCTGGATGGCAACATCTACCGGTAAATTATTTCGATACCCGCCATCGATATATTTTGATCCACTGATTTTTTGATAAGCCATGGCAGGATAAAAGGCAGCGGAAGCAAGTATCCAATCTGCTATTTCTTCCGCAGATAATTGCTGGATTGGTGTGACAACTTCCGTAAAATCAGGTAATCTTGTCGCTACTGTAAATAATCGAGGCTTCGATGTGGCTAATATTTTCTGTGGTTCAAGCATTCGCCGTAATAAATTTTCTAACGGTGCGATCGAGGTACCGCCCTCTACAATTGCCGACCTAGCCATCTGTCTCGTTTCTTGAATAAATCTTTTTCTAAGATCGTTTTCATCTGTTCTTTTTGGAAATTCCATCACTTGGCTCGTGGTGAGTTTTTTCCATAATGAAATGGCTTGGTCCAGATCATTTTGTAAAATCAATACACCATTCAGTGCCTCGACTGAAGTACCGGTAATGATTTCAAATGCAAGATCCTTTTCCTTCAATGCTTTCCATACACCAATTTGGTAGGCTCCATGTGCCCCGCCGCCACCCAATACTAACCCACTGCAATAATTCAGCTTTTTTTGCCAAACGTGTTGACCCGTTTGGTGAGTAGTCGTTTCATATTGGTGCAAGAGTAGTCGCTCGTGCCATTCAGAAGATAGTGGTTCTTCAAATCGTAATTCACAACTCTTTTTGAAGAAGTACCGTCCACAGCTTTCCAGTTGCATGAAGAAAGAACACCAATCAGTAGGGCTTTTTTCTACTAGAAGATTGCAAATGATCATTCGTGTATCCGTGAACTCCACTACAAAATAAACTGTTTGGTTTTCAACAGTATATCTCCAAGCCTGTCGTTTTTTTGTACTCTGCCAAAACATTTGCCGACTTTCTTGATGGGTAGGGTAAAATGGCACTACTTGTAGCGAACGTTGCAGTGATCGAGAGAGCCATTTTCTCTCTGAACTATACACCCGTTGAATATTCATTTTCTTCTCCTTTTCCGGTAATTATAACAAGTGGCACACATAAACTAGTTAGAGAATTTGTTTTTTATTTTTAGTATACTATTTTTTTGAGAAATACTAAAATGAATTAGTTGTTGCAAAAATATCAGTATATGTGGCTTTTTAAAGGATTTATTAAGTAATCCAAAAAATGGTATGGCTTTCAGATAACAAGCGGTTTTGTAATGGAATTTTAAAATAAAAGAAACAAGCTTTTTTATGATAAATGTTGTAAAATAAAAGAGATAAAGGCTAAGAGGAGGAGCATGATGACTGAGTCAGTTTATGTACATATCGATACGACAAGTAATGCAGTTTTAACAAAAGGACTGACGATCAGTGATTTTTCAAACGGCATCGTGCATTTTCCACAAAATTTGTTATTGTTGGACCCTTCAACGACCGCTGGTGAGTACGAGTCACATACCGGTCTGAAAGTTATCCGTGGTACAGAAAATATCCAGCAATTTTTTGCCTCTGTACGTAATAGAAATCGTTCTGGCGATTTAAAATGGATCGACTTCAGTGATCTAACGATGTTAAAAGAACTAACACCCTTAGAAATTTCTGAGTTACTTTACTTTGGACACATGAAAACACATCTTCATTCTCCATTTTTTTATAAGTTACAAAATAATTTTGTTTATTTCGATTTAAATGATCAATTAGGACGTATTTATTATCGCTATTTAGACGAATTTTACCGGATTTTCGCAAATAAATTAAGCACGATCTTATTTGAAAAAATCAACGAGAAAAAATCCTTTTTCCGTCGTGATATCCCTGTTGAGAACATCAGTGTCGATCTATTAAAAGATATGCGTAATTTAATGCAAGAAGGCATCATCTTTTCATTTGAACAAGGTGGATTGGTCAACGATGAATATCGTATTCCTATTTATGTGATCGAAGATTATATTTGGAAATTAAAAGGAACACGCTACCGTGAAGAAGAAGCAATCGGGACTTTAGTTTACCAAGCCGCTGATCGGCATTGGAAACTTGAAGGTGAAGCAGTTGATTTTACTGCGAATACATTGATTTAAAACGGGCAAGACAGACGTTTCCATTTTTTCAGTAAAAGCATTAGATCAGGGGAAACATTTCTTTTGTCCACTCCAAAAACAAACGGGACATCTTTTAAGAACCCTATTCAAACAAAAACATACTAAGATTAGAGGGTAATTTCATCCGTCGATGAATTTACCCTCTAATCTTAGTATGTTTTTCATTTATCTATTACTGTTCCTGATCGTACTTCATATTTTTCAGAAACTATTTCTTTGTCTTTGGCTGTGGCCTAGGAATAATGCCGGCATCGTTCGTTCAATCCCAATTAAAACGACGATAGTGACTACTCCTGTCGCAAGACCACTTGCCCCATTCATGACGAAAGAAAAAATCCATGGATTCATTCCCCATAATGCATAACTTCCCCAAAAAACAACACCTGCGATGAAGTGCCAAAAATATCTTGCCCCCACACCAACAATTGTTCCTGATACAATAGTGGTGGTCATTCCCCGTGTATTTCCTTCTATAACATTTTTTTGCATTCTCTTGGAAAAGAGGCCAGCAAATCCTGCGAAAGTAAATGCGATCGGATATTCGATCAGAACTTGGATAACACTAAGATAGTAAACTTGTCCGGTCGGAAAATGGAGAATCCCCCAAATAAATCCCGAGAGTAAACCGGCTTTCCAACCTCGTCTTAGTGCAAACAACGTGAGTGGGATCTGACCTAGTAAAATTGAAAAACTACTACCTATTTGCAATGGGATCAATGATAGAACCAGTGCTAAAGCAGCCACGATCGTTCCTTCAATCCAAACGCTGTACTTCTTTTCCATAAAAAAACTTCCTCCTTTTTAGTATAAAAACCACAAAGGAGGAAGTAATTTCAAAATCATTACTCCAGCAGATACTTCAAGATGAGTATCTACTACTCGTCACAATTCCTACGTTCGCATGACCGAAACAGGTACGAAGGGTTTAGAAATAATATTCAATCTCAGCCCAGACAGGCTCCCCTTTGTGATTCTATTTAATTTTCAGATATCCCTTATTTTTTTGTTTCAAATAAAGGACTAACTGGTTTGTTTTCATGGATACGTTTGATCGCATCACCCATCAAACCACCAACGCTCACTTCATCGATCTTATCGATTTTACGATCTTCTGGAAGGTAGATGGAATCTGTTACAACTAAACGTTCGATTGCTGAATCTTCAATCCGTTGTAACGCTGGACCAGATAACACTGGATGTGTACATGAAGCATATACACTGACTGCTCCAGCTTCTTTTAATGCATTTGCGGCTAAAGTGATAGTTCCCGCAGTATCGATCATATCATCGATCAAGACACATGTTTTTCCTTCTACTTGTCCGATGATGTTCATTACTTCTGCCACATTTGCTTTTGGACGGCGTTTGTCAATGATTGCAATCGGTGCTTTTAGAAACTCGGCTAATTTACGCGCACGAGTTACACCACCATGGTCTGGTGAAACAACGACTACATCGTCCCCTTTAATGCCTTTTTCTAAGAAATAATTTGCGATCAATGGTGCACCCATTAAGTGATCGACAGGAATATCAAAGAATCCTTGGATTTGGACAGCATGTAAATCAAGGGTCAACATTCTTGTTGCTCCAGCTTTTTGAATCATATTTGCAACCAATTTTGCAGTGATCGGTTCTCTCGCACGTGCTTTACGGTCTTGGCGAGCATAACCATAATAAGGCATCACAACGTTGATTGTTTTGGCACTCGCACGTTTCAATGCATCGATCATAATCAATAATTCCATCAAGTTATCATTTACTGGACTACTTGTTGATTGGATGACATACACATGTGAACCACGAATACTTTCTTCGATATTCACTTGGATTTCTCCATCACTAAATTGAGTAACAGATGATTTACCCAATTCGACACCGACGGCCGCAGCGATTTTTTCTGCTAATGGGCGATTTGAATTTAACGCAAAAATTTTTAATCTTGGGTCAAAGTAATGTTTTGACATGGGGACCTCCACTTTCTTTTTCACAACTCTAGAATTCTACCTACTAAATACTAGTCATATTTTCAGAATAAATCAAGGGTTTTTGCAAAAGTATTAATTTAAATAAGGGAATTTTTTAGCATATCCTTCTTTATTGACTTGTCTTGCACGCGCAATTGCCATCGCATATTCTGGGATATCATCAGTAATTGTTGATCCGGCAGCAATGGACGAATTTTTTGCCACTTCGACTGGCGCGATGATATTTGCGTTTGAACCAACGAAACTATGGTCGCCAATCGTTGTATGGTGCTTGTTTTTGCCATCATAATTTACAAATACTACGCCACAACCAACATTGATTTCTTCACCTAATGTCGCATCACCCACATAAGTCAGATGGCCGACTTTGGTATTTTTACCAATTTGCGCATTTTTCACTTCGACAAAGTTCCCGATATGTGCGCCTTCACCAATTTCCGCTTTCGGACGAAGGTGCGCAAATGGACCGACATCAGCATGACGTTTTACAAGACTGCTTTCAATCACAGAGTTTTCAACGACTACGTGGTCTTCGATCGTGCTGTCAACGATGCGTGAATGCGCACCAATGAAGCAATCATTCCCGATCACCGTGTTGCCTTGAAGTTGTACGCCCGCTTCTATTATAGTATCTGCACCGATCACTACACCAGCATCAATGTATGTCGTTGCAGGGTCAACAAAACTAACCCCATTGACCATATGCATTTTGTTGATTCGTTGGCGCATCAATTCATTGGCTTTAGCTAATGCAATTCGGTCATTGACCCCCATTGATTCATCAAAATCGTCTGTTTGATAAGCAGCTACCGTATTGCCTTCCTCTTTAAGGATCTCGATAATATCTGTTAGATAATATTCGCCTTGCGCATTGTCCGTACCTACTTTACTTAGTGCGTCAAACAGTGCACGATTATCGAAGCAGTAGGTTCCCGTATTGATTTCTTGGACTAATGCTTCTTCTGGAGTAGTATCTTTTTGTTCCACGATTTTTTCAACGATCCCGATATGATCTCGGATGATCCGTCCATAACCAGTAGGATCATCTGCTTGTGCTGTCAAAATCGTTGCACTTGCGTTTTTTCCTTGGTGGTATTCAAAAAGATTATTCAATGTTTCAGTGGTCAATAACGGTGTATCTCCACTGATGACCAAAGTTGTTCCTTCTTTTCCTTCTAAATAAGAAGCAGCTTGTAACACAGCATGACCAGTTCCTAATTGTTCTGCTTGTAAAGCGTACTCGCTTCTTTCACCTAATTGTTCTTTCACTTGGTCTGCACCGTGACCTACGATGGTGATGATTTGATCAGGGTTCGTTTCACTTACCCGATTGATGATATGCTCAACCATTGGCTTTCCTGAAACTGGATGTAAAACTTTATATAATTTTGACTTCATACGTGTACCTTTTCCCGCAGCCAAAATAATTGCATAACGTGCGTCCAATTGCGTCACTCCTAATTGTATATATTATGGTTTTAAGTTTAGCCCACTATTCCTATTTTTTCAACCAAACCATCTATAATTATAACCTAGACCATTTGACAATAGCCTAGCTGAAATCCTTCCTGACAACCATCAGAAAAAAGAAGGTGAGATAAAAGTAAAATCACTTTTATCTCACCTTCTTGATCAGAATAAACGGTGGGATCAGAAGTAACCTCTTCGAAAAAATAAGCCGAAATTCGCAAAAATTTTGAAAACAATTTCTGTGAATTCCTTCTTCTTTCTTGTGACCCGGCCTCTTTATTGTAGTCACTTGTGGACTAAAACAATCGTATATTTTTTCTTATTCTGAAAAATAATTTCCTGGCACGACTGTAATATTCTTCGTCTTAGTGTCAACATCTTTGACATAGAGAAGTGAGGTGTAATCATCGATTGCTCGATGTCCATTGAATTTTGATTCAGCAAAGACTGTGATCCCGACAAGCTCTGATTCGAATTCTTCGATCAAGCTCTTCATCCCATTCACTGTTCCTCCGCCTTTCATGAAATCGTCAACGACTAGCACACGTGAACCTCTCTTAAGACTTCTTTTTGAAAGTTCCATTTTTTCGATTCTTTCAGATGAACCAGAAACATAATTGACACTGACAGTCGATCCTTCAGTGATTTTTGAATCACGACGAACGATGACAAACGGTGCGTTCAAATAATAAGAAACGGCTTGTGCAATCGGCACGCCTTTCGTTGCTACGGTCATCACTGCATCGATTTTTTCACCTAAATATTTTGAAGCAATGATTTTACCCACTTGGCGCAACAATTCGGGTTCACCTAATAAATCAGATAAATAAACATAACCGCCAGGCAATAAACGATCTTGTTCTGACAAACGTTCAGCTAGTGACTCAACATATTTTTTGGCTTCCTCATAAGAGATTTCTGGTATGAACAACACACCTCCAGCTGCTCCTGGGATGGTTTCTAATATACCATAGCCTCTTTCTCTGAAGGTCTTCTTAATGATTGCTAGATCTTCACTGATTGATGATTTAGCAGATTCGTAACGTTCGGCAAAACTTGTTAACGAAATTAATTCGTGTGGATGTTCTAATAAATACTGAGTCATATCAACAAGTCGTTCACTGCGACGTACTTTCACATATTCCAGCTCCTTTTTCAAAAAATTTTATCGTTTTACATTATATAAGTTTTTACTCAAAAATTCGAGCATTTTATAAAAAAATAAGAAAATAGTTCGGTATTTATCTAAAAAAAAGAAAAGACGATGAAAATTTTTCGTTTTCATTGCCTTTTCTTTTTACTATTTATCTACTTTTACGTTTAAATGCTACAAGCAATCGTTTGATCAAATTCACCAGCAGGAATAAAACGATAAAGACTAAAGTGATTGTCGCTCCTGGGGGGGTGTCTAAATAAAACGAACTGGTTAGACCTGAAAGCATCCCGATAAACCCAACAAGGATACTGATTGCGATGACTACATTAAAACTTTTACCTAATCGCATTCCGATTGCTGCTGGCAATACCATGATTGCAGAGATCAACAGCGCCCCCGCAATCGGGATCATCACGGCGATTGCAACACCTGTAATCACATTGAACATCATGGACATCCAGTGGACAGGCAATCCGTCGACATGGGCAGTGTCTTCGTCAAATGTCAAAACGTACATTGGGCGTTTGAATAAGAAAAATAATATTCCGATAGCCACGAACAGTATCCCTAAGAAAATGACCTGTTCCCATGTGATGGTTACGATCGAACCAAATAAGTAGGACTGGATACTCGTCGCTGAGTTTCCACCGCTGAGATTCATCAGTACCAATGCAAGAGCCAAGCCCCCTGCCATGAGTATCGCGATCGATATCTCTGAATAAGTGCGGTAGATCGTACGCAAGTATTCCAAAATGACAGCTGCTAAAACAACAACAAGCATCGTAGTCATCGTTGGATTGATGTTCAAAAAGAATCCTAATGCCACCCCAGCTAATGATACATGGGAAAGCGTATCAGCCATTAGCGATTGTCTTCTTATCACTAGGAATACCCCCAACATAGGTGCGATCCCAGCAATAAAGATAGCCGCTAAAAAGGCTCTTCTCATGAATTCATATGAAAGCAACGCCATGGAGAGTCCTCCTTTCTTACCAAACGGATCTGACGATCAGCATACTGTTTGATATCTTCATGATCGTGCGTAATCATCAATACAGATTTTCCATGATCATGCGCACTATGGCGAAGCAAACGATAAAATTCATTCCGAGACTCTTCATCCATTCCTGTTGTCGGCTCATCTAAAATGAACAAATCAGGATCTGTCGCAAAGATCCGAGCCAAACTGATCCGCTGTTTTTGTCCACCAGATAATTCGCCGATACGCCGATGACGCATGTCCCACATTCCTACTGATTCCAACGCTCTTTTGACATGCTGATGGTCTTTTTCAGAAAGACGTTTGAACCAGCGACCTCTTGGATAGCGGCCAGACCTCACTAATTCAATTACCGTACTAGGAAATCCAGCATTAAAAGAAGCAACCTGCTGGGGAATATAGCCAACACTTAATTTTTTTCCTTCTTGATTCTTTTCGGCGATCTTTATCGTTCCTTTTGATGGCTTCAACAACCCCAAAGACGCTTTGATCAGCGTTGATTTTGCTGCACCATTTTCTCCTGTTAAAATGACAAATTCACCGGCATCGGCGTAGTAAGAAACATCTTCTAACACTGGCTCATCATCATAGTAAAAAGTTAAATCGGATATTTCGATATAATGCACGCGAAATACCTCCGTTCTTATTTTATACTTTCTTTCAATGCATCTAGATTCTTTTCCATCACAGAAATATAGTTTTCTCCCGCTTTGATTTGCTCATTCGTCAAGCTTTCTAGCGGATTCAATACCTCTAATTTCACACCTGTTTCACTAGATAACGTTTCTGCAACTTTAGAAGAAGCATTTTCTTCAAAGTAGATCACTTTGATATTTTCTTTCTTCACAAAATCTTTCAGTTCAGCTAAACGGCTTGGTGTAGGTTCTTGATCTGGCGAAACGCCTGAGATTGCTGCTTGTGTCAGACCATATTGGTTTGCTAAGTAAGCAAACGCAGCATGTTGTGTGACGAATGTGCGATTCGCAGCACCTTTTAGTTCATCATTGTATTTTTGATCCAATGTTTCTAATTTCTTGATATATGCAGCTGCATTCTTATCAAATGTTTCTTTTTTATCTGGGTACTTTTTCCCTAGGTCAGAAGCAATCGTTTGTACTTCTTTGATTGCTAAAACGGGATCTAGCCAAACATGCGGATCATATTCATGAGAATGACTATCTGAGGTTTCCCCTTCATGCTCATGTTCTTCTTCCTTCGTGTCTAAGCGATCGATTCCTTTTGCTGCCTCGATCATCAATGTTTTATCTGTATCAACAGAATCTTTTAATGAATCAACAAAGAATTCCATATCTGAACTGTTATAGACAAAAACATCTGCATCAGAAATCTCTGCCTGCTCCTTTGCACTCGGTTCAAAATCGTGTGGTTCAGTCCCTGCTGGTATCAACAATTTCACGTTTCCTTCATCACCCACTACTTCTTTAGTAAAATCGTACATTGGGTAAAAAGTAGTGACAACTGTCAATTCATCTTTTTTCGAAGTATCTTGGGATGTATTTCCACAAGCAGCTAGTAACAATAATCCAGTTGCCAAGGCAACACCTAAAAGATATTTTTTCATTATATTCCCCTTTCATAAAAAGCAAATCGGAAAATTACGATTTGTCGACGGAACTTAATTTATCAGAATAAAAAAACTGAGTCAATAGAAATACTCCAATTTCTGATTTAGCGGTCAAATTTGTTTTCAAAACGGAAAATAAATGATGCTACATTCATATCAAATGGTTCAGAGAAACGTTTTGCGTCGTTTTTTCCTTGAACACAAAAAAAGTGGAAGTGGAACATCCATCTGTTCCAACTTCCCAAAACAAAATGATTCATACCCATTCAATAACCAAACTGCCCATAAAAAGAGTCTACATTGAAGAAAAGAAATTCTTAAAGCGAAGCAAATATGAACCTCACATTCCATCTACATCCCACCGAATAAACAGCCTCTCTTATTCAATTGCTTATTCTAAACGCCTTTTCCTACACATCACTCTTGATCATAATGTACGAACTAAATACACTTCATCACAAAAACCTTTTAAGCCATTATAAACTCTTTGAGCCCGTGAATAATGTTGACACAACGCAAAAACAGTTGGACCACTACCACTCATCAAAGCTGCATCAGCACCATATTTCAACATTCGTTCTTTGATTTGATGAATGATTGGATGTCGTCTGCCTGTGACATCTTCCAAGCTGTTGCCCATCTTAGCAATCATCTTTTGATAATCTTGCTGTTGGATAGCTTCTACTAATCCCTCAATATCTTGATGATTGAGTTGTTGCGCATCCACCTCTTTAAAGACCGTTCGCGTTGAAACGCTCATTCTTGGTTTAACTAACACGACCCAACATGGTGGCATAGGGGATAAAACGTTTATTTTTTCTCCTTTACCACTAACAAAAGAAGTGCTCCCATAAACACAATATGGAACATCTGTCCCAACTTCAAGCCCGATACTCGCCAACTCTTCCAAAGAGCAGCCTAAATCCCAAAGTTTGTTGATGCCTCTTAAAGCTGCTGCACAATCAGTACTCCCCCCACCAAGTCCTGCTGCAACTGGGATATTCTTTTTAACAAAAATCTTGACACCTTTATTTACATGATACTTATTTTTCAACAACAAAGCAGCTTGATATACATTATTACGCTGGTCTACTGGTAAAAACGCTTTGTTTGTTTCCACGATGATCTTATCTTCTGGTATTTCTTCAAAGAACAAATGATCTGCCAAATCAACACTCGACATGACCATCTCCAGTTCATGGTAACCATCAGGGCGCTTATACAACACATCCAAACCTAAGTTTATCTTAGCTGGTGCTTTCTCAATCAGTTCCATCCCTCTCACCCGTTCAAAAAGTCTAAGTCGCAAGTATTCTATCACAGGGAAAAATAAAAGTATAGCTTCCCCCAATGCGTTCACGGACTTGCATGATCGCTTTTATTCAATAATAAAGAAAAAAACTGGAATAGCTTTTTGTCTTCTTATCCCAGTTCTTTTTCTTGCTCTATAATTCTGTGAGTACTTCTTCGGCAAAACTTGGTGTTTTTTCTTTTCCTTTACCGATAAGGATAAACAATTGCATAGTGGCAAACACAAAACTACTTCCTTTCATGTAGGCAAAATAACGTCCTTCCCATCTGGTTACGTAACGCAATTTTTCTTCATACGCAGATTGAAAGGAATAAAAGAAATTCCCGTAATTATAGACAATGTGCATGACTTTTTCTTGTACAAAAGAAAAATCTGTTTCCCCCACCTTTGCAAGAGGTGCCAATCCTAGATTTGCTTCCAAATATCCTTTTTCTTGATAGACCACAAATAGATTCGCCAATAAATAATCCGCCAGTTCAACAGGCTCATCTGGTAACGTCCGCAACAAATCATAACCCGCTTGCTCGTTTGTTATTGGTTGTGCTGTGATGAAACCGACGATCTTCTGCTCTTTGCGTACGATTCCTACCCCGCTGGATAAAAGATAGGCAGTATCAAATCGTCCCACTGAATAATGTTTTTCTCGTGCTCCCTGTAACCACTCTCTAGAAACTTCACTTACTGCTAAAAGCAACTCTTCTGGCAACTGGTCATACCAAGTAAAATGATATCCCTCGTTATTCAGTTTTTGGTATTCCAATTGTTGGTTGATCCAAGGAACTTCCTCAGCTGTTAGATCAGCAATCCCTGCTTCACCAACTTTTGTAAAATGAAAACCAACTTCATGGAGAGTCACGACATATTTTTCGGATACTTTATAAAACGCTAATTGATACCCTAAACAATCGGCTTTTTTCATAAATTCTGCTGTTGCTTCACGTACCCTCTCAGGATTCCCGATTGGATCACCTAATATAAAACATTTGTTTCCTTTGATTTGAAACCCAAAGACGACTTGGTCTTCATGATGTTTTTGGTAATAAAAATAAGTGTAGCCAGGCAATCGCAAATAGTGACTTGCTGCTGTCCCGCCATAACGCGTCAAAAGCTTTTCCAATCGCTCGATTTGCAAGTTTTCTCCTAATTTCTTCGGCGTAGTTGCTAAATACTGGTATAAAGCGACTAGTGCCAACAAAGAGATACCTAGACCAATCAATCCAGAAAACCAAACATCATCAGACGGAAACAGGATAAAGTGATTTGCCGTCAACCGCCCTACCCAGAAACTGCTACTGTGATAGCCGGCAATCGCATAAACGATAAACAAAAAACCAAATAGACAAGCATCAAAAACGATAGCTCCCCAAGAATAGACAAATTTTTGGCGATAAAATTCTTTTCTGGATAACCAGACAACTAACAAGATCAAGAGATATACTACAATCAATTGCCACGACAATGTTCGTGTCACCGTATTGATAATGCCAAAAACAAGTAACACGATCGTTGGTAAAAATGCCTTCTTCACTTTCATCGCTAATGCCCGTGCCAATCCTAATAATAAGAATCCAACTAACAGATTCAGCATCTGATCTAAAAAGTTAAATGAAAATGGCAATAAAAATTGGAATAGCCGACTAATCGTTGAAAGATTCGTGATCGTGGACAATAAAACCATCATGATACCCGCAAAATAAACAGCACTTACTAAGACAAGATGCGCCAGTTTTTGAAACACCAGTCGCGGGATATTATCTAAGAAACGGTTTACTTTGACCCCGGTTTGTGTAAGGAACAATAAGAGCCCTGTTGCAAAAGGGATCACATAATAAAATAAGCGATAATAAAGTAACCATACTACAGCAATATCCTGTCGCACAGATAACTGACTCATCCCTAGGATCATCAGCACATCGAAGGTTCCCATACCACCAGGGACCATTGTCAACATACCGATCAACGTCGCGATGATAAACATTGGATAGATAGAAAAAAGGGAGATGTCGACCTTCATCAGTCTACCAATCAGCAAGAACACGAACAGCGCGCCTGTCCATTGTCCAAAAGAGGCAATCAACAAACCCAACAAGCCTTTAGGATAAAATTCCGCAAACAGCGTTTTTCTTTTTAAATAGGCAAAGAAAAAAATAGCTGGTGCCACAAAACTTCCGCCCAATAACCAGATCCAGTACCCTCTAAAAATAGTTGATTCTTGAAGAACAAACACATCAAAAAAAGTAATAAAGGACCAGATAGATAACCCTGTCAGCATGAATAAGGCTACTTTAGAAACCGTTGCAAGTACCCTCTTCCGATTTGAATCTTTCCCATAAAAACTAGCTCGAAGACTAGCACCAACAATCCCGCCAAAACCAGCTAGATTATTGATCGTATTCGTAATAAAAGCAGCCAAGAAAAAATCCTGTCGCTTCATTTTGGGCTTTCCTTGCTTTTCAAGTACACGAATCGTCACCCAATCATACAGCAGCATTGGAAGAACCCCGATCAACCCCATAAGGATCATTAACGCAAGGGTGAAATGATTTTGTTGTCCCATCGTTTGCCAAATATCTTGCCAACTCATGCCATGCGCAATATTAGCTACTTGATTTGCTACAAATACCAGAACTGATCCAAAAAAAATCAATTTCAAAACCAGACTGTGATCTTTGATCCATTGAAGCATCAAGTGTCGTTTATTTTTCACATTTTACCCTTCCTAACTCGATTACTTTCGTTCTATGAATTAATGTTAGCCTATTTATCCTATTTTTTCCACTTTTGTATAGGAATCTCTCTTCTATTTCTAAACATAATTTTCATGATTCTTTACTTGCCCTTCATCCAAAAGAAAGATATGCTAAAAATAAAGGAGAGGATATCATGAAAATCGGGTTTATCGGAACAGGAAACATGGCTCAAGCAATCATCAATGGATTGCTCGAAAAAGGGACTGTTGCAAAAGAAGACATCTTCGTTTCTAGTGGTCATTACGAAAATGCCAAACGCTTTGCTGATAAAATAGGCGTGACTGCTTGTAAAAGCAATCAAGAAGTCGCAGAACAAGTCGAAACGATTCTTTTAGCTGTCAAACCTAAGATCATCGACCAAGTACTGAAAGATTTGCGAAGTTATAGTAAAAAACGTTTATTCATTTCGATTGCCTCAGGAAAAGCAATCAGCGATTTAACAGAATCATTAAATAACCTTGATGCTAAAATCATCCGGGTCATGCCAAATGTCAACGTTAGCGTTGGTGCTGGTGTTTCAGCAATTTGTAAAAGCCGTACTGTGACAGATAGCGAGTTGAAACAGGCAACTGATATTTTCGAAGCAATTGGTAGTGTCTATCAATTAGCGGAAGATGATTTCAGTACATTTATCGGACTAGCTGGAAGTTCTCCCGCCTTTATCTATATGCTGATCGATGCTATGGGACGTGCAGGAGTACTAAATGGCTTACCGAAAAAAATGGCAACAGAAATCGCAGCTAAAGCAATTATGGGTTCTTGCCAAAAATTTCTCGCTAGTGATGAGAATCCTTGGGAACTAGTTGACCAAGTATCCTCACCAGGTGGAACAACGGTTGCTGGTGTAGTTGCTTTAGAAGAAGCCGGATTTATCCCTGCCATCATCAAAGGCATCAATACAACGATCGAAAAAGACCTTGAAATGTTAGATAAATAAAAAAACGATGCAAGCCTCAACTTGCATCGCTTTTTTATTTTGCATAATCTGTTGCTCGTGTTTCACGGATGACGATTACTTTGATATGTCCCGGATAATCTAGTTCATCTTCAATCCGTTTTCTGATATCACGAACTAAACGAACAGCATCTAGATCAGAAATTTCATCCGGTTTGACCATTACTCGAACTTCACGTCCTGCTTGGACCGCAAAGCTTGATTCAACTCCTGCAAAACTATTGGAGATGTTTTCTAGGCTTCTCAAACGACGGATATAGTTTTCTAGTGATTCACTACGTGCTCCTGGGCGAGCGGCTGACAAGGCATCCGCTGCAGCTACTAATACAGAGATGACTGATGTTGCTTCAACGTCGCCATGATGTGATGCAATCGCATTGATCACTACTGGATTTTCTTTGTATTTCGCTGCTAATTCAGCACCGATCTCAACGTGTGATCCTTCAATTTCGTGATCCAAGGCTTTACCAATATCATGAAGCAAGCCTGCACGTTTCGCTAATTGGATATCTTCGCCGAGTTCAGCAGCTAAGATACCAGAAAGTTTTGCTACTTCAACAGAATGTTTCAATACATTCTGTCCATAACTTGTTCGGAAATGTAGACGTCCCATGATCTTGATTAGATCAGGATGCAACGTATGCGCTCCAACTTCAAATGCGGCTTCTTCTCCGTATTCACGAATTCGTTCATCCATTTCTTTACGCGATTTTTCGACCATTTCCTCAATGCGTGCTGGATGGATTCGGCCATCTTGGATCAGTTTTTCCAAGGTCATTCGTGCGATTTCGCGACGGATCGGATCAAAGCCAGAAAGTACAACTGCTTCTGGGGTATCGTCGATGATCAAATCGATTCCTGTCAATGTTTCCAGTGTTCGAATGTTTCGACCTTCACGACCAATGATTCGGCCCTTCATCTCATCGTTTGGTAATGTGACAACAGATACTGTCGTTTCAGATACTTGGTCTGCTGCACAGCGTTGGATTGCTAATGACAAAAGATTTTTCGCTTTACGATCAGCTTCTTCTTTTGCTCGCTGTTCAGATTCTTTTACCATTAGAGTTAATTCATGATTCAACTCTTCTTCGGTTGACTTCATGATGACTTCTTTTGCATCTTCTTTCGATAAACCAGCAATTTTTTCTAATTCTTTTTGTTGATCTTCAACCAATTTTTCAACGTCTTTTTCTCGCTCTTCAATTAATTGCTGTTTTGAACTAAGTGCTTCTTCTTTACTTTCAAGTGAGTTCTCACGTTTTTCCAACGAGTCATCTTTTCGATTCAATGTTTGTTCGCGTTGAATCAATCGATTTTCTTGAGATTTTAATTCTAATTTGCTTTCTCTCAGCTCACTTTCAACTTCAGAACGATATTTCTGATTTTCTTCCTTAGCTTCTAACAATGCTTCTTTTTTTAGAGTTTCTGCTTCTTTCTTTGCACTATCGATAATTCCAGCTGCTGATGATTGTGCACCAGCAATTTCTTTCTCGTGACGTGACTTCGCAACCATAAACCCTAAACCAAGACCGACAATTAAACCGATGATAGCGAGGAGAATGTTGAATACCATAAAATCCACCTCCATACTATCTTTTTCATTTTTATCATCTGTACAACTTCTATGATAAAGTATTCTAAACTTGTCAATATGCTTCTCGCATATGTGTACAAATATGTACACAAGTTTATTCTAATGTTTGTACCCCACAGTGTCAACTTTAAATACGTAAGGAAACGGTTTACTGTTTTTTCGTTAAAGGGACGTTTTACATATAATTATAGTGTTTTTATAAATCTTGTCATCAAAAATATCCAGAATAAGGAACGTTAAAAAAATATTCGGCTTGCACCTATCGCTACACGAAAATTAGTGGTTTAAAGATAAAAAAACAGGCAAACAAGTCATCTACTCGTTTACCTGTTGTTTCTTGATTCAATTATTCTTCTAATGGTAGTTCTGCCTGTGCTTCTTCTGGTACTTCGACTTCTTCGCCGATACCATAAGCCGCACGTACCAATGCAGAAACTTCTGCCATCATTTCTGGATGATTTGCCATATAGATTTTTGCATTTTCGCGTCCTTGCCCGATACGGTCTTCTTTATAAGAGTACCAAGCTCCGCTCTTATCAACGATGTCTTTTTCAACAGCCATATCCAGTAATTCTCCTTCTTGAGAAATACCTTGGCCGTACATGACATCTACTTCAGCAATTTTGAACGGTGGCGCAACTTTATTTTTCACCACTTTGATCTTTGTACGGTTACCAACAATATCTGTTCCTTGTTTTAATTGTTCCGCACGACGGACTTCTAAACGGATCGTTGCGTAGAATTTCAACGCACGTCCCCCTGGTGTGATTTCAGGATTACCAAACATCACGCCGACTTTTTCACGGATCTGGTTGATAAAGATCGCGATCGTTTTTGTTTTATTGATCGATCCTGACAATTTACGTAATGCTTGAGACATTAGACGAGCTTGTAACCCTACGTGAGAATCACCCATTTCGCCATCAATTTCTGCACGAGGAACTAGAGCTGCTACAGAATCGACAACAACGATGTCAACCGCACCACTTGATACTAAAGCATCAGCGATTTCTAATCCCTGTTCACCAGTATCAGGTTGAGAAAGAAGTAATTCATCGATATTTACGCCTAATTTTTGGGCATATTGTGGATCTAAGGCATGTTCAGCATCAATAAACGCTGCTGTGCCACCATTTCTTTGTACTTCAGCAATTGCATGTAAGGCAACTGTGGTCTTACCTGAACTTTCTGGTCCATAGACTTCAACGATTCGGCCTCGAGGATAGCCACCAACTCCCAATGCAACATCTAGTGCAAGTGAACCACTTGGGATGGTAGAAATCTGTTGGTCAATCTTTTCGCCTAACTTCATGATCGAACCCTTACCATAGTTCTTTTCAATTTTTTTCAACGCAGCTTCTAACGCTGCTTTACGATCATCTGCCAATACGATAATCCTCCTTATTTTCACAAATCAGTGCAACATTCATTAAGCTAATCATATCGTTTTTATTATCAAAAAGCAAGCAAAAACCGAACAAATATTCGCATTTATTTTTTTCTTAATACTTGTCTTCTTAACAGATCAAATCCTTGCATTACTGCGCTGTGTCTTATCGCTGCGCGGTCTCTCGTGAATCGATATTTCTGTGAAATGACTGCTTCGTCTCCATACGCTAACGCAATCCAAACCGTCCCAACGGGCTGTCCTTCGAGTTCATCTGGTCCAGCTACTCCAGTGAAAGAAATCCCGTAATCTGTTCCTGCTAGTTTTCTTGCTTGAAGAGCCATTTGCTCCGCACATTCTTGACTAACTGTTCCATATTTTTCTAAAAAGTGGCGATCAATCGTTAAAAAATTTGCTTTTGTTTCTAACGAATACGTCGTAAAACCACCAGGAAAGACGGCAGATACACCTGGGATATCTCCTAATGCAGCTTGAAAAGCTCCTGCGGTCAAACTTTCCGCCGCAGTGATCGTTTGGTTCCTTTCTTTTAAGAGATCCACGACAACTTTTGGCAGAGAATTGTCATCCCCGTAGCCATAAAAATACTCGCCAACTCGTTCTTGGATTCTTTCTTCTAAAGCTAGTAATGCTTGATTTCCTGCATGTGCATCCTTGGTTTTTACAGTTAATCGCAAAGTGACCTCGTTGGGTTTTGCATAAGGTGCGATCGTTGGATTGATCTGTGTTTCGATCAAATCTTTTAATTCTGTTACTAGACGTGACTCACCAATACCATAAAACCTTAGCACTTTTGAAATCAATTTTTCTTCTGATGGAAATTTTTCTTCCAATAGCGGACGCGCTTGTTCGATGAACATTGGTTTTAATTCGCTTGGCGGACCCGGTAGTAAGATATACACATGATCTTCTGTTTGGAAAAATGTACCCAAGGCTAGACCAGTACGATTGGGTAGCGGGATTCCCCCTTCGATGATTTGTGATTGTTGCAAATTGTTTTCTGTCATCTTTCGTTTCGTTGTTTCAAAAAAGGTCAATAATTTTTTATATCCTTCTGTATTTTGAATTAGTTCTCTACCAAGATGCTTTGCTGTCACTTCTTTTGTTAGATCATCTTCTGTCGGTCCTAATCCACCACACAAAATGATCAATTCACTTCTCGTTTCTGCTAACTGAATCAACTCTTCTAAACGTGTAGGATTATCTCCCACAACTGTTTGATAATAGACGTCGATCCCAAGATCTGCTAATTGTTCTGATAAAAATGTCGCGTTGGTATTGACAACTTGCCCTAATAAAAGCTCTGTTCCTACGGCAATAATTTCTGATTTCATCTTGATCGCTTCCTTAACTTTAACTGTTTGCATGTCTACTCGCTTGTAGTAATCCCTACTTAAATAGTATACGCTATTTGTCAAAAGGTTCTTTGATTATTTGCTCATTTCCCCTTCACAAATACAGTAAAAAATTTTTGACTCATTCTTCTTTACTAAAAAATATTTTCTGTCTCTTCTTTCAATTATGCGTATCATTTTTATACTTGAACTCTCTCCAACATAAAAACCGAAAATCCTCAAGGTAAGCTTTTCCGAGGATTTTCGGTTTTTTTGTTGCTTAAACAGTTTGTTTTCTCAGGGAAACTAACTGCTGGTTTCAATTACATCGATCCTTTGAATACGCCACTATTTTTGGCAAAATAGTCGACTCCTGAATAGATGGTAAAGACTAAACAAGCATATAACATGATTTGATCAACTGGAAGACCGATTAGATTAAACGGAATGTTATTGATGAATAACAAAATAATCGCAACCATTTGTGTAGCTGTTTTTACTTTTCCAGGCCACGCAGCTGCCATGACTTCACCATGTTCGACCAATAGTAGGCGCAACCCTGTTACAGCCAGTTCACGACACACGATGATCGCGATGACCCACCCTGGTGCTTTTCCTTGGCCAACTAACATGATAAATGCCGTCATTACCAACATTTTATCAGCTAAAGGATCAGCAAATTTCCCAAAGTTCGTTACTAAACCACGTGCACGAGCAATTTTTCCATCCAACCAATCCGTGATACTAGCAATCGCAAAAATAATCGCTCCTACCAATTGAGTCACCTCAAGTGTAGTATCTCCTACAGTTAATTGACCCCAATCCAATGGCAATCCGACAACTAAAATAAAAATCGGGATCATACAAATTCTAATTACAGTTAATTTATTTGGTAAATTCACAGTATCGACTCCTTTCCTCCCTATTCTACGTGACTCTATCTAAACTTTCCACCGATATTGTTTAGTTTTTATAGAAGGTTGTGAAAAAGCCGTTCAGCTCCGCCGACAATAAGTATGAATTTTTCGAAACAGCTCTCCATGTTTTGAAAAATTCATACTTATTTCAAGGAGTTGGCTTTTGAACACCGCGGATAAAGGTTGTGAAAAGAGCGCTTTGACCTGAGCAATAAGGAGGAAAATCTCGAAATAGCTTTCCATATTTTGAGATTTTTTGACTTATTGTTGAAGGTCAGCTCTTTGAACACCATAGATAAGGTTGTGAAAAAGCCGTTCAGATTATCCGACAAAAAAAGGATGAAACAAAAGTAAAAATCACTTTTATCTCATCCTCTAAATTTGAGTAAGCGGTAGAAACAATTGCTTCGAAAAAATGAACCGAATTCCCAAAAATTTGAGAAACACCTATCGTGAATCGCTCTCATTTCTAAAGTCTTTGTTCACTTTACTGTTTTCATGCCACCATCTATCAAGAACAGTTCTGAAACCTATTCCTTATATTGCAAAGCGAGGGTGACATTTTTTGGACTCCGGTTATTCTCTCCCGGATTGACAGGTACGACTTCGCCATTAGCTTTGATCGTGGCATTGCTTGCTGCCCCTAATGTGATCGTCGCGTTCGTAGCCGTTTCTGGCAACTGCGTGCTTTGCGTTTCATTCGCTGCTAGTGTGCCTTGATAAACATATGCATTGTCCACCATCACGCCAATCCACACTCGATTTACTGCGGTGAATTCAAGCGTCACAGGCTTAGTAGCATCGGTAATGGATACTGCAATAGCACTTCCTGTATCTTGTCCAGCTGTAATAGCCATTTTTTTCTCTTCAACCGTCGACTCAGTCGTTGATTCAACTGTTGAAGAAGCTTGAGTACTTTCTTTCGTAGACGATGCGGTTTGTTCTACTGAACCGTCCACAGTCACAGAGGAAGCACTTCCTCCAATGATAGGATCTGCTTGGCGATCTTGCCATGTCATATAACCAACAACTACAATGATTGCTAACGCGACCAATCCCAATAAAATGACCGGCAGACTTGTCCAAAATTTACTAGGATGTGATTCTTCTTGATGCATTGCTTTTCTAGAGCCATTTACTGTTTCAGGTTCAGGACGCTCAACGATCGTTCCAGCTGATAGTTTGCTTTTTCCATCAAATACATCAACTAAATGATCTCCGTCTTCTCCTACTGCCTCGGCATACTGTCGAATAAATGCACGAACATAAAACTTCCCAGGCAATTGATCAAAATCATCATTGTCGATTGCTTCTAGGTAGCGTTTTTGGATTTTAGTAATTTGTTGTAATTCATCTAAAGATATTTTTTTATTTAAGCGGGCTTGCCTTAATTTTTCCCCGATGGTTTCAAAAGCCACTCGTTCATCTTCTCCAGTCTTTTTATTCTAACCAGTTCTACAAATCAGTTGTCCCTTAAAAACTGGTTGTCTGCCATTCTAACAAAAGAATAGCAAGGACTTATTGCCCAATAGAAATCATCTGATTGGGCTATCTATCTAAAGAATACCACAAATCAGACAATTCTAGGGTAGCTTTCACCTAACTCTATAGTGAAATTTAAGAGTTAGATTGAAATTTTTTAACTTTCCCTATTTTTTCTTTGGCTGCATGTAAAACTCACTAAATGCTTCATTATTGATGAATGTTCGACCAACCTGTAGGACATCTTCCAATTGAATAGAGTCAATGATTTGAGGTAGATCAAATAGCGTTTGCTCTCCAAAGAGACTTTGCGTGAATTGATTGGCAATATACTCGATTGAATTCAATGATTGGAAATATTGTCCCAGCATTTTCTTCTTAAGCAGTGTTAAGTTTTCTGCAGTAATTTCTGGATCATTATCGAAGTTTAGAATAAGTTGTTTGACTTGTTTCGCCGCTTCTTCTGGTTGATCTGTATCTCCACTAAAATCGGCAAAATGGAATTCGCGATCCAACGTGAATTCAAAACCAAAGCTGTCGTCGATCAGTCCTTCATTGTACATTTTCAAATAATTTTGTGAAGTATTTCCTAATAAAAGTTGGAACAACAAGTTGATAGCTGTTTTATACCGAAGCAATTTGCTTCCTTCTTGTGGCAAAATATCTAACCCTTTTATTCCTAAAACAAATTTATTTCGATTCACAGCTGCTTCTAGCTCACTTTTTGCAATGATCTCGTGTGTATTCTCAGGAAAATACCGTTGGATCGGTTGTGCTGGTGGGAAATCTTTTGCTGATTGATTCGTTCGGATAACTGACATCAACTGTTCTGGTTCTAAATTTCCCACAACAAATAAGACCATGTTACTTGGTTGATAAAATGTATGGTAACAAGTATACAGATCATCAGCTGAAATTTTATCGATACTTTCTACTGTACCTGCAATATCAATGTGCAATGGGTGATTGGGATAAAGATTATTCAAAATCCCAAAAAACAAACGCCAATTTGGATCATCTTCATACATTTGGATTTCTTGGCCAATGATCCCTTTTTCTTTATTGACTGTTTCTTCCGTAAAATACGGTGCTTGAACGAAATCTAATAAAGTAGTGAGATTTTTTTCCACCTGATCAGTTGTTGAAAACAAATAGCTCGTTTTTGTAAAGCTTGTAAAAGCATTCGCAGAAGCTCCTTGTTGTCCAAATAGTTGAAAGACATCGCCATCTTCTTTTTCAAATAATTTATGTTCTAAGAAGTGAGCGATCCCATCAGGAACTTTTATTTTCTCTGACTTGCCATATGGAACAAATTCATTGTCAATCGAGCCATAATTCGTACTAAATAGTCCATAGGTCTTGTGGTACTCTTTTTTCGGTAATAAATAAACAGTCAAACCATTAGGCAGTACCTCATGATAGAGTGTTTCATTGATTTGAGGGTATTCAGTTTTATTCATTTGTCATTCCTCCATCCAAAAAGAATATAGCTTGCAATTCGATTTTTTGCGCAACATTTTGGATATCATGGATTGTCACGTTTTCCATTCGGCTCAACCATTCATCATCTGTCAATTGTGTTTCTGGTAACCAGTTATCTAAATAAGCTGTTTCGATCGTAGCCTGTGGTGCATCGAGAGACAACAAGTATTGATTTCTTAGCATGGCTTTCGTTTGGGCTAATTCAAGCTCCGTTACCTCACCATTGCGTAAACTTTCTAGTTGTTCATGGATCAAACGTAACACTTGATTGCGGTTTTTTCCATCGATCCCTGTTTGTACACTCATAAATCCACGAAAAGTGTCGACACTGCTTGAAGCATAGTAAGCTAAACTTTCTTTTTCTCGAACATTCATGAATAGTTTAGAGTGGGGAAATCCACCAAATAAGCCATTGAACACCATCAACGAAAAGCGCTCTGGTTGGTCGTAATAAATGTCCGTTTGATAAGCAAGATTTAGTTTTGCCTGTACAACAGGCTCTTGGATTTGTCGTTCCTTGATAATGTTTACTTTTGGCTGAGTGTAATAAATCTCTGGATGTGCGTAAGTTCTACCTGTGAAAGGTAATTTTTCTAACGCTACTTTAACTTCCTCTTCCGAAACATCCCCGACGACAAAGATATCGACTTGATCGTTTGCTATCATTTCTTGGTAATAAGTTGCCAAACTTTCCGCAGTCAATTCTTCTAGATCTTCAATTGTCCCAAAACTCGGGATTTTTTGAGCATCAGACTGTTCAAAGTACAATTCTTGCAGAGCCAGTGAGGCCATGGTTTGTTTGTCTTCGTTCAGACTTTCTAGATAAAGTTTTAAATTGTTTTTTTCCAGATCAAATGTCAATTGATCGAATTTTTGTTCCTTGATATTTGGATAAAACAGTACTTCTTTTAGAAATTCCACTGCTTCATTGAAAATTTCGGAATCATTCACATACTTGCCGTTGACGAAACTGATTCCAGCATTCAGCCAGTGAAGATTGCCTTTTTTTCTCACAGATAATCCAAAGCTAGCCCCGTAAAGATCTGCTAGTTTGGCACTGAGTTGTGTTTGATCTGGATAATTCAGACTGTTTGTTTCCAATAAGCTACTCAAAAGTGAGCGTTTGGTCAAGGTTTCTTTTGCTAAACGTGTTGTGAATCGGACAAAGATACGAACCGTTTTATATTGTTTTGTTTGCAGCACATGGAGGTTGACACCCTCTGCTAGTTGATATGTCATAATAAAGTCCCCTTTTTTGCAGTCCGTTCCCCTGCATGATTTATTTAGCGCATTATTTGATATGCACGCTCTGCTGTCAATCTCTTTTTCAGCATCTAAGAGTCACTTTATAGTATAGCATAGAAGTGTTTTAACTAAAGACTTCTACAACAAATGCGTGTTGTTTTTATATTTTTTTATTCTTCGTTATACTAAGATTAAAAGAGAGGTGGAAAATTATGATTAAAGAATTCAAAGAGTTTATCATGCGTGGAGACGTATTAGATTTAGCTGTCGGGGTTGTTATTGGTAGTGCATTTACCAGTATCGTCAATCAGATCGTGCAAGGATTGATTACTCCCCTTGTTGGTTGGGTAGTCGCAATGATCACTGGCACATCTGATTTAGAGGGGGCGTTGTCTATTTTAGACTGGTCACCTACTAAAGGAGTTACCTTCGCTTTTGGTGACGTCATCAGTGCAATCATTACATTTATCATTACCGGCTTCATCTTATTCTTAGTTGTAAAAGCAGCAAATCATGCGAAAAATCTACGTTCTACCAAAGAAGAAGAGGAAGTTCCTGCAACACCAACAGCGGAAGATTATCTTAGCGATATCCGCGACTTACTTGCTCAACAAACAGCAGAAAACAACGGGCGTCCTACAGCACAAGCAGCTGTAGATACTAGCAACGAAAAGAAAGAAATATAATGCATAAAAAGAGACGGAGGCAAAAGTATTCCTTACTTTTACCTCCGTCTCTAAACATGAATAAATGATGGGAGCAGAAATGCCCACTTCTGTTCCTCTTTTTTAGGTTGCGAAATGCTCGATCATCCAAGCTTCATATCAATATGGGGGATGTCATCTTCTAAGTAAACATCAGAGATTGCTTCGAATCCAAATGATTCATAAAAAGAACGAAGATATACTTGTGCACCAATAACGATCGGCTGATTTGGATACTTCTCTTGAATAAATGCGATCGTTTGTTGAAGGATTTTTCGCCCCAAGCCTTCTTTACGATGCTCCTTATTCACTAATACCCGCCCAAAATGAATAGCATCTTGTGCTTCATAGACCCTTGTATACGCTGAAATCTTGCCATCATCATCTTTAAAATAAGTGTGCCATGCGTGTTCATCGATCTCATCGACTTCTTGGTATGGACAGTTTTGCTCAACAACAAAAACAGCGATCCGCTCTTTGACGATGGCATAAAACTCTTCCGTATTCAACTCAGAAAATGGTTTAACGTGATACTTCATGTGACCTACCTCCGACTTTTCTTTTTCATCAGCATACCGATTTATCAACAAAAAAGCAAACGAACCTGATACGACATTAGGCTCGCCTGCTTTTTAAACTGCTTCAGTTAAAAATTCGATTTCGACTGTTCGAGTAAGTACATCAGAGTAACTATACGATACTCGTTCAAAAGAATTTTCTTCAGGATCCAAATCAACAACGAATACTGAAGGATAGGTTTCTGTTAAAACGCCTCGGCGTTCTGTTTGACGCTTTCTTCCTGTCTGAGCAACCAGCATGATCGGGCTGCCGATACGACCTTCTAAATCTTTTTTGATTGTAGCTAAAGTTGTTGGCATACAGTTCACCTCATTTACCAGTATACCACACGCTTTAAAAATTTTCAAGTTTACCATACAAAAAAAAGAAAAGCAATAAAAACAAATAAAAATAACATTAATAATTTGATGAATTATTCCTCATTATATTTTTTTAAATGTTGTTTTATTTTAAATTTCACTCGACTGTATGCACTTTTTACTTGTTTGATATCCATAGAAAGCGCTTCTGCCATTTCCGTAAAATCTGCTCCCTGCATATAGTAATAGAATATTTTTGCTTCCTTTTTTGAAAATTTGATGTGGCAGTCTTCAATCGCTTCATGCAGCAACAAATGCTGAACCGCTAACGGTTCTTGCATCGTGATCTCAGCTAAAAAATCTGGACCCTCCGTCTCGATTTTTTGATCAATCGAAATCTCATCTTTTTGATCTCTGCGTTTCAGCGCATTTTGCTTTCTCAATAATGAATAGATCTGATTACTGATAATACTTTTATAATAGCTCCCAAAACTGACTCCCTTGTTATTTTCATAAGTTTTCAAAGCTTGGTACAAAGCTATCCTTGCTTCTTGTTCCCAATCTTCATAAACGTAATTCCGTAAATAATACATATTCTTTAAACGCAATAAAAGTGGAAAATATTTTTGATACAGGGTAGCAAATGCTTCCTCATCACCGTTACGTGCGGCATGCAATAACTCCTCAGACATAAAATAAT
>NZ_BCQB01000023.1 GCF_001544215.1 Enterococcus durans NBRC 100479 = LMG 10746
CGGAATATAAAAAAAACTTAGAAAAACTATTTGAAAGTTTTTCTAAGTTAAGATTTTTTTCTATAAACCAGCCATCAATTGTGCTTGACGCAATTCTAACTGACGTACATCTCGTGGTAAGAAACGACGGATTTCATCTTCATTAAAACCAACTTGCAGACGTTTGTCATCGATCATGATTGGACGACGCAACAATCCAGGGTTATTTTGTACAAGTTCCAATAATTCTTGCAACGGTAATTCATCAAGATCCATGTTTAGTTTTTGGAAAACTTTAGATCGTGTTGAAATAATTTCTTCTGTGCCATCTTCTGTCATTTGTAAGATTGCTTTTAATTCTGAACTGTTTAGAGGTTCAGAGAAGATATTACGTTCAACAAATGGAATCTGATGTTCTTGCAACCACGCACGAGCCTTTCTGCAGGAAGTACAACTTGGGGAAGTATATAGTGTTAACAACGTGCACCACTCATTTTTGTGGCTATTGCCACTTTTTTGTAACAGAAGATCATTATAATCTTCCATCTGTTTCTATTATACATAATCAACTTTTAAATAGCTACCTTTTTTCATAAAATTTTTTTAAAAAATGAAAGTTATCTAAGATTTATATTCCGTAAAACCAGCGTTTAGACCTTGGTTAACCATTTAAAAATGAGAGTTTTCAAATCTAATTCAAATGAACAAAGACAGTAAAACAGCTATTAAATCTGTATCATTATTTTACATGAGCTACTATTAGGTAGCGTTTTCATTAGAAGAATTATGTTTTTTATTTATTTTTATCCAAAATAATCTTGATTTACAAGTACAGATTAGAATTAATATAACGCTTATTTTCTCAATAATACAACTGATTTTTTTTATTGCTGGATGTATCATACAGAATAAAATTTACTTATTTTTGCATATTATCGTTATTTTATTTTTTAATTAATTTATTTTTTCTGTATTAGAAAAACAAGTGTAACTGTAAATATACCCTTTCTTGAATTAAAATTCTTGATCGACTTTAGTCAATAATGATTAGTTTGTTCATCAAACTATGAATCATTTTTCTATTTTTAGTGAAAAAAACTGAAATTTAAAAACCTTATCCTGTCAACTAATTTGAAATATAGTAATAAAAACCTTTATTTAACAAGCTTTTAAAGCTTATTTTTCTGTTACAATAGTCGAGGATTTGTGAAAAAAATGATGAAAACCGAAAGGCGTGTAAAATTTGATTAAATCAGTTGTGTTTGATGTTGATGATACGATGTACGATCAGCAACAACCATTTAGAAATGCGGTAAAAAGAGTCGTTCCGCTTGTTTCGGATGAAGATATGCATCCATTATATATCCGTTTCCGCCATCATAGTGACGAAAATTTCCCTAAAGTAATGGCAGGTAATTGGACATTGGAATACATGCGAGCACACCGGATCAGTCAATCACTCAAAGATTTGGACTATCCCCATATCACTGAAAAAGATGGCCTTTATTTCCAACAAGTTTATGAAGAAGAGTTAGATAATATTTGTCTTCATAAAGAAGTAAAGAAAACATTGGATTTTTTGAAAACAAAAGATGTTCCTCTTGGAATCATCACAAACGGCCCTACTGATCATCAAACAAAAAAATTGAATCAGCTTCAATTAAAAAAATGGATTCCTGCTGAAAACATGATCGTTTCTCAAGCAACAGGTTATCAAAAACCTGAAAAAGAAATTTTTCAACTCGCTGAAAAGCAATTCAATATGACAGCATGTGAAACATTATATGTTGGCGATAACTACGATAACGATGTGCTAGGCGCAAAAAAAGCAGACTGGCAAGCTCTTTGGTTCAACCATCGCGAACGAAGAATTGATGAATCACCAACTTGCGACATCGAAATCACCTCTTTTGATCAATTGTTAGAAACAATGCAAGCTATCTTTAGCTGATGTCGTTATCCTAACTTTATAACGCAAAAAAATAAGCCAAATAATCTTTAAAATAGCATTTGCAAGCCAAAAGATAGTCACTCTATCGTTTGATTGTACTTCGGGAAAGCTATTTTAGATTATTTGGCTTCATTCATTTTAGTACCTTATCTTCTAAATCTAACAGTTCATGATACTTCCTATTCTTCCAATTCTCCAACACTGAGGATCATACGAATATCTTCTTCTGTTAATTTAGTCAATTGTTCCTCATTCCCTTGGATGACTTTTTGGAATAATTCTCGTTTCTCTTGTTGCAGAGAATCCATTCGTTCCTCGATCGTTCCTTCTGCGATCATTCGCCACACTTCAACGACATTCTTTTGGCCGATCCGATGGGCTCTACCAGCTGCTTGTTCCTCAATTGCTGGATTCCACCATAAATCGTAAAGAATCACGGTATCTGCGCCAGTCAGGTTCAATCCAGTCCCTCCTGCTTTTAACGAAATCAAGAAAACATCTCTTTCTCCTTCATTAAACGCATCGACCATCGTTAAACGATCTTGCGGCTTAGTACTTCCTCTCAAATAGAATGTGGAAAGTCCTAATTCAGCTAATTCCTCTTGCAAAATTGTCAACATTCCTGTGAATTGTGAAAACAATAGGACACGACGATTATTTTCTTTTGCTGCTACAAGTAAATCTTTTACTTGCTCTAATTTGCCTGAACCACCTTGATAATCATCAATGAATAAACGCGGATCACAGCAGATCTGTCGTAATCGAGTCAGTCCTGCTAAAATACCGATTCGATTCTTTTTGAATGTTTCAGAATCCATTGAGGTGATTTCTTCTCTCATTTGACGCAGATAGGCTAGATATACCGTTTTTTGTTCTTCAGTCAATGCTGAGTAAAGGTTCATCTCCGTTTTTTCAGGTAAGTCTTTGAGTACCGTTTGTTTATCGCGGCGTAATACAAATGGCCGGATCATCTTCGCAATTTCTTCCGGAGTCAATTCCCTAAATCGTGTTTTGTTCGGGAAAAATCCTGGCATGATTGTCGCAAAAAGTGACCATAATTCTTCTAGGTTATTTTCGATTGGTGTCCCACTCAACGCAAATCGTTGTGGAATACTTAGTTCTCGTAGAGCTTGAGCGGTCTTTGTACTACTATTTTTAACCATTTGTGCTTCATCTAATATCAGATAGTTGATTATTTTTTCTTGGTAATCTGCTAGATCTTGCCTCAAACTTGCATAGGATGTCACTCTTATATCTGCTTCAAGTAATAATAGCTCTTCACGTTCTTTTTTGTTGCCGTTGATCACTTGGATACTTAAAGAAGGCGCAAATTTTTTCACTTCTGCTTGCCAGTTGTAGATCAAACTTGCTGGTGCAACGATCAAGGCAGATAGATTTCCTTTTTCTTCTTTTTCAGAAAGTAAGTACGCAATCGTCTGCAACGTTTTCCCAAGTCCCATTTCATCTGCTAAGATTCCGCCAAATTGATAGTTTCCTAACATTTTTAACCATTTAAACCCTTGTTTTTGGTAATCTCTGAGCTCAGCATGTAATGTTTCAGGTAATTCTACATGGTATTGTTCCGGTTGGATCAGATCCTGGATCATTTTTTGGAATGAATCACTAAAGGTTGCATTACTACCTGACAATTTATCTTGGATGATCAATCCTTGATTTTTCGGTAGATGTATCGTCCCTGAATCTGAGCGGATCGACTCTCTAAATTGTTGTAATACTTGACTGGTTTGTTGGAATTCTTCTGAATCAAATGATAATACTTGACCATTTTCGAGGGTATAAAAAGCATCATTACGTAATAAACTTTGTAAAACTTGGTCAATCTCATGTTCATTGATCCCCGTCACGTCAAATCGTATATCTAACCACGAGCTTGTTTCTTCTACCTCTATTTTTGGTTGATGTCGCTGCGCATCTAAGTACAATTCACGAAGCTTTTTACCAAGTCTGACTTCACCAAATTGACGGAAAACTGCCAATTCTGTACGGAAAAAAGCATACAATTCTTCGCCTGATGGCAAAGCACGTTCATAACCAGTTTCATTTTTTCGGTAACGATACATCTTGAATAAATCCAGAACTCGTTGTTCTTGTGCTTTATCCCTCAATACTTCTAAAGAATCCCCAGCACTCACTTCATGTTTTGCATCGGTTGAAAAAATCACTTTATCGTAGACGAAATCAACGCGTGTTTGTATCTTTCCTTTTGATTTACGGAAGTAAAAAACAAAGTCAACAGGAATATCCGTCACTTCTGCTTTCACTTCATCAGCTACCTCTACCTCACCAACCTCGGAAAGTAACGGAATGATCTCTTTAAATAAAGAAGAAAGCTCTTTTTTCTCAAATAATACTTCTGGTTCTGTAAATCTTCGCATGAGTTGTTTCCAAGTTAAATAGACAGCTTGCTGCTGCTTATTTAATGAATAAAAAGTGCCTTGGATCATTCCCCACTGGTAATGTGTCAAAAATAAATCAAAATCATTTTGTGCAACTAATCGATAAGACTCATTTTGCTTTGTTACTGTGAATACCAATGGTTTCTCATTCTCAGAAAATTGGATGCCCTGAAACTTCAACTCATTGATTTGCACTTGCAAGCGTGTCGTTTGATTCATCTGCGACAGCAACGATTTAGCTTGTTCGATCGGCAATAGTAGAAAACGTTTATCAAGTTTTCCTTTCACTTGCATCCCACTTGAGCCTAAAAGAAATTGCGTTTGCGCACAACCTGCTAATTGAGATAAAATCTCCTGATCCTCACTCTGGAACGCACGATGATCTAACTGAAATTGATACTGCTTATTAACGGTATAGTTCTCATTTTCAGTAAAGGATTGAAGAAAATCAAAAATATTTTTGACGATATATGTTTTCTTTGGATTATCTAAATAACCAATACGTAAATAGAGCGCTAAGATAGCTAATTCTGGGTGATAATGATTTGTTTCGATTGCCTCTACCTGATATTCAACAATCAAGGGTTGTATTCTTTGAGCAGTATTTTTGATTTTAAGCCGCGAAAATCCTTTTGATAAGATCTCTCCCTCACTACTTCTTTTCACTGGTTCGATCATTGCCTGATCTGCTTGAATGATTCGTGAAAGATTCTTGGATCGCAAGTACAACTCCACTGCCACAGTATGCTTACAATACTTATGCTCTTCCCAGTAAGGACATTGACAAAAATCAACTTCTTTTGCTGTGCCATCCAAATCCACCATGTATAGTTCACTACCTAAAACTTCTGCATGCCATACTTTTTCTTCTTGGTCAGGGACTACCGATAACACCCGTCCTTCTTGCAGGTACTGACGTCCTCTTGCAATGACTTTTTCCGGTATACTCCATTTCATCGTTATTCATCCCCCTATTATCCAAGATGATAGCGTACCTTACTTTGGCCACTACCTTCTGTACTGATTCTTATTTGTTGTACAACTCTTTCCTTTAATTCCCTTACATGACTGATGATACCAATCATTCGTCCTTCACTTTCAATCGTTTCCAATGCCTCGATAGCCATTTCAAGTGCTTCTTCATCTAAAGAACCAAAACCTTCATCAATAAATAGGGCCTCAATGGTTACTCCACCTGTTTGTGCTTGGATCACTTCGGCTAACGCTAAGGCTAATGAAAGCGCGGCAATAAAACTTTCCCCACCTGAGAGAGTATGCGCACCTCGAGACATCCCCGCTTCATCATCGTAGATATTGATTTCAAGACCCGTTTTACCGCGATAACTACCTACTTCTTCGGCTAATTCAAATTGATACCGATTTTTTGTTAGACGTTGCAACTGTGAGTTGGCCACTTGAAGTACTTCTTGTAAGTAGACTTGTAGCACATATCTCTCTAAGCTAGTCTTTCGAGGATTCTCACCATTGATCGTTTGTGCAAGTTGTTGCAGTTCGATCAGTTCATCTAACTGTTTCTGACTGGTTTGATAAATCGAAGAAAACTCCTCAATAATCTGTTGATTCTGATTCTTTTGTTCTTGCCAACGATAGCAACTTTCTTGCTGTTTAGTTACTTCTTCTTTTATTCTTTCTAATTGTTCCTTCAAATCATTTAAATCCTGAAGCTCTTCTTCCAGAGAAATCGTTGCTAGTTGTGCAAGTCGGTCCTCTACAATCAAGCGTTCTTCTTCATAGGTATTGGTGGCTTGAACTGCTTCATTGTATACTTCTTCTTGTTGCACAAAAGAAAGAATCTCCTCTGTTTCTTTGAAGTAGTCCTGCTCCTTCATTTTTTCTGAAATTTTCTCTTGGACGCTTTCAAGTTTTTGATCATTTTTTTTCTGCTGTTCATGGATCGTATCAAGCTGTGTTTTCAATAAGTTGATTTCTTGTGAATAACTAAGACCTTGTTCCATTTCTTTCGATAGCCGCTGCGTTTTTGAAGCGATTTGTTCTTCTAAGTATTTGACGTCCGCCGATAATGTATGGGTATCGATCTTTTCCAACTGCTTGGCCAAACTGGCTGATTCGCCTTGTGTTTGTTGGATTTTTTCTTTATTTTGATCAATGTATTGTCCGATTTCTTTTAACCTATCCGTGATTTCTGGTAATTTCTCCAGTATTTCTTGTTGGGCTTTCTTTGCCTGTGCAATGACACTTATCTGAGCCGTTAAATCACGGTCGATTTCCTTTAAGGATACAACAAGATCGCTCACCTTCGCAAATCTGAAAGTTTTTTTGATTTTCGTTTTCAATATTTCTTCGTTTTTAGCGATTTCTTCTCTCTTGGCTGAACACCATTCAGTAAGCTTTATTAGTTGCTCAGAAATTTTCGTTCGATCTGCTTCGTTTCGACCAATTTCTTGATGGATTTGATCGATCACTGATTCTGTTTGCGCTAATTTTTGTTCAAGTGCTACGATTTCTTCTTTTTCTGGCAGCTCATGCTGATCCTGTTGATTAGGATGTTCTGTCGCCCCGCATACTGGACAAGGTTGTCCTGGAAGTAATAATAGCTGTAGTCGTGCAATTTGTTGGCTCGCCCACTGACTTTTCAAACGGTCTAACAGTTCTGTCTGTTGACTTAGATACTCTTGGTTTGCTTCAAACTGACTTTTGATCTCATTTAACTGTACTCGATAACTTTCGATCTGTTCTTTCTTTTCGTTCCATTGTTCGATCATCTCTTGATGTTTTTCATGTTCTTGGCGGAGTTTTTCATAATGAAGTCGATTTTCTTGTAGCTCCTCTTGTTCTGCCAGTTGTTCTTGGATTTTTTGTTGTTCCAATAGGATCTGCGCTTCTTCTTGGCTGATGACTCTTTTTTTCTCTTTCAGCGCTTGCTCTTCCTCTTGTAACTCTTTTAGGTCTACTTGCTTTTGTTGCCATTGATCAGCGATCGGCAACAATATTTTTTTCTCCTGAAAATCTTTAGATAACCCGTCGATTTTTTTTTGGAGAGCCATTCGTTCTTCTTCTTGTTCTAACCATTTTTTGTAGAGCTGCTCTTTATGCGTAAGTTGTTCGAAATAAGCTCTTTCTTTTGTTGCCATTTCAAGCTGATCACTTACATATTCATGACTTCTTGCTATAGTATCCTGTAATTTTTGGGCAAATTCATATTGTTTGATCCATTGCCTTTTTTCAGCAATTACTGTCTCTTTTTCGTCTAACTCTTTTTTTCGTTGGATCAATCTTGTTTTTTCTTTGTAGCTTTTATTCAAAGATTCTGAGCGGTAATAATCATTTTCTATTTGTTTTTGTTGCTCTTGTAATTTCAAAAGTTTGGCTTTTTCAGCCAAGATGATTTCTTCAAGTGCTGTCTGTTCAAGCTGCCAAAGAGCAATCGTTTCTTCATAACTCACGTTTTCAGTTGGCTCTTCATTCATCATCACAAAACGTTTTCGAAGCAACGTCAGTTCTTGTTCCAGATGGTCCAACTTTTGCTGTTGTAACTTTGCCTTTTCTTTCAATTGTTCATTAAATTGCTGAAAGAATTGTGAACCAAATAAATTACGGAGAACCCCTTCTTTTTCACTACTTGAAGAAATCAAAAAATTACGAAATTCGCCTTGCGGTAATAACACGATTTGCGAGAACTGCTTCGCATCCAGATTCAGCAATTCTTTGATCAATTGATCGACTTCGCTGCGCTTCGTGTACTGTTTGACTTCTTTGCCTTTGGCATCAAAAATCGTTAATGACACTTTAGCAGCTTGCTTCCGATTGCCATTGCCTTTACGTTTCGCAAGCACCTGTTCTGGTTTTCGTTCTATTTCGTAACTCATCTGCTGATGTTCAAAAGAAAACAAGACACTCGTTTCCTCTTCCGGTGTTGCAAAAAGGGAACGCATTTCTTTCGCTGAACGGATCTTACCCGAAGTTTCGCCAAATAGTGCGTAGGTCATACCATCAAAAATCGTTGTCTTTCCTGCACCTGTTTTACCTGTGATCAAGAAAAGCGGTGCATCCGTAAGTTTAGAAAAATCAATGGTCTCATCAATAAATGGACCAAAATTTTTTAATGTTAATTTTTTAGGTTTCATTATTGATCATTCCGTTTCCGTAAGTTCTTGTAATGTTTCTGTCAGCCACTGGTTTTGTTTTTCTGTCAATTCTTCATTTGTCATCTCTTTGAAGAATCCCTGCACTAATTTTTGCGGATCTTTGGTCACCACTTTTTTCGAATTCCTTTTTACTTGAACTTCACGACCATTTGATCTTTCTACCCCTAGGATCCTCGGATAGATTTTTCGTAGTTGGTTCATCATATTCGGAATGATCGTTCGGTCTTCCAAATAAATCTGTACATAATTTTCTCGATTGATTTTCTGATAAAATGTTGGATCTAACAATTCTTTGAAGGTTGCAGTGATTTCTTCGATTTCAAATAGCGGCGTCAACTCGCGAAAAGTTAAAGATAATTCCTCCTCCAGATCAACGATCCACACGCCCTTTTGCTGATTGATTTCTGAAAGAGAAAATTTTAGTGGAGAACCGCTATAACGAGCGTTTTTTTGATGCAACGCTGACTTATTGTGTAAATGTCCTAATCCCACATAATCGAAGGGTTCAAGTAGTTCTCCAGGGACCGCATCTAGCCCGCCAACTTCGATCTTTGTTTCCGAATCCGATTTTGTACTTCCCATGACACAAAAATGACTAATCAGTATATGTTTTTTATTCGGATCAAATGCTTCTTGCATTCGGTCCACTACTTTTTCAATGGCTTGTTGAATCGTCTTGATCGTCTCATCTTCAAAATAGATCCTTGCCGCTATCGGTTCAAAATAAGGCAATAAAAAAATTTGACTGTTTTTAAATTCGATCGGTTGAAATGATTCTTCAAATCGTGTCTGTAAAAAATAATTGGAGTGACTAAACCAAGGTGTTCCCGCAGATAAACGGATATTACTATCATGGTTTCCTGAGATCGCAAAAATCGGGAATTTTTCGTGCAAGTTCCACTCGACCATCAACTCATTGAAAACTTCGATAGCATCAACAGCAGGCACGCTTCGATCATACAAATCACCTGCAATAACGATCGCATCCACTTTTTCTTCTTTTGCAATTTCTAAAATTTGTGCCAGTACATATTTTTGATCTTCAATCAAATCATAGCCTTGTAATTTTTTCCCTATATGCCAATCGGCTGTATGTAAAAAACGCATCTCATCACCTCAAAAAATGTCCTTCTGACTATTATAACACTTCCATTAACTACATGACACCTGTGATATTTTGTGAAAGACGTAAAAAGGAATATGGGACAAATCTAAAAAATCTGTTTTGCTACAGACTCTCGAATAAACGGTGAGAGCAGAAGCAACTCCTTCGGAAATTTCAAAAAAAAAAAACAAGCAATACAAAAAACGTATTGCTCGTTTTTCTCTCCAATTTCTCCCACCTAAACGACTTTTGCCTCGACGTTTTTGGATGAATCATTTCTACACTTGTTAGATCAATCTTTCTTTTGGATCTCATACTTAAAATCAGGATTGACTTCTTTATCTAAACGATCAAATGCTGCTTGTGTTCGACGTTCGATTTCCGCCATTCCTTCTTTATCTGTTTTTTTGATATCTGACAAATCGATCGGTTCGCCAAAGCGGACGGTCACACGTTTTCGTTTGAATAGATCGCCTAAAGTAAGCGGACCTTGATAGACCGCTGGAACGATTTTTGCTTTTGACATTCTAGAGATCAACGCCATACCGCCTTTAAGCTCCGTTGCATGCCTTGTTCCACTCGGAAACATGATCAACCCTAGATTCGTTGATTTCAGAATCTTGACTGGTGTTTTGATTACACTTGGACCTGGGTTATCTCTTTTTACTGGAAATGCGTTGGAATGAGTCAAAATAAAACGTAATACTGGATTTTTGAATAGCTCTTCTTTTGCCATAAAGCTAAACTCTTTTGGCGCAGCCGCCACAGCAAGATACAAGGGATCCCACCACGTACGGTGCGGAGCAACTAGTATGTAATTCTCATCTTGTGGCAATACTTCTTTATTTTCATATCGAGCATTTCCGTTGACCAAAGCTAAAATCACGCGGACAATCCCTCTCATAAATCGATAAAACATAGTCTCTTCCTTTCTGTGCTTATGGTCATAGTATGCCTAAATTCATTTGACTTTACAAGCTACCTTTGTTCTTTTTTATAAAAATAGTATAATACAAACAATTAGTTTTTTCATTTTGGAGGGAATCTATGCTTCACGAATACGAACGAATCGACCAATTATATGCGGAGGATATCAAAATCATCCAAAGCTCAGAAGTTTTCTCTTTTTCTTTAGATGCTGTTTTACTCGCTAATTTTGCACGAATACCAAAAAAAGGCCAAATCGTTGACCTCTGCGCTGGGAATGGAGCTGTGGGGCTGTTTTTAAGTAAGCGGACTAACGCCCACATCGATGCAATCGAACTCCAACCACGACTGGCAGATATGGCAAGGCGAAGTATCGCTTTAAATCAACTCGAAAAGCAAATGACGATCCATACAATTGATTTAAAAGACAGCCTTTCTGTTGTACGTCACAATTCATGTGATCTGGTTGTCTGCAATCCACCTTATTTCAAGGGGTTACCCACGAATAAAAAAAATCCTAATGAACATCTGGCAATAGCTCGTCATGAAATCTATACCACCTTGGAAGAAGTCATTTCGATCTCTAGTAAGCTTTTAAAAACAAATGGCAGATTTGCGATGGTCCATCGACCAGATCGCTTTTTGGAAATCATAAAAGTAATGGAAAAACAGCGAATCGCTCCCAAAAAAATCCAGTTCGTCTACCCTAAAGCTGGGAAAGAAGCAAATATTTTATTAGTTGAGGGAATCAAAGAAGGAAAATTAGATGGATTCAAAGTAGCTCCCCCTTTGACTACCTATGATTCAAGTGGTGAATACACTGCGGAAATACGTGCGATGCTTTATGGCCAATGAACACTACTTTTATGTTTTGTATTGCAAGGACCACACATTTTACGGGGGCTACACGACTGATTTGACTAGAAGACTAGGAGAACACAATCGTGGTGTTGGAGCTAAATACACACGATTGCAAAAACGTCGTCCTGTCAAAATGATCCATGCCGAAGTATTCGCTTCTCGCAGTGAAGCAACAAAAGCTGAGGCAGCTTTCAAAAAATTAACTCGACTACAAAAAGAGCGCTACTTAACTTCTCACTCTTCTTGTCCTCTACCAGAAGAAAACAAGTAAATCAGATGCTCTTTTCTGACTTTATGAGAATCCTGATCCTATTGATGAGGTCGAGACAAAAGTCGTTTAGGTTTGAGAAATTGGAGAAAAAAACGAACAATACGTTTTTTGTATTGCTCGTTTTTTTCGAAATTTCCGAAAAACCTGACTTTTGGCCGCCGTTTATTTGAGAGAGGCTGGGACAGAAGTGTTTAACTCCGAGAAATAAGCCGAAATTCACAAAAATCTGAAAAGCAATTTTCGTGAATTTCGGCTTAATTCTCGGAGTGAAATTCTTCTATTACGGTTTCTTCTTACTGTTATTCGTTTATAGTGCTCTCACTGACAGAAACATCTGTATTGCTATTTCCATTGGTTGTATCTTTCGTTGTTTTCGTGTCTGTTTTGCTTTTGCCTAGCAACGTCTCACTGACCAGATGGATATAGTGTTTCATTCCTTCTGGGTTTGGGTGGACCTGATCATCGTAGAACCAGTCACTATGGCCATTACTATAGTCATACCAATCAATCAAAGTGAGGTTGTCATACTTCTTCGCCATATCCGCTAGCATCGCATTTACATCATTTTGCCAACGTTTCGTAGGTACGCGAACGTTTACCCAGTAAACTTTGCGGTCACCTAGAGCGCTCATGATGGTATCGAATTGAGCTTCCGTAAATGCTCCATTTGTACCAAGTCCGATCAATACAGTATCTTTTAACAGATTTTGTTTTTTAAGTTCTTCAATATATGGTTCACTCGCATAAAGTTGGCGACCAACATCTCCATCCACAACGACATGCGGATATACCTCTTTCAAATCTGTTGCTGCATCTAGCATAACAGAGTCTCCGAAAGCAGTCAGTTGCAATTTTTGTGCTTTCTTCCCTTGCTCTACAGTTAGCTCGTACTTATCAAGAATTGCTTGATCCACTGTCCCATCATTCTTTTCAGAATCTTTTTGGCTTTCTTCTGCCAATTTTTTACTCTCAGCAATTTTTGCTTGTAACTGTTTCTGGTCTGCTGTCACTGAGTCTTTTGGCGCAGTCACAAAACCAACTAAAGCAACGATAACTACCAAAGTTGCAGGGATAAGCCATGGTTTTTGTTTGCTGATAATCGGTGTTTTGAACCAACCTTTGACTACTTGAAGTGTTCTACTGTAATCAAATCGAGCTAATGGTCGTTCAATATAGCGATATGACAATTCACTGATGATCAAAATCAAGGAGATTTCGATTACCGTGTGGATCAAGACATGATCGGCAATATCTGACACTTTGGCTTCATAAAAAATCATCACTGGAAATTGATATAAATAGATTCCGTAGCTTCTTTTTCCGATCCATGTAAATACTGGATTTGTCAGCCAACGATCTAAACTTGCACCGGGATGAGCCGTTACAGCAACTAAGATGACACAAAAGATGCTTACTAAGAACATCCCACCATAATAGACGAAACTATAATGATCATCTAAGAAGAAAAAGAAAAGGATCAATGCAAGTAACGAAATCAATCCAGCTAGATTCAAAATACGTTTTGCTTGCTTTGGAATATTTTTCTTTAAGCGCGTACTCGGCCAGACAAACGCAAGAGCGCTTCCCATCCAGATAGAGAATAGACGTGTATCGGTTCCATAATACACACGTGTAGGATCACCACCTGGAGTGTACAAAATCATCATCAAGATCGCTGATAAAACAGAGGTCCCTAAAACCGTATAGAAAATCCATTTTCTTTTACGAACAAAAACCATCAATAGAACAAAAATGACCGGCCAGATCAGATAGTTCTGTGCTTCTACTGCCAACGACCAAATGTGTGTAAACGGGGATTCATTGGCGAATCGATCAAAATAAGATAGTCCATTGTTGATTTGCCACCAGTTATTGACATAGAGCAAACTACTTACAACGACCCCTCGCAGATTGTTCAATAACCCTCGTTGAAATAAGGTGATGTACGCCGATGCAGTAATCAATAAAAATGCTAAGCCGGGGTAGAGCCGTTTCATTCGCCGGACATAAAATTGCCAAATGTTGATTTTTCCATCTTGTTCCCATTCTTGTCGCAACAAATCAGTAATCAGGTAACCTGATACAACAAAAAATATTGGAACACCCAAGTAGCCGCCCTTCATACTGGTTGGTAATAAATGGTATAAAATGACCCCTACAACGGCTAAAGAGCGAATACCATCAAAGCCAGTAATATAGCGACTTTTTTTTAACCTTTTCTTTTTTTCCATTCAATATTCCAACTTTTCATAAACTTTTTTCATTCATAATATACGTGTGTTAAGTGAAAATAGCAAAATAAATTCCAGCCATTTTACTATTTTTCCTATCATCCCATAAACTTAAAAAAAAAGAACATATTTTTAATAATTTTAACAAAATTTCAAAAATAACGATAGCAATCAAGAAGAACTTCTTTTATAGAAAATGCCGTAAACAGCCTTACGACTGTCTACAGCGTTTTATTCGTTGTTCACTCTAAATACCATCTTCATAAAATCGTCCAAGGATCTGGACGTTTTCCGCGATACTAACGAACGCATGCGGATCAGAGGCTTTCATTGCTTCTCTCAATAGCGGTAATTCATATCGTGTCACAATAGTCATCAATACAGTTTGTTTGTCATGCTTATATGCACCTTCTGCTTCATTGATGATCGTGATTCCGCGACGCATGCATTTTTGGATTTCATTGACCACTTTTTCTGGATGTTTTGTTACGATCATCACTTGCATTTTCTTTTGTTTCGTGTAGACAACATCCGTGACTTTTCCACTGACAAAAATAGAAAGCGTACTATAGAACATGTACTGCCATCCAAAAAGAAGTCCTGCCACAAACACGATCATCGCATTGAAATAAATCGAAATGGAGCCAATAGATTTACCAGTTTTCTTACGAATTGTGATACTTACGATATCCAATCCGCCAGAAGATATCCCATTCCTTAAAACTAGGCCGATACCCAGTCCCATAACAGCTCCACCAAATAACGCACAAATGATTGGATCAGTTGAAAGAACTGTTTGCGGTAAAATATGGATAAAAAGCGAAGTCAAAGTTACAGTGATAAAGGTAAAAATAGTAAACTTCTTTCCGATTTTTAACCAAGCCAAGATGAATAACGGAACATTCAAGAGATAAAGAGTTGTTGATACTGGTACTTCAAAACCAATCAATGATTTCGATAAAGTCGTCAGTATTTGAGCTAATCCCGTAATACCACTTGAATAGATATGCCCAGGTTGATAAAAGAAGTTTAGTGCTACAGATGCAATCAATGCATACACGATAGATGCCGAAAGTTTGGTCGTATAATCATGGTACGTCCAATTTTCGAAAGTTTTTTTCATGAAAAAGCCTCACTTTATATGTTATGGCTTAATTATAAAGGGTTTTAGAATTAAATCAAGAAAACATCGACACAAAAAAGCGGCTAGAACCAAAGGAATATACTCCCGAAAAAAATAAGCAAGAATTGACGAAAATCACTGTTCAAATCTTTGAAAATCTCGACTTCTCTCAAGCAGATTTCTTCTTATCGCTTATGTTTCTCCATATCGTTTACTCAAAAAAGAGAGTGGACAAACAATCTTGTCTCACCCTCTAAAAGAAGTTTTGAAAGAGTAGCTCAATTCCAATAATAAGCAAGAAAGAATTTTGTTCAACGACTTTTCATTGTTGAAAAACTTCTAGCTTATTTCTAAGAGTTTGCTTTCCCGCGACACACATGCTTCTCGTTTTAATTACATTTATTCTACACTTGTTACGTCAATATTCAAATCGAACAATTGTGCATCGGAAACGGTACTTGGTGCGTCACTCATTACATCTGCGGCTTTTCCGTTTTTAGGGAATGCGATTACTTCACGAATATTTTCTTCACCAGCAAGTAGCATGACGAAACGATCTAGTCCTAGAGCGATACCGCCGTGTGGAGGGAATCCGTAATCTAAAGCTGTCAATAGGAAGCCAAACTGTTCTTCCATTTGTTCTTGAGAAAATCCTAATGTTTTTAATACTTTTTCTTGTAGTTCTCGTGTGTGGATACGGATAGAACCACCGCCTAATTCGTAGCCATTCAAAACGATATCATACGCTTCTGCATATACTTTTCCTGGATCAGTACTTAATAATTCTACGTCTTCTGCTTTAGGCATTGTAAATGGATGGTGCGCAGAGACATACCGTCTTTCTTCTTCTGAATATTCAAATTGAGGCCATTCTGTGATCCATAAGAAATTGAATTTTGATTCATCGATCAAGCCTAATTCTTTTCCTAAACGAGAACGGATCGCACCTAGAGTTGCTGCAACGATCTCTTTCTTATCCGCACCAAACAATAGGATATCGCCGACTTCAGCGTTTGTTGCTGCAACGATTGCTTCCGTTGCATCACCCATGAATTTAGCGATTGGTCCTTTCAATCCATCTTCTTCCACTTTTAGCCATGCCAAGCCTTTTGCACCGAATTGACTAGCATACTGACCAAGATTATCTAAATCTTTACGGGAATACTTACTTGCAGCATTCTTCGCATTCAGAACTTTCACCACGCCGCCTTTTTCAAGTGCCATTTGGAATACTTTAAAATCAACATCTTTCACAATATTGCTTAAATCGATCAATTCCATGTCAAAACGTGTATCTGGTTTATCACTCCCATAACGGTCCATTGCTTCATCATACGTCATACGAGGAAATGGTAAAGTAACATCGATGCCACGAACATCTTTCATTACTTTGGCAATCAATCCTTCCGTATACGTTTGGATTTCTTCAGTTGTTAAGAAAGTTGTTTCGATATCGACTTGGGTAAACTCAGGTTGGCGGTCACCACGTAAGTCTTCATCACGGAAACAACGAACAATTTGGTAATACCGGTCAAAACCAGCATTCATCAGTAATTGTTTAAATAATTGTGGAGATTGTGGCAGCGCATAGAAATGACCTGCATGGACACGAGAAGGAACTAGATAGTCACGCGCTCCTTCTGGTGTTGATTTACCTAGATATGGTGTTTCGATATCTAAAAAGTCGTTATCATCTAAATAGTGACGGATTGCTTTCGTTGTTTCATTGCGCATTTTGATATTTTTTGTCATTTTTGGACGACGCAAATCCAAATAACGGTATTTCATACGGATTTCGTCACCGACTGTTTGATCATCTTCGATTAAAAATGGTGGTGTTTTTGCTTTATTCAAAATAACGATCTCGCTAGCAAATACTTCATATTCACCTGTTACCATTTTTGGATTGATTGCTAGTTCTTCACGTTTTTTCACAACACCAGTGATCTCAATGACATATTCACTACGACATTTGTCAGCGATTTCCCATGCTTCTTTGTTTACTTCCGGGTTAAAGACGATTTGGACGATTCCTTCACGGTCACGTAAATCAATAAAAATCACGCCTCCAAGATCCCGGCGTTTTTGGACCCATCCTTTTAATGTGACAGTTTGATCTAATTCTTTTTCAGATACCAAACCACAATATGTTGTTCTTTGTGTCATTTTTTCATTTCCTCCTACTCGAATAAAGTCATTTCATCATAGACTTCATCAAAATGTTCATAAACTTCTGTTAATGGGAAGCTTTTTTCTTTTCTATTTGCCATGGCTTTAACAGTCACTGTCTGATTTTCCAATTCATCTGCTCCAATGACTAAAACCAATTTTGCATTTGCTTTATCTGCCGTTTTGAATTGGGCTTTTGCTTTACGATTCATGAAGTCACGATCCGCAGAAAAGCCGAAATTCCGAATTACTTGTACGAGCTTCAATGCTTCGATGTTTGTTTCTTCACCTAACGCTACAACATAGGCATCTAATTCATTAAATGCAGGGATCACTACTTCTTCTGCTTCCATTGTCAACAGCAAGCGCTCGATACCCATCGCAAACCCAAATCCAGGTGTTTCTGGACCACCTAACTCTTCGACAAGATTGTCATAACGACCTCCTGCGCAAATCGTTGCTTGAGCGCCCATTTTTGGTGCATCACTCATGATTTCAAAAATCGTATGTGTGTAATAATCTAAACCACGTACCATATTATGATCGATTTCATAAGGAATATCCAATGCGTCTAGCATTGTCACCACTGTATCGAAGTGTTTTTGGGCTGACTCGCTTAGAAAGTCCAAAATAGAAGGGGCTTCTGCTACAAATCGTTGATCGCGTTTGTCCTTGCTATCTAGTACACGCAAAGGATTTTCGTGTAGTCTTCGTTTTGAATCTTCACTTAATTGCTCTTCAAAGGGAACAAGATAGTCGATCAAGGCTTGACGATACGCTTGACGTGTTTCTTTATCTCCTAAAGAATTAATGACTAAACGGATTTGGTTGATTCCTAATTGTTTGAAGAAATCAAGTGCCATTACCATGCTTTCAACATCAGTCGCTGGGTTTTCAGAACCAAACGCTTCTACGCCGATTTGATGGAATTGACGCAGTCTCCCTTTTTGCGGACGTTCATAACGAAACATTGGTCCCATGTAAAAAGTTTTATACGGTTTTGTGTACTCTGGTCCAAATAACTTGTGTTCGACAAAAGACCGCACGATTGGAGCTGTTCCTTCTGGTCGAAGGGTCACATGTCTTTCACCTTTATCATAGAAATCATACATTTCTTTTGACACAATATCCGTCGTATCACCGACACTTCGAGAAATCACTTCATAATGTTCAAAGATAGGCGTGCGGATTTCATTATATTGATAATCTCTAAATAACAAGCGGGCAGTTTCTTCTACAAATTGCCATTTTTCTGACTCACCAGGTAAAATATCATTTGTTCCTTTTGGTCTTTGGAAACTCATTTTTTTCTCTCCTTTTATTTTCTATGTAAAAAAAAATCCGCCCTCGTTCATCTTGAACAAGGGCGAATGACTAATTCATACACGGTACCACCTAATTTTGAAAGATTGCTCTTTCCTCTTACGATTAACGCTCGTACACGGAACGGCTTTTTACACGTTCATCTCCAGAGTGTCTTTCAGAATCGCCCCTTTAGATCATTCTCAGCCCAGATGATCCTCTCTTGTAAAGTCTCAGAAACCTACTCGCTCTTTCATCGATATTTTCAATATTAACTATAACTTACTAAAAACAAGTCTTAAAGTCAAGTAAAATCGAAAGAATAGGTCAGAAACACCAAAGAAATTTATGCCGAACAACTATATTCCATGACACTTTTTCATTTTCCTTTCAGAAAGACCTTTTAGTTCAGCTTTTTCCAATTTTGTTTTAGACTAGACGAAAAGGAGGCCTGTACAATGGCAGAAATAAGAATCGGACACTCACAAGTTTACGCAGAACAACTTGGATTAGGTGCAAACGCTGTAGGTGGTCACAATCTCTTTACTGGCTTAGAAGATGAAACTGGAAAACAAGTTGTTCGCACTGCTTTAAATAATGGGATCAACTTGATCGATACAGCATTTGCTTATGGTAATGGTCGTTCAGAAGAGTTGATTGGTGAAGTCTTACGAGAAGAAGAATATGATCGCTCGCGTATTGTGATTGCAACGAAAGCAGCACATGTACCAAATAAGAAAGGTGTTTTTGATAACTCCCCAGAATTTTTGACGCAGTCGGTCGAAGATGCGCTACGCCGTTTGCAAACAGATTACATCGATATTTTTTATATCCATTTTCCAGATGAGCACACACCTAAAAATGAAGCAATTGCAGCATTACACCAACTAAAAGAAGCTGGTAAGATTCGCGCGATCGGTGTTTCTAACTTCTCACTAGAACAGTTGAAAGAAGCCAATTTAGATGGCTATGTAGATGTTGTGGAAGATAAGTTCAGTTTGATCTATCGAGAAGCAGAAAAAGAATTGTTTCCTTATCTTAAAGAAAATAACATCAGCTTCGTGCCTTACTTCCCACTTGCTTCTGGATTGTTGACTGGCAAGTATCATCTAAATAGTCCCCAAGAATTTGGTGCTCATGACCCAAGAAAAAATAGACCTGATTTTCAGGGCGAACGTTTTGAAAAGATCATTCAAGCTGTGGATCAACTTCATCCGTTGGCTGAAAAATATCAAGCAACAATCGCACAACTTGTGTTAGCTTGGTATATGAAGAATCCACGGATCTCTGTTGTCATACCAGGCGCAAAAAGACCGGAACAAGTTGCGGATAATGCTCGAGCGTTGGATCTCCATTTATCGAATGAAGATTACCAAACAATCGACCAACTATTTCAACAGTTTAAATAATCAAACCTAATCCACTAAAAAACAGCTGATGGCTACTAGTTAAGAATAAATGGAACCTCCTCTATTTATCTTGTTAAAGTAGTTATTCGGCTGTTTTTATTGTTTTTTAACAATGTCTGCAGAAACGATTAGCTCAGAAGTATTCCGTGATTTCCTCCAAGTTCTACTCTGGTTCTAGTATCAAAAAAGCAAAGTGACCAAGATAAGCTGCCCTGATCGATGTAAAAAAACAAGTCGATACTCTTGAAAATCACTGACTGATTTTTCAAGTTTACCGACTTATCGAATATAGAAGAGGTTGGGACAGAAGTGTTTAACTCCGAGAAATAAGAAGAAGTTGCTTCTGCTCCCACCGTTTATTCGTTTTTAAAGCATGAGACAAAAGTGTTTCTTACTTTTATCCCACTCTCTCTTCTGCACTATTTGTTTTGCGAATCAATAATGATCGTCACTGGTCCGTCATTTACCAGTGAAACAGCCATATCTGCGCCAAATTTTCCTGTTGCCACAGGAATGCCTCTTTGCTTGATTCCTTCATTGAACGATTCGTAGAGAGGAATTGCCGTTTCTGGTCGTGCTGCTGCAATAAAACTTGGACGGTTTCCCTTCTTCGTATCTGCAAAGAGCGTAAATTGTGAAATACTCAGTAGCTCTCCTTGAATATCTTCGATACTTCGATTCATTTTTCCTTGTTCATCTTCAAAGATACGCAGTTGTGCAACTTTTTTTACTAAATAGTCGACATCCGCTTGCGTATCTCCCTCATGGACACCTAATAAAACGACTAATCCACGTTCGATTTTACCAACTTCCTGTTGCTCAATGGAAACAGAAGCTTTACTTGCACGTTGGATCACTGCTTTCATACTTGTACCTCCTAGCCATTTGTTCGACGTACGCTGTAGACATCTGGCACGGCTTTGATTCTATCCACGATACTCTTCAAGTGGGAAAGATTTTGGATGCCTACAGTTAAATGAATGGTCGCCATCTTATCTTTATTTGTTCTAGCTTCTACGCTATTCAAATTTTTAGTCATGGTGTTCACTGTCTGCAAGACATCATTTAACATACCTGAACGATTATAGCCATAGATTTCCAGATCCGCATCATATTCTTTTTTAGTATTTGAAGTATCTTCCCATTCCACTTCAATCAAGCGTTCCGCTACATTTGGCTTGTCTGCTTGGACATTTGGACAATCTCTTCGATGGATAGAAATCCCTCTACCTTTTGTGATATACCCAACGATATCATCACCAGGAATTGGATTACAGCAACGACTGATACGTATCAGCAGATTCTCGACACCTTGGATGACCACGCCACCCTCATGACGAACTTTCATTTTTTCCGGCTCTTTTTTCGGCTGGTTCATGATTTCTTCTGCTTCTTGTTTTTGTTGTTCTATTTTTTGTTCTTTTCGTTCTTTTTCTGTCAAACGATTCGCCATAGTCAACGGACTAACTTCACCATATCCAATAGCTGCATACATATCGTCTTCCGTTTGATAATTCAAACGTTCCAGCGCATCTTGCAATTTAGCTTTAGACAAGATCTCTTTAGGAGTGAAGCCCAAGTCAGCGATACATTTTATTACTGCTTCATGACCTTTAGTAATATTTTCTTCTCGGTCTTGCGCTTTGAAGAAACGCTTGATTTTATTTCTAGCTTTACTCGTAGCAACTAGTTTCAACCAATCTCGACTTGGTCCAAATGAATTAGGCGAGGTCAAAATCTCTATAATATCTCCATTTTTGAGCTTGTAATCCAATTGCACCATTTTTCCATTGATTTTGGCACCTGTCGTTTTATTCCCGACATCCGTATGGATACTATACGCAAAGTCTAACGGACCTGATCCCTTAGGAAGTTCCGTTACATCCCCCTTAGGAGTAAACACGTATACTTTATCACTAAAGATATCTCCTTTGACGCCTTCCATAAACTCAGAGGCATCATAGCTTTCATCTTGAAGTTCAATGATTTCATGGAACCAGCTTAATTGTTTTGTCATGCCGTCTGGCTCTACTTTTTCATTCTTTCCTTCTTTGTATGCCCAGTGAGCAGCTACCCCGAATTCTGCGATTTCATGCATTTCTTGGGTACGAATTTGGATTTCCACCGGATTTCCGGCTGGTCCAATAACAGTCGTATGCAATGATTGATACATATTCGCTTTAGGCATCGCAATGTAGTCTTTGAAGCGGCCAGGCATTGGTTTCCATTTTGTGTGGATTGCCCCTAAAACAGCATAACAATCCTTGATTGAATCTACGATGACACGAATAGCTAATAGATCATAGATTTCATTGAATTGTTTCTTTTGATCTTTCATTTTCCGATAGATAGAATAAATGTGTTTTGGTCGCCCATAGATTTCTGCGAAGATTCCTAGTTCTTCTGTAGCTAAACGGATGTCTTCTACTGTTCCATTCACATATTTTTCTCGTTCTTCACGCTTTGTTTGCATCAAGTGCACGATCCGATAATATTGTTTAGGATTCAAATACCGCAATGCTGTATCTTCTAATTCCCATTTGATACGACTGATCCCTAAACGATGAGCTAACGGTGCATAAATTTCCAACGTTTCCTGAGCAATACGTCGTTGCTTGTCTTCCCGAAGATGTTTCAACGTACGCATATTATGTAGTCGATCGGCTAATTTCACCATAATTACACGTAGATCTTGTGCCATAGCTAACAGCATCTTGCGGTGGTTTTCTGCTAATTGTTCTTCATGTGACTTGTATTTGATCTTACCTAGCTTCGTTACGCCATCAACAAGCATCGCAACGTCTGGGCCAAATTCCTCTTTCAAATCATCTAGTGTAACCTCTGTATCCTCTACCACGTCATGTAAGAAACCCGTAGCGACCGTGTGGGGGTCCATTTTTAAATCGGCTAAGATCCCTGCAACTTGGATTGGGTGGATGATATAAGGCTCTCCTGATTTTCTAAATTGTCCATCATGAGCAGCAGTAGCGTAATCACATGCTTTTTGGACAAATGCAACATGTTCTGGTCCCATGTATTGACTAACCAGTTTGATTACACCAGGGCCTGTTAAAATTTCTTCTTTTGGCATAGGAAATCCCCCTTTCAAAGGTTATAAAACAGTTCTTATGGACTGTTTCTTTCATTCTCAAACAAAAATAGTGCCTGTTTACAATAAATAATTGCTTTTATTATACAGATTGTTGGGGTTATTTTCAATTTTTCCTGATCTTATCATATATTTTTTCACATTTTTTTCACTTGTTTAATTCCCAATGATAACTTGCTGCACTTAATAAATAAAGTGGTGCTGTTTCTGTGCGTAAAATCCGTGGTCCTAAACCACAAATAATAGCACCTGCATCAACAAATTGGTTGATTTCTTCTGCCATCAATCCGCCCTCTGGACCAAAAATCGCCAAAATTCGACTGCCAGCGGTCACAGAGTTGAATACTTTCGCCAGATTCGCCAGTTCGCCTTGTTTTGCAGATTCTTCATATGCGACCAAAATCACATCATAGTCAGAAAGCTGCGTGAACAATTCTTTCTCTGTATCTAATAACTCCACTCGTGGTGCAATTTGGCGGTGCGATTGTTCTGCTGCCTCTTGAGCTATCTTGGTTAAACGTTCTTGCCGTTTTTTTCTTTTTTTCGCATCCCATTTCACCACCGAGGTCTTTGCTGGAAAACCAATAAATGCATGCGCCCCTAACTCCGTACCTTTTTGAACGATCCACTCTAATTTATCACCTTTAGGATAGCCACTAGCAATCGTGATCATACTTGGCAATTCTTTTTCCATTTCTTCTTTTTCGATTTCAGTCAAGTAAACTTTTTCCTCAGTGATTTCTGTGATTTCCGCAATGATCACTTGTTGGTCGCTAAAAGCCAAGTAGACTCGGTCTTTCGGTTTCATACGCATCACATGTACGATATGGTGAAAAGCTTCTGCCGAAAGTTCAAATTTTTCAGATGGTTGATAGGCTTCTTCTAAAAAATATCGTTGCATTTATTCCACCTCAGGCTTTTTTAAAATAATGGCATACCAATCTTTTTGCTGGAAGATCTGTTCGACGACAAATCCTTGTGTTTCCATTGCATCAATCACCATTTGCTTTTTATCTTCAATAATACCTGAAACGATAAGTGACCCTGTTTGTTTCAACAAACGCCAAGCATCAGGGATCATCAGCAAAATAATATCTGCCAAGATATTAGCCACGATGACATCACTTTCGATCTCGATTCCTTTTAATAAATCATTCGCCGCTACGTGGACATCTTTTGCCACTTCATTCATATCCATATTTTCTTTTGCTGAGCGTACAGCTACTTCATCTAAATCATAAGCATAGACATCTTTTGCACCTAAATATTTTGAAGCAATACTTAACACCCCAGAACCTGTTCCAACATCCAAGACAGTTTCCCCACCTCGCAATACAGTCTCTAACACTTGCAAAGTCAAAGAAGTGGTCGGATGTGTACCTGTACCAAATGCCATACCTGGATCTAGTGTGATGATTTTTTCTAATGGGTCATTTGTTTGATAGTTTTCCCAACTAGGAACAATTGTCAACATTCTGGTAATGCGTACGGGATGGTAATATTTTTTCCAAGCAGTCGCCCAATTACTTTCTTCCACCTCGCTAGCTGTAACGCTATTTTTACCTATCGCTAACCCATATTCTGGTAATTTTGTTACACGTTCCTTAATAAAGGGCACAATTTCTGGTAAAAAAATCGTCTCAGGAAAATAAGCCATCACAATGGCTCCTTCCTTTAAATAAGTGAAATCTTCTTTATTTAAGATTTCTCCATATTGATCTGACTGAAAATTTTCAATGTCCAGTGCATCCTCAATTGCTACACCGCTAGCTCCTGCTTCCATTAGTATGTTCGCAACTGCTTCTACTACTTCACTCGCTGTTTCTACTTTTACTTCATTCCATTTCATGAAATTCACTCCTTAGTAACTTGGATACGGTAAATATGCATCTGACTGATTTTGTTGTTTTTCTTCGACTAGTTCAGCTAATTTTTGGTTATCGAATGTCAATTCAAAAACAGCAGTTTCATCATCTGTATCTAGAAAATCCAATAAATCGCTTTGTCCTTCAGCTAAAACTTCATTTAAGTACTCGATCAAGGCATCAACAACAGATTTTTTCAAGCCTTTTTTCCCTTCATAAGGAATGACTGCCAAATAGTCTGCTTCATCAAAATTAGATTTTTGTGGATTGAATAATAAGATACCATCTTCAAATTCAATGACATCTTCTTCTGATACGACACCTTCTGCATCATCGATCTCAAAGTGTGCTTTATTCTCAGCAAATAGACGTACAATAATCTCAATCGTATGATTTTTCGTATCCCAATCGAGTGCTACATCATAATCAGTAATCGTTTTTTCAATCGCCTGATCTAAATAATCAAGTAAGTTTTCTTTTTTCATTTTACTTCCTCCAACCCCAGTCTTCATCGATCTGGTTCTTTTTTTGTAACGAAATGTACGGATTCCCGGAAACAACAAATCGTAATGGCATTGCTGTCCATTCTCCCTTGTTAGGTATTCCAATCCTAGGCAACGCACTAATTTTTTTCGGTTCTCTTTTTTTCTCATAAACCAAATGTAATGGACTATCTATAATCGATTTTCCATAAAGTTCTTGCGGTATTCCTAACGCGGCGACTAATTTTCCCGGTCCATTACTGATGTCCGGACCTATTTTTCCACCTCTATTGGCACTCATCTGTTCGATTCCTGTCACAGGCTCGATTGCTCGGATCATGACCCCTTGAGGAATTCCTTCAGGTTGCGTAATAATATTTAAAATGCGGTGCGTATGCATCGTGTAAAGATAAATCGTTCCTGGCTTTTCATACATTGCCGCTACTCGTGGTGTCCTTCGCATACCAAAACTGTGTGCAGCCTCATCATCTGGTCCAAGGTAAGCTTCCGTATCTACGATATATCCGCCAACAATTCCTTCAGGTGTAGAATATTCTAAATACATACCTAGTAAATCTCTTGCCACTTCAGGTGTTGACTTACTTCCTAAAAGTTCATCTAAATTCCGATTATCCATCATTCTATTCACCTCCCTTATCATACACAAATTTAATCGGATAAGCTATGAAAACAGAGGTGTAGGAGCGTGGGACAAAACTAAAAATCAGTTTTGTCACAGATTCTAACTCCGAATAAACGGTGGGAGCAGAAGTAACTCCGAGAAATAAGAAGAAATGAACAAAAATTTGAAAAGCAATTTTCGTTCATTTCTTCTTATTTCTCGGAGTTAAACACTTCTGTCCCAACCTCTTTCTTCTACTGAGAATATCTGGGAAAACAAGATAAGGAGATGCATAAAAATATGCGCTCTCCTTATTCGTTGATCTATGCTGATCTACCTTTATTCAAAGAAACCTCTACTATTTACCTATCACTAATCTTCTAGTATACACGGCTTGTCCTGAATGCATCACTGCATCATCAATGATAGAAATGATTCGATTCCCTCTTGTTACTGGAGGTGTCCAATTCGTATCGATCACTTCGCTAAAGCTTGCTTCATCTACATTCTCTAAATAATCATTCGCCAAGTGGATACTGTCATTTAAGTAATCAATAAGCAATTGTTTTTCTTTTACGACCACTTTTTTCGCTTCTTCAGGAGCATGCTGCCAATCTTGCGTATCGTCAGGTAAATCCAATGAAAATTTTTTATTCCAACCAGCGCTTACCCATAGTGGTTCGCTTCTGTTCAGCTCTGAAATCTGATAATCGATTTCTCGAGCAGTATGCCAGATCAGCCATGTAACGGATTTGATCAATGACTTAGGCATCGTATTTGCTTCGGTTAAATCCATTTGATCCAATGTTTCTTCAAAACGTTCACGCGCTCTTTCCAATAGTTTGATTTCAAAACGTGTATTTCCCATTTTTTCCTCCTGATCCATTTTTATTTGCTTACTCTATTTTACACCAAAGAAAATAAAAGAAAACAGATTCTGTTTTTATGTAATCACTCACATCTTCCAACAATTATGAGCGTGGGACAAAACTAAAAATCAGGTTTGACACAGACTCTAACTCCGAATAAACGGCGGCCAAAAGTCAGTTTTTTCGGAAATTTCTCAAACCTAAACGACTTTTGTCTCGACCTTATCCTCTCTTTAGTATCTGAACTTACCTAATTCACAGTATCTTTTCCACTATGCTATAATTAACGTACGAAAATCAAAAGGAGGAGTTTTTTATGCAACAACCCTTAGCCTATCGTATGCGTCCTCGAACGATTGATGAAGTTGTTGGGCAAACGCATTTAGTCGGTGAAGGCAAAATCATTCGCCGAATGGTTGATGCAAAAATGTTGTCTTCCATGATTTTATATGGCCCGCCTGGAACCGGAAAAACTAGTATTGCTAGTGCGATTGCTGGTTCAACGAAATTTGCTTTTCGAATGCTGAATGCGGCCACAGATTCAAAAAAAGATTTGCAGATCGTTGCAGAGGAAGCAAAAATGAGCGGTACAGTCATCCTTTTACTTGATGAAGTCCACCGTCTGGATAAAACAAAACAAGATTTTTTACTTCCTCATTTAGAAAATGGGCGGATCATAATGATCGGTGCCACAACGGAAAACCCATATATCACTATCAATCCTGCTATCCGTAGTCGAACCCAGATTTTTGAAGTCAAACCTCTAGATGAACAAGATATTGAAAAAGCGATCCATACAGCTCTGCATGATAAAGATCGTGGGCTTGGTCAGCTTAGCATAGAGTTGGACGATCAAGCATTGCTTCATTTATCACGCGCCACGAACGGAGATCTTCGAAGTGCGTTGAACGGATTAGAGCTTGCTGCACGTTCAACTAAATCGGATCAATCAGGGATGATCCACCTAACTCTTCCTGTCATTGAAGAATGTGTGCAGAAAAAAGCATTGACCCATGACAAGAACGGTGATGCCCATTATGATGTGATTTCTGCATTCCAAAAATCTATACGCGGAAGTGATGTAGATGCCGCCCTTCACTATCTTGCCCGCTTAGTCGAAGCAGGAGATCTAGCAAGTATTTGTCGGCGTCTGATGGTCATTGGTTATGAAGATATCGGTTTGGGGAATCCTGCAGCAGCTGCTCGAACGGTCAATGCTGTTTTAGCTGCGGAACGTCTGGGACTTCCGGAAGCGCGCATTCCTCTAGCAGATGTTGTTGTCGATCTATGTTTGTCACCTAAATCCAATTCTGCTTATACTGCGTTGGATGAAGCAATCTCTGATATCCGCGCCGGAAATGCTGGCGAAGTCCCTGATCATTTACGTGATAGTCATTATCAAGGCGCTAAAGCATTGAATCGAGGAGTGGGCTATCAATATCCACATAACTTTGAAAATGCCTGGGCGAATCAACAATATCTACCTGATAAACTGAAACATGCGCAATATTATCATCCAAAAGATACTGGAAAGTATGAACAGGCACTAGGACAACAATATTATCGTATCAAAGACTGGAAAAAAGAACTTCCTAAACATGACTAAATGTGTATTCTATTTTCCTGAGCGCTCTCATTGCTCTTTTTATTTTCCTGTGCTACTATAGGAGTGGGAAATCTGTGATGTTCGAATTGTCCTCTTTGTGTGTTGACCGAACATTTTTATTGATATCTTGGGACCTGTCTTGTGTCACAGCTGGTAACACGCCTTATCATTTGGTAGTTCGATGCTACGACCATGGGACCCACCTGCTTGAATTCGCGGGATCAATACTACAGGACGAACACCGGCATTAACGGAGATTACCATTTTTTTAAGATTTAGGGGGCTATGCCATTTTTGGTACAGCTCCCTTTTTCATCTTTGAAAACTATCTAACCTATGAGCGATAGTTAGAATTTTGGAGGAATTCATATGATCCAACTGTTAATGGGCATTGCCGCGTTACTATTATTATTTGTCAGCTATTATTTATTAAAAAAACAGCCTATCTTTTTTGTATTAATCGAAAAAACAGAAAAAAATCAAGGTTTCTTGCAATTTTTTGGCGCCATTTATGCCTTTTTAGGAATCTTAGGTATAGCCGTGGCTTTTTTCAATCAACGGTTTATTGCTCTATCCTATTTGATCCTCGTCATTCTCGTAGCTTCCGTGTTCAGTATCAATTTTGCGAAAAAAATGGCTAAACCAAACAGTAAATAATTCTCTTTTTTTCAGAATTGTTTTACAATAGGTGTGTAAAGATGTTTTATCTGAAGGAGTGAACGCATATGTTACAACAATACAAAAAAATCATGGTCGCCGTAGATGGCTCTGAGGAAGCAGAATTAGCTTTTCAAAAGGCTGTTAACGTCGCTATAAGAAACAACGGGGAGTTATTATTAGCACACGTCATCGATACTCGTTCTTTCCAAACAGTCTCTTCATTTGATGGGATGTTGGCTGAGCAAGCAACTGAAATGGCTAAACAAACTCTTGCTGATTATGAAACCAATGCTAAAAAAGCTGGGTTGAGTAAGGTGACTACAGTCATCGAGTACGGGTCTCCTAAACAAATTATTGCAAAAGAAATTCCTGAGGATAACCAAGTAGACCTTATCATGTTAGGTGCAACAGGATTAAATGCTGTTGAACGACTATTTATAGGTTCTGTTTCAGAATTCGTTATTCGCAACGCTGCTTGCGATGTCCTTGTTGTACGTACTGATTTAGAGAACCAATTACCCAAGAAAAAGGATAAATAAGCATAAAACTGTTTGATGGGAGAATAATTCTCCCATCAAACAGTTTTTTTTTTTGCAATTTACCTTCACTCATTGATGAGCATTCGCTTTTAAGATCAAGCTTATTTGCGCAAGCGTTCAACATCACGAGCAATCATTAGTTCTTCATCTGTTGGAATCACTAATACTTTTACTTTTGAGTCTTTTGTTGAAATATCTAAATCTTCACCATGGAGTTTATTCAATTCAGGATCGATTTCACAGCCAAACCATGTCATTCCTTTAATGATTTCACTACGAACATGTCCATCATTTTCACCGATTCCGGCAGTGAAAATGATGGCATCTACACCATTCATGGTTGTAACATAACCACCAATGTATTTACGTATACGGTCGACGAAAATGTCATAGGCTAAGCGAATATGTTCTTTTTCATAGTTTTTCTCAAGATCACGCATATCACTTGATAAACCTGTTAAACCTAAAAGACCTGATTTTTTATTTAAGATATCCATCACTCCATCGATATCGATCTCTAATTTCTCCATCAAGTACGGTATGACAGCTGGATCAATATCTCCAGAACGTGTACCCATCGTTACTCCTGCGAGTGGTGTAAATCCCATAGAAGTATCTACTGATTTCCCACCATCAACGGCTGTGATCGATACACCATTTCCGAGATGACAAGTAATCAACTTCAATTCTTCAATCGGTTTGTCGAGTAATTTAGCTGCTCGTTCAGAAACATATCGATGGCTCGTTCCATGGAAACCATATTTTCTAACTTTGTAATCTTCGTAATAAGAAATAGGTAAACTATATAAATAATTGTGTTTTGGCATTGTTGCATGAAATGATGTATCAAAAACAGCTACGCTAAGAATGTCTGGTAATATTTTTTTGAACGCTTTGATCCCCATTAGATTTGCTGGGTTATGCAAAGGTGCAAATTCTGCTAATACTTCGATTCGTTTCATGACATCTTCATCAACGATCACAGAATCTCCATAAGTTTCACCACCATGTACGACACGATGTCCTACACCAGTGATTTCATCATACGAGCTCAGAATATGCAGTTCAATCAAATGATCTAATAGCATTTTTACTGCTATTTCATGGTCTTCAATGTCCATGATTTGTTCGAATTTTTGATCTTCGCCATACTTAATAGTAAAAATAGAATCTTGTAAACCAATTCTTTCCACAATTCCTTTAGCGACTACGGTCTCTTCTGGCATTTGATATAACTGCCATTTCAAACTTGAACTTCCAGCATTGATTGCAATTGTTTTAGACATATTACTCTCCTTCTAGTTGAATGATTACAGAGAAGACGATTTCCATGTTTCAAATTCTTTAAAAAATTCGGTCACCTTCTCTGGTTTCTTTAGTGAATCAAGTTTTACAAGCAACACTTCTTGTGCTTGTTTTGCATTTGGCCCTTTTCTTTGTAAAATCAAAATACTTTTTTGTGATTGCTTGTTGCGGAACAATTCGTCTGGTAATTGAATCATCCCCTGTAGATAACCTTTCTCTTTAAACCATTTCTTCACATTTTCACTTTGTTCTGTTTCTAAAAAATTACTTGGCATCAAAAATAGACCAAATCCATCTGGTTTGACATATTTCATCGCTTGTTCTAATAACAGATGATGTGCATAGCTGTGGCCTACCTTGGCGCTTGTTAAAAATTCTTTTGCTTTTTGATCATTCGGATAATAGCCGATCGGTAAATCACTGATTGCAACGTCAACTGGATCAACCAGTAAATCTTGTAATCCATCTTGGTGGAAATATTGTACATTTGCTTGGGTCAAATCGCTCGTTGAAGCAGCAACTGCTAGCAATGTATCATCGATCTCTACACCAAACCCTTCCGTTTGATATCCTGCGTTCGTTAGATTTAAAAGAACTGTTAATAACAAGTTACCCATTCCTGCCGCAATGTCTAAAACTCTGACTGGCTCTGTCTTTTTTGTGAACAGTTGTTCAATTAAGAAGACGAATAAAAAACCAATACTATCTGGAGTCAACTGGTGGTTTGCTTGCAGATGTTCAGTCTGTGCCCCCTTTAGTAACAGTAGTTGAGACAGACGACGCCATTCTTCTGGCTCAAAAGATAATTGACTGAATTCTTCATAGATCGCTGAAATCTGTTTTGTGATCTCTTCAGTCGGCACCCCATCCACCACACGTACTTGATAGTTGTCGATTAAGTTCTCAGCATTTTCGACATAGGCTTCTAAAAAGGAAGTTCCCAATGCATTTTGTAAAAGCTGAATCGCTTTTAGGTTTTGTTCAAAACCCTGTTCCATTTTTTCTGGTAACATGGTGCACCTCATTTCTAGATATATTATAACAATTATTTTACCTGTTTAATTTTAACGAAGAATCGACAAAATTTCAATCGTTTTCACACTTTTTTATTTGTGAAATAATAAACACGTATATCAGAAAAACAGCGCTATAACAGAAAAGAGGGCGTTTTCATACATTTAGTCGCAAACTGTATCACAATCTGTACCATTATTTAACTTTTCCGTAAATTTGAAGGTATATGGTAGAACTTCAATGTGGAACTCTACTTCGTTATTTTGTTGAGTGTAAAAAACGATACCAGTAGAATATTGATATTTCCCCTTTACTTTTTCATTGGTGATTCTTGATAATGCTAATTGTTTCATTATCTTGGCTATATAATATTTCTCAGTTCGCTGATTGATATCGATAGTGAGCCGATAATTTTCTAAAATAACTAACATCAAGGAACTACACACTAAGAAAATCAAAAGTGTGGTTATCAAGATATTCGCTTGATTATGCCGTTCCATTTTTACTTTTTGTCCAAACGCCTTCATACTCCTCCCCATTTTCAAAAGATATTAAAAAAGTCACTGTTGTCTCATTTTCTTTCACGGTCCATGTATTGACAGCTGTCAGCATGGGTTGATGGCCTCCATTTCGACCTCGTTTGCGTATCATATTTTTGTATTGCTCGATATAATAAGCTTTATCGGAGATTTCATAATAGACACGATCATCTTTGACTAGGATATTTTCACCATGTTTTATTTCTTCTTCAAACTGCACTAAAAAAATCAACCATTCTTTTTGGTCCTTTCTTTGTAAATACTTATTTACTTGATTTGCTTGATTGATCAACAAAGTCATCGATAGGAAGATACTGCTTAAAACAACTAATGAAACCAGACATTCGATCAGTGTAAAGGTAGGTTTATTTTTGGAGGATCTCAATGGTATCCTCCTCCTGCGTGATTTTCACTTGTTGTATCCCATTTTGGTTTGACTCAATCACTGTTTTACTTTTCGGCTCAACGATTGTCCTACTAGGTAACTGTTGATGTTTCCGAAAAGTTTTGACATCTTCATATAATCTTCGTACTAGCAAAACTCTTCGATTGTTCTGCTTGTCTAACTGTAATAAAAATCGATTGCTTGAACTTACCAAATAGATACAGGCAACTGTGACTGTTAACGCCATCAGCGTTTCTAATAATACAAAACCACTTTTATTCGACTTTTTTAAGATAATGACCACTTCCCATTTGGAATTGATAGCTGATCAACTGTTTTTCTTCCTTCCAGTAAAACTGATACGCGTTTAAGGAACTTTCGTTTCCAGTTTTTGCAGCAAATATAAGTGTTGGGGCCCTTCTCACTTCAATTTCTTTGGGTATCTTCAACACTGACCAACTGCTCATTTGCTGTGGAACTGTAAAAATAATCTGAGCTTGTTTGTTATCATAGGCGATCGTTGTGTTTTCTTGGTTAACGATTGCTGCTTTTTGTGTGGCATAAATTCTTCTTTCAAATTGATCAAAGAACTGATAGGCAGCTAATCGTGTTTGCCACGATGAAATAGAAACGAATGGAAAGATAAACAGACTTGATATAATGAATAGAACAAGTAGAGTTTCTAGTAATGTATGCCCAGGTGGGTCATGCTTACTTTTTATTATAAGCATCTGCATGTTCTTGTTTGATGTACCCTTCTTTCAATAACTCAGCTATTGTAGGGACCTTTCCGTTATTTTGTAACGAGTATAGCTCCTTTTGTGCATCGATCAATTGAAGCACAGCCGCCCTTCCTTCTTTATTTACATGATCCCGATACCGCGAAATATTAGGAATAAATAACAAAACTAAAGCACTGATCACTAGTAACACAATAAGCATTTCTATCAGTGTGAAACTGGCAAGTTCCCGATTAAGAAAGAGTCTTTTTTTCTTGGTCACGCTCATAATAAAACCTCCTCGATGTTTCCATATACAGGCAGTAGAATTGCAGCATAAATCAGTAGGATCAAACCAGCGATCCCGAAAAAAAACAGTGGTTGTATCCAATGGAGTATTCGATTGATCTTTTGAAAAAAATGCCGTCTGGTCAATGAGCTATAAAATAATAACTCCTTTCCAAGTTGTCCCTTTGCTTCACCTTGTAAAATAATTTGACTAAAATCTTCGGTAAAGAATGTATAACTTTGAAATTGTTCAGCCAAAGGAATCCCTGATTCAAGTCCTTTAGTTAGTCGAAAAGCCAATAATTGGATCAAACTTCCTTGTCTTGTTTCCTTCAAGCAATAAATGATTTGACGTAATTCTAATCCTTCATAGAATAATTTTCCTAATTCAAGAGCAATATAAGAAGATTGATAGAGTGAGAACATTCGCCCGAAAAATACTAGTTGACTAAACCAAGTATATTTTTGTATAACATCCATTTTAGTCAATCGAACCTGAATAAAAATCAGTAGAAGTCCCCCGACCAAAAATGCTCCAAGCAAATACCAATGGAAAGTTTTTAGAAATACTATCCCCCAATGTGAAGCTGCGACCATATCCGTAGCAAGGAGTTGTGGCAAAACCATTTGCCGTAAAGCAACAAGTATTCCCAGTAAAAAAATCAATAATAGACAGGGATAACTGATCATTTTTTTCAATTCTTTACGAAATTCTTCAACCAATCGAAATTGTTCAGCTATTCCTTTCAATGTTTCAATTAAATTCCCATGCGTCTCTGCTAACTCGACTTGCACTAATTTTTCAGAGCTGAATCCCATTTGTTGCAATACATCATAAAATGGATGACCTTCCTGTAGCAACCGCTGTGCATTTTGTAAATGGATCTGGGTTATTGCTTGGATTTTTAAGAGGATCGTTATTGCCTCTTGGATACTGAACCCATTCAAGAGTAATTCTCCCATCAATTGAATATATTTTGCTTGTTCTTTGATAGACATTTTTTTAAAACGTTGTGGTCTGCCAACACGCTTTTTTTGCCTCTTCACGACTTTCTTCCCACCCCTTCTTTACAAATCCACTATATGAGAAATCATAGGCCCACAAAACTGCTGCCGATTGAAATTGATCCAACAAAATTTCTTGATAGATCACTCCTGCTAAACATTCAAATAAATCTTGGTTCTTTCCCATCAATTCAGTCATCCTGGCTTCTACTCCCTCTAGACAACGGGCGTGTACAGTAGCATAGACACGATGTCCAGTCAATGCTGCTCTTACCGCAGTATCCGCTGTTTGTTTATCTCTTATCTCCCCTATGATCAATAAGTCCGGACGGTGCCGCAATGAAAGTTTTAGGAGTTGTTCATACGTTTGGTCGATTTTATTGTTAACTTGTAATTGCAGAAATAATGGTTCTTCGATTTCTACTGGGTCCTCAATTGTAATGACTTGGAGGGTCGTTTCACGTGCTAAGTAATACATAAAGGATGTTTTTCATGAACCAACAGGACCACTGAATAAATAGAGACCTCTTTCTTTTGTATAAGTATCGATCATTTTGAAATCACGTGGGCAAAAACAACGAAAATGCTTTGCTGACAAATCGTACAATAAACGAATAACTAAGCTTTCTCTTTGTAAATAATCACCCACCGAAGACAAACGTAATCTAATTTGTCTTTCTTCCAACGGATAGGTCAACGAACCTAGTTGTGATTTTCGCTTTTCACCAATATCCATTTCTCCTAAATACTTAAATCGAGAAATCAATTGTTGTCCTAATTCAAAAGATACTTCTTGTTGAAATGTTCGCTTTTTACTATATCGATAATAAATCGTAAACCCTGATCCACTTGGTAAAATATAGATATCTTGTACATTCTTTTCAAAACTTTCTTTGATTAGTTCATTCGAAAAAACTTTTATGTCCATTCGCTTCCCTCCATAAAATAACATACGTCTTTTTTACAACTTTTATTTGTATTCTGAATTATTCTTTTAAAAATCATTGGCAAAATCCGAATTTATGTTATACTAGTAAAAATTTATTTTGGAGGGTCTAAAGTGGATTCATTACTCGAAAAACATATTTTAATTGCTGGAAAAAAACAACTCGCAGATCTAGTCATCAAAAACGCAAAAATTATCAATGTTTTTACAAAAGAAGTCATGGAGGCTGATGTTGCTATCTGTGATGGGGTGATTGTTGGAGTAGGAGACTACGAGGGAAAACAAATTTATGATGCGAAAAATAAATATCTGGTACCAGGTCTAATCGACGGCCATGTACACATTGAAAGTTCCTTATTGTCACCAAAAGAATTCGCGAAAATTTCACTGATCCACGGGGTTACTTCCGTGGTTACTGATCCTCATGAAATTGGAAATGTTGCTGGAAGTACAGGCCTTGATTTTATGATCGATGATGCTAGAAGTGTTCCGATGAATATATTTGTCATGTTGCCTTCTTGCGTCCCAGTCACACCATTTGAAACAAATGGAGCGACTCTCGATGCTGCTTCATTTATCCCATTTCTGGAACGGCCGGAAGTCCTTGGTCTTGCAGAAGTCATGAATTATCAAGCTGTCGCAACAAACGAGGCAACAATTATCGATAAATTACGATTAATGAAGAATAAAAATAAAAAAATCGATGGTCATGCTGCTGGTATCCACGGAGACGATCTAAATGTTTACTTGGCAGCTGGAATCCGTACAGACCATGAGGCAACAACTGCTGAAGAAGCCAGAGAACGTCTAGCATTAGGCATGTATTTGATGATTCGTGAAGGAACCGTTGCAAAAGATCTTCACGCATTATATCCAGCAATCACTCCCGAAAATTCACGTCGCTGCTTATTTGTCACTGATGATAAATTGATTGACGATCTCGTTTCTGAAGGATCGATCGATCATATTATTCGGCAGGTGATCCAATTGGGAATGGACCCACTACAAGCTATCCAGATGGCTACTTTAAATGCAGCAGAATGCTTCGGACTTGACCATTTAGGGGCGATTGCTCCTGGATATCAAGCTGATTTCTTCTTAACTGATGATTTAACTACTTTACCGATCGTTGATGTCTTCACCCAAGGAAATTTAGTAGTGAAACAAGGCGAGATAATCCAAGATAGATTTCCCACACAACCAAATCCATTTACAGATAACTTACCAGCAATGAATGTCAAACCCTTATCTAACACGTCTTTTGCTCTACCGATACACTCAGAGCAAGCACATGTGATTGAAATCATTCCCAACAGCTTATTGACGAATGATTTGATAGAAATGGTTTCTGTAAAAGATGGATTCTTTGAACCTTCGATCGAAAATGATTGGTTAAAGATTGCAGTTATTGAACGCCACCATCAAACAGGAAATATCGGTGTCGGTATCGTCAAAGGATTCCAATTGGAAGACGGTGCGCTTGCAACGACAGTCGCTCATGACTCCCACAATATCGTTGTGGTAGGAACGAACGATGAGGATATGCTCTATGCGGCAAACCAGTTGATCAAAAAAGGTGGAGGAATGATTGCTGTCAAAGCTGATAAAGAATTAGCTTGCCTCCCATTACCAATTGGCGGCCTAATGTCCCAAGATCCTTTCTTAGAGGTGAACACACAATTGGTTTCTCTAACCAAAGAAGCCTATAAATTAGGAGCAAGTCAAGCCTTCGATCCCTTTTTGACTCTTTCTTTTTTAACTTTGTCTGTCATTCCCGAGTTAAAAATCACTGATAAAGGGTTGTTCTCCTTTTCTAAATTCAATTTGATCGAACCTTCGATCAAAAAAGGATAATCTACTTTTCTAGGTATTCAATAAATAAAAATTGAAAATACAAACAAGGTGGAACAAATCTAAAAATCAGGTTTTTCGGAAATTTCAAAAAAAACGTGGGACAAAAGTAAGAAACACTTTTGTCCCAACCTCTTTTCTCTCCAATTTCTCAAACCTAAACGACTTTTTTCTCGACCACTTTGTATTTTTCCGTACCGCTAAATCATGATAAACGATACTTCAACTTATTTTGTTTTATCTTTAAATTGTGCTTCAACTCGATAAATCCTTTGTCCTCTTGAAGAAAATTTTTCTTCATATTCAGTCATGATATTTCCTGCAAAATCACTTTGGTGCAGATCAAGCCATACTTGCTTGATGACCATTCCATATTGAGAAAAACTTGCTAGTGAATATTCAAATAACCCTTGATTGTCTGTTTTAAAGTGGATCTCCCCTTCAGGACGTAAAATCTGTTCATCCACAGCTAAAAAAGTTTTGTAGGTCAAGCGACGCTTTTCATGTCTTTTTTTAGGCCATGGATCAGAGAAATTCAAGTAGATTTGGTCTACTTCACTATCTGAAAAATACTCCGTCAGTGCTGAGCCATCGACATGCAATAGTTTCAAATTAGGTAATGGTTCTTCAAGAAGCTTGTCTAAAGCGATCGACACAACGCTCACTTGCATCTCCACCCCGATATAATTGATTTCTGGATGTGCTTTTGCCATTCCTGTGATGAATTGTCCTTTTCCCATACCAATCTCGATATGGATTGGTTGATCATTTCCAAATAGTTCGTGCCATTTCCCTTTCCATTTGGTAGGCTCACTGATGACAAGATCTGGGTGTGCTGCTAACATTTCTGCAGCTCCTGGGCGATTTCGTACGCGCATGAAACTTTCCATTCCTTTCTTAGTTAAAAAAATAAAGATCAGACAAAGTGAAGTTAAACTCTTCTGATCTCAAATTAAAAATACACATGTTTTATTTTTGTTTTTTTCTGGTGATGCATCGGTATTTACGACTTTTATCAACCGCTGAATACCCGCTTCAGCTGTAGAATTTCTTCGTTCATTCTCCGATGATCATCCCGTTTACAATATCTAGTGATCTCTTGAAGCAGATTCATTGCAGCATACCAATGCAATTTCTCAAGTATTTCATCTGTCGGTCTGATGCCATAACTGATAAGCCACTGATTCCAATTAGACAACGGTACATAATTCCCTAAAATCGTGGCGAGATCGACCGCAGGATCCGCAAACATGATTGAATCCCAGTCAACTAGATATAAATAATTTTTACATACTAACCAGTTACGATGATTCACATCTCCATGCACCACTGCAAAATCTTCTTTATCCGTATGTGGAAGCTGTTGACGTAAAAACTGATGAACAATTTGTAAAAATTGATTGTTTTTAAGCATCTCAGGTAAATCTAATTCATAGTGCTTCAACATTTTTTCTGGAGTCATTACTTTACCGCCAATACGTGTCAGCATTGTCTTCAATGATGTTGAGTGATGCAAATGATACAATACATCAATGACGTCATTTCTTTGCCCGATTTCATTGGGTGTCAATAAACGTCCTTCTAACCATTCTTGTGCTGTTAAAGTATCCCCATTCCCAGTACGTTTTGTCCATACTAGCTTTGGCGTGATTCCTTCTCGGGATAGTGCAGCAAGCATTGGAGTCGTGTTTCGTTTAATAAAGACCTTGTCTTCATCACGCATGCCTATGTATGTTTTTCCCGTATCACCTTTGATGGGGCGTAAACGCCATTCTTGGTCTAACTGAAACTCCATCATGCATTCTCCCGTCCTCTTAACTCTATGTTTTGCAGTACTTATTATTCTAGTCGCCTAAGCCGCGAACGTCAAGCACATATACGTTCTTTTTCCATCATTCAGCTTCAAAAAACCATCTTTTATCAAAAAAAGAGAACGAAAAGAGGTTGGGACAGAAGTGTTTAACTCTGAGAAATAAGAAGAAATCAACGAAAATTGCTTTTCAAATTTTTGTGGATTTCGGCTTATTTAAGAAGGAGTTGCTTCTGCTCCCACCGTTTATTCGTTTTTAAAGCACGAGACAAAAGTATTTCTTACTTTTGTCCCATGCTCTCTTTCATCTTCTTTTTTCCGTTTTTTATTCTTGTATCTCTTCAATCATCCATTTTTTGAGTCTAGCGGGAGCATACAGCCCAACAAACAGTCCCGCAGCCACTAGATAAATGATCAGAGGGATCACTTTTTCTACTCCACTTAGGACAATGGCAGCCAGCAACCCAAAAAGAATTGCTACTGCAAGAAGTACTCCTAATAATAATTTTTGAATCGCTCGTTTCTTCTGCTCTTCTTGAACTGGGTATAGTTTAACGAGTGTCATATAGCGAAATTGATTGTATAAAGGAAGAAGCTGAAATCCAATCAGGTAAATGAATAATGCTCCGATACCGCTGATAAAATAAACGTCAGACATACTGGCTATCAGAATACCACCGATCAACGTCAATCGAAAAACAAGCCCACTAAAATCAGTTCCTCTAACAAATCTTCTCATATAAAGGTAATAATATGTGTTCACTGGTGTTTTACTGATTCTTTCTAACAAAGGATCGAAGTACTTTCTTCTTTTAACTTTGGAAGTGATTTCTGGAACATCCGTAAAAAGATTAATGAATTGATAAATTTGATGTAAACGATGTTCTTCGATCTGCACCATTTTTTCCCAATCCAAACGACGATCCATTTTTTTCCATAAAAACCAGCCATAGATAATAGCTTGAGCGATTGCACCTACAAGTCCTATCCAAATCCAGTAAAAAGAGAAAAAGAGCATGAGTAAGCTAGATACAGCCCATGCGCCTTTCCACAAAAGTAAATGGCGGTTGTCGATCCGAAACACTTCTGCTCTTTTAATTTGTAACTGACTACTTTTCATACACCAGAGCATGATCAAATAAAAAAAGAAGACTGTAAAAGGTCGCCCCGTAGAAACAACGAGTAAAGGCATAGAAAAGCCACAGATCAAGCCTAAAAAGATGAACGGAAAAATACATGAATAGCGAAAGGCTTGCTGTAAATAGCCGCGCATTTCTTCTTCTTTAGGTAATAGAAAAACAATATCAGCCGCACGAGTAAAAGAAGCAAACTTTCCAAAATATAGGCAAAGAAGCCAAAATACAGAAAGGATCACTCCGCCTAATTGAAAAGGGGTCGTTAGCGTTTTTAGCCAATTAGAATAATAGAAACCTACCCCACCGATTAGAAATAAACAGATCAGTACAAAGTGATCATTTAGGACATATCGCATATATTTCATCATTTTCTTCTGATGCTTCGCTAATCGTAATTGAAAAAAATTATTCATCTTGCTGCTCCTTTGTTAAAGAAAGATAGATTTCATCTAACGAAGAACCAGGTAGTTGGAATTCCTCTTGCAGATCGTTCAACGTTCCATCCGCACGTATCTCTCCATTATGCAACACCACAAAGCGATCACAATATTTTTCTGCTGTTGCTAAAATGTGTGTGGACATCAAGATGCCAGATCCTTCATTTTTCATTTCCACCATCAATTCCAGTAACGCATTGATTGCCAAAGGGTCTAACCCTAAAAAAGGTTCATCAATGATATATAAGGAAGGCTCAATTAAAAAAGCACATAAAATCATTACCTTTTGCTTCATTCCTTTTGAAAAGTTAGCTGGAAACCATTCTAAGCGATTCTCTAAGCGGAAAGTATGCAATAATTTTTTCGCTCTTCTCATCGCAGTTTCAAGTGGGATATTATACGCCATCGCAGTAATTTCAATATGTTCTCTTAAAGTGAGTTCTTCATAGAGAGAAGGTGTTTCGGGAATATAACCGATTTGTTTTCGATAAGCTTCCGTATTTTTCTTCAAAGTAAGATCGTTGATTGAGATCGTTCCCTTTTTTTGCTCCAAAAGCCCGATAATGTGTTTGATCGTTGTACTTTTCCCAGCACCATTCAACCCGATCATTCCCACCATCTCACCTGGGTTCACTCTGAAACTGATATCTTTTAAAACGGGTAGATGACCGTAGCCTCCCGTGACATTTTCTAATATTAAACTCATAAATTTTCCTCCGTAAGTATACTGCTATTATTATACCACGAAGAAAATCGAGTCAATTTATTTTTTTTCATACATTCCTTTGAACTTATGGTAAAGTTAAACTAAAGAATTATTTCTAATGGAAAGGATGTTTCAAATGGAAAACTGTATCTTTTGCAAAATTATCAATCAAGAAATTCCTAGCTATAAAGTCTATGAAGATGAAAAAGTATATGCCTTTTTAGACATTTCTCAAACAACAAAAGGTCATACCCTTGTCGTTCCCAAGAAACATGTTTCAGATATTTTTGACTATGATGAAGAATTAGCAGCAAATGTTTTTTCACGAATCCCTAAAATTGCCCGCGCAATCGAAAAAGCTTTCCCAGAAATGGAAGGTCTAAATATCTTAAACAATAATCGAGAACTTGCTTATCAGTCTGTCTTTCATTCACATATTCACTTGGTACCTAGATATAGCAAAAAGGATGACTTCTCTATTCATTTTGGCAATCATCAAGAAGATTATACAGCTGAGACCTTAGCTAGTATTCAAAATGCTATCCAAAAGCAGGTGAATACCCATGATTAAAAATTTTCTCAAAGGTCTTATCTTTGGCGCAGCAGTTGGTGCAACATCGGGTCTACTATTCGCACCCAGAAGTGGCAATGAGACCAGAAAAAAACTAATCACTGAAGTCGACGAAGCAACTGCTTTGACGAATGAATTAAATAACAGTCTTAATCATTTTAAGCATGCCTTAGTAGAAACAAAAGAAACCGCAAATTCTGTTATTCCTGCTTTCCAAAATGCTATGAAAAAGGATATTGAAAATTTTAAATTTCAAGCAGAACCAAGGATTGCTCAAATCCAAGAACAGGTAGAAAAATTGTCTCAAGAACTTCCGAACGACTTACAATAATACGTTTTTTTTAATAATCATGGGACATATTTTATCATTTTTTAAAATTTAAATGGTGAATGTGATGAAAATTTGAATTTTATTTGAAACTATCGTAAGAACGGTTTTATTGAGAATTTTATGTGGTATAGTTATATATGTAAAAATAATAATAAATTACAGGAGAGCAGAATTGAATGAAAAAAAATAAAATAATTTTAGCAGCAACTAGTGCGTTGGCTGTGTTGGCACTAGCAGCTTGTTCAGGTAGTACAGATAAAGATATTGCAACAATGAAAGGTGGAACCATTACTGTTTCAGATTTTTACGATGAAGCAAAAACTTCTTCTGCCAATCAACAGTTAGTTCAAAACATGATCATTTATAAGGTTTTCAATAACAAATATGAAGATAAAGTATCTGACAAAAAAGTCAATGCCGAGTATGACAAACAAGCAAAAAGCTACGGCGATACATTTGAATCTCAATTGGAAGCAGCTGGCTATACAAAAGACAGCTACAAACAAACAATCAAAAATAATCTAGTCTTACAAGCTGGAATCAAGGATCACATCAAGCTGACTGACGAAGATTTGAAAACTGCATGGAAATCTTTCCATCCAGAAGTAGAAGCTCAAATCATTAAATTAGGTAGTGAAGATGATGCGAAAGATGTGAAAAAATCAGCTGACAATGGTGATGATTTTACAAAATTAGCAAAAGAAAAATCAACTGACACAACAACAAAAGAAGACGGCGGAAAAGTCAAGTTTGATTCTCAAAGCAAGACTGTTCCTACAGAAGTACAAGAAGCTGCATTTAAACTGAAAGATGGCGAAGTATCTGATGTCATCACTGCTACAAATGCAAGTACTTACGCAACTGATTACTATGTAGTAAAAATGGTGAAAAACCAAAATAAAGGCAATGATATGGACAAGTACAAAGATGAAGTAAAACAAATCGCTACTGATACAAAACTGAATGACCAAGCTTTCCAAACAAAAGTCATTTCAGAAGAATTAAAAGCAGCGAATGTTAAAGTGAAAGATGATTCCTTCAAAAATGTCCTAAGTGCATTTACTACAGAGTCAGGTAGCAAGAGCACTTCCGATTCAGAAAAAGAATCAACTAAATCAACTAAATCTTCTGAAACAAAAGAAACTGAATCAACAAAAGCTTCAGATACTGAAGAAAGCACTACAGAATCATCAAGCAAATAAACAAAGGGAATGTAGGACAAATCTAAACATCAGTTTTGCTACAAACTCTTGAGTAAACGGCGTTCAAAAGTCAAGCCTTTCGGAAATATCAAAAAAAAAAACGAACAATACAAAAAACGTATTGTTCGTTTTTTTTCCAATTTCTCAAGCTTAAACGACTTTTATCTCGACCTCTTTTTACCAATTGATTCCTAACATTACAGTAACGATGAGTGAAAAAGTCATTACGATTCCTAGAAATATCCCTATCGTTGTCAATGCAATCAGCCCGATTTTTGAATGATTTCTGATTTTATACGCCGTGTATAGCAGACAAAGGGCAAACAATAATCCTAGTAACCAAATCAATAATAACTTTTTCCGATCATCAAAACTTTGAATAACTTGTTCCAATCGTCCCACGTCCCAACTGAATGATTCTCTAAATAAGTATAATCATACACATACTTGTTTTACAATAAAAAAAATATTTAAGACGAAATAAAAGCACGTATCATGCTAAAAGGACCACCAAGAGTTAAATCAAAAATCTAACTCTTGGTGGTCCCTTTATTCCCGCAAAGTTGACTACGTACTTTCTATTTATATATCTTTAGGTACATAAAAACTACGATTGTCCATCCCAAAAATACGATCTGTGTATTTACCTGGCTCTGTTTGTCGTATAGAAGTCAGCATCATTTGCATTGAAGCATCGATGTTATCGATTTGATGTAGAACTTCTGCCTCCATTATCCGAGGTCTTACTGGCGATCCATATTCTAGTAACCCATGATGAGCCAACACCATATGTCGCAAAACCAAAACATCTTCATCCGCCTCATTGATTTTCAACGCCACACAGGCCTTTGTAATTTCCTCGTCCACTAATACCAAATGGCCTACAAGGTTACCAGCCAACGTATATTCGGTACTCATTGGCCCTGATAGTTCAATAACCTTTCCAAGATCATGCAAAATGATTCCTGCATATAATAGTGCCCGATTCAATTCCGGATACTCATCTGCAATGGATTTGCCTAAGTGAAGCATGGTCAGTGTATGATAAGCTAGCCCACTAGCGAATGCATGGTGATTTCGTTTAGCCGCCGGAAACTCAAAAAATTGTTTTTGGTACTTGTTGAGTAAATGACGAACAATTCGATTCCAATGCGCATTTGTGATTTCAAACAATAATTGATTGATTTCTTCTTCCATTGCTTCTTTTTTCATTGGTGCTCGTTCCATATAAAGACTTGGTTCACTTGGTTCATCGATTTTCGTTAAACGCATGTGTAAAATTTTCACCTGAGGGTTTCCTTGATAAACTTCTCTTTTACCATTAAGGAACACCACTGTCCCAGCAGTAAATTTCTTTATTTCATCTTCGGAGGCATCCCAATATTTTCCGTCAATTGTTCCCGATGTATCTTGAAAAGTAAATGCGATAAATTTTTTCCCGTTTTTTGCGATTCTAACATCAGCATTTTTTATTAGAACAAACAGTTCAAACTGTTCATCAATAACTAATTCACGAATTTTTTTCATTATTTGCTCCTTCTAGTATATTTACAGCTTGTTTTAGCTCTTGGTAATAGCTTACCATTTCTTGGTCAGAAGAAAAACAAATTACCTGATACTTTTCCCCAAATTCGGCTAAAAGTTTTGCCAATTGGTACTTCCGCTGATGATCGTAATGCAACCAACCATCATCTATGATGATCGGACAAATGGAACGCTTAGCTTCTAATGATAGATAAGCAAATCGCATAGCCATGATCAGCTGATCTTTCGTGCCCGTTGATAGCTCATAAATTGGATACTCCGTACTACCATCTGTTAATGTCAATGTGTCATTTTGTAATAAAATTTCGTGATAATGGTCTTTAGTCAATACCCCTAAATAATCACCTGCAATTTTTAATAACTGAGGGAGTTGCCGTTCACTCATTTCGGTTGAAAGATCACCTAAAAATGTCGCTGCAATCGCTAAGCCACCCCACTCTTCGAATAACTGTTCCAATTGTGATTTTACTAAACTAGCTTCTTGGTATAACTCATCTAGTGTCCCATCTCTTTGAAGTTCCTCTACTTGTATTTTCAAGCGTTGGCGTTTTTCGATGATTTCTTTTTCCTCTAATTGATAGCGGTACTGTTCTTGCTGATACGTACGCAATTCTTGGCTCAATTGTTCTCTTGTCTTGCTCTTTGGAAAAAGAGACGTTAGCATTTCGGTTAATTCAGTCAATCGCTTAAGATGCGTTTTTGTTTGTTTTGCCTTTTGCAGATACACAGGTACTTCTGATGGATACATAAGTCCAGCTTTTTGTAATTGTCCGTTATACTCAGCCAACAATGTTTTCTGTTTCTTTTTAAGCTGATTGATTTCTTGCTTCAATAATGTATTTTGTTGATAACTTCTCGCAAATTTCAACTGTTCCATCGCTTCGACAAACTGAGCAAGTAATCCCATTTTTTCAGTCAACTGCCGATCATGTATCGGTAGCCATTCCTTCACGATCTCCAATTTACTTTCGACTAGCAATAGCTTTTGTTTGATTTCCTTTACACGTACCTGTTTTTGTTCAAATAGCTCCAGTAACCTTTGGTAATCGGATACTTCCTGTCCATAAGTTCTCATCGCTTCAAATGTATTCATCTGTACCAAGTGATTCCTAGAAGAAAACTCTCCTATTTTTTTTTCGAATACTTGCTGTTCAGTGAAGCATTTTTTATTTTTCTGGTTAAGTTCTTCTATTTGAGCAAGTACACTGTCTAATTGCCCCAGTTTTTCTTGCCACATTCCTTTAACTTCAGCTAGATTGCTCTTTTGTCCTATTTCTCTTTGCTTGTACAAATAATAAGCCACGTTTCCTACTACAAATAAGAACGGCACGAGCTTCCAAGGCATGGGAATAAAAAACGCAATCACTATGAATATCGCCGAAATGACAATCAATTGTAGGTTCATCTTCGGCTGACTACTTACCGGTTGGCTATTTATCAATTCTGGATGCTCTTCTTCTATTTTGTTTATTTCCGTTTCAAGTGCTAGTTGCTGTTCTTCTATAATCTCAGAGCGGATAGACAATTGATTCATTTTTTCACTTAATGATCGTTGCTCCGTTAAAAGTTGCTGCCATTCTTCAGTATACAAGAATTCTTTTGGTGCTTGCTGCCTCAACCAGTGCCAGCGTTGCTCTAAAATTTTCAGTTCAGATTCTGTCTCTCTTTCTTCTATTTGAAGTCTTTCCCACTCTTTGAGAGATTGTTCCACTTGATTTTGTTGCTTTAGTATTTCTTTTAATGTTTCTTCATTTTCTAAATAAAAATAATAACGAGCAGATTGTTGATCCATGCCACTATGTTTTTCGAGAGTCGTTTCTAATTCATCTAGGCGCTCCGTCATCTGTTGATACCGTTTAGAAAAATCATCGAGGTCTATCAATAATTTTTCTTCTGGAACTTCTGATAATGACTTGCTTTTTAAAGTTTGCCATTCTTCATATAAAGGATAATTAAGTTCTTGCTGTTTGATCTGACTGATTTTTTCATTTATTTTTTGAAGTTTTTCTTGTAATACTGTTTGTTCTTGACTATAACTCTGCTCTTGTTGCACTAATTGGCTGAAATAAGCTTCTTGATTTTGTTTTTGTTGAACTTTTTCTTGCAACAACTTCCATTCATTCAATTTCTGGTTAATGAGCAATTTTTGCCCCTTCTTTTTAAATAGCTGCTGGGCTTCTTGAAAATAATCCTGTCTTTTTTGGAAAACTTGCGAGCTACCAGTAATGCCTAAAGAAATCAAAGCATCATGTAATTCCTTTTCTCTCAGGTATTCCAGCTCGGTCAACTGTTCTTGTTGAAAAGTAAAAACCTGCTGAAAGAGTTCCTTTGTTAAAGGCGTGATAAGTTTTTCTAATAATTCATCACTGCCTACCTGCTCATTAAAACGCACCTTAGCTTTGCCTCGGTTTTGTTGCTTGTAGCGTTCAACCATGATCTCGCCATAAACAGGATGTTCAAGCCAAAGCTTTCCTCCATAAGCGGAGCCATCTTTAGGAGTGTAATCCTTTTTCTTCTTTCCCTTTGAAGGAAAGCCAAATAAAATGGCTTGAATAAATTGGTAGATTGTTGATTTACCAGCCTCATTCTCCCCATAAATCAACTGATTCCCAGAAGTAAAGTCAAAGCTTTTTTGTCGCCACTTGCCAAAAGCAGCAATCTCAATTCTTAAGATTCTCATTCTTTATCCTCCTCGAACACAAAATCTCGATCGAGTAATTCTTTTGCTCTATTTAATGTTTGCTCCTGATAGTTTGGTATTTCATGGATTAATCGAAGAGCTTCTGAATGGCTGTACATTTCATTTAAGATTTGTTGAAAAATCTCAGGTGAATGATATGTCTCAAATAGTTGTTCCAATAAATCTTCTGACACCGATAAAGAAACTCGATTCGGCAATTCTTCATTCACAATAGAAATACGCCATACATAGATATTTATCAGATTGGCAGACAATTTATCTGTTAAGTAGTCCAATAGTTCTCCTGATTGGATCCTTTCGATGACTTCATGACTCAAATGAGTGTAATCAACCACTTTGATATCTAGCAAAGACAGTTTGGTGGAAGTAGTTTCAAGTTGTGTTTTGAAGATACTCAAAATGTCTTGGGTAGTTTTCGCCAATTTCAAAGAGATCGTTTTCTCTTCCCAATAAACTTCTGCCACTTCGAGCGTTTCGATTTGACTTCTCCCTTGGTCTAATTCCACAAGTAAAATTGAGCGCGCACTCGTTTCTTTTTGTGTGTGTCCTTGAGGTGCTCCAGGATAATTAATCGTTCCATGCTCATTTAAGTACATAGGCACATGAATATGTCCCAATGCCCAATAGTCATAGCCTTTATCCTGCATTTGTGAAACATGAAAAGGAGCATAATTTCCTTTTTCATTTGCTCCTATTTCCCCATGATACATCCCTATATGATAGTCTACTGAATCCCTCAATGGAAAATCCACTACTTTATTCTGCTTGATCCACTGATGAAGATAGCTGAATCCACTGATTGCTACTTCTTCTTTTGATTTGCTGATCAACTTTTTAGTTTCAACACTCTCTGAAGTAAAGAGATGTACGTTATCAGGGAATTTAAACCAATACCTTTCCTGTTGATAATAATCGTGATTCCCAAATATCATATATACATCAATATTACTTTGGTTCAAGCGTTCCATTTGGTCAACGAAATGTTTTTGGATTTTCAATGAAGGACGAGGTTGGTGAAAGCTATCTCCAGCCAATAAAACAAAATCAACCGCATGTTTTATTGCTTCATCCACAATGTTTGATAAAACATTTAGATTAGCTATTAATAACCTTTCCTGTACTCGCTTATCCAAATTTACTAATCCCTCAAATGAACGGTCCATATGTAAATCAGCTGCGTGAATGAATTGAATCATCGAAAATCCTCCTTTTTGATCAAAGTAAGCTCCTCTAGAGCATTTTTCATTTTTCTATTTAATAAAACTAGTGATATTTCGAGCTATCTATCCTATTTATCATACCATTTTCCTTCATTTTTTTCATCTAAAACCGAAAATTTGTTCCCATCGTTTTTTTCTCTAATCAAAAAAACATACAAAAAAGCAGATGAACTTT
>NZ_BCQB01000024.1 GCF_001544215.1 Enterococcus durans NBRC 100479 = LMG 10746
CCACTCTTCTGGCTTGTACAGAAGAGTTCCTTTATAAATCAAGCAAATTTGCCCTTTATATTTTTCTTTAGTTAAACAATTTTCCTCGAAATAGATATTTAGGTCTAGAATATTTAGGGTATCTTTGATAAGCTGAGTATGAGACATCTTGAATCCTCCTATGAATTTGTTAGCCAAATTAATTCTAAAGGATTTCAGGGTGTCTTTTCTATATTTTTTTATACAAAAAAAGATGTTGGCGAAGTTCACCAACATCAAAAAGTATAGAGCCATTTTTTCTGATTTTTGTCCCACTCTCTACTCTTAGTATGTTTTGCTAAATTTCAGTTGTATCTTTCTCTACCAACACTAAATGTTGAAGAGCCTAAAAAGCTCGTACCCATTGTCGTACCCAAAAACACAAAAAAAGACACTCTCCATAATTTGGAAAGAGCCAGAAAAGTTAGGATCAAGGTAACTCGCCTCACCCATCATCCTTCTCATAACTAAAAAAACACACCCTCCAAAATGAAAGGTGTGTTTTTGCTTGAACGATAATAAAATTAACGTTTTGAGAACTGTGATGCTTTACGAGCTTTTTTAAGACCTGGTTTTTTACGTTCAACCATACGTGCGTCACGAGTAAGTAACCCAGCGCGTTTAAGAGCAAGACGGAAGTCAGGATCAACTTCTAGCAATGCACGAGCGATACCATGACGCATAGCTCCTGATTGTCCAGCGTAGCCTCCACCGTTTACGTTAACAAATACGTCATAAGCGCCTTTTGTTTCAGTAACAGCGAAAGGTTGATTGATAACTTCACGCAAGTCAGCATGTGGAATGTATTCTTCAACATCTTTTTTGTTTACAGTAATTTTACCAGTTCCTGGTACTAAGCGTACGCGAGCAACTGCATTTTTACGACGGCCTGTGCCGATATATTGAACTTGTGCCAATGAAATTCCCTCCTATTAGATTAAGTTTGTGATGTCTAAAACTTCTGGTTGTTGTGCTGCATGTGGATGTTCAGCGCCACCGTATACATTTAATTTTGTAAATTGTTTGCGGCCTAAAGTATTTTTAGGAAGCATTCCTTTTACAGAAGTTTCGATCAAACGACGAGAATTTTTAGCACGCAATTCGCCAGCAGTGATTGATTTCAATCCTCCTGGGAAGTTGCTGTGACGGTAATAAATTTTATCAGTCGCTTTTTTACCTGTTAATTTCACTTTATCTGCATTGATGACGATGACGAAATCGCCAGTGTCCAAATGAGGTGTGAAAGTTGGTTTATTTTTACCACGTAGTACAGATGCAACAACTGTTGAAAGACGTCCCAATGGAACATCAGTTGCGTCTACTACATACCATTTACGTTCTACTTCGCCTGGTTTGGCCATATATGTTGTACGCACGTTATTTTCCTCCAATTTAAGTTCTGATGTTTGACATACACTTCGAGTTTCCGGGGCTCTTTGTGGGGCAAACAATACCATTTAACATATTACCTTCTAATCCCCTTAATGTCAACGTTTTTTCTTTCTAATGAAAAATTTTAATTTTCAGTGCAAATTCTTTTATTCTTTTCATTTTTCCAACGTCCAATCAAAAATCCGCTTTGAATAAAATGATGGATATTCATAAATAAATGCATAATATATATTTTTATTTCGTTTTATTGTATATTTATTTATTAAATTGATTGATTTTTTATTTTTATGATGTTATCATTTGAAACAATCAATTCTGAAAACAATGAAAATTAAGGGGAGATTTCTATGAAAGAGAAAATTATTTTAGCTTACTCTGGTGGTCTGGATACATCTGTCGCAATCAAATGGTTAGCAGATGATGGATATGATGTCATCGCGTGCTGTCTTGATATTGGTGAAGGAAAAGATACTGCGTTCATCAAAGAAAAAGCATTACAAGTCGGCGCGGTTGCTTCTTATGCGATTGATGCGAAAGAAGAATTTGCCCAAGAATTTGCGAGTGTGGCGCTTCAAGGGCACACATTCTATGAACAGTCTTATCCACTGGTCTCTGCTCTTTCACGCCCCTTAATTGCAAAGAAATTAGTGGAACTTACTCGAGCAACGGGTGCAACAACGATTGCGCATGGCTGTACTGGAAAAGGAAATGACCAAGTTCGTTTTGAAGTGGCGATCAATGCCTTGGCGCCTGATTTAAAAATCGTAGCACCTGTTCGTCAATGGCAATGGTCTCGGGAAGAAGAGATTGCTTATGCGAAAGACAATGGGATTCCGATTCCTGCGAATCTAGATAACCCTTACTCGATTGATCAAAATCTTTGGGGACGTGCATGCGAATGTGGCGTATTAGAAGACCCTTGGGCAACTCCTCCTACTGGCGCCTATGAACTGACGACTGATTTGAAATACACACCTGATGAAGAAGATATCATTGAGCTTACCTTTGAAAAAGGGTTGCCCGTTGCATTGAATGGTGAGAAACTCTCTCTTTCACAACTGATCCTTGCAGTGAATCAATTGGCTGGTAAACATGGTATTGGCCGTATCGATCACGTTGAGAATCGTTTAGTGGGCATCAAATCCCGTGAAGTATATGAATGTCCTGGAGCTGTAACATTGATGCAAGCCCATAAAGAATTAGAAGACTTGACATTTGTTCGTGAATTGGCGCATTTCAAACCAATTATTGAACAACAATTGAGTCAAATGATCTATGACGGTCTATGGTTCAATCCTTTGACAGAAGCATTGCTTCAATTTTTGAAATCGACACAAGTGTATGTGAATGGTACGGTTCGTGTGAAACTGTTCAAAGGAAATGTCATCGTAGAAGGACGTAAATCAGAAAACAGTCTGTATAGTGAGGAATTGGCTACTTATACTTCTGCTGATACATTCGATCAACAGGCAGCTGTTGGTTTTATCAAATTATGGGGACTACCTTCAAAGGTCCACGCAGAAGTCCAAGAAAAACAGATGAACAAAACAAGTACGAAATAATTTGCAAATCATACAAGATTTACGCCGGATACTTGCCAATTACTGGGAGGAACAATAATGGAAAAACTTTGGGGTGGTCGTTTTCAAGGAAAAAGTGAAGAATGGATTGACGAGTTTGGAGCATCAATCTCTTTTGACCAAAAATTAGCAAAACAGGATATTTTAGGGAGTTTGGCCCATGTCAAAATGCTTGGTCACACAGGAATTCTTACGGTTGAAGAAACTGCAGCAATTACAGAAGGATTACAGACCTTACAAGCGAAACTGCAAGAGGGAAATTTACAATTTTCCATTGAAAATGAAGATATCCACTTGAATATTGAAACGTTACTGCATCAGGAGATCGGTGCAGTTGCCGGAAAATTGCATACAGCTCGTAGCCGAAATGATCAAGTCGCCACGGACATGCACCTGTTTTTGAAAGATGTTGTGCAGGAGATACTTGAAAAATTGCATCATCTACGCCAAACCTTTGTGGAAAAAGCGGAAGAACATGTAGAAACGATTGCACCTGGCTATACCCATCTCCAACATGCTCAACCGATTTCATTTGGTCACCATTTGCTTGCCTATTATCAGATGTTTACACGTGATTATGCGCGTTTAACAGAAAGTTTGAAACGAATCGATCTTTCTCCATTAGGTAGTGCGGCTTTAGCCGGGACAACTTTTCCGATCGACCGAGAATTTGCTGCTAAAGAGTTAGATTTTTCTGGTGTTTATGCGAATAGTCTAGATGCTGTAAGTGATCGTGATTTTATCCTCGAATTTTTGAGTAACTGCTCCTTGTTGATGATGCATTTGTCACGTTTTTGCGAAGAACTCATTTTATGGTGTAGTTACGAGTTCCAATATATTGAATTAACAGACACGTTTTCTACAGGTAGTTCAATCATGCCACAAAAGAAAAACCCGGATATGGCTGAATTGATTCGTGGAAAAACAGGACGTGTCTACGGAAATCTATTTGGTTTATTGACATTGATGAAAGGTCTTCCCTTAGCATACAATAAAGATTTTCAAGAAGATAAAGAAGGGATGTTCGATACCAGTGAAACGGTGTTGGCATGCCTGACTATCATGGATGGGATGGTTGCTACGATGAAAGTGAACAAATCACGTATGTACGCAGCCACTCAAAAAGATTTCTCGAATGCTACAGAATTAGCGGATTATCTGGCAGCTAAAGGATTACCTTTCCGCCAAGCCCACGAGATCGTTGGTAAGTTGGTTCTGCGTTGTACGCAGAAAGGTGGGTATCTACAAGATATTCCTTTTGAAGAATACCAAGCAATCAGTCCTTTGATCGAAGAGGATATCTATGTGACTCTTCAACCGGAAACTGCTGTCAAACGTCGTCATTCGCTTGGTGGGACAGGATTTGATCAAGTACGCTTGCAACTTGACCATGCGCATAAAGAGTTACTCACTGAAAATTAGAGATTGGCTTCCAAAAGAAGAAGGCTCTGCGTTTATTCTTCTATTCTTTGAAGAATCACTCATTGAAGCCATTTGCGGATAGCCATTCTCTTTCAAAAGGTTTCCAAATAAAAATGAATACCCCTCTAACATAAAAAACTGCGTGAAAGGAAACTTCCACGCAGTTTTTCTACTATTATATATTCTATCAATTATCTTTATGCATCGATTTCTGGTGCTTTGCCCAAGTGTGCTTGGATCATCCAGATACGTTTTTCAGTAGCTGTTTTAAATGCAATAAAGATGTCTTGTGTTGGGTCATCGCCTTCTTCACCAGATACTTCTATCCCTTTTTGGTAAAGGTCTGCTAAGTAGCGGTAGCCTTTAACAAGTGTTTCTAAGCGTTCTGGGATTGTACGGTCCCAACGGCCTACTTCATCAGGGATTTTTGTATTGTCAGCAAATTCCCGTAAAGTTGAGTAAGGTGAGCCATCTAACGTAATCAAACGTTCTGAGATTTCATCCAATTGTTCATTTAAATCATCCATGAACTCATCCATCATTGGGTGCAATGTCAGGAAGCCCGGCCCTCTCATGTACCAATGTGTTTGGTGAACCACAACAGACATTTGACTCAAATCTGCCACTAACTGATTTAATACTTCTTTGGTTTGTTGGAATTTCATTTTCTGGTTTCCTCCTAACTTTTATTTACATTAAAAGCATAGTAAACTTTGAGACAAAAGTACAATGAAACCATTTACTTGAGAATGATTTTCAACATAGAACAATTCTTTTTCAATCTGTATTCCTCAGTGCTTTCCCCTTTATCGCATCTTTGGTTCATCTCAATCTATTAGATTTCATTTTTTGAGTATCATGTTCTGGCTAATGATTGGCGAAGGTGTGCTAGTCGTTTATAGGTACTGGTTAATTGTTGTTGTGTATCAACGAATGTCGGATAAATGATTTCATAGATCTCGTGGATATTTTTCTGTACGGGAACTTGGGTCTCTAATTTGATCCATTTTTTGCCTTCATTTAATTCCTTGATTTTCCCTAGGCTCTGCCAGCCTAGAAAAACAGCCCCTAAAGCGGAGGCCTCAGAAACAGCTGGAAAGACGAGTGGATAGCCTAAGACATCTGCCATGAGTTGACGAAAAACATAGGATCGAGCAAATCCACCTGTCGCTCGTAGTTCAGATAGCTGACCTTCTTGGCAGATCCCTTCCAAGATCCGTTTCAAGTTGAGACAGATTCCCTCTAAGATTGCCCGCATCATTTCTTTTTCTGTGTGGTGCCGTTGGAGACCTAAGAAGCTTCCAGAAGCCTCTGCATCCCATAGTGGCGCTCTTTCTCCTAATAAATAAGGTTGGAAAAGTAAGCCGTTTGCTCCTGGAGGGACAAAAGCAATTGCTGAGAGCAGGGCATCGTAAGGATTGTCTCCTTGCGCAATCGCTTGTTGCGTGACTTCCTGCATCAAGGTTTGACTTGCCCAATCAAAGATCCCTGCACCATTACTTGTTGCCCCACCAACGACCCAATGGCTTTGATCCAATACGTAACAAAAGGTCTCCATATCTGGGTGCAACTGTGGATGATCTGTTATAAATCGGATAGCACCACTCGTCCCGACCGTTAATGCGGCGATATCCTCCCCAAATGCGCCTAATCCTAAATTTGAGAGCGGACCATCTGCACCGCCCAAAACAAATGATATATCATTTTCGAGTTTCAATATTTCTTGCATCTCTGCTTGAAGTTTCGGCATCTCCATAGTGGGTGGAGCTATTTCAGGTAACTGTTTTTCACTGATATTTAAGTAATCCAGCACTTCTTTTGTCCATCTGAACTGATGGATATCGAAGTATCCTGTGCCAGAGGCTGTACTATAATCTGTTATGAGCTTGCCAAATAAACGATAAATGATATATTCTTTGATCCCGATATAATACGCGGTACGTTCGATTAGTTCCGGTTGTGTTTCTTGTAACCATTTGATTTTTGCGAATGGCGTCATTGGATGAAGCGGCGTACCTGTTTGTTGGTAGATGCTTAGACCTAGTGGAGTGTTCTTCAATCTTTCTGCCTGTTCCACAGCACGTGTATCTGCCCAAGTGATCATTCGGGTAAGTGGCACCATTTGTTCATCGCACAAAATTAAACTGTGCATTGCTGACGAGAAGGAAATGACGTCAATCGTTGCTTCTTTAGAGAACCGTTCAGTCAATTGCTGGATCACTGTACAAACAGCATGGAAAATCAGTTCTTGATCTTGTTCTGCCATCCCTGGTTGTTCTTGGATCAAGGGATAAGGAAAGTACGCTGAATCGATGACTTGTGCTTGTTCATCGAAGGCGACTGCTTTGGTTTGGGTTGTGCCAATATCTATGCCAATTGAGATATTCATTTTATCACCTCTACTAAAAATTACGAAAAAATTGGAGCATTACTGACGTATCTTACCTAAAAAGGAGGATACATTCATGTTACTGTCTGTTATCATTGGTTGTTGTGTTGGTTCTTTCTTATGTTTGTCGGCACAACGGATTCCCCAAGATCATTCTATTATTTCTCCCAGATCACATTGTGTCAACTGCCACCATTTTTTGACATGGTATGAATTGATTCCTTTGCTTTCGATTTGCTTGCAACGATTTCGCTGTCGCTCTTGCCATGTTCCCTTACCCCAAAGCTATTTTTTAGCTGAACTGGCTTGTGGTGGGATCTTTGTTTGGTTCTTCCACTATGCACCAAGCACGGATCCAATGCTCCTTTTTTGGATACTTTCTGCTTTTTTGCTCTCACTGATGGATTGTTTTTATCTCTTCATTGATTCTAGGATACTTTACCTTATTTGGATCATTTTGTGGAGTTATTGGTTGCTTACTGGGCATTTTCAATTCACGACGGTTTTGATCCTATCGATTGTCAGTAGTCTTTTGATTTTTTATGCTACTGATTATTTAGGTTCCGGTGATTCATTGGTTGTATGGTGTTGGAGCGGACAACTCTTACTAGTACAATTACTGTACTTAGTCTTGATTGCTAGTGCCTTAGGAATTTGTTTTATGCTCTGCACTCATTTCTTCTTTCAAAAGAAGATCACAAAGTTACCCTTTCTGCTTTTTTTAAGTGTGGCTTTACTCGTTGTCCAACATATTGAATAACGCGATACTACAGCAATGAAAAAGCCGACATCTAGTTGCACCCTAGCTGTCGGCCGAACATAGAGGTCGAGAAAAAAGTCGTTTAGGTTTGAGAAATTGGAGAGAAAAACGAGGCTAGGACAGAAGTAAGAAACACTTTTGTCTCATTCTTTAGAAACGAATACACGGTGGGAGCAAAACTGATTTTTAGATTTGTCCCAGACTCTATCTTTTTTAGCTCTTTTTATCGCCCCAATGCTTTCTCAAAAAGCCTCCACGCCCAGAGCCTTCACGGTATAGCTGATAATGTACTTTGTTTTTCCTATAATAATCTTGATGGTATTCTTCTGCTGGATAAAAGTCGCTTTTAGGTTCGATTTTCGTTACGATCGGTTTATCGAATCGACCACTATCTTGCAGTTTTTGTTTTGATTTTTCCGCTATTTCCCGCTCTTCTTCATTCCCATAATAAATGACTGGCCGGTAGGAATCCCCTCGATCTGCAAACTGTCCTAACGCATCGGTCGGATCGGTTTGTTGCCAATAGATCTCCACCAGTTGTTCATAGCTGATGATGTCAGGATCATAGGCGATCTCCACGGCCTCCGTATGTCCTGTCGTTCCTGTTGTCACTTGTTCATATGTTGGATTAGGCACGTGTCCACCTGTATAACCTGAAACAACAGAGAATATACCTGGTTGCGTTTCAAATGGTTTTACCATACACCAGAAACATCCTCCGGCAAATACCGCTTTTTTTACTGCCATAATGATCAACTCCTTTCCTTTTATCATACTCATTTTAGATGAAAGTCCTATTGATTTGCTTAAATTACCCTACCAGGGTATTCAAAAAGCTGCTTTATTTCTGTTTTTCCTACTGCCTATTCCAGACTCAATTTTTTGATATTGTGGATAATTATTGAAAAAGAAAAAACTTATCCACCTGTGGATTTATTTTTCGTGTAACTTTTTGTGTTTCCTACTGACTGTTGATAGCTTCTTCCTACTTTTTTATCCACAATTTTTTAAAATCATTTGATAAACTCTAGGACGATTTATCTGTAAAATGACTCACAAGATGAGCATAGCTAGAATTCGCTTCAATAAATTTCTGTTTATGTTCCAATGAACTAGACTACTATTTTATTCAAAAAAAAGAGGATGTGATAGATTTTATCACATCCTCTAGTTCGAGTAACAAGGGAGAACAGAAGTCATTTCTTGATGAATCCTTCTGTTCTGACCGCTTTACTTACACGTTATGCTTATTTTTGTTCATTCATTGCATCTTCTGCAGCCATTTGTGCTTCGATGTCTGAAATACTATAAACATTTTCACTTGCTACACCGACTTCTTTTGGTTCCATGTTGCGGTAACGTGACATACCAGTACCAGCTGGGATGATCTTACCGATGATAACATTTTCTTTCAAACCAAGAAGTGGATCTTTCTTCCCTCTGATAGCAGCATCCGTCAAGACACGAGTTGTTTCTTGGAATGATGCAGCAGATAAGAAGCTGTTTGTTTCTAATGAAGCCTTTGTAATACCTAGTAAGACTGGACGAGATGTTGCAGGAACACCGCCGGCTACTAACGTATTGTAGTTTTGGTCTTTGAAATCTGCGATATCTAATAATGTTCCTGGTAAGATTTCTGTATCACCTGGGTCCATTACGCGAACTTTACGCAACATTTGACGAACCATTACTTCGATATGTTTGTCTCCGATTTCTACCCCTTGCATACGGTATACGCGTTGTACTTCACGTAGCAAGTAGTTTTCAACAGACAATACATCGCGGACTTGTAACAATTGTTTAGGATCAATCGAACCTTCTGTCAATGGTGCTCCACGATGGATCATATCGCCTTCAGCAACTTTCATACGAGCTGTATAAGGAACAGTATACGTACGTGTATCTGTTTTCCCTTTGATTGTTACTTCTTTTGTACGTGTCGCAGCGTCTTCTGAAATGTCGATGACATCTCCAGTTACTTCTGTGATCACGGCTTGCCCTTTCGGATTACGTGCTTCAAAAATTTCTTGGACACGAGGAAGCCCTTGAGTGATATCGTCTCCGGCAACCCCACCCGTATGGAACGTACGCATTGTTAACTGAGTACCTGGTTCACCGATTGATTGAGCGGCGATCGTACCAACTGCTTCTCCGACTTCAACGTCAGAGCCAGTTGCCAAGTTACGTCCATAACAATGTTTGCAGACACCGTGTTTTGTGTTACATGTGAAGACTGAACGGATCGTTACTGTTTCAACACCTGCATCAACGATTTGTTTTGCAACGTCTTCTGAAATCAATTGATTTCCAGCAATGATCACTTCATTTGTTTCAGGATGACGGACTTCTTTACGTGTGTAACGTCCAATCAAACGATCTTCTAGTGATTCAATGATTTCGTTTCCTTCACGAATCGCTTGAATTTCAAGCCCTCGATCTGTACCGCAATCTTCTTCACGAATGATTACGTCTTGGGCAACGTCTACTAAACGACGAGTTAGATAACCTGAATCGGCTGTCTTCAAGGCTGTATCGGTCATTCCTTTACGCGCTCCGTGAGTAGAGATAAACATTTCCAAGACAGATAGTCCTTCACGGAAGTTTGAAATGATCGGCAATTCCATGATTCGTCCGTTAGGGGCAGCCATCAATCCACGCATACCAGCAAGCTGTGTAAAGTTGGAGATGTTACCACGGGCTCCAGAATCAGACATCATGAAGATTGGGTTTTTCGCTTCCAGACTTTCCATCAGTTTTTGTTGGATGTTGTCTTTGGCAGCGTTCCAAACAGCGATTACGCGTTCATAACGTTCATCATCAGTAATCAACCCACGACGGAATTGTTTAGTGATTGTTTCAACTTGTTTATGGGCATTTTCAATGATTCCTTGTTTTTCATCTAGTACACTGATATCTGCGATACCCACTGTGATACCAGCATGAGTGGAATGTTTGTACCCTAAGTCTTTCATACGGTCAAGCATCTTAGAAGTTTCTGTTACTTTGAAACGTTTGAAGACTTCTGCGATGATATTTCCTAAGTTTTTCTTCTTGAATGGTAAGACTAATTCTTGCTCTTTGATGTGTGCCGGAATATCTGTACCTGCTTCAACAAAATATTTATCCGGTGTTTGGACTGTTAAGTTGAAGTCAGTAGGTTCATTCAAGTAAGGGAATTCTGGTGGCATGATTTCATTAAAGATGATCTTACCAACAGTTGTGATCATCGTACGTTCTTTTTGCCATTCAGTAAATGGTTTTTCACCTAGTGAATTAGGGTTCACACCGATACGTGAATGTAAATGAACGTAGCCATTACGCCATGCGATCACGGCTTCATTTTGATCACGGAAGACCATACCTTCGCCTTCACGTCCTTCTTCTTCCATCGTTAGGTAGTAGTTACCTAACACCATATCTTGAGAAGGGGTTACAACTGGTTTACCGTCTTTTGGATTCAAAATGTTTTGAGCAGCGAGCATCAACATGCGTGCTTCTGCTTGTGCTTCTTCGTTCAATGGTACGTGAACAGCCATTTGGTCTCCATCGAAATCGGCATTGTAAGCTTCACATACAAGTGGATGCAAACGGATTGCACGACCTTGAACTAATACTGGTTCAAATGCTTGGATACCAAGTCTGTGAAGCGTAGGTGCCCGGTTAAGTAAAACTGGGTGTTCTTTGATTACGTCTTCTAGGACATCCCAAACTTCGTCTTCTTGACGCTCGATTTTACGTTTCGCATTTTTGATATTTGAAGCAAGTTCACGTTGAACAAGTTCACGCATCACAAATGGTTTGAATAATTCGATCGCCATTTCTTTTGGTAGACCACATTGATACATTTTCAAGAATGGTCCAACAACGATAACCGAACGACCTGAATAGTCCACACGTTTACCAAGTAAGTTTTGACGGAAACGACCTTGTTTCCCTTTCAACATATGAGAAAGAGATTTCAATGGGCGGTTACCTGGTCCAGTAACTGGACGGCCACGACGACCATTATCAATCAATGCGTCAACAGCTTCTTGTAACATACGTTTTTCATTTTGAACGATGATACCAGGAGCGTTCAAGTCCAACAAACGTTTCAAACGGTTATTACGGTTGATTACTCGACGGTAAAGGTCGTTCAAGTCACTTGTCGCAAAACGGCCACCTTCTAATTGGACCATTGGGCGTAGATCTGGCGGGATGACAGGGATAACATCCATGACCATCCAGCTTGGTTCATTTCCTGAAGCACGGAAAGCTTCTAAAATGTCCAAACGACGGATCGCACGTGTACGTTTTTGTCCTTGTGCAGATTTCAATTCTTCTTTTAATTCAGCTGCTTCAGCATCTAAATCAACATTATCAAGTAATTGTTTGATTGCTTCTGCTCCCATAGCTGCTTGGAATTCTTGTCCATATTGTTCACGTTTTTCGCGGTATTCGCGTTCAGTCAACAATTGTTTTTTCTCTAAGTTTGTGTTTCCAGGTTCGATGACCACATATGAAGCAAAGTAAATGATTTCTTCTAGTGCGCGTGGGCTCATGTCTAATACAAGACCCATACGAGAAGGAATACCTTTAAAGTACCAGATATGTGAAACAGGTGCTGCTAATTCAATGTGTCCCATACGTTCACGACGAACTTTTGAACGTGTGACTTCCACACCGCATCGATCACAAACGATTCCTTTATAACGGATACGTTTGTATTTTCCGCAGGCACATTCCCAGTCTTTTGTAGGACCAAAAATCCGCTCACAGAACAACCCTTCGCGTTCAGGTTTTAAGGTACGATAGTTAATCGTCTCAGGTTTTTTTACTTCACCGTAAGACCAGCTTCTGATTTTTTCGGGAGAAGCCAAACCTATTTGCATACTTTCGAATTTATTTACATCGATCAAAAGGGGTTCCCTCCATTTCGTTTAATGGCAAAACCGCAAGGCGGCTGATCATCGACCGCCTTACAGCTCATAGACCGGATTAGTCTAATTTATCTTCTGCGGTTTCAAAGTTTTGGATGACATCTTGTCGTTCATCTTCTACTTGTTCTGCAGCTTTTTTCTCTAGCTCTTTTGCAGTTTGTTGTTCCGCAAATTTAGTCAATGCATCAACGGTGATCAAATCATCGTCTTCGTCATCCATATCACGAAGTTCGATTTCAGCATCCTTGATATCCAAGACACGCATATCCAAACCAAGTGATTGTAATTCTTTTACTAATACTCGGAATGATTCTGGAACGCCTGGTTTTGGAATTGGTTCACCCTTAACAATTGCTTCGTATGTTTTCACACGACCGACAACATCATCTGATTTGTAAGTCAAGATTTCTTGTAAGGTATATGCTGCACCGTAAGCTTCCAGTGCCCAAACTTCCATTTCCCCAAAACGTTGTCCACCAAATTGTGCTTTACCACCCAACGGTTGTTGTGTAACCAATGAGTAAGGTCCAATTGAACGAGCATGCAATTTATCATCAACCATGTGGGCAAGCTTGATCATGTACATCACGCCGACAGACACACGGCCATCAAATGGTTCACCAGTACGACCGTCATAAAGAACAGTCTTCGCATCGCTAGCCATACCAGCTTCACGAACAGTTTCCCAAACGTCTTCATCACTTGCACCATCAAAGACTGGTGTTGCAACGTGGATGCCTAGTTGACGAGCAGCCATCCCTAAATGCAATTCCAATACTTGTCCGATATTCATACGTGATGGCACCCCTAGAGGATTCAACATGATATCGATCGGTGTTCCATCTGGTAAGAATGGCATATCTTCTTCCGGCATAATACGGGAAACAACCCCTTTATTACCGTGACGACCGGCCATTTTATCCCCTTCATGGATTTTACGTTTTTGAACGATATAGACACGAACTAACATGTTCACACCTGGTGACAATTCATCGCCAGCTTCACGAGTAAAGATCTTCACATCGTGAACGATCCCACCACCGCCATGTGGTACACGTAAAGAAGTGTCGCGGACTTCACGAGCTTTTTCACCAAAGATCGCATGCAATAGACGTTCTTCTGCTGATAGTTCAGTAACCCCTTTTGGCGTAACTTTACCAACAAGTAGATCTCCATCTTTCACTTCTGCACCGATACGGATGATACCCATTTCGTCTAAGTCTTTCAGTGCATCTTCCCCAACGTTAGGGATTTCGCGAGTGATTTCTTCTGGTCCTAATTTTGTATCACGAGCTTCTGACTCATATTCTTCAATATGGATTGAAGTATACACATCATCTTTTACCAAACGACGGCTCATGATGATCGCATCTTCATAGTTATACCCTTCCCAAGTCATGAAACCGACAAGAACGTTTTGTCCTAAAGCCATTTCACCTTGTTCCATAGAAGGTCCATCAGCTAATGTATCGCCTTTTTCAACTTTTTCGCCTAAATGAACGATTGGTCGTTGATTGTAACTTGTTCCTGAGTTTGAACGGCGGAACTTCGTAATATCATATTTATCTAATGCACCATTATCACGACGAACACGGATTTGAGAAGCATCAACGAATTCAACTACTCCATCGTGTTTACATAATAATGCAGCACCTGAGTCATGTGCTGATTTATATTCCATACCAGTACCAACCCATGGAGCTTGTGGATTGATCAACGGTACAGCTTGTCGCTGCATGTTGGCACCCATCAAGGCACGGTTGGAGTCATCGTTTTCCAAGAAAGGAATACATGCTGTCGCTACCGCAACTACTTGTTTAGGAGAAACGTCCATATAGTCGACTTTATCGATTGATACTTCTAAGTTTTCACTTTGTGCACGAGCCATAACTACGTCTTGAGCAAATGTGCCATCTTCATTCAATGGGCTGTTTGCTTGGGCAACGATGTAATGGTCTTCGATATCGGCTGTCAAATAATCGATTTGGTCTGTTACACGACCCGTTTGACGGTCAACACGACGATAAGGAGTTTCAATAAATCCAAATTTGTTTACTTTTGCATAGCTAGATAAACTATTGATCAATCCAATATTCGGACCTTCAGGCGTTTCGATCGGACACATACGGCCATAGTGAGAATAGTGAACGTCACGGACTTCATAACCCGCACGGTCACGTGTCAAACCACCAGGTCCTAAGGCTGAAAGACGACGTTTGTGTGTCAATTCGCCAAGAGGATTCGTTTGGTCCATGAACTGTGACAACTGAGAAGAACCAAAGAATTCTTTGATACTTGCGACAACTGGTCGGATATTGATCAATTGTTGTGGTGTCAATGTTTCTGTATCTTGGATCGACATTCTTTCACGTACCACACGTTCCATACGAGCTAACCCGATACGGAATTGATTTTGTAAAAGTTCGCCGACTGAACGGATACGACGGTTTCCTAAATGGTCGATATCGTCTACATTGCCGATGCCTTCCATCAAGTTCAAGAAATAGCTCATTGAAGCAATGATATCTGCTGGACGCACTGTTTTCACAGGTGCTTCTGGATAGCCATTACCGATGACATTTACTTCACGCTCTGGATCTTTTGGTGAAAAGACTTTGATCACTTGGACAGTCATTGGATCAGTCACTACACCGTCTTCTGATGGGTAGTAAGTCACTGAATTCAAGCCATTTTCGATGAAAGGAGCAAGTGTTTCCATCACTTGGTGAGTCAAAACAGTTCCTTTTTCAACAATGATCTCGCCAGTTTCTGGATCGACCAATGTTTCTGCTAGAGTCAAATTCAATAGACGTGTTTTCAAGTCTAATTTTTTGTTTACTTTGTAACGACCAACATTTGCTAAGTCGTAACGTTTTGGATCGAAGAAACGAGCGTTCAATAGGTTACGTGAGCTATCCGCTGTTTTAGGTTCGCCTGGACGTAAACGTTCATAAACGTCTTTCAAACCTTCTTCTGTTCTTGAGTCGCTTGCATTTTTGTGCAAATCTTTTTCGATCGTATTACGTAATGTTTCACTATCGCCGAAGATTTCAAAGATCGTATCATCTGAGCCAAATCCTAAAGCCCGAACTAAAACAGTCAATGGAATCTTACGTGTGCGGTCGATACGTACGTAAGAAATATCTTTTGCATCAGTTTCCATTTCTAGCCAAGCACCACGGTTAGGGATTACAGTTGAACCGAATCCTTCTTTTCCGTTTTTGTCGACTTTACCATGGAAATAAACGCCTGGTGAACGAACCAACTGAGAAACGATTACTCGTTCTGCCCCGTTGATGATAAATGTTCCTTGTTCCGTCATTAATGGGAAATCACCAAAGAATACTTCTTGTGCTTTGATTTCACCAGTTTCACGGTTTGTTAAACGCAAAGTGACATGTAATGGCGCAGAATAATTGGCATCATGTGCGCGAGCTTCTGCTACAGTATACTTAGGTTCTTTCAATTCATAATCCACAAATTCCAAAGATAGATTGCCGTTAAAATCATCGATTGGCAAAATGTCTTCAAACATTTCTCTTAGTCCTTCATCTAAGAACCATTGGTACGAGTCTGTTTGAATTTCGATCAAATTTGGTAATTCCAACACTTCACTGATTCTTGCGAAACTTCTACGTTCGCGGTGTTTTCCGTATTTTACTACGTGTCCAGCCAAGCTCTTCACCCCTCTAAAATGTCATTCAAAAAGACTACCCGATCAATTGTTACAATAATATTAAAAATATTATATTTAGGTAACAACAGACATTTTTTGCGGCTTTTAGGCAAAAAAAAACCAAAAATAGAACATTCTCTTGAAACCATTTCTTCATGAGCTTCTACTTTTGTTTCCTTATATTAAAGCCGAAACGGACAATATTTCGTTTCTGCCTTCACTTCATCAGATAGTTTTTGCAACTTCATATACTACACTCATTTTTCATAAAAGTCAACACTTCCTGGCGTTTCCTCTGACTTTTCACAAGATTTTCTTAATCTTTTCCTACTATAGTATTCTAAAAATTTATTTCGTGTTTTTTTAGAATTTTCTGAAATTTCTGCTTGACAGTGGGATGGCCCTCCGCTATACTTGAGAAAATTCAAATTGTGGAGGGCTTTTTTATGAAAATAAAAATCAACCAACTAACACCAACACAACTGAATAACTTTTACTTTAGCTACTTTAGATAGGTTTGTATTCATGATTGATCGTGGGTGCAAACGTTAAACGACAGTTTGTATCTATGATGGCTAAAGCACTTTGTACTGCACAAGAGGCCACGTAGACATTACGCTAAGTGGCTGAGTGAAAGAGTGCAAAGTATTTACTTACTTTCATATATTTCGATGACCGATCCATTTAGACGTTTTGTCTAAATGGATTTTTTGTTTTCAAATTTAAGGAGGAAAAACAAATGAAAAAGAAATTAATGATCGGATTAGGAACAGCTTTACTACTCGCACTTGCAGGATGTGGTTCATCAGGGAACTCTTCTGAAAAAGCAGATAACACAAAAACAATCGGCGTCTTACAACTTGTACAACACAATTCACTAGATGCTGCTTATAAAGGTTTCAAAGAAGGATTGAAAGAAAACGGCTATAAAGAAGGCGATAATCTAACCATCGACTATCAAAATGCTCAAAATAATCAAGATAACTTGAAGAGCATGAGCGAAAAACTAGTCAAAGACGATCCAGACTTGCTTTTAGGGATTGCAACTCCCGCAGCACAATCACTTTTAAATGAAACAACAACGATACCAATCACAGTGACAGCCGTGACAGACTTAGAACAAGCACATTTAGTTTCCTCTAATGAAAAACCTGGCGGAAATGTGACAGGAACAACTGACATGGTACCGATCGATAAACAGATCGATTTATTACTAAGCATCGTGCCTGATGCAAAAACAATCGGGATCATGTACAACAATGGTGAAGCAAACTCTAAGATCCAAGGCGATCTAGTTGAAAAAGCACTGAAAAAAGCAGGCGTGAAAGTCAAAGTCTCAACAGCAAATACAACAAACGATGTCCAACAAGTAACAAAAAGTTTAGCAAAAGACGTTGATGGTATCTATATCCCTACTGACAATACCTTTGCAAGTGCAGCCAGTGTCGTCGGTGAAGTAGCAAAAGAAACGAAAACACCGATCGTTGCAGGTTCTGTTGATCAAGTCAAAGATGGTGGTTTAGCAACAGTTGGGATCGACTATGAAAAATTAGGGAAACAAACAGGCGCAATGGCTGCAAAAATCTTAGATGGTAAAAAACCAAGTGAACTTCCTGTCGAATCTGCAGATGATCTTTCATTGTATGTAAACGAAGAAATGGCAAAAGCCATCGGGATCGATCCATCAACGATCAAATCTGCTGAATAGACCTATAGGAGGACAATCATGACAAATCTCATCTCAATTTTTTTATCATCCGCTTCGCAAGGGGTCCTATGGGCACTCCTTGCTATCGGAGTATTCTTAACCTTTCGTATTTTAGATATCGCTGACTTGACTGCTGAAGGAAGTTTCCCGCTAGGAGCTGGGATTGCCGCAATGAGTATAACAAAAGGCATCCATCCAGTCCTTGCTTGTCTTTTAGGTTTTTTAGGAGGAGCTGCAGCGGGACTTGTCTCCGGATTACTTCACACGAAACTTAAAATCCCCGCTTTATTAGCTGGGATCATTACAATGACTGGTCTATATTCTATTACTTCTCGAGTGATGGGTGCTCCTAATATCTCATTGTTGGGACAAAAGACTGTTTTTGACTGGGTCCAATCTTATGGCATGACAAAAGAAAATGCTGTTTTGATCGTTGGCTTGATCTTTGCTTTGATCGTGGTGGCTTTGCTCGTCCTTTTCCTACGAACAGAGACGGGTCTTGCTATTCGTGCAACGGGAGATAACTTAGCCATGAGTGAAGCAAATGGGATCAACACAGATAATATGAAAATCATTGGCTATATGATCTCAAATGGCTGTATCGCTCTATCTGGTTCTTTGTTAGCCCAAAACAATGGCTTCGCGGATCTAAACTCAGGGATCGGTACGATCGTCATCGGTTTGGCATCGATCATTATTGCTGAGGTACTATTTAGAAATCAATCCTTGCTATTCCGTTTACTGACTATCATCTTGGGGGCCGTGATCTACCGCTTTATCTTGGCATTAGTATTTGAATTGAACGTACAACCAAGCGATTCAAAATTAGCTTCTGCACTTGTACTCGTTATCTGTCTATCATTCCCTCAGATCCAACAGAAATTAAAACTACCAACACGTACCAAAGCAAAAGGAGGTAAATAAAAATGACTGATGTATTAACGCTAGAAAACCTTCATCATACCTTCGAAAAAGGAACAATCAACGAGAACCATGTCCTTAAAGGGATCAACCTATCCTTGAAGCCTGGTGACTTCGTAACGATCATCGGTGGGAACGGAGCAGGTAAATCTACTCTGTTAAACAGTATTGCCGGTTCCTTTTCTGTAGATCAAGGGCGTGTGTTGCTAAATGGGAAAGACCTGACTAAAAAATCAGTCGTGGCACGTTCAAAAGACATCAGCCGCGTGTTCCAAGATCCTAAATTAGGCACTGCTGTCCGTTTAACTGTCGAAGAAAATTTGGCGTTAGCCATGAAACGTGGAAAAAAACGAGGCTTCTTCCGCGGAGTCAAACCTCAGGATCGTACATTTTTCAAAGAACAATTAGCCCGTTTGAATCTGGGACTTGAAGATCGACTAACAACTGAAATCGGCTTGCTTTCTGGTGGACAACGCCAAGCGATCACTCTACTGATGGCAACACTCCAAAGGCCTGAACTGATTTTATTGGATGAACATACAGCTGCTCTTGATCCTGCCACTTCAAAAACAGTCATGGAATTGACTGAAAAACTGATTGGCGAACAACATTTGACAGCATTCATGGTCACACATGATATGGAGGATGCCATTCGGTATGGGAATCGCCTGATCATGTTACACCAAGGAAATATCGTAGTAGACATCCATGAAGCAGAAAAACAACAATTAACTGTTCCTCAACTCTTGGATATGTTCAAACAAAATAGCGGAACAGCATTGAAAGACGATCAAGTATTACTCTCTTGATCCTTTCTGAATAAATACGTCAATTTAGCTTAGATCATTCTTTTTTTCGATTTTGCTAAATTGACGTATTTTTTTTAATAAAATCCATTTGATTAAATTTCAACAAGTTTGTTGAAGTTATTATTTTGTTCTTTTTCACTTATTGATACAATGAACTGAAAAGGAGTGATCATGATGGCGACAAAAGAGAAAGTCCTCCAATTACTGAAGGATTCATCCGAGTTCCTTTCTGGAGAAAAAATTGCCCAACAATTACAAGTTTCCCGTACGAGTATCTGGAAAGCGATCAAAGAATTAGAAAAAGCAGGCTATCAATTTGAGCATCAAGCAAAAGGGTACCGCTATCTCCCTTCTGATGTTTTGGACGCCCAAGAAATCAGCCAAGCACTACACTATTTCGCCCCTGATTTAAAAGTACAGGTCCTAAAGCAATCTGAATCAACGATGAAAGATGCAAAACTGTTCGCTACCCAACACCAGATGGATCCGGTTTTATTGGTAGCAGATACACAGGAACAGGCGCACGGTCGTTTTGGTCGACCTTTTTTTGCGGAGCCTGGCCAAGGAATCTACATGAGTCTTTTGCTACATCCAAATCAACGGTTTGATGAGTTACCTCAATATACGATCATCGCTGCCAGTGCGTGTATAAAAGCGATCCAAGAATTAACCGGCAAGTCTGCATCAATCAAATGGGTCAACGATATTTATTTAAATGGCAAAAAAATTAGCGGTATTCTTTCAGAGGCCGTGAGTGATATGGAATCTGGCGAAATCAGTTCAGTGATTATTGGAATCGGGATGAATTTCTCCATTCCTCAAGCACATTTTCCTGAGGCAATCCAAAACAAAGCATCTTCCCTATTTGCAGATGGAAACAAAACCACTACACGTAATGAAATGATCAGTCAAATCTGGCAAAATTTCTTTACTTATCTTTCAGATTCAAGTGATGCTTATTTAAATCTCTATCGAGAAAGATCGTTTGTGTTAGGTAAAAAAGTCAGCTTTACACAAAAAGGGATTTCTTACACAGGTATCGCTAGAAAAATCGGGGAGCATGGCGAATTGATCGTTGAGACCCCACAGGGAACCTTGTCTCTTTCCTCCGGTGAAATCAGCCTTTCTGCGATCGAATCGATCTAGAAAAAAAACAGCTATTAGTAGATCAACTATTCACATAGTGACATTAAAAAGCCGTCTATCACAGAAATCCATGTTGGAAACTTCTGTGATAGACGGGCTTTTTCTCAATGGTGGTTGCTTTTATATGATCTCGTTGTTTATCCTCCCTAGTCTCCAACTCACGAGTAAAACTGAAGACTAGTGTTTATGTGCGATTGTTTTACTAACAAACTACAATAAATATACTATGTGCTCTTATCTACCATAATTACTAGACGTACTGTAAGAAAACTACCTACCCCAATTACAGATAATTTTCTACTAACCGAAATTCTGCCGTCAATAAAAGTTGGTCAACAAGTGAATCTGTTTAAAAAAAATCTCCCCAAAATCTAGCCATAGGTATATTACCCCATTTTATTTATACATGTGTCAACTTCCGAAATCGTTTCCGTTCAAAAAAAAGATAACGTATATAAAATATTCAAACCATCCTCTATACAACAACATTTTTTGTTTTTTTCAGCCCCCTTTTTTTTCTTTCATTGCTTCTATCATTATAATAAATGATAATTAGATGAACTTGTTATTTTGTACAGTATTACAACATTTTTATTCAGTTTTTTCTCAAGAAAGACATTCTTTTTTCCTATAAAATTTTAGCTGGTTCGATGCTAAATACTCAATATTCAAATTGAATTTTTTGACCACTACACAACGGATCAAAAATTTATCAGCTGTAGTTAACGTTCTTTGACATTCTTTTTCAATGTCGTTGAAAGAAAAATAACTCTTTTTTGTTAAAAGCTGAGTCAAAATCTCATTTACATCTACTCTTGATAAATTAGTCGCTAGTTGTTTCCTCAAAAAAATCTTCCTTTCTTACAGTGGTTTGGTAATTGAAACTATAGCATGAATCTTTTTTACCACTAGAACAAGAATTTTTAAAAAAAGGAAAGAACATTTTTTCCTTGTCTGAACATTTCCAAAAGAAGAAATTTCTGGCGTACGATTCTTTACCATCAATGTTAGAGTTAAGTCAACAATTATGACAAAGGAGTACCTAATTATGGCTAGGATCACAAATATGTTGAAAGATAGCATTCCCTCGAAAGAAAATGAGCAAGACAAAGGAACATCAGAAAAAAGCGCAAAAATCGAACAAAACGAAGCGTTTAAAGATGCGTATGCTCTGGAAGAAAAACAACAAGAACTTGCAAAGTTGAGTCAACAAATTTCACGTTCAAATCATGTACCAATGCAAGTACTACCTGTAGTAAAAGGATGGATCACCCTCGCATTTACCATCATGACGATTTTGAAGGCACAGAAAATCGAACAAGAGATAAAAGCGCAAAAACAAGCTCCAGCAAAGCTTGAAAATGAAAAAGGAGAAGTATATCAAAAAAATATATCTAATCTTGAACAAGAAATAACCAAAGTTTCAAAAAATTTACCTAATCAGTTAAAAAATCATTCGGAGATCAAACCGCATATCGCAAATCTTTTGCAAGAAGTAGCGAGGCACCCATCGGAAATAACTAATACTAAACAAAATGCAGTTATCAGTGAGAAAAGAGTCCCTCTGCATACGTTCGATCAAGTAAAAAAACAAGCGATAACTTCATCTAATCAGCAAACCAACCAAAACCACCGATCAGCTATCACACGAACTACAGATCAGTCCTTAACAAAATAACCATTGACTTCTTCTGGCTGTGAAACATGCTTGAAATAACTCCCACTATTTTAAGCATGTTTGTTTCTTTTTTTATTTTATAGAACATAAGTTATTCTACGGTCGTATCCATCAGCTAAGGGTTCGACAAAAAAGTTGCTGAGTATAACTAAAAAAGAAATCCTTTTAGTCAGCTCAACAACTTTTTAACAATTTATTTAATTGGATTTGACGATGTGCAGCGATCGCTTACGCACAAAACATTTCCCCCAAAACATTTTATGTGTGCTGGCTTCTTCTGTCCCTCCTTTTTAAACAAATTGATGCTTGATTTTATCTCAAAAAATAGCCACTTGATCACTGCTTTTATCACTTTTCACACAAAATTCACGTATCAAATGTTACCAATAAATAATAGACTTGCATCTAGTATTAGCATACTTGCTAATCAAACAATGGGAGAAACTTTTTTTCTCTAAAAAGAAAAAAATGGCTGGGACGAAAGAAACTCTTTTGGAAATAAGCTGACATTCACAAAAATTCAAAAAGCATGAGACAAAAGTAAGAAACACGTTTGTCTCATTCTTTAAAAACGAATAAACGGTGGGAGCAGAAGCAACTCCTTCGGAAATAAGCCGACATTCACAAAAATTTGAAAAGCAATTTTCGTGAATGTCTTCTTATTTCTCGGAGTTAAACACTTCTGTCCCAACCTCTGTACCAAATCGTCCTTAATTTTCTCGCTCTAAGATCAAGCTCGTGAGCGACAGTAAATTTTCCTTCGTTCCAAATAGATTATCTGGTAGTTTATTGATTTCATTTAATGCTTTTTTGGTATATTTTCCAGCTAATCCTTTGGCTTTTTCTACCCCTTTTGCTTCTGCAACTAGTGTTCGAACTTTCTCTATTTCCTCAGAAGTCAACTTGTCTTTTTTATCAAGATATGAGATAAGTTCTGCCTTTTTATCCGTTTGTAACGCATAGATCAACGGTAGTGAATATACGCCTTGACGCATATCTTCTAGTACTGGCTTACCAATTTCATCACTGCTTTTAGTATAGTCTAAAATATCATCAATGATTTGAAAAGCCATCCCGATCGCTAAACCGATCGTACCAGCTTTTTTCGCAAACCGTTCAGTTGTCCCACTTTCATAAGCGCCTATTGAACAGCTCAACTGAAATAGTTCAGCTGTTTTACCAGAAATATTTTCTAAATATTCCTCAACCGTTAGATGATAATTATAACGATCATCCATTTGGCCTAACTCTCCATCTAATATTTTTTCCATACTGCGAGAATTTGTCTGCAGACTTTTAAGGGAAGTAGAATAATTAGAAAGTAATTTAAAACAACACACAAATAAATAGTCTCCCGCATAGACGGCTACCGTATTCCCAAAATTGCCCCGAATATTTTTCTTTCCGCGTCGCATGTTCGCTTCATCGACGATATCGTCATGGATCAGCGTAGCCGTATGAAGCATTTCGATCGAAGCAGCTAACGCAATTGCTTTATCTCGATCGTTCTCAGCACCAAATTGAGAAAACAATAATTGGTATGCAGGCCGTAATAATTTGCCACCAGCATGGATCGTTTCTTTAATTGCTTGTTCAACTGGTTTATTTTTTAAGCGGATGACATCTTCCATTTTCTTCAACGTCTCTGTTAACTCGTCTTTTAAACCGGGATAGCCCTCCCACATTGGATGTAACTTCATAAAAAAACTCCTTGCATAGCGATTATTTTTCTAAAAAAACGGACTGCCATTTGTCTTTCTTTTTTAACTCATATTCTTTTTGGAATTTTTGAAGGGTTCGTACATGGCGCAATAAGTAATTTGCGGCAATTCCAATAGCGATACCTGATAAGATGCCTAAAAAAGATAAAATTGGTAAATAAAGCATAACCGTCCAAGATTGGGCAATAAAAGAGGCTGTAACGAGCTGCCCCACATTATGCATAAATCCACCTGTTGCACTGATACCAATAATGCTGACTCTTTTTGGTCCTAGTTTTTTGACTAGTAACATCCCGAAATAACTAAGTAGTGCACCACTCATACTATACAGAAAAGTAGAGATTGTTCCACCTAATAACGTCGTTAAAAACAAACGGAGCCACAGAAGCAAAAAACTATCTCGTTTGTTCATCGTAAAGATCGCTACGATCGTAATCAAATTTGCTAGACCTAATTTGGCTCCAGGTGCAAAAGAAAACGGATAAGGAATCATGTTTTCAATCAGTCCAATGATCACGCCCTGTGCTACTAAAAGAGAGATATAAATCATTTTTTGTAATTTTGTCATGGTGTGAATAGCCTAATAAATCAGACTGTCTTCGTCACTCCCATCTGTTGATCGCACTTCGATCACTAATTTATGTGGTAAACATACGATTGTCTCCCCATTTTTTGATGCCCATCCTCTTCTCACACAAATCTGATCATCACAATCTGCTTCCTTGATCCGAATTTTATCTCCGGCAATTTCGATCAGATTGTAATCACCATGGGGATCTTTGTATGTGTACGTATATGTTTCACTCCCCACGCTTAGTGGAAAGGTTTTGATTTCTGTTCCATCTACCCGCAGCACTGCTTCTTTTTCAGGTGCAGCGTTTGCTTGCTGGTAACTAAAAATGATAACTGGTAAAAAAGAAAGAGCAACCAAAAGAATGATAATGAAGATATCCCACGGTTTGAGTAAACTTTTCTTGATAAATTCTTTCATTTTTTGTACGCATCCTCCTCTGCCCTTTTTCACTGACCCAATTTTAGCACGGAATAAAAGAAAGTCCTAGGTATCCCTAGAACTTTCCTTTAATCAACCATTACTTTAAACTTTTTCTGTTCAAGCTCTATATTGCATGCTATTTTGAGCCATATTGGGATTTGGGTTTCCCATACCACCAATTTCCTAGTGTTTTTTGCAACCATGGAATTACCCAGCGATCAAGTCCGATTGCTCGTCCTGAACCATTCATCAACGCGAAGGCCACAAAGATAAACCAGATGTTTACCCAGTAAAACATTCCTGATAAACAGAACGTGATGACCAACACAATCGTTGTTGCACTACATAACCAAGTGAATAAACCAGCAATCAATGCTAATGCCAACGCAATTTCAAAGAAAACCATGAATTTTTGGAAGAACATTGCTACATCGTTATTCGGCATGATGACTTGCATCATTTTTGTAAACCAAGCAGGTGATTTGTCGATCACAGCCATTGGTTCTTCTCCATAAGTATAGCTTAGACCAAAGTGTGCTGCTTGTGTTGCTGCTTCCCCAGCACCACTTGATGCAGCACCGCTAGCAGCTGTTGTTGCATCTCCGGCAGCTGATGCGCCACTTGCAACATCCGTCACATTATATTCCCATGTCCAAGGGAAGACGCTGTTACCAGTGAACCATGATCCCTCACCGAACCATGTACCTGGTTTCAATACTTCACCGTTACCAACGATTTTCTTGAATGCTTCTATAAACCAAACTAGTCCGTAGAAAATACGTAGCGGTACACTCCATAGTACATTCCCATAGCGTGAAGAATGACCACGTGTCACATTTCGGTCATCTTTGATATGGAAGAATTCATGCATTAGATATTGGAACATATAGTATCCAGAGCGAATATCAAAGAAATATTTTAAGTTGACGATATGTTTCATGACGATTGCTAGGAAACCACTCAAATGGATCTTGTTAAATAGGTTCGCAACCCCCCATTTAGCGCCAACTGAGACCATGAAACCTTGATAATTCCCTTTAAACTTGTGTTTCTCGCCACCTTTGATCGAAGCCACGATATTTGTAGCAGCCGTATGCCCTGTCTGTTCAGCCGCTTGAACGATTTGCGGTGTCGGTGTTCCAGGGAATTCTTCATAGAAAACCAAGTCCCCGATGATATAGATATTTTTATCTTCATAGCCTTTTGCTTGCATGTACTCGTTGGCAATCAGACGTTGTCCGCGAGCCGATTCTAATCCAAAATCAGCTGCATCAGATGTACCTTTTACACCAGCTGTCCAAATCAAAGTGTGTGTTGGAATCTGACGACCATCTTTTAATTTGATATGATCATTTGCTACCTCAACGATTGGGGAGTTCAACAATAGTTCTACTTGATGTTTCTTCAAGTAACGTTCCGCTTTGGCCGCATCGTTACGATCTAACATATTCAAAATCGTTGGCATTGCTTCTACGACCGTCAAAGTGATTTCGCTTGGATCTAACTTGTAGTCTTTTGCTAAACGTTTTTTCCAGTCAATTAATTCACCGATCATTTCGATTCCGGTAAAACCTGAACCACAAACTACAAATGTCAACATGGCGCGACGTAGTTCATCATTTGGCTCTAATGCTGCTTTGGCAACTGTTCGCTCGATATGTTCACGAATCTTCACTGAATCTTCGAATGACCATAACGTAAAGCCATTTTCTTTTACACCAGGTGTACCAAAGTCATTTGGTTCGCCACCCATCCCTAAGATCAATTGGTCAAATGGATAAGAACCTAATTTTGTTTTAACGATTTTTTGTTCTTTATCGATACCGATTACTGTGTCTGTCACTAATTGAACATTTTTTTTTCGTGCAAATAAGTGCTGTAAATCATATTGAATTGCTTGTGGTTCAACTCGTCCGCCTGCAACTTCGTGAAGTTCTGTCATCATCGTGTGGTACGAATGACGATCAATCAACGTGATTGTCACATCTTCTTTTTTCAGTTTTTTTGCCAAGTACTTTGTAGCTGATACTCCGGCATAACCTGCACCTACAACGACAATATTTTGCTTTGCCATTGATCATCCGCTCCTTATTAAACCATTTATTTGAAATTTATAATAACTATTTTAGTTTGATACCTATTACACAATCTCCATACATTATATAGATGTTATGTTCTTTTGTCTAATTCCTTTTCGATTTTTTTGAATTTTTATTATTAAGCGTTTTTTCACGAAATTTACAGAAAGAAAACGGTTGTAAGATTATAATAGTTATTTGCTTAAAATGGTTGACTTATAGCTAATATCTATTAGAATGTATAATGAATCACAAAGAAAATTGTGGACTAAAAAAGGAAATGGTGGGATTTAAAAATGATGAACAAACGTTTTGTTACTGGATTTGCAGTTTTAGCATTTTCAGCTTTAGTGTTAGGTGCTTGTGGTGCAGATGACAATGGAAGTTCAAACAGCTCAAGTTCATCTGAAGCTTCAACAGCACAAACTTCTGAAAGCGCAACAACTGAAAGTTCAGCAAAAGTTGTCGCTGGTGGCGAGTTGAAAGATGGCACATATAAATTGGAAGAAAAAAATTACTCTAATGGCTACCGCGCAGTTTTTGAAATGGTCGTAAAAGATGGTAAGATCACTGAGTCTAAATATGACAACATCAACGAAAAAGGCGACTCAAAAACAAAAGATGCAGAATACAATAAAAATATGGATGCAAAAGCTGGCACTAGTCCAGAAAAATTCATCCCAGAATTAAACGAACAATTCGTGAAAGCTCAAAGCGCTGGCGGTGTTGAAGTAGTTACTGGTGCTACTCACTCTTCAGAAAGCTTCCAAAACTATGCACAACAATTGATCCAAGCAGCTCAAGCTGGTAACACAGATACGATTGAAATCGACAATGGTGCTGACTTGAAAGACGGTACTTACAAATTAGAAGAAAAGAACTACTCTAACGGCTACCGCGTACAATTTGAAATGACTGTAGCTGGCGGTAAAGTAACGGATTCTAAATTTGATTACATCGACAAAGATGGCAAATCAAAACAAGATGACACAGAATATAACGAAAATATGAAAGCGAAAAGTGGTACTGAACCTAAAACTTACATCCCTGCACTTAACGACGAACTTGTCAAAGCAATGGGCGAAGAAGATGGTTCACCTGCTGACGTAGAAGTAGTTACTGGTGCTACTCACAGCTCACACTCATTCATTATGTACGCAGAACAATTAGTGAATGCAGCTGAAAAAGGCGATACACAAACAATCGAAGTTGACAACATCGTAACAAAATAATCAACTAGAAATAAATGTGGAAGAAGCTGTCTCAACAATAGTTTTTTTCTGAAATCCAAGCCGAGATATCCGAAATTTTCTTTGAAAAATTTTTGTGATATTTCGGCTTATTTCTGAAAGAATATTTTTTGTTTTGCTATACCCTTCTGGCCACTGATGAAATGAGGAAACACATGTTAAAGAAACGCTTACTCCCTATCGTCGCTTTGCTATGCCTATTGACGTTAGCTGGTTGTAGTACTTCAGCGAATAAAGCCACAACAACAAGTACTACGACAAATAAAATTTTAAAAGATCCTTATTCAGATGAACAATTCCTATTAGGTACGTATGTCCGGATCCGTGTCTACGATGAAGGAAAAGAAGCTGCTTTAAAACCAGCTTTTGATCGAGTAAAAGAGTTGGGTGATAAAATCACGATCAACCAACCAGGTTCAGAAATCGATGAAGTCAATCAGCAAGCTGGCATCAAGCCGGTGAAAGTTTCTGATGATGTCTATGGGTTATTGAAGAAAGCCTATGAATACAGCGAAGATTCCCAAGGTGGTTTTGATATGGCGATCGGTGCTATCACTCAGCTGTGGCGTATTGGTTTTGATGATGCAAGAAAACCTTCTCAAGAAGAAATCGACCAAGCATTGAAATTAGTCGACTACCATAAAATCGAATTGAACGATCAAGACAAGACTGTCTATCTCAAAGAAAAAGGGATGATCATTGACCTTGGAGCGATCGCTAAAGGATACATCACAGATGAAGTAGTGAAAGTACTGAAAAAACAAGGTGTGACGACGGCGATCGTTGACTTAGGTGGAAATGTTTATGTTCTAGGCCATAGTCCTAGAGGGAAAGATCAAGACTGGACAGTCGGTATCCAAGACCCTAATCTAGCACGCGGATCTGTATTAGGAACAATCGAAGAACGGGATAAAACACTCGTTACATCTGGTATCTATGAACGCTACTTAGAAGTAGACGGTAAAAAGTACCATCACTTATTTGATCCTAAAACTGGTTATCCTTTTGATAATGACATTGCAAGTGTCACGATCATCACAGATAAATCAATTGATGGTGATGGCTTATCAACGGCTGTCTTTTCAATGGGTGTGAAAAAAGGTCTTGAATACGTTGAAAGTGAATTGAACAATGGTACTGAAGCGATTTTTGTCACAAAAGAAGATAAAGTATATGTGACAGATCCAATCAAAGATACATTTAAACTGGATAAAGACTCAAAATATACGATGGGCGATCGCTCAGAACTGAAATAAGGAGCAAGAAACATGACACTAAAAATCTTTTTAGAAGTAGTCGAACTACGGACTAAGGTAGCTAGTGTATTTCCTTTTGCGATAGGGGTTTTATTCTCTATCGCTTTTTTTCATGAGATACATTGGTTGAACACCGTATTATTTTTTATCGGTATGCTCGTCTTTGATTTGGCGACAACAGCTATCAACAATTATATGGACTACGAAAAAGCCCATTCCGCTGTTTATAAATACGAAGAAAATGTGATCGGACGTACAGGGACTTCCCCCAAGTTGGTTCGCAATATGATTTTAGGAATGATCCTTTTTGTTCTGATCATCGGTCTCATTCTAACTGCTAAAACGGGGCTCCTTCTATTGTTGATGGGGGCGGCTTGCTGTTTCATCGGTATCTTTTATACATTTGGTCCGATTCCTTTATCTCGTATGCCGTTAGGTGAGATTTTCAGTGGTGTAACAATGGGGCTAGGAATCTTTGCCATGGTCGTCTATGTCAACACGCACAATACAAACGTATTTGATTTGTCCCTTTCACTTGCTACTGGACACTTTAGCTTAGAAGGCAATCTATGGGCAGTCTTAGCGATCTTTTTGGCTTCCCTTCCACTGATATTCACGATCGCTAACATCATGTTAGCGAACAATCTACGTGACTTAGACCGTGACATTGAAAACCACCGGTATACACTAGTCTTTTATATCGGTCGGCCAGTGGGCATCGTTTTGTTCCAACTCTTGATGTATGCTTCCTATCTTGTCATCTTATTAGGGTTGATCATCCGCGTGTATCAGTTACCGATAATCGTAACCTTCTTTACCTTGCCAAAAGTCTATAAAAATTTGCAGGCTTTTAAACAAACTCTGCCACAACCCGTTAGTTTCAGCTACTCCATTAAAAATATGGTCCTCTTCAATAGTAGCTACGTGGTAGGCTTATTGTTAACGATCTTATTCCAAACGCTTTAAAATAAACCCATTTTAATCAAAGGAAATGTGGGACAGTCTAAAAAATCAGGTTTGCTACAGACGCACAAATAAACGGCGTCCAAAAGTCAGGCTTTTCGTAAATTTCGAAAAAAAAAGAGCATGAGACAAAAGTAAGAAATACTTTTGTCTCATGCTTTAAAAACGAATTAACGATGGGGATGCAACTCCACGAAATAAGAAGTTACACACTTCTACCGTGATTTCTCATCTACTTTTTGTTTACAAATCGTACAAGTCACTCGATTTGTCCTTTGATCGTCGTTTTTCGTTTGCTCCCTAACGTCCTGTATTGATAGTAGGTATAGACGTACGGCGCTGTGGTAAAGCTCGGCTTACCTCTTTCGCCTTGTTATTGTTGATGGCAGATATCTTTCTAGCATGGGTCGTTAGTTCAGAAAGTGGCTTATATTTTTTTGGTACATTATTTTGTAACATTTGTGCATGTGTCGGTTTTGCAATCGTATTGTTTATTTGGAGTTTTTCTGTGCGTGCTGGAATAGCCTTGGAATCCTTCACTGCTGTTCCCAATTCTCTGGTACCCCGGTCACGAGTCACTGTGTTATTCCTTAATACGACATTACGAATAACCCTTGGCAACAGAGGCAAAACAAATTTTGCACCTTTCATCAGTAGCTGATTGAATTTATTCATTGCATGTTGAAAGGGATTGATTACTCTTTCTCGACTAGTTGCTTTGGATAAAAGAGGCATCTCTCTTTTTTTGATTAGTGCCTTTGATTCTTTTCCCATTAGTTTTTGTGCAGATTGTTTTTTGTCTAATACTTGTTTCATCGTCTGGTTTGGTTGTTTAGTGACTTGACGATTTTTACGCCACTGATTCAATTGTTGAACCCCGGTTTTTGCTTTACTTGCTAGGCTTACGATACCGTTCTTGATTTTTTGGGGTATTTTCTTTTTAAAAAAATACACAGTAAGCTTCAACGCCAACTTGGCAATACCTAAGTACCCCTTTAACATGACCTGTTGGGTTTTGTCTACTTCTTTATCCTCCATCTATCCTCACCCCTTAACTTTTTCGGTAATTATCACTTTGTTTCCATCTTTATCAACCGTTTCAGTGGTTTTCTTCACTGTATCTGATCGCGTGGTGCCGTCTTGTATAGGTGTGACCGCTGCATAACTTTTTTCAAAGGTAGTGATCCAGTCGAAGGCGCCTGGGTTCCCCAATAAAATATATTTAGAGCCTTCTTCCTTGATTTTAAAGACTACATCTTGTTTCTGGTCATAACTATCCGTTCGACTCATGACAAAAACTGCACTGGACTGTTCATAATCAATCGAGATGATTCGATACTTGTAAGTGACTTCTTCCTCTTTTTTTCCTTGTTCGATTTTTTTCTGAATAAATTCATCGTCTTTGAATGTCAACGTGAATGTTCGTTTATCTGTTTTATTTTCCCATTCTCCTTGTTGCAAGATGTCCATCCACATTTGTGAAACAACTTGCTGAGCCGCTTCTGCTTGTTCAGAAATCTCTGTTTCCATTTTTTCTTTGACTTCTTCATTTGGATACAAATAGATTTCTTCTTCATCTTCTTTTAAGTATATGACTGTACTACCCATTTTCGTTTGCAACTTGAATTTTTTCTTTTTCCCCTCTTTATCCTCCAATACCACGACCCCATTATCAATCAAATGATAGGTACCTTTAGATAACCAAGCAGAGGCTTGGTACGTGCCATCCGTTTTTAATTCAATCGTCATCTCATCTGTTCGATTGGAATACCATTTGCCACTGTAAGGTGTCGCATCGTATTGCCCTCTGACTTCACTGCTTTCTTGCGTTTTTTCAATGTTATCTTCATTTGTCGAGGTTGGCTCAGGTTCTTTCGTCATGAACGCATAAATGATAGTGCCAATGACCACGACTACAAATACGGCAAAACCCGCAGCGATCCGCTTTCCTGCTTTTGTTTCCAAAAAATTATTAATCATATGTGTGCCTTTCTAAAAATAAAGTTCTTCTTTACTTAATAGAAAATAACTCACCTCCTTTAATGTGTTGTCTGGTGCTTCTACTTGATTGGCTCAGGTTCGTCTGGCTAAGGGATACCGTATCCGGAAATAGCTATGTTATCTAGCGCATAGGTTCTGCGGCGAACAAGATTATTAGAATTTCCTTCAATGACCTGTACGATATTTCCACCAGAATATTCAACGATGCCCACATGATCTTTTCCTGTTTTTTTGCCTTTCCAATCAAAGAAAATCAAATCACCTGATTGTGGGATATAACCAACAGTTGGTGCTTGGAATTTACGATTATCTTGGTACCATTTCATCATCGATAATGGACTTGGTGTATTCAGCACACGTCCTTGGTCTAAATAACCCGCTTGACTAGCAACCCAAGAAACAAAGATTGCGGGCCATTCGATGCGCTTGTCAAAGCCACCCCATTGCCAGTATTTATCCCCATTTGGTGTACCTAATTCCTTTTTAGCTATCCCGACTAGTTTACCGATGTCAGCAGAAATATTATACGTGACAAGTTGCGGATAAAACATATTGCCAAAGGTATAACGCCAATTGTAGCCTCGATCAAGAGTAGGGGTGCTGTTATAAGATATGGTCTTACCCTGACTCTTCTCTTTGGCATACAGGCGACTATGATCAAAGGAGTAACGTCCTCTTATACGAATCAGGTCATCTAAGTAGGCTTCCCCATAACTATATGCTTGTAATGAAGCCTTCTCTCCTAATTGATTCGCTTGCGTTTTTTTCAATAATTTTGCAAAATATTTTACACCTTTTTCGATGGATTCAGTTGGACTATGTACTGTACCACCTACTGAGTACGCTTTATTTATTCCCATGATATCTGAGAAACGCTCGCTATCCCCACCTGTTTCGACCCAGATAATGGATAGGATCGTGTTTACATAAGAACCAATATTGTTTTTTATCGCTTCTTCATACACTTTGCTGCGCCACTGTATTACTTTTTCTGGTGGATTAAACAATTCACCTCTTAGCCCGCCACTGTTATTGGAATAGGCTAAATTCGTATCACTGGCGAAGACCAAGTTATCGATGAAAATCGCAGGATAAATGTCAGCGTTGCTGTGCAGAGCACGGAATTCTTCCATCGCAATCAGTAGATTCCCGCCAAAAGTACTCCTTGTATAGCCAATCAAATCCTTTGCTTTCAAATCCTGACCGTTCCTCACTACGGGGTCCACATTGATATAAAACGCATAGTAATCTCCTGTGTCCGTTTTGATACTTCGCGTTTCAACCATTTTCCCATCACGATCTTGTGCGCCATATGTACGATTGATTCCGTCTACTTCTTCATCTGTAGTGGCATAAACTGGTGAACCAGGTTCCGCATCCAACATGATCTCAATATTTAATTTGTCTTCGTCTCTTCCCCGATAGCCATAGTTTTCAACAACTGGACTATAGGTATTTTTCCCTAATGGATTATCCATGAAGATTTTTGATTCAAAGCGATCCAACTCCATGATTGGATAATATTTATCCACTTCGGCTTCGTCGAATGCCTCAACGGTCCCTACTAAAGCATAGTTGCTTTCTTCCTCTAAAAACCCATTTTTAAACCCGTAGATCTCAACTTCCGGCTTAGAGTCAAGCATCTCATTCAATGTCTGAACCTCGATTTTCACCGTAGCAATATCTTTGATTTCTACTTTAGTTTCTGTCTTCTCTTTCCCTGTTTCTTCATCGATCGTTACTACCGTTGTTTCAATTTCCTTATCTTTTTCAATGACCGTCTCATAGCTATACGTCATATCGTGGATCGCATGAATCTCATGCTTCACTCGATTGATCTTGATTGGTAGTTCTGACGATGGATGTGGGGTATCTTTAAATTGAACATGTGCTACCTTTGAAATTGGTAGTTCTATGCCAGTATTTTTAGCTAGACGTTTGATATAGACATTCACTGCCCGTTCCTCAATATCATAATCTTCGTATTTTGCATTGAGATAATAGATATAATTATCGCCATTTGACACAACAGAAAATTTCTCAGGATCAGAAGCAATATTATTCACTTCAAAATAGACTTCGTCATATTCAGGGTTATCCACTAACTGATTGTAGCGTTCATAGACTTCTTTGTTTTTACTGACATCTAACCAGGTGACATACTCATAAGCTTCTGTAATCATCATTGATTCTGTTTTAACAACAAACAAGCTTACGATGAACGCCCAAATCGCCATGATAACCGCAATGATTGCTATGACGACTGATAAAAGAGCAATAATGATAATCAAGTTCATCAAAATAGGAACGAGAAGAACCAACATCAGGATCATCCCAATAATGTTCAAATTCCCTTCACTATCCCGTCCAAATTTATCAATGACCATTTCTTTGAAGTAGTTTTTGGCGCCTCTTTTTGGGGAAACTTTTTTCTTTAACTGATCGTTGACCTTTTGCTTCTTATTTCTTTTTTTATAGATCTGTTTTTTGCCAGATGCACGTACATATTTTTGTGCATATTGTTGATTGCGAAGGTGTCTCCGATTCGAAAATAGATTTTTTTTCCTTTGAGAAGTTCCTTGTAATTTTTCCTTGTCTTGCTTCTTTTTCCCAGTTTCTTGATATTGCTTTTTTGCCGTTTGTTGCTTCGTTTCTTTTTTCGCTATGATATGCTGCGTATCTGTTTTTTTCTTTTTTTTCAGAATTAGTTGTTGTTTACGGTCTTGCTTTTGCCGAACACTCTGGACAGTGGGTTTTTGTTTTTTTACAAGTACCCGACCATCTATCTGTTTTTTTATTGTTGATCAACGCTCGGGCTTTTATTGCTTTTTTCTGTTGGATCTTTTGCGTATTGACCTTTTTTACTTCGGTAGACAATTTACTGTTGCGATTGATCGTCTTCTGGTATTTTTCACTTTTTTTCAGATAAATTTTTTGCTGATTCTTACGCTCTTCTCTGGTACTGACGTTTAGATTCCTAAAAAGCCGTTTTTTTCTGGTATTTTGCGACTGTATCATTTCTTTATGTTTCAAATTCTTTGATCGTTTGATTGGCGAGCTTGTAATTGATGCATTGCCTTTTTTAGCTTGCTGTTGCCTTCGGATCATCATTCTGATTTTTGCTCGTTTGCTTCGTGATACAGTCGATTGGTTTTTCCGAATGATTACAGCCTTGCGATGTTTGCTTTTACTAGTGGTGATTTTCTCATTTTTTGAAACATTTTTTTCTTTTTTGGTGGATGTAATGTTCTTTGCTGTCTCCAAGCGATCAATGATCTTATCGTTTTTTTTCTCATTTCCTTTTTGGTTTTCTTGTTCATTCAAATCGGGCACTATGACGTATCCTTTCTGATTTCATTCTTTTTATGTTTCACCCGGCTTCGTCGACATCATCTTATAGAGTTTCGTATCTTTAGGAAAATGATCATAAAAAGGCAATGTTGTATCACCAAAAACCATCAAGCCATAACCTTCTGGAGAGTTGACAACAAATTTTTCTTGTTCCTCGGAAATATCAAATAATCGAACTAGTTGCGTACGGTCAGATTTTGCTTGATTCAGCATCATGACGAAATCGCTATTTGAAAGCATCCGTCTTGCTAAATCTGAGAGTAATAATGTTTCCACATTCTGCGTGATACCAGTTGGGATAGCCCCCCATTTTCTGGCACGACTCCACAGTTCAAAAAAATAATTCTCAGAGTATTCATTAGTAAATAGCAACTGCATCTCATCGATATACAGCCATGTACGGACACCACGTTCTCTATTTGTCGTGATACGATTCCAGACTTGGTCTAACACGATCAGCATCCCCATTGTTTTTAATTGTTTTCCTAAATCTTTGATGTCATAAATGACTAAACGCTTTGTAATATCTACATTCGTTTTTGCAGAAAAGACAGACAAACTACCTTCGATATAGATCTCCAGATCCATCACTAATTGTCTTGCTTCCTCTTCTTCTTGTTCTTTCAAAATAGTATAAAAGTCGATAAATGTCGGTGTTTGACTTCCCAATATTTCATATGTTCGTCGGCAAACTCGGTCAATCAATGTCTTTTGAGTAGAACTCAAACCAAGAGCTCCACCAATGATCAAATCAAATAAAGAAATCAAAAATTCTGATTTTAAAACGACCGGATCTGTATCATCTCCATAATTTTCATTGATATCCATTGGATTGATCGTTGTAGCAGAATCGCTAGAAATTTTGATGATTTCTCCATTGAAATTTTGACCGATCACTGAGTATTCACGTTCTGGATCAATAATGATCACTTCATCATCTGCATCTCGTAATAAAACATTCACGATTTCTCGCTTGACTGAAAAACTTTTTCCTGAACCCGGTGTTCCCAATACAAAACCGTTTGGTGCTTTCAATAGTTTTCGATCGAGGGAAAGAATATTTTTAGAGATCGCATTGACCCCATAATATTTCCCATTTTCTTGGATCAAATCGGAAATCGTGAATGGAATAAAGATCGCGGTACTCGCAGTCGACATTGTCCGGTCTAAAGGAATCTGATTGATCCCTAATGGCAATGTTGCATTCAGACCAGCTTCTTGCATAAATTCTAATTCGATGATTTTGAATCCAAATTGACGCCCAATCGAATTGACTTCATCATGGATCTCTGTTAATTTTTCAACAGTATCCGCATGGAAATGGATCGTACTGGACATTGAATACAGTTTTTGTCCTTTATTTTGCAAGTCGTCTACTAGTCCTTTGGCTTCTGTCAACGAATAAGATAAGTCATACGACAGCATCTCAAAGTCATAGCCATTTTGTAATGCTTTCTTTTGTTCATCCACTTTTTGCTGCTCCATGAAGGCCAATTTCGTTTTGACTAAATCAAAAGCCTCATCTTGTTCAAGCGGATCGATATGTAAGGTAATCACTAGTTCTCGAGGGATTTCTAGTAATTCATAGATAAAAGTATCCGATAACTCTGCTGGATACTCCTGTAAGTAAACGGTCTTTGCATAATGCTGATCGACTTTCAAATAGTTCTTATTTTCCTTCAGTTCGATCACTTCTGGTAAAATATCTTCAATTTCTGGCTGTGCCGTAGCTTTCGTCACTAATATCTCTGAAAGGATCGTCAGTAATTCCTTTTTAGGTATTCTTTTAGCCTGACTTCCTAAGCGGTTTGCAAACATCAAAAAGCGATCCGTCACCATGTCTAATTCTTTTTCTGCAAACTCGAGTTTCTGGTGAGTTTGTACGAAAGTGAATAAAATCGTTTTTTTGTATCCATTTTTTTCCTCATCTAGCTTACGCGAAATAATATCATTCATCTCTGCACGATAAGCATCTAAAAAATCATTTTTTTCCTGATAATACAGAATAGATTGCAAATCTGCTAAGGGTCTTTTTTTCTTATAGACAGTCAGTTGTAATTTTGTCTTACTGCTAAGTGAATTCAAAAAATCACAATATTGAGAAAAAATCTCGATCTGACTATCTTCAGAAGATAACTGGTAATTGATATCATTCAACTCGATGGTGACCGAATATGTCGTCTCATCAAGTCGGCAGATACCACTAGGATAGATTTCCTGAAATAAAAAAGTATCTCGCAGTAGATCCATTTCTTTAGGATCCTTCTTTGCTCTTTTTCCCTTCTTTTTTGTATTACCCATCGTGGATTTATCCGTCTTTTTTACTGATGTGAACCCTTTTAATTTCATCATGTTTCTTGTCCGCCTAACTTGGTTTGCTCATTTTTATCTTTGGGTTCTGCTTCTTTCTTTTTTCTGACACCTGCAGAAAGATGGTATTTAAATAAATGTTTGATATACGTTTCAAAATTCAAGCCATTTCGTTTGAACCAACCAAAGGATACGATGGGGATAGAAACTAAAATCATCAGCCAACTTGTGATTTACATCGGGATTTTCAGCCAGACGACAAAGATCAGACTAATGAGAATATTTACACCCCCAGCAATCGTCAAACACAACAATTGCTTTAGATTCATTCCTGCAATTATTTTTTCTTTATATTCTTTGATATCTTTTGGTACTTTTACTTCTATTGCCATAATTCCTCCTTGGTTACGATGCTGACAATATCATCTTTGCCCAGCCTTTTGTCTTATTGATTGAAAGTAGTAAAGCGATCATATAGATCGTCAATCCTAGTATGATCCCCCATATGCCTTCACCTACGTCCTTCATGATCCTAGCAAAAATCATTGGGTAAATGATAAGAACCAAGGCGATAAAAGTGGCTTGCAGGCCCGTGGAGGCAAAATTTTTGAAGAAGCTTTTTGTCATTGATGAAAACTCTTGACTTGGTAATGCCCCCATTGGGATCGGTGCCATTGCTGAAAAGATATATAACTCTAAAAAGCGTAAATAGATCGTTACTTGAATCAATACCCGTACGACTAATGCTACTAAGAATAAGATACACATGATCAGTAAGATAACGATTTTCTCCCAAAAATCTAAATCATTTACCGCTCGTCGCACTTGCTCTGTTGCATTTTGTACTTTTCCACTAGCCCCTATCGCTAAAACTTTTGCTGATAAGTTTGCTGTGATAACGATGATCCCATCTAAGATATCCTGAATCCTTAAAATCACTACGTAACATATTGCAAACTTGATAAACGACTTGATGATCATTTCAAATCCAAGCATGGGGGCACCTCCTGCTCCTTCTACCTTCAAAGAAATCCGTTGAAATTCTAGAAGGATAAAAAGAGCAAGGATCGACAGTGCAAGTGGTCCCACTACAATGGTTTGCAGATCTTTTACCAAATCATATGCATCGTACATATAGGAACTTAAATTTTGTCCAAGCGTATTTTGTAAGTCTTCTCCATTTAGATAAACCATGATTTGACTGAAGATGCTCATTATTGCGTCTGCCATAAACTAAACTCCTGTTCTCCAAATCAAATTATGGTACCAATGAACTAAAATCAAAGGATGAGCCGAACCAGCCAGCTGCTGCTAAGATTAAGCCACCACCAACAATTTGCCAAATTCCTTGCTGCAATTGAGGACCATTTTTATCTTTCAATGCCCCAGCTAGAATGATCGTCCCCCAAATAAGCCAAAGTCCACCGCCAACTAATGTGAATTTAGATACTAGTTCAAATACCTGTTTCAATAAATTCGAATTGCCCATAATATTAAATACTCCTTTATCTATGTAATTTTTTTGGTGTTCCATCATTTAGTATATGCTACTTTTTTGTTATCTTTTCTCCAGTTATTTCCAAGTTGAGAAAATTTAGAACACTTCTTTATTCGGTTACACTCATTCTTCATAAAAGTGAGTGTTCTCTTGCTTTTTCGTCTATGCATCCATCGGAAATGAGTCCCTCTAACAAAATCCAACAAATCATTTTCTGTTATTTTTTATTTTTTCACACAAAAACTCTCTTTTTAATTGGCCAATTTACGGTAAATACCAAAAAGAGAGTAGAAAAAGTTAAGCAGATAAGTCGCGTAGATACATATATTTTTCTGTTACATCGCCTAATTTCTTATAATTTTTATGTTTGAGAATATCATATTTTTCCGATAAAAATGGATTTGCACCACGTATTTTTAAGATACACTGTTGCCCTTTTAAACTTGCTACTTCATCAGGGTCCATCAGATTACGCCCCAATTTTTGGAAGCTTTCATTGAATGAACCATTTGAACCTTTTGTCACACTGATATTTCGCTGTTCGATCGTCTCTTTCCCCAGTAGTTTAGAGATATATTCATGCGTACTTTTCTCCATTCCACCCAAGTATAAGAACACATCACTTGTACCAATGATTGTTTCCCAAGTATCCTTATACAATGTCTTTAACTGGCTGATATTTTGCAAGATCACATTCGTTGAAATTTCTCTACTTCGGATAACAGAAATCACTTTTTCAAAATCAGGTATCTGTCCAATATTGGCAAATTCATCTAGGATACAACGCACATGACAAGGCAATCGTCCCTTATAGATATTATCCGCTTTGTACACGAGCATATCGAAAAGCTGCTGGTACATCATACTTGCTAAAAAGTTGAAACTCGTATCTGTATCTGGCAACAAGATGTACAGAATGGTTTTCTCATCGCCCACTGTATCTAGTTCCAACGTATCTTTTGAAACCAACTCTTTGATACTTGGAATATCAAATGGTGACATCCGTACACCTAAACTCACTAAGATACTCTTCGTTGTCTTATCCCCAGATAATTTGAAGATTTTATATTGCGCTACAGCAAAATTCGTTGGATCTTTTTCTTCTAGCTCATTGAATAAGACATCTAACGGACTGACAAAGCCTGGAACATCTTCTTCGATATCGGCTAACCGAACCAGTTCGATCACATTGCCTAGTGTGCGGTCTTCTTCCACCACTTCTTGGAGCAAATAACTGAAAATTGCCATGAGCAAAGCCGTTTCTGCCTTTTCCCAGAAATCATCGCCCCCTTTTTTGTTAGGGTTAGAGGTATTCTTGATCAGATTGTTCACGATTTTTAAGATATCATCTTCGGTTTTTATGTAATGGAATGGATTGTAGTGATGTGTATCCCGGCGATTGATCAAGTCGAATACTTTGATGTGGTAGCCTGCTTCTTCAAACATTTTTCCTGTCTCCGCCAATAATAACCCTTTCGAATCACTTACTACATAAGAAGAGTGCATCTGCATCAAATTCGGTTTTACGTAGAACCGTGTCTTACCACTCCCAGCACCTCCGACAACTACAACATTCTTATTTCGATTGAAGTTGTCTTTGCCGGTTATCTTCATCCCGCCGGATAACGATAAACTTTCCGTCTTCGTCAATAAAATATTAAAATCTTTTTTCTTATCTATGAATGGGTAAATGTCCCGCGGTTTCCCCCAACGTGCACTCCCGTATTCTTCTCCTGGTCTGACATTCTTGTCGTCGAACACTTTATACAAGACAAATAATCCGTAAGCTAGAGTCAAAAAACCTCCTCCAGCTAATGATCGAGTATCAAAAGTAAAATGAAAGGAAACATTTGACAGTTCATCTATAGTCTGAAGAAATCCTGTCATCAGTTTATCTAAAAAAGAAAGCTCTTCTGATTTTTCAGCTAAAAATAAAAAACATGTTCGATTCCCTATATAAAGCAGTATGCTAATAATGACGATATGCAAGCTGATCCATGCATATTGTTTTTTTCTCAAGTTGAAACCTCCTTTTCTGATCGTTTTTTTAACTCATTACTGGTTGTTCTACCTTTTTCTTCCTAGTGTTACTTTGAGTCGCTTCTCGTTTTTTTTGTTCTTCCTGTGCTACTTGTAGTGTCTGATTATTTCTCTGACTCGCTAGATTGGATTTTTCAACCGATGTATTCTTTAAATCAGAGAACGAGCGTAATACTTTTTTCTCGGCCACAGCTTCCGGCGTTCGCTGCTCACTTTTTACATTGACAGAATGAGTCGCTTCATTTTTGATTGCTTCTATCTTTGGCTGGCTTGGCCCCGCTTGATCTATTCGACTTTGAGAATTCTGTTCTCCTTTATGAGCTGGTTCCGTTACCTTAGGTCCTTCTACTTTTTGCGCTACCATTTCTGCCTGTAGCCGCTCAACTGCTGATTTGGCCACCTCCGTTCTTACTGGTTCCGGCGTTTTCTCTTTAGCAACGACTTGTTCTTTTGTTTCCACTTTCACAATTTCACTGATTTTTTCTTTATATTCTTGATTTAGTGACTGATGCTGTCCTTTTTCTTTATCTTTTTCATACCGCTTAACGATCATCTTTTCCCGATTGCGGACTTCCCGTCGGACAAGGAATTTTTGAATTGGTTTGAACACCAATTTATCCGCCAACAATACCGAACCACAAACGATGAATGAACTAGCCGCAAGAGCAAATGCATCAACCATGATTGAAGAAGTTAACATTGGGAATATTGCCGGCGCAATCGCCCCAGCAGTAAAGATCGCTCCAGCAGTCAAACCAACAATCAATGCGATTTTTATCTTATGACGCCACATATAATCAAGGGAACGCTTGGTCAAATTCCACGCACGCATTTTCAGAGATAATCGTTCCCCAGTCACAGGATTGAAGCCTTTATTCCGAAGTTTTCTTTGTTCTGGTGTTAATTTTCCGTCGATGTGTAGCGTTTTTTTCAATTGCGCAATTACTGGTGCTAACTTCGCAGCTACCGGTCGTATCGTATGTTTTGAAATGGTTTCTTGTGTGTTCGCTATTCTATTTTTTATTGGCGTAAACACTTTGTCTTTAACGGGGGAAAGAACCTTTTCCTGCACCCTCTCCACAACTTTATCTAAGCCTTTAGCTGCTCGCGGAAACTTCTTTCGGGTCGCTTGAGAAAGTCTGTCCATTCCTCGTCCCAAAAGCTTTGGTCCTACATACAAAACTTTTTGTGCGACATACGTTCCTAGAATTGCTTGTTGGACTGCACTAATCCCCGCTGCTCCATTCATTATCAAAGTCGTTTCTGGCATGACTTGCGCTATAAAACCTGGAACGGCTGGCATTAAGAGAAATGGCGTATCCCACGCAGCTTGCCTCCCGATAAGTGCATAGAATGATGGTCTTTTAAAAACATGGTACCAACGATTGCTTAGCTCTTTATAGTCTATCTTTTTTAGTTCATTCGTCTTTTCAATCAGCTCAAGCGTATCTTTTTTTACTTGTTCGATTTCTTGTGACAGCATACTTTTATCTTTTGGTACTACTTTTTCGATATAGTCGCTTAATTTATTGTTATCTTGGAGAATACTCTTTAGATCATTTATGAGCTGCGTATCTTCCGCCATGGTAGCCTTGATATCCTTAAATCGATCTACTCTTTGTGTCCTCGATTTTCTATCAAGGAGAAAGTTATTCATCGGCGCTTTTTTTATTATTGCCTCAGCGATTCGGACATGTTGTTCCAATAATTCGACTTGCTCCTTCAAATAAGGCCGATATGCCTCCATCAACTTTCCATCTACCTTCTGATTTGGTAAAGTCAATTCAGGTGTAGGCCGACTACGTTTTACTGCTGGGCTTTCCATCGCCTTTTGAACAGAGTGAGGACGCTTTAAATTAGGTCGCGGAAGCTTGATTTTAGGGTTCTCACTTCCATCCACTACGTGCTCTCGTTTCAACTGAGGACGTGGCAGTTTGATTTTAGAGATCCCATTTCTATCGGTTAAATGAGGTGCGGAATAACTACGTGTTAATTTAGGCCGTTCTTGGATGTTCTCTTGAATGGATTGAGAACGATTTAGTTTAGGACGTGGAATGTTAAATTCTGATTGTCGAAGCAACAAATCAGAAGTATTTAATACTTTCGCAGGATCTGATACTGCAATATTTTCCAGTATTTCACTATGTGCTATGTAAACATTTTTTTCAAACGTCAATTTTTCCTTCATCTCTTGGACAGCGTCTAATTTTTGCTTTAAATCGCCTACAGACTCTTCATCCTTTGGAAGATATTGCGAAAATGATGGTGTTCTTTCCAAACGTTGGACAGGCTCAACCGCTTTTTCTATGTTCGTAAGATCGTTCGTATTCCCCAGCTTTTCCACGATCTGGATTTCTACATTAGACAACTGAGCGATATTTTTTTCAGTATTCGTCAATGCTTCTTGGACGACTTTGTTTTCATGTTTTTTTAATTGACTAACTTCTCTTCGAAGCTTATCCACTTCTATTTCAAGACTTTTATTTTTCTCATTAAGTACACTACTCGCTCGCATGAATTCTGCTGATTTCAAACTAGTAAGATACGAGATATTTTGGTTAGAGGGATCTTTGATTGCTTGCTCGAGAGAAATAGTGTTTAATCTATTTTTAGCTGTTTCCAATTTTTGATTATTGATTTGATAATTTTTTTTGGCTTGAACCAAGTCAGCCATCAAATTTTTCTGTTTTTCTTCTAATGCCTTTAAGTCAATCGTTTTACCTGTGGGTTGTAAAAAACTCTTCTTTTTTTCTAAACTTTCTTTTTCAACTAGCCAATCACTGATTTTTTTTTCTGTTTCTAAGTTCTGTAACTTAGTCGCTTTTAGTTCTTCAAAGCTTTCTAAGATATTCCCTATGGAAGGTGGTTTTTCGCCACTTGCTATTCTTAAAATCCGTTTGTTATGTTGTCCACCTTTCTCAGTCAAAAAAAGTTTGATAAAATCCTCAGTTAAATTAGACTGATTGATAAGATCATCTATCGGATTCCCTGATTTATCTTCTTCGTTCGTTCCCATTTCTTATCCCTTCTTTCTAAAGCTTACAGTGTATGATCACTTGCTAATATAGGAGATTTGGGAAGTGATTGGCTACTTTGCCCAGAACGCGTATGGACATTGTTGATTTTTTCCTTAAATGATTGTCGTTCTGATTGTTTGACATCCTGCTTTGTTAATTCATTCACAGGAGAATTTAGATTTCTTTCGACTTCTTTAACAGCGGTTTTTGCCTTTCGTTCTTGGTACTTTTTATAGCCCCATTTTCCTAAAGGCTTGAGCATCCAATTATAAAGGACGGTTTTAGCTATCAATCCAGCTAACTTAAGTAGTCCCCATATCCCTTTTCCTAAGCATTCCAGCATTTTACAATCATATAAAGTAAACATTTTTCTTCCTTCCTCTCTATAAATCATACTTTTGTTTAATGATAGACGAAAATAGTCATGATCTCATTTCTATTTTTTCAAAATTATTAAAAATTTGACGAGCCAAAAAGCTAGGAGGAATACAAGTACTCCTCAAAGTTCGTCCAAAAGATAGGTGTTGGTACTTTAGAAATTTTCAAGATCTCCGATGTGAGCCGCTCAAAATTCAATGAAAGATCAGTCAAGACCAAGTCATATTTATTCACGATTTGATAGTCGATAGCAAAGATATCTTTTTCATAAATATCGATATTTTTGAAGAAAGGATACTTGTTCAAAATCAGCTTTTTATATAGCAAGGCTAGACCGACTTCTTGCGTACTTAAAACCAAAATCGACTTTTCTTGTATTTTAGGTTCGATCATTCGCAACAGTTGAGGCGATGAGATGATCAGTTCTAAAAATAGATCTTTATGTAATAATTCACTTTGCTCAATAAAATGGAGTTCAGACGTGGCTAAGGCCAGATGATAGGCCTGCCAGATCTTTGGATTCGTCTTCATCATTTTCTGATAAAAGATATCTGCATAACTTACTTTAAAGATCATCAATTCTTTATAAAAGTTGATATAGTCCAAAAAATAGTCCACTTTTCTTTTATTGACTGCGGAATCAATATTCAATAAGTAATAAAAATGCGTCAAAAATTTTTCGATTTTTGTAGGCATCGCCCCATATTCCCTTGGATTATCAGTAAATAGTAACCCAAAATACGAGCTTATGACATTGGCCACATTAACTTTATTGACATTAAATTTGTACTTTTGGTTCATCAAAGTACCGAAAACTGTATCATCGTGAATTATCTTATAGACCGTGTCAACAACTTCTTCTTTATTGATCAATTCGATTGCAGGAATAAAATGCTTATTCCCCACACGAATGATCGAAACAAAAATATAATATACGGAATAAATGATTTTTGGCGTACTAGCTGCCTTTTTTTGTGTTTTTAAGCAACGTCGCAGCAATTGATAAATGGTGTCAAAATATGTAAACTCTTTTACTCGATACATTTCTTTGAACATACTGGCAAACAGCCGCCTGATCTTCGTTTCATTGCCAACGATAACTAACTTTGTATCTAAGTCTATCTGTATATCCATCTTCTCATGTAAAAAATATGTATTGATTTTTGTTACTATACGCCGAATACTTGTTTTACTTAGGAAAAGTTCTGTAGAAATATCATTTAATGTCGGTTCAGCGATAAAGATATGTTTTAAAATCTTGACATTGATCGAACTATTTAATATTTTCACATAAATATCATCTAAGTTGATATTCTTAGGAATCCTCAAAGATGCTTCTTTATAATGATTGATTCCAATATGTGCAGGAAAGCAAGAAACATTGAAATGATCAATGTCAGCAGTAATCGTTTTATCGGTTATATTTAATTTTCTCGCCAGTTCACTAATATTAGAGGATTCAATATTTAACAAATAAAGTAAGGTAATTTGCCTTTCCAGTTGCTTTTCAAGTAACCCCATATCATTTTTCCCCTCTCTTTCAGAGCTATAGATGTATCGTACAGTCAATTCCTTTATTCCTCTGGAACTTTTTTTCTATTATCATAAATTTAAGTTTTAAGTACGAA
>NZ_BCQB01000025.1 GCF_001544215.1 Enterococcus durans NBRC 100479 = LMG 10746
AATAAACGGTGGGAGCAGAAGCAACTCCTTCGGAAATAAGCCGAAATTCACAAAAATTTGAAAAGCAATTTTCGTTAATTTCTTCTTATTTCTCGGAGTTAAACACTTCTGTCCCAACCTCAACCTCCGTTGATCGTGAAATCGTCTTGATTTTAGGATCAACGGGTTATTTGCGTTTACCACTACTAAATCGGGGGCATCGATGTACTAAATGTTTTTTTAATTGAGTTTCATGTGGAACGCATTTCTTTTGATTTATAAAAAACGGAGTGTTATGTTTGAATTGTTTAGAATAATTCTAAATAATTGGACAAGGAGGTTTCATCAATGGAAAAAACTAAAGTTATCATTGTCGGTGCATCACACGGAGGACATCAATCAATCTTAGAATTGTTATCTAGGTATGGAGAAGATGTCGATATTACTTTATTTGAAGCGGGTGATTACGTTTCATTCATGTCATGTGGAATGGAATTATATTTAGAAGATCAAGTAACAGATGTCAATGACGTACGAAATTTCAGACCAGAAAACTTTCCACAATCAAATGTTCATATTTTAAACAATCATCAAGTGACAGCAATCAATGCGGATAAAAAAACTGTGTCAGTTGTTCGTTCATCAGATGATCAAACAAAAGACTATGCATACGATAAATTGATTTTAAGCTCAGGTGTGACACCAAATTCATTGCCTGTTCCAGGAACTGATTTAGAAAACGTATACTTAATGCGTGGCTACGATTGGGCAACGAAAATCAAAGCAAAATTAACCGATCCGAACGTGAAGAAAGTTGCGGTAATCGGTGCAGGCTATATCGGGATCGAAGCAGCAGAAGCTTTTTGTAAAGCAGGCAAAGAAGTGACTCTATTAGATGTGATCGATCGTCCATTAGGCACTTATTTAGATAAAGAAATGACAGATATTTTAGAAGACCATCTAAAAGAAAAAGGAATCAACGTGGTAACTGGAGCGAAAATCAATGCGTTTACTGGTGAAGGTCAAGTAGCTGCTATCCAGACAGAACAAGCAGAGATCGCCACAGACCTCGTCATTCAAGCAGCTGGTGTCAAAGCCAATACGGAGTGGTTAAAAGGAGTAGTCGATCTAGACGAGCGTGGATGGATCATTACGGACGAGTATCTTCAAACAAATCTGCCAGATGTTTATGCAGTTGGAGATGCAACATTGGCTTACTCTGTTCCTGCACGTACAAAAATGCCAATTGCTTTAGCAACAGTAGCAAGAAGAGAAGCCCGCTATATCGTTCAGCATTTGTTTGAAAAAGTGCCAAACAAACCGTTTGGTGGCGTTGTTGGCTCCTCTGCATTAAGTGTATTTGATTATCATTTTGCTGCTAGCGGATTGAATAGTTTTACAGCATCAAAAGCAGGAGTCGCTATCCGTTCTTCTTACTATGAAGATACTTTACGTCCAAAATATGTTCCTGAAAAATTTGGCAATCCAAAAGTATCTGTCCAATTATTCTTTGATCCTATGACACATCAAATCCTTGGTGGTGCCGTCTTATCCACTTATGATGTCACAGCCCAAGGAAACGTTTTGGCTTTGGCTATCCAACAAAAACTAACGATCGAGGATCTAGCGGAAGCAGATTTCTTCTTCCAACCAGGTTTTGATCGCCAATGGAGCGTGCTTAATTTAGCAGCCCAACAAGCTTTAGGAGAAGAACCATTTGTTGAGTAGCTTAAAAAATTAGATTTTTTTCAAAGAAGCGCATTCAATAAAAAAAGTACAGAAGTTGCTAGACTTCAAGAACTACGAAGAGGTTTTTAATTAAGGAAGAGGATGAGACAAGAGTGAGGTTACTTTTGTTTCATCCTCATTTGTTTTCTAAAAAAATCTGGAGTTTGACCAGTTTCTTTTTTAAATAGTTTGAAAATAGAGGGAACGCTTTTATATCCGATTTTCAGGGCAATTGTGCTTAAACTATCTTCGGTTTCGTTCATGAGCCGTTTTGCTTCGGATAACCTTTTTTGATCAATAAGTTCTTGAAAACTACTCCCTGTTTTATCTTTAAGCAGATTACTCAAATAGTTTTTATTATAACCAAAAGTTTCACCTAATTTTTCTAAGGTAATATCTGTATAGTGATTGTTCAGGTGCTGAAGAATTTGGATCAATGGTTCATTTTTTGTTACGTTCTTATTTGTTGCCAAGACAGGTGCTTGGGTGCTTTCAACCATCAAGGCAGAAAACAAGAGGTTTCTCAGTAATGGGTTGGTTGCATTATCTGTTTGTTTGATTGTTAAAATCAGGCTTTCAATGATCTTTTTTGCTAATAACTGTTCAGACAAATCAAGTAAAATATAATTTGTGTGTGCTTCATCTCTATGAGGTGAGTGAAAGAAAAAATCGGTAATCAAATTTGTTGATTGAGGTAGATTAGGGAGTAACTCACTTTGCACAGAAGCAGAATCAATCAAAAAATTTACGAGGATATCTTCTTGTCCTACATAATCAATCTGTTGGATGACTTTTCTATCCAGCAAGAGTAAGTTTCCTTTTTTTAAGTGAAAGGTTTCGCCATTTAAGCGTTGCGTACAATTTCCATTGAACATATAATTCAACTCAATAAAATGATGGGTATGTGCAGGTGTGTAAGAATACCTTGCGTGTTTGGTGACAGCAATATTGCTCACTTGAAAAAAATCAGCTTTAGGAATTTCTGGAACTATCGAACGATGGTAATTCAAATTCATTGTATTGATGTTCTTTCCAGTCAATTTTTGTAATTTCTCTACTTCTGTTTCTTGAAATAATTCTTTTTTCCAGTCCATCCATCCTCCTATATTTATTAGAACTCTCGTTTAATTTACCACAAAAACCTGTAGATTTGATATAAACATTCTAGATTTTAGAAATTGTTTCCCTCTTATGAAAACGGTTAATATAAATGTGTGGAATGAAGGGGGAGACAAAATCAATGAGAAAAATAGGTTCAAAGAATTCATTGACTAAAGAATATAGCCAATTAGCAACGGCTGCTGGAATAGGTTCAATGTTAGGATCAGGATGTATTGTCGGATTGTCCGCAACGATTCCAATTTGGCAGAAAGGGTTAGAACTATCAACGGCACAAGTTGGTTTTATCTCTGGAGGCTTAACTTTCGCTATTGCTTTTGGGTCATTGTTTGCTGGAAAGCTATCGAAAGGAATGGGTCTATTTAAAGCATTTAATTGGATCAATTTGTTTTATGCCATTGGCTCTGCCATTTGTATTTTTTCAGTAGATTTTTACACTTTACTAAGTGGCGTGTTGATTATGGGGTTAGCTTCCGGGGCGGATCTACCCATCAGTTTGACTGTTGTTTCTCATGATGCACCTGACGAGAAGACTTCAGCAGAACTAGTATCTGCTACACAGATTTTTTGGCAAGTCGGTATTTTTATTTCTTATATTTGTTCTTTTTTACTGTCAGGGATCAGTGGTGTCTTAGGCGCTAGGATCGTTTTCTGCATATTATGTGTTTTTGCTATCATCACTTGGTTATGGCGGACATTTTCACAGAAATTCAAATACTTCCATTTAGAAGGAATCAAACGGCAAAAGGAAATAAAAAACGAGGCTACACAAGCTCAAACAGTTTCAATAAAATCGGTATTATTTGGGCAACAAAAGGATAAATATTTGAAATTCTTTCTAGCAATTCTTTTGTTTTATGTTTGTTGGAATTTGTTAGCGAATACATGGGGACAGTTCCAAACATACGCATTGACGAATGCGGGTGCTAGCCAAACACAAGCAACGGGGCTAGGAATTGTTTTAAATATCATTTCATTATGCACTACGATCTTATTTGCTTCAGTATCAGGAGGCAAGTATCGGAACAAGGCATTTTTTGTAGGGGCTATCGTTCAATTTGGCGCAATGCTCGGAATGGCATTGATTGGTGGAGGAGCTGGTTTTATCGCACTAGCTGTGACAATTGGATTTTATAATTTCGGTAATCCAATGGCAGGCGAGGCGATTTACAAAGTTTGGACACAAGAATCATTTCCAACGGAAGTTCGTGCTTCCATCCAGGGATTTATCAATGGTTTTTCTCGACTTTGTTGTGGATTATTCGCATTTATCACTCCTTTCTTAGTAGCACCTGGAAAAATTCAGACGTCCATGTATGGATTTGCAGGAATCGTAGTGGTTGCAACTATGGCGGGTATCTTCATGATGAGAACTCAGAAGAAAGAAGATAAGAAGGAAAACAGAGAACAAGGATCGTTGAACGCAAAAAGAGCATAGGAGTGAGGAAAATGATCGAAAACAATCAAGCAAGATGGTTATGGTATCCAGGCGATTTTGAAATACGACAAGGGTTACTACAAAATTTTTCGAGAGAAGAACGAGGTTATGATTGGCCAGCATATTGGAACATGGACGATTGCCATAGAAATGTGAAATTCAAACGTTATTATGAATTATCAGAAGAGACTTCTTTTATTGTTTATGTAACGGGTATCGGCTATGCAGAACTCAATGGGAAAAAATATTCTCTAGGTAAAGAAATTACATACCAACCAGGAAAAAATAAAATACGTGTATTTATAGGAAATACAGAAGGGTTACCTGCTGTTTTTATTGAGGGAGAAATAATCAAAAGTGATCTAGGGTGGGTAGCAAGTAATTTTATTGATGAGTCACCTGCTGGATGGAGTTCTTTGTATTTAACAAAAGACCATGATCCAAACCGTGTCTACTATGAATGTAAAGTAGTTTCAGCAGTTTCACAAGTTGAAAGACAGGGTGGGGTTCTAATCGACTATGGAAGAGCAATCTTTGGCACACTGGCCATTAACAAATTAGCTGTAAATGAACCTGTGACCATTTGCTATGGAGAATCAGAATCGGAAGCCTTGGACATCGAGATGTGTTATTACAAAGAAAACCAAGCAACAAGTAAAACTGTCCCAAGAAAACGCGCGTTTCGTTATTTGTTTATTCCAAATGTCACAAGTGAACAAGTTTCGATTGATGCAATACATGAGTATCTTCCATTACAAAATAAGGCGACTTTCCATTCAAATGACGAATTGTTGAATAAGATATGGTCTATTTCAGTTGAAACATTTACTTTGTGTAGTGGCTTATTCTTTATTGATGGAATCAAAAGAGACCGTTGGATCTGGTCAGGCGATGCGTATCAAAGCTATTTTATTAACCAATATCTCTTTTTTGATGAAGAGATCAATACACGAACAATGTTAGCTTTGCGTGGACAAAATGAGATGAAGCAACACATGAATACAATTGTTGACTACTCGATCTTGTGGGTTATAGCAATTGAAAATCACTATATGATGTCTGGAGACAAGACTTTCTTGAAACAGATTTATCCTAAAATGCAATCAATGATGAGTTATTTAGAAGCACAAACGAATCAACTTGGATTTATTTATGGGCGAAAGAAAGATTGGCTGTTCATTGATTGGAGTGAAATGGATCGTGAAGGGACATTAGCTGCTGAACAAATTTTACTACTCAAAGCCTATCAAACGATGCAACATTGTGCAGATATCTTGGGTGAAGAAAATGGCTACACAGAAAAATATGAACAATTAAAAGAAAATGTCATGACTTATTTTTGGGATAACGACAAACAGGCATTTATTGATTCCTACGAATCAGGAAACCGAAACGTGACTCGCCACGCCAATATCTTTGCTATTTTATTTGACTTAGTAGATCAAGAAAAGAAAGAACAAATTTTAGAGAATGTGTTGTTAAATGACGAAATCACTGAAATTACAACGCCTTATTTTAAATTCTTTGAACAAGATGCGCTTTGTAAAATGGGGCAAACAAATCAGGTATATCAAATCATGTGTGATTACTGGGGCGGAATGGTCGAAAAGAATGCTGTGACTTTCTGGGAAGAATATATTCCAGAGGAAAAGGGCGATGCAATTTATGAGATGTATGGGGATCCTTTTGGAAAAAGTCTATGTCATGCTTGGGGAGCAAGTCCAATCTATTTATTAGGCCGGTATTTTGCAGGGATCAAACCAACATCTCCAGGCTATCAGACATTTGCCGTTGAGCCGAAACTAGATACATTTACTACTTTAGATGTACAGTTTCCAATCAAAAACGGACTAGTGAAAATCAAAAAAGAAGAGACACAGTTGATTGTTAGTGCTACGAAAGCGGGAGGCATACTGAAATTTGATGGTAAAGAATATCCATTAGAAGTAGCAAAAGAATGTGTCGTGATGCTAGAGCCAGAGACAATCTGAGGAAGATTTAAGATGAGGTGGACAAAATGCAACGTACAAAAATCAGCCGACTTGAGAAAGTAGGATTTGCATTAACGAATTTAGGGAATATTCCGATCATGACATTGCTAAATACGTATCTTTTGATTTTTTATACAGATGTGATTGGTATAGCGCCTGCCACGGTTAGTACACTTTTCTTAGTTTCAAGATTACTTGATGGAATTAGTGATCCACTCATAGGCTTCTTTATTGATCGCTTTCCAACAACTAAATTTGGAAAATATCGACCTATTCTTATTATCGGAACGATGATCTGCTGTATCAATTATCTACTTGTCTGGTTTTCTCCACTTCTTTTTACGAGTCATAAAATCATTGCAATCAGTCTTTCTTACATTTTACTAGGTGTTACCTTTGACTTGATGGATATTCCTTTGAATAGTCTGCTTCCAGTTTTAACGAATCAAGAAAATGAGCGTAACATTCTTTCCTCAATAAAAGGAATTGCTTATACCGTTGGGCCAACACTTTTAAATGTGATTGCACCATTATTGCTTTCAATATATAGTGATGGCATTTCTGGTTACCTGGTGTTGATTACCGGTGCAGTGATCGTCGTTTTATTCTTTACGATAATAGGTACACTCGCCTTAAAAGAAAGAGTGAATAAAGAAGTTGTGGATTCCGTAAAGGAAAAAAACTATTCTTTAAAAGAAGTTCGGAACATTTTGAAGATCCGCCCGGTTGCAATCCTTTTTGTCAGCATGCTTTTTATTACAGCAGCAAGTAATATCTTCAATGGTTCACTGTTGTATTATCTAAATTATATGTTAAAGGATCCACGTTTACTAAGCGTTGCCAGTCTTGTTGGGCTCTTTGGCGCTTTAGGTGCAGGAATGATCGTACCTAAAGTTTCAAGAAAGCTAGGAAAGAAAAATCTATATACCTGTGCATTAGTGCTACTTAGTATAGCAATGGTATGTTTGATCAGTTTTCACGAGTCAAAAGTAATTTTTCTAATCGCATACGTTATGGTCCAAATAGGACTCGGTTTGACAAATACACTTCAATACAGTTTGTCAGCAGATAATGTAGATCTTATAAGGAAAGAATTGAGGATCGAATCGGCTGCTCTCATGGCCTCCTTCAATTCTCTGATCATGAAATTTGCAATGGCAGTGGGAGGAGCAGTACCTGGTCTGATTTTGACTTACACTGGATATGTCGCAAATAAAGAACAGATTGCCAGTGCTTCGATGGGAATTATTCTCACAACGTTTATTGTACCCTTGATATTGTATCTATGTACTGCGGCTATCTTTTATCTCGGATATTCTCCGTATCTATTCGCCAGAGTATCCAAAAAAAAATCTTCACTGGGTTAGGATGTTCTTCTTTTAGCTTTTGGATGTTAGAAGTATAAGAAAAAATTTTTATTGCCATCGGCATCGCTATCGTGGAAAATAGAATCCAGGGAGGCGGTGCCGATGTTTACATTTATCCAGTTAAAAGAATATCTGATGACAGATAATGAAATTGAGTGTCAACAGCGTCTAGATGGTAAAAATATCAACGACCAACATCTTCCTTATGAAGAAGTAGCAGTACCTAAAATGCCAAAAAAACAATTTTTCTCTGAAGGAAATATTTTTATCAATAAGCATCATCGCTACGCAGAAATGCCTGCACACACCCATGAATTTGTGGAATTTAATTATATGTTATCTGGTTCTTGTGTGCAGTATGTAAACGATAAAAAAATTGTGTTATCTGAGGGCGAGCTGTTGTTATTAGATAAAGAAATCGTTCAACGGATCGATCCATTGAATGAGGATGATCTTTTGATCAACGTTTTGTTAAAAGAAGAATCGATCACCACAGAAATTGTCATGAATATGGTGAAATCGCGTGGACTTGTGAATGAATTTTTACTAAATGCTTCACAAAAAGGGGGAAAACACGATGCGTTTATCCACTTTCATTGTGGGGATAACACAGAAGTGCAAGTTCTGTTGCATAAGATGATTATAGAATACTATAATAAACAAGATTATTATATGCGCGCACTCAATTTATTGTTGTCCTTATTATTGATCGAATTGACGCGTGATCTAGAAGAAGAGTACGTAAGTAATCGTGAAAATCATGAATTAATTGCTATTTTGCGCTATATCGATAGTCACTTTAGACATTTGACCTTACAAGAATTGGCAAGACATTTTGGGTATAATGCGAATTATTTGAGTAATAAACTAAAAAAAGAAACTGGCAGTTCTTTTCAGGAGTTAGTCAACTCGTTACGCTATAAAACAAAGATCGAATTGATGAGAGAAACGGATAAAAGTTTTGAAGATATCTCATACGAGATTGGGTTTGAAACAATTGCTTCCCTTTATAAATTAGTCGGAAAGTATACAGATCTAACGCCCAAAGAATTGCAGAAACGCCTTTTAAAGAAACAGTAAGTTATAAAATAGTGGGAGAATAAAATCAGTAATGTCTGATTTTATTCTCTTTTTTTGTAACTTTTCGTTTAGGTATTCTGTGATTTGGATAAAAAATCCTGTTTTTTTGCTATAGTCCAAATGACAGAATCCGTTTACAATTCAAAGTGTTCGAACAATCAAAATTATTAATAAGGAGTGTTCTACATGGTAAATCAAAAAAAATCAGCGACAGCTACGGTGAAAGAATATTCACCATTAGCAGTAGCGGCCGGTATTGGGTCGATGCTTGGCTCGGGTTGTATTGTTGGATTATCTGCTACGATTCCCGTTTGGCAAAAAGGATTGGAGTTAACGACTGGTCAGGTAGGGATCATCTCAGGTGGACTCACTTTTGCAATCGCTTTCGGTTCGTTGTTTACTGGACAGATTTCAAAGCTATTTGGACTTATTCGTGCATTTAACTGGATTAATTTATTTTATGCAATTGGCGCTGCTATCTGTATCTTTTCTTCTAGTTTCCCGATGCTATTGTTAGGAGTGATCATTATGGGAGTCGCATCTGGGGCTGACTTACCACTAAGTTTAACTGTGGTTTCTCATGATGCACCAGATGAACAAACTTCAGCACGATTGATCTCATCTACTCAAATTTTTTGGCAAGTTGGTGTATTTATTTCGTATATTTGCTCTTTTCTTTTATCAGGAGTTGAAGGTGTTTTAGGTGCACGGATCGTTTTTGCTATTTTATGTGCATTTGCTGTTTTTACTTGGATTTGGCGTGTTGTTTCTCCTAAATTTAGAAAATTCCATGAGGATGGGGAAGCTCGTCAAGCAATGATCAAAGTAACTGGCGAAACTAAGGATGTTTCGTTCAAAACAATTTTATTTGGTAACAATAAACAAAAATATTTAGGGTTCTTCGCTGCAATTTTAGTTTTCTATGTATGTTGGAATTTGTTAGCCAACACTTGGGGACAATTTCAAACATATGCATTGACAAATGCTGGTGCTAGTCAAGCCCAAGCGACAGGATTGGGAATTGCATTAAATGTGATTTCTCTGGTTACGACAATTGCTTTTGCCTCTGTAGCAGGGGGGAGATTTAGAAACAAAGCATTCTTCATCGGGGCGATTGTCCAATTTGGCGCAATGCTCGGCATGGCGTTGATTGGCGGTGGCGCAGGATTTATCGCTTTAGCCATCACAATCGCTTTTTACAACTTTGGTAATCCTTTAGCAGGAGAAGCAATTTATAAAGTTTGGACACAAGAATCATTTCCTTCAGAGGTTCGAGCATCACTGCAAGGATTTATCAATGGCTTTTCACGGATGTGCTGTGGATTATTTGCATTTGTGACACCGTATTTGGTAGCACCCGGACGTATCCAAACTTCAATGTTTGGTTTTGCAGGTATTGTGTTAGTTGCAACGATTTCAGGAATCATCATGATGCGCTTACAGAAAAAATATCCTGTCCTTCCAACGACTATCAAAGAAGAACAACACGAACAACAAGAAAAACTCACAGTATAAGAGCGCGAAGCAAAAAAGGGGAGCAGGAAAATGGCATTTACATTTCAAATAAACAATGACGTGACATGGAATCGAGAAGAACGGTTATTGAAAAAAGCACAAGAAAATCTACCAGAAATTTTAAAAACGGACATCCAACCAGTTGCTATCACGGAAATCATTGAAGATGAACATGGCTTGAATGGTTATTCAGCCGTAGTTAGCGAAAAGAAAATCAGTGATTTAGCGAAATATGGCTTAGGAAGAGATCAAAAAATTATCTTAGATCTAGGAGATCACTACGTTGGTCATTTTAGCATCGATATTACTTCAGTCGGTTCGCCTATGGATGCACCATTATATTTACGAGTGAAATTTGCTGAAGTACCGGCAGAAGTAGTTGCAGACTCCAATGACTATGATGGATGGTTATCAAAATCTTGGATCCAAGAAGAGTATATCCATCTAGATGTCTTACCTGCACGATTGGAATTGCCTAGACGCTATAGCTGTCGATTTATCGAACTAGCGGTAATTGATACGTCACCAAAATGGCAAGCAAGTTTTTCTAACCCAGTGTTTGTGGCAGAAAGCTGTGTAGCGATGGAACAACTTACATCGTTTGAGATCCAAGATGACGAGTTATCTACTATCTACGATATTTCAGTAAAAACTTTGTTTGACTGTATGCAAGAAGTTTTTGAAGATGGTCCGAAAAGAGATCGGCGTTTGTGGATAGGAGACCTACGTTTACAGGCCTTAGCAAATTATGCTACCTTCGGGGATTTAGCATTGACTAAACGTTGTCTATACCTGTTTGGAGGAATGACTACGACAGATGGAAAAATCCCTGCGAATGTTTTCACGGCTCCAAATTTGATTCCTGATGATACGTTTTTATTTGATTACAGCATATTTTTCGCTGTGATTTTAGCTGATTTTTATTATCAGACAAAGGACCAAGAAGTATTAAGTGATTTGTACCCTGCAGCAAAAAAACAAATCGATCAAGCTTTGACGTTAGTAGATGATGAAGGACGCCTGAATTTGTTAGACGAATGGCCTGTATTTATTGACTGGTCGAATGAATTTGAAAAGAGTACCGCAGGGCAAGCTGTCTTGATCTATGCACTGAAACGCTTTATCCAACTAGCAGAATGGATGGAAGAACCTGATCTTATCAGCTACCAAGAGCAACTAGCAGAATTAACAGTGTTTGCTCAAACTCAGCTGTTTGATGAAGAGAAAAATCAATTTATCATCGAGCAATCAAAGGAAATCAATGTAGCAAGCCAAGTATGGATGGTACTAGCAGAAGTATTTGACCAAGAAAAAAATAGCAAAATCATGGAAGAAATGATCTCTACACAATTTCCTATCACTGGGATTGCGACACCGTACATGTATCACCATGTTGTGGAGGCATTGTTTGTAGCGGGTCTGAAAGAAGAAGCGATTCAATTATTGAAAAATTATTGGGGGAAAATGATTGAACTGGGTGCTGATACATTCTGGGAAGCTTTTAAACCAGAAGAACCAGATTTTTCTCCATATGGAAGTCCGATCATGAGTAGTTATTGTCATGCGTGGAGCTGTACACCAGCTTATTTGATCAAAAAATATATTTAGCGAAGAAAAGAGGAAGGATCATGGATTCTCTAGAAATGAATACGATGAATAGTAAGCCGATTTCTAAATGGCGGTAGAGAATTGGGTACGGTGTTACAGATTTTGCTTGTAATTTGATCTGGCAAATGATTTCTTTGTATCTACTATTCTTTTATACAGATATTATGGCTTTGAACGCCGCTGCGGTAAGCCTGATGTTTTTATTAACTCGTTTTTTCGATGGGATAACTGATTTACTCGTAGGTTATTTGATTGATCACACCCATACACGTTGGGGAAAATCACGACCTTACTTTCTTTTTGGGGCGATCCCGTTTGCTTTGTTTGCGTATCTTTGTTTTAGCGTACCAGATTTTTCTGCTAATGGTAAGTTGATCTATGCCTACGTTACGTATTTTGGCTTATCACTTTCCTATACGATCGTCAATGTCCCAATGGCATCCATTTTGCCTAGCTTGACGGCAGACACAGATGAACGAACAGCATTATCAACAACGAGGAAATTCTTTGCTTTTCTAGGTGCCACAGTTGTCAGTGCCACTGCATTACGATTTGTTGCTGCGTTTGGTGAAGGGAACCAGGCGAAAGGCTTTAGAATACTGATGATCATTTTTGGTTTCATTAGCTGTCTCGTTTTCTTATTCACTTTTTTCAACGTGAGAGAGATCCCGACAAAACAAGAAAATATTTCTTTAAAAAAGGTTCTTTCTTCACTAAAAATGAACCGTCCGTGGCTCATTTTTGCTGTGAATATCCTATTTATGTGGACTGGCTATTTTATCCAAACAAGCGCGTTGGTCTATTATTATACAGTAGTAATAGGAAGCCAAGCCTTATCGGTTTCCGTAGCTACCATTATGTCAGTTGTTCCAATGCTTGCTAATTTTTTAGTGCCGACTTTAGCCAAGCGTTTAGGAAAACGAAACCTATATATTCTTTCATCGCTCATTCAAGCTGTGGGACTTGTTTTTATTCTTCTGGCTAAACAAGAGCAGCTGCTTATTTTAGCTGGTGCGGTAATTTCAGCAATTGGCTACGGTATGAAAGAAAGCATCTATTTTTCAATGCAAGCTGATCCAGTGGATTATGGAGAATGGAAAACAGGAATTAATGTTTCAGGTTCACTGTCAGCAATCAACGGCTTTTTGGGAAAAGTAGCACAAGCAATTGCTGGCGCTCTTGCAGGATTTTTATTGGCTTGGGGAAACTACCAAGCAGGAGTAACGCAACAAAGTGAACAAGCGCTATTTGCCATTAAAATCATGTATGGCTATCTGCCTTTGCTTCTAATTGGCTTATCGATCCTGACAATGTTTTTTTACGATTTAGACAAACTATATCCACAAATAAAAAAAGAATTGAAGGAACGACGGATCAATTCGTGAAAAAGAATTGGGAATATTCGATAATATATGAATGATACAATCGAGACAAATGTCGTCTCGGCTTGAGAAATTGAAGAAAAAACGAACAATACGCTTTTTGTATTGCTCGTTTTTTTTTTGAACTTTCCGAAAAACCTAACCGTGGGACGCCGTTTATTTGAGAGAGGCTAGGACAGAAGTGTTTAACTCCGAGAAATAAGAAGAAATGAACGAAAATTGCTTTTCAAATTTTTGTGAATTTTGGCTTATTTCCGAAGGAGTTGCTTCTGCTCCCGCCGTTTACTCGAGAGTCTGTAGCAGAGATGTTTTTTAGATTTTTCCCATGTTCATAGTTTTCTATAAAAGAGAGTCGTGTCGACTACTGGCGAAGTAGTAGGATTTTTTATACAATGCTATCTTCTTTGAACCTCCACACTAGGCAGATGACGCCATGCTTTTTCATAGTAATAGAAGTAATTAAGTGGCTGAATTAGAAAAGTAATATTAATAAACTAGCAGTACAGAAAATCCCAGTAGAAAAACGAATTCAGCATGTATTACTGATAACTCTGGTGTTTCTATTTGCGTTTGTTTAGTGATTTGATATACAGGGATAATATAAATTTATTGAAGGTCATTACTCTTGTTCCCACAACTCTTTTAATGCATTTGGTTGATAGAAAAAGTTCATTTTCCTACTTTTTTTTACTCATTACTCGATTCAGCTGTGTTCGTTTTCCAAATGTAAAATATCTTCCCAAAATTGAAAATATTGATCCGTCAACTGGATTTCCAGAACATCTGTCCAAGAAATAAACTGTTCCTCTAACATGAAGCCTTTTTCTGTGAGATTAGGCTGGACAAACCCATGATATGTTTGTCCATTTTTACAGTGGACAATGATGAGTTGCTTGGCTATAAAAGTAGTAATGACAATAGTTTCAAAATGTTTATCAGCAGTTTTCAATAGAATCACTTCTTTCTAAAAAATGGGAGGAAACGAATAATGATAAGCAATGAAGAGAGAAATAAAAAATTCACTCCTCTTCAGGGAATTGTTGATAAAATTCATCTTTGATCTGTTCCAATTCTTGGATGTTCTGTTTTGAGTGTAAGGATGGTTGTATGGATGCATCGTCAGAAAAAGCGACCGTGAACCATTTTTCCTCCTCTTTTTTCTCAATATGACGAATATCTGACCAGTAGATCTTAGTATCTTCAAGAACTAAGTAATCATCGTAAGCTTCACCAGTAAATGTGCCTTCAATATTTTCTAGGTATCTGCCAAATTCGTCTTTTGTGTTTCGTTGAAGGGTGATTTTTTTATGGTAAAGAAAAGATTCTAATAGTACGGCATCGATTTCCTCACGAGACATCGGAGTTAGCGGCTGGATTTCTTTGATAGCCCATGCTTCGTTTTTTTTGATCCCACTCATCAGTTCATCCATTGCAAATGCTGTGCCCCATTTCAATCCAAAAGGGCGGTCGCGGTATTCATTGTAATCGAGAAATTCCTTTTTCGTTCGACGCATGACCTTCACCTTCTATACCGGCTAATCCACCCGCATGCCCACCTACAAGAGAACTTCGTGCAATTGCTCGACCACCTTCTAACAAGCTATGGGCATGGACGATCGATCTGAATCCATATTTTTGTCGGATCTTATCTACAACAAAATCGACTTTTGCATTTGCGACTTGCACTTCAGGCTCATCAAATAAATTTAATTGTAAGCTATCTGTGTGTGCCAAATGGGAGCAATTCACGCCAATACTTCGAATGTCTTGCCGGCGATAATGTTTGTGAAAGAGGTCCAACAAGACAGCCGCTAATCGTTGACTTGAATTTGTCGCTTCGACGGTGGTTTGTTGATGAAATCCTGTCTTGCCTTGGCTATCTTTATACCCCAAAGAAAATCCTACCCAGAGACTAACGACTTGCGCTTTTACATGTTCGCGACGCAATCGGGTACCTACTTGATCCGCCATTTCTTTGATGACGATCTCGATTTCTTCTTGACGCGTGTAGTCACGATTTAAAATTTGACTGTTGCCGATACTTTTCGATTTAGGCACATATTTTTCTCCTAAAAAACTTCGATCGATTCCCCAAGCATGTGCAAACAGTTGCGTACCGATGACTCCCATATTTTCTTTTAGCCGATAATAGTCGGCATGTGCCAAGTCGTAGATCGAAGTGATACCCATACGGTTGAGGCGTTTAGCTGTTCGGTGACCGATCCCCCAAAATTCGGTCAGTGATGGGATGTGCCAAACCTTATTTGCCACATCTTCGTAGCGCCATTCAGCGATTCGCTCTGGGTTATCTTTGGCTCCGTTATCTAGAGCTAACTTTGCGAGCAATGGATTATCACCGATACCGACAGTCGTGTAGATACCAGTTTGCTGATAAACATCCTCACAGATGATTTTTGCTAGATCCCAAGCATTTTTTACTTTAAAAAGTTTCAGACTATTCGTGACATCAAGAAAACTTTCATCAACGGAGTAGACGTGATGGTTCGATTCATCTGCATAAGTTTTGTAGATGGCATTGATTTGTTGATTTTTTTTCATGTAATAGGCCATTCTCGGCGGTGCAATATATAAATCACGCGGATAGGGGAAAGGCAGATCTCTTGCTCTGCTGATATTTGTGATACCATAGGCTTTTTTTGCAGCCGGACTAGAGGCTAAAATCAATCCGCTTCCTCGCTCTTCTAAGCGATCAGACGGATAAGACATAACAACAAGTTTGGCCGTTAAAGGATCTAGGTTACGCTCTACACATTCAACAGAAGCGTAGAAAGATTTGCAATCAATGCAAAGGATATCCCTGGAAGGTTCTTTTGTATAATCAAATTTAGGGTTTTGATTTTTAAACATAACAGTCACCTCTCATTAGTAATTAGAACACATGTTCGCGTTTTGTGTCAATGAAAAAATCACATAGCTTACTTCTAAAAATAGTTATTCTTTTGAAGAAATGTTTTGTTTATGATTGCTGATAGAAATGAAAAGCGCTATACTAGCGGTAATAAATAGAAGAAAACTGATCATTTCATGGAAAAGTGTTAAATGAAAAGTTATTTTTACTTTTGCCTTAGATATTGCCAATGAGCACGAAATCGATTCGACAGGGAGGCTGAATGCCTCAAGTATGAATGATTTGTAAAAGAATACATTGAATAGGATAAAGAGATTTAATTTACTTTTTCGACTTGTTTTACAGAATGAAAATAGAGTTGATTACTAAAGAAATGAGGGAAAATAAATGTATATGCTGAATATTGGAACGAAAGATGCGATGTTAGCCGTTGCTATTATTATTATTCTCGGATTGACGATTTTTTATCATTGGTCGGTAGCGGCATTTATTATTACTGAATGTACTGTATGTTTTGCTTTTTGGGCGGGAAGTAGAAAACAAGATAAAAGGTTAGAAAAGTAACTATAAACAAATAGTGAAAAGGATCAAAATATACGAAGGTTTGCAGCTGGATTTGTTCGTATATTCTCTAGATTGAAAAATAAAAAAGAAAATCATGAAAAAGATATTGACATCTTTCAGAAACAAATCTATACTAAGTTCAATCTTAAATCAGTTTGGAGCGGTTTTTTATGAAAATGACCCTATGTACACAACTGAATAATTATTACTTTAGCTATTTTAGATAGGTTTGTATTCATGAGGTTATGGGTACAAACATCAGCGCTTGTTTGTATCTATGATGGCTAAGGATGTTTGAGATGACTTGCTCGCCGCATAGATGAAAAATCTATAGTGGCTTTTTTCTTTGATTTATTCATGGCCCACTGTAGATTTTCTACGGTGGGCTTTTTTAATACATAAAGGAGGAGCAAAGAGAAGCGAACATGTAGGTCGTTAGAAAGCAAACTGAATATCTATCGATTCTATTGAATAAAAAAGCCATGAAGCAATTGTAAACTAAAAAATAAAGAGCAGAGGATGTTATTTTATGATTTTGATTATTAAACCAGGTATCAAAGAAAATGAGTTACTACCCGTTATTTCACGTATTAAAGAAGAGGGGCTAGATGTCCAAATCAATCATGGAAAAGATCGCTTTGTTCTAGGACTTTTAGGCGATCCAAAAGTTATCCATGATGTTCCTTTTGAAAGATACGACATTGTGGAACGAGCAGTACCTATCTCAAACACGTATAAATTAACTTCACGTGAATTTCATCCACAAGATACGATCGTTGATGTGGACGGGGTCAAAATCGGTGACGGTAGTTTTGTGACAATGGCTGGACCTTGTTCCGTTGAAGGAGAAGAACAAATCATGGAAACGGCACGCATGGCAAAAGCTGGTGGTGCAAAAATTTTACGTGGTGGTGCATACAAACCAAGAACTTCACCTTACGCTTTCCAAGGATTGGGTGTAGAAGGATTGAAGATGATGCGTAAAGCAGCGGATCATTACGGTATGAAAGTCATCACCGAAGTAATGGATGAAGCACATATCGACGTTGTTTGCGAATACGCAGACATCATTCAGATTGGTGCCCGCAACATGCAAAACTTCCGTTTGTTAGAGGCTGTTGGTAAAACAGGTAAACCAATTGGCTTGAAACGAGGAATTTCAGGTACAATTGAAGAGTGGTTAAATGCAGCAGAATACATTGCTGTCCAAAATAATTTCAACGTCATCTTCATTGAACGTGGTATCCGTACTTACGAGCGTGCGACGCGAAATACCTTTGACTTGAGCGCTGTCCCAATCATCAAAAAATTAAGCCACTTCCCGATCATTGTTGATCCAAGTCACGGTACAGGGGTTTGGGATCTTGTTTCTCCAATGGCTAGAGCTGGTGTAGCAAGTGGTGCTGATGGAATGATCGTAGAGATCCATCCAGATCCTCTTCATGCTTGGTCAGATGGACAACAATCATTGAATGAAAAGAACTACTTGAAGATGATGAAGGAAGTAGATATTTTAGTGGAAGCAATGAAAGAGATCAACGCTTTATAGAAAAGAGGAGCGGAAAATGTTAGAAGTTGTCTTACCAGAAAAAAGCTATGAGATTGTCATTAAGCGAAATTCTCTCGAACAAATCTCCGAATGGATCGGTGGTTTATGGGGAAATAAAAAAATTGCTATCATCAGCGATACAAATGTATTTCCGATTTATGGAGAACAGATTCAAAAACAATTGGAAGCAACCTATGAAGTAGTCCACTATGTGGTACCGGCTGGTGAAAAAAGTAAATCCCTTGAAATGGCAGCTGTGCTCTATGATTTTCTAGCGGAAGAACAATTCACTAGAAGTGATGGGATCATCGCATTAGGGGGAGGCGTAGTCGGCGATCTAGCTGGCTTCGTCGCATCTACTTATATGCGGGGGATCGCCTTTGTCCAAATACCGACTTCTTTGTTGGCACAAGTTGACTCCAGTATCGGTGGAAAAACAGCGGTGAATGGACCAAAAGCGAAGAATATGATCGGGACATTTGCGCAACCAGATGGGGTGCTGATTGATCCAGAAACATTGCAGACACTTCCTGAAAAACGAATCCAAGAAGGTATTGCAGAAATCATCAAGTGCGGAGCAATCAGTGACAAAAGTTTATGGGATGATTTAGCTGCTTATACAGGTATCGCTGATCTAGTGGCACATAGTGAAGCAGTCATTGAAAAAGCTTTACGTGTAAAGAAAAAAGTAGTTGAAGAAGATCAATATGATAATGGCAGTCGGTTGCTACTAAACTTTGGACATACGATTGGTCATGCCATCGAGAATACCGCGGGATATGGGAAAATCAGCCATGGAGAAGCGGTAGCAATCGGGATGGTCCAAATCAGTCGGAAAGCAGAGGCAAGACGAGAAATGCCAGAAGGAATCACCGCACAAATCATTGCAATGAATCAAAAATATCATTTACCGACTGCTTATACACCTTGGCAAGAAGATGAATTGTTCCAAGCAATCACACATGATAAAAAAGCACGTGGACAAAATTTGAAAATCATTTTATTAGAGAAGATCGGTCAAGCGAAGGTGCAGACGATACCAATCAAAGAGATGAACGACTATTTAAAAGAAGGTGATTAGATGCGTTATTTAACTGCAGGAGAGTCTCATGGACCACAACTAACTGCGATTATCGAAGGTGTGCCAGCTGGTCTGGCGATATCAGTCGACCAAATCAATCAGGAACTTGCAAGACGGCAAGGAGGATACGGCCGAGGCGGGCGAATGAAGATCGAGAAAGATCAAGTACAACTTACGTCAGGTATCCGTCATGGCAAAACATTTGGCTCTCCAATCACGATGATCGTTGAGAATCGCGATTGGAAAAATTGGCAAACAGTGATGTCTGTAGAACCGGTTTCTGAAAAAGATGAACAATTACGTCGTGTGGCAAAACCACGTCCAGGGCATGCAGATCTAGTTGGTGGTATGAAATACCAACATCGTGATCTTAGAAATGTATTGGAACGTTCTTCTGCCAGAGAGACAACGATGCGTGTCGCTATTGGGGCTTTGTCGAAGCAGCTTTTAGCCGCACTGGATATCGAGATTGCGAGTCATGTTGCTGTTTTGGGCGGGATCAAGGCAGAAGTACCGATGACACTTTCGGTCGCTGAAATCAAAGAAAAAACAGCGATATCAGAAGTCAACATGGTTGATTTGACCATTGAGGACCAAGTCAAAACACTGATTGATGAAACCAAGAAAGCTGGAGACACTTTAGGTGGTATTGTAGAAGTTCGAGTGGAGAACGTACCAGCTGGGTTAGGCAGCTATGTCCAATGGGATAAAAAACTAGATGGGAAATTAGCACAAGCGATGTTAAGTATCAATGCATTTAAAGGGGTAGAGTTTGGGATCGGTTTCGAGTCGGCTTTTCGTCCAGGATCAAAAGTGATGGATGAAATCACGTGGAATCAAACAAACGGCTATCAAAGAGCAAGCAATCACTTAGGTGGCTTTGAAGGTGGGATGACTAACGGAGAGCAGATCATTGTTCGAGGAGTCATGAAGCCTATCCCGACTTTGTACAAACCATTGATGAGTGTGGATATTGATACAAAAGAACCTTATAAAGCAAGCGTTGAACGTTCGGATAGCACAGCTGTCCCAGCAGCATCCGTGGTTGCAGAACACGTGATTGCTACAACTTTAGCTATGGAAATCCTCGACCATTTTCCGGCAGATAATCTAACTGAGCTGAAAAAGGCAGTTAATGACCATCGACAAATGATCCAAGAATTTTAATGGAGGCAACCATGAAAAAAGTATTGGTAATAGGGTTAGGATTGATCGGTGCATCATTGTGCCGGGCAATCAAAGGGCCCAATGTCACTCTTTACGGCTGGGATTATTCAGAGGAAACAAGGGAAATAGCCAAAGAAGTCCAACTAGTGGATCAGGTCGTTTCTGGGATTGAAGTAGCAAGTGAGATGGATATCATCTTGCTGGCTGTACCTGTTCAAGTCAGTCTGGAATATCTGAAAATATTGGCAAATCTTCCTCTTAAAAATTCGGTGTTAATGAGTGATACAGGAAGCACGAAAGCAAAAGTAATGGAATTAGCAAAAGACTTACCGTTTACATTTATTGGTGGCCATCCAATGGCGGGGTCGCATAAGTCCGGTGTTCGAGCGGGCAACCCTAATTTGTTTGAAGAAGCATATTATATCTTTACGAATGACCTTGAGAGTGATCGTATTGACGAATTAAAAGAGCTTCTGCAGCCAACGAGAGCGAAGTTTGTCGTCTTGGATGCTTCTAGCCATGATGAAATCGTTGGCGTATTGAGTCATCTGCCACATATCGTTGCAGCTGGCTTAGTGCAGGCATGTGAAACGCTAAGTCAAAAATATCCACGTGCTTCGCAACTTGCAGCTGGCGGTTTTAAAGATATTACTCGGATTGCCTCTTCAGATCCTAAGATGTGGACAGATATTTTGATCACGAATCAAGAGATTTTATTGAAATTGCTGGAAAACTGGCAAATATCTATGGGAAATCTGAAAAATGAATTAGCAGCTAATAATCAGCAAGCTGTTTATGATTTTTTTACACAAGCAAAACAGACCAGGGATCATCTACCACAGAAAAAACAAGGAGCAATCCCTGCCTTTTATGATCTGTACGTCGATATCCCCGATATCGCTGGGGCAGTCGCAAAAGTCACTACTTCTTTGAGTCATGCAAGCATTTCGATCATCAATTTAAAGATCCAGGAAACAAGGGAAGATGTTTTTGGCGTATTAGAATTGTCATTTAAAAATCAAGCCGACTTGCTAAAAGGAAAAGCGTTGATAGAAGCAGAAAATTTTCATTGTCGGGTAAGGAGTTGAGTGAATGAAGTTATTGACCACAAAACATGGCATCAATGGGGAATTAACCATTCCTGCTGACAAATCGATTTCTCACCGCAGTATCATGTTTGGTGCGATTAGTCAGGGGCAAACAATCGTGAACAATTTCTTAAAAGCAGAGGATTGCTTGAGCACGATTGCTGTATTCAGACAATTGGGCGTCACCATCACAGAAAAAAATGAAAAGATCTATATTGATGGCAAAGGATTTAGCGGATTGACAGCCCCTGCTACTCGATTAGATGCAGGAAATTCAGGGACAACGATGCGTCTTGTCTTAGGCATCTTGGCAGGAAGCGACTTTACTTCTGAAATCGCTGGCGACGCTTCGTTAAATCGCCGTCCTATGGAACGTGTGATGAAACCACTTCGAGAGATGGGGGCTGAATTACAGGGAATCGAACATGCCGAGTTTCCGCCACTAAGAGTATCTGGTCATACATTACATGAAATTGAATACCAGATGCCGATTGCGAGTGCGCAAGTAAAATCGGCCATTCTTTTTGCAGCGTTACAAGCAAAAGGGACAACGAAAATCATCGAGAAAGAAAAATCAAGGAATCATACAGAAGAAATGATCAAGCAATTTGGTGGACAAATCGACATAGAGGGCCGAGTAATCACTTTGAAAGGTGGACAAACTCTTAGCGGTCAAGAAGTAACAGTCCCAGGAGATATTTCTTCTGCTGCATTTTATCTAGTCGCTGCAAGTATCTTGCCAAATAGTGAAGTTATCCTTAAACAAGTCGGTATCAACCCGACACGTACAGGAATCATTGATGTGTTGAAACAAATGGGTGCAACAATCGAACAAATTCATGAAGATGAAAAAAATCAAGCTGCTGATCTGATTGTTCGTTCGGCTACATTGAATGCCTGTGAGATTAAAGGAGAAATCATTCCGCAATTGATCGATGAATTACCAGTCATCGCTTTAGCAGCAACTCAGGCAAATGGCACCACAATTATCAAAGATGCACAGGAACTTAAAGTCAAAGAAACGAATCGGATCGATGCCACTGCCGCTGAACTAACGAAAATGGGTGCTTCGATCGAGGCGACAGATGACGGATTGATTATCCATGGTCCTACGCCTTTGCATGGGGCAAAAGTCGACAGTCATGGGGATCACAGAATCGGTATGATGTTGCAGATTGCAGCTTTATTGACAGAGGAACCTGTGGAGCTGGAAAATCCAGAAGCGGTAAATATTTCTTATCCAGCATTCTTTCAGGATCTTGCACAACTGATCAAGGAGGAGCAAGCATGACGGCCATTGTTTTGATTGGCTTCATGGGTGCTGGCAAGACGACAATCAGTAAAAAATTAGCCGCTTGCTTGGAGCAACCCGTGATCGACATGGATGAAGTGTTGGTGGCTCGTTTGGGGTGTTCTATCAATCATTATTTCACGGAGTTTGGTGAAGCAGCTTTTCGGGAGCAGGAGACCGCTTTATTAAAAGAAGCATTAAGTAATGATGCCATTATCGCAACTGGTGGTGGTGTGATCTTACAAAAAGAGAATCAAAAAGTATTGCAAGATCAGTTCGTGATCTATTTAAAAGGACAAGCAGAAATTCTGATCGACCGTATACGGCAAGACAAAGACAATATTCGTCCTTTGGCTGTAGAAAATAGCGATCAGAAGCTAAAAATGATATTGGCAACACGAGAAAAAATGTATGAAAAATTAGCAAAACTAACGATTGAGACAACTGCAAAAACGCCAGAAGAAATCGTAAAAGAAATCATAAAGCAGGTTGGATGATGATGAAAATCGGTTATTTAGGTCCGAAGGGATCATTTACTTATAGTGCAGTAACTAGCTATTTTAAAAATGGTGAGTGGATATCGTATGACTCGTTGATTGATTTGATCGATGCACAGCTGAATCAGGAAATAACTTATGCGATGGTGCCCATCGAAAATTCAATCGAAGGCTCTGTCCTGCCGACATTAGATCATGTCTATGAAACGTTGCCTTCTATTCAAGGGGAAATCATTCTTCCGATTCGTCAACAATTGATGGTTCACAAAGAGCGACAAAAAGAGTGGAGACAGACAAAAAAATCTGTAGTCATCCCCAGGCGTTGGCACAGTCACAGCTTTTTCTAAGAACTCATTTTCCAAAAATCGAGATCGAATAAGTTGGTTCAACCGCTCAAGGCGCGCAACAAGTAGCAAACCATCCTGAGCAAGCATTAGCGGCAATTGGCCCGTTATCTGCAGCAGAAGAGTTTGGACTCGTTGTCGTTCAAAAAGATATCCAGACGATCGTAAATAATGAAACTCGTTTTTGGCTACTTGGTTCAAAACCAAGCGCCTCAAATCTAGAGGCAGTCGATTATAAAGCAACGTTATTTGTTGATCTGCCAGAAAATCGTCCGGGGGCACTGTATCAGGTATTAGCTGTTTTCGCCCAGAAACAATTGAATTTGACAAAAATCGAATCTCGTCCGCAAAAAACGCAGTTAGGGGAATACTTTTTTGTGATCGACGTAGCAGTCAAAGCACAAGCAAAAGAATTACAAGAAGCGATAAGCTTACTCCAAGAGCAACAATTTCCAGTACATTTGATTGGTCAATACCCAGTGTATCAAATCAATCAAGTGAAACCAGCACAATAAACAAAGGACGATTCGGTCAGAATGCTTTATTACACCCTATTACTATTAGTATAAACAGATTAGTTGCACACTTTCTTCAATTCCTTTAGGCTTGAATTAAGCGATAAGAAAGGAAGAGGATAAATGACAAAAAAAGTTGCAGCAATCGTTACTGATTTGGTGGAAGATGTAGAATTATCATCACCAAAGGAAGCTTTGGAAAAAGCAGGTCATTCTGTTACTTTGATTGGATTTGAGGCAAATCAAACGATCAAAGGGAAAAAAGGAACTGAATTTACGATTGAAAAAAGCATCGATGAAGTGTCTCCTGAAGACTTTGACGCGCTATTGATACCAGGGGGGGTTTCACCGGATCAACTACGAGCAGATCAACGATTCGTTGATTTTGTTTCTTATTTCTTAAAAAATGATCAACCATTATTTGCAATCTGTCACGCACCACAATTGTTCATCCAGACAGGCTTAACAAAAGGGCGTACGATGACTGCCTATGACACCGTTCGACCAGATATTGGTTATGCCGGAGCCGTAGTGAAAGATGAAGCAGTAGTAGTGGATAAACAATTAGTAACTAGTCGTAATCCAGATGATCTACCTGAATTTGATCGTACGATCGTTGAAATGTTAGCTAAGTAAGCGAAGGGTATTTTTCAACAAATTGAACCAAAATCTACAATAACGACAATAGTACAGAAACGACAATAGTACAGAAATAGTCGACCAAGAAACTTGGTCGATTTTTTTGTTTAAAAGAGTGTATTTGTAGCTAGAAATCAAGTGATGACAACTTGTGGGCACTCCATGATGATGTTCATTGCTTTTTTTCTTGTCATCACCTAAACAAGCGACTGGGAAACAAAATAAGCCATTTTTGAACAAAAAATAGACTACCACGAAAGGATCTTCGCAATAGTCTATTCAACACACAACTTTTAATTAGAAAGTAAATATAAATGGCTATTTCCTGAGTTTAATCGAGAAGCATTTGTATGTAAATGTTCACCATCGAAAACTTGATAAGAGTCATCTTTTGTTTTACAAATTTCTTTGATACGTCGAACGGTATTAGAACCTTCGATTAATACACCAAAGTCGTGTTCACAGGAGTAGTTATATACTACAGCTGAAGGATGCTTAGTGATTCCCATCTCACGAGCAATTTTTTGATCGGAGAAAAAGGCTTCTTTGACAAATTCTGATTGACGATCTTCTTTGAACATTTTTAGATCGCCCCCGATTTCGGCAAAGAGGGATTCAGCAAGCGCTGGAGAATATGGTAACTTTCTACAACCCACTGCTTCTTGCAATTTGATCAAGAACTGCCGTCCCTTTTTCTTTCCTTGGAACTGTGCGGCTTTACAATCTAATGCAGCAGAGTAAGTCATTGAAAATAGTTGGTTCCGTTCGGTTAGATTTTTTTGAGAAATTCCGTTACTTTGCATGACATCCCCAATTGTCTGCAAATTAACCAGTGGAAGAAAGCGAAATTGTATCTTGTCTTTCGATTTTTTTCCGTATTCTTCGCCAATAAATTGTAACAATTGTTGTTCTAATTTAAAGCAGCGTTTCCCCAAAGGATTAACAAATAGATAAATTTCGATCATATGAATCTCCCCCAAAATAGATTCTATACAACTAGTGAATTCTTTCATTCACAACCTATAACTTAACAGAAAAATGATAAAAAATGAACTCAAGTGCCTTGTGAAAATGATAGAATTTTAATCTTTAGATTCAATCATGCGTTGGATCTTATTTTTTGCTGGACGATAAGGTAAAAAATGGGCTTCTAAAAACTGTTCAAAAGCTATTTTTCCAACAGTAGCGTCAGCGACCTCTAGTTCTAATTCAAAGTCATGTAGATTTTCTCCAAAGCTTTGGTCAATCGCTAAAAGACCTTCTGCTACTTTGAATTCTGCACGTTTAGTCGTTAATTTTCCAGTTTCGATCAATAGTTTTGGATCGATGTTTAATTCAGAAAGTTTCTGAAAGACAGCCCCTGATGTAGGTAGAACATGTTGATTCAAGTAGGAATCGACCTTTTCCATTGTCAATGTATCGGTTGTTTCAAGCCGACCTGCTACTTCAGGAGTTTTTAACGTATATTCTGCATATGTATCTAAAAGGCGGATACGCAGCCCACAATTTTTTTTCGCCAATTGAAAATCAGGTGTATCAAAATAAATATTTGTTTGGACGGTAAAATCTTTTGGTTCTAATTGATAGTGTTGGATCAACTGATCGTATTCTTTTTCAGTTAACATAGATTTATATTCGATCTCTAACATTTTAGACATATGTAACACTCCTTTTATCTATTCTGCCTAAAATTTCTTTTTTGGTCAATACAAAAAGGCGAGAGGTACAAAAAAACTACATTTATATGGTAAAATGAAAAAGAATGTTAATGAAGTAGAGGGATCAGCTATGGAATGAGACTGGGAAGAATTTTTAGCACCATATGAGCAAACAGTATCAGAATTAAAAGTAAAACTACGTGGGATCCGTAAACAATTCAGAGAACAGAATCGTCATGTTCCGATTGAATTTGTGACGGGAAGAGTGAAGCCGGTTGACAGCATCGTCACAAAATCACAGTTACGACATATCCCCATGGGACGTTTAGAAGAAGAAATGTCGGATATTGCTGGTTTGAGGATCATGTGTCAATTTGTTGAAGATATCCATCAAGTGGTAGAGATCATTCGTAATCGTAAAGACATGAAGGTTATCCAAGAAAGAGACTATATCACGAATAAAAAAGCAAGTGGCTATCGTTCTTATCATTTGGTCATCGAGTATCCAGTCCAATTGATCAGTGGCGAAAAGAAAATACTCGCTGAAATTCAAATTCGGACATTAGCAATGAATTTTTGGGCAACGATCGAACATTCATTAAACTATAAATACCAAGGCGTATTTCCAGAAGAAATGAGTGAACGACTTCAACGGGCGGCAGAAGCAGCCTACCAACTAGATGAAGAGATGTCGAATATACGAGAAGAAATCCAAGAGGCGCAACGCCTATTTTCTCATGGCAGAGGAAAATCGGATGATATCTATTATCGGACATTACTCACCAGAGAAAAGCTGAAAGAGGAGGCAAAAGATGAAGGTAGCGATCGTTCATAATCAAGAAAGCAAAACCTTAGAAGTAACTGAGCGATTGAAGCATCTTTTGGAACAAGCGGGGATCCAAACAGATGAACAACAGCCAGAGTTAGTGATCTCTGTTGGTGGAGATGGCACCTTACTATCGGCTTTTCATCGGTATACGCATCTGTTGAACGATGTCCGTTTTTTAGGTGTGCATACCGGACACTTGGGTTTTTATACCGATTGGCGAGATTACGAATTAGAAGAACTTGTGGACAGCTTGCAGACCAATCGTGAGCAGAGTGTCAGTTATCCCTTGTTGGATGTCCGTATCAGCTACGTAGATGACAAGCCAGATCAACATTATTTTGCGTTGAATGAGTCGACGATCAAGCGCTCCAATCGAACGATGGTGGCGGATGTCTACATTAAAAACGAACTTTTTGAAAGTTTTCGAGGAGACGGTCTAGCTGTTTCAACGCCTACTGGTTCAACAGCGTATAATAAAAGTATTGGTGGCGCTGTGATCCATCCAAGTATCAATGCCTTTCAATTAGCAGAAATTGCTTCATTGAACAACCGAGTGTTTCGAACATTAGGCTCACCGATGGTTATCGCACAGGATGAGTGGGTAGAAATAAAACTTGAAAATACAGAAGACTATCTTGTGACGGTCGATCAACTCGATATTGCAGAATCAAATATCCGTTCCATCTACTATCGAATCGCGAAAGAACGGATCCATTTTGCGTCGTATCGTCATATGCATTTTTGGCATCGTGTAAAAGATGCCTTTATTGGTGAGGGGTAGTATGGAATTTGAATGGAGATATGAAAAAGAGCAGCCACAGCAATTAAAATACTTTTTAAAAGAAAAAGGTATTTCTAAAGGTTTGCTAGCTAAAATAAAGTTTCAAGGTGGAACGATCAAAGTAAATGACAAAAGAGAAAATGTCTTGTTTTCTCTTTCAGACAATGATAAGGTAACCATTGTGATTCCTGCTGAAGGTGAGCATGAAACGGTACTCTTAGATGAGACACCGATTGACATTATATATGAAGATGAGCATCTTCTGGTGGTCAATAAACCAGCTGGTATTTCTTCGATTCCAGCACAATACCACCCGAATGGAACTATGGCGAATCGCGTAAAAGCATACTATAAGCGACAAGGTTATGAGGATCAGGTCGTTCATGTTGTCACGAGGCTTGACCGCGATACCTCTGGTTTGATGCTGTTTGCAAGACATGGTTTTGCACATGCGAAATTAGACGTTCAGCTTAGGGAAAAAAAGTTTATCAAAAAATATCAAGCACTTATTAGTGGAAGTTTAGATGATTTAAAGGAACATGGTTGGATCGATTTACCCATTGCCCGGGACTATTCATCATTGTTGAAGCGTCAGGTCCATGTCGATGGTCGAAGTGCGCAAACCGAATACTGGTTAGAAAAAAGAGACTCTGAAATTGCATTGGTGGATATTCAGTTGCATACTGGAAGAACCCATCAGATCAGAGTTCATTTTTCTGAGATTGGTTGTGCCCTTTTAGGTGACGAAATGTATGGCGGACGAATGGATCTAGGTATTGAACGGCAAGCATTGCATTGTTATGATCTACGCTTTTATCATCCTTTCACACAAAAATTATTAGAATTTAAGCAGCCTTTGGCACAGGACATGGCAGCTATCGTTCAACGGTTTGAAGATTAAGGTGAGGTGAGATTGGTTTGGATGAAAATCAAGAATTAGAGGAAAGATTTGCCCAGTTATCTCAGGATTTGAGAGAGAATAATATTCAGGAATTTAGAAACAGCTTCTTGGAGATGCATATTTATGAGCAGGGGCAATTTTATCAATCCCTTAACGAAGAAGATCGCCAACTGATCTACACGTATTTGTCTCCTAAAGAATTAGCGGATATGTTTGATGTGATCGAAGAAGACAATGAGCACATGAAAGAGTATTTAGACGAAATGCGTCCGAGCTATGCAGCAGAAATGTTGTCAGAAATGTATACGGATAATGCCGTCGACTTATTGAATACACTAGATAAAAAACAAATCGCGAAATATTTAAGCTTGATGTCGACAGATGATGCCAGCGAGATCAAAGAATTGCTGCATTACGAAGATGAAACAGCCGGTGCGATCATGACCACTGAGTTTGTTTCGATCGTTGCTAATCAAACCGTACGTTCTGCAATGTACGTGTTGAAAAATGAAGCAGATGTTGCAGAAACGATTTACTATATCTATGTAGTCAATCAAGAAGGCCAGTTAGTTGGTGTTATTTCTTTACGTGATTTGATTGTGAATGATGATGACACGATGATTTCTGACCTCATGAGTGAACGGGTCTTGTCTGTTCATGTAGGTGATGACCAAGAAGATGTCGCTCAAACTTTCCGTGACTATGACTTTCTGGCATTACCAGTCACAGATTATGATGATCATCTATTAGGGATCGTTACAGTCGATGATATCATTGATGTTATTGATGATGAAGCAGCGAGTGACTATTCTGGTTTAGCAGGGGTCAACGTAGAGGAAATCAATGAGAACCCTGTTAAGGCAGCTTCCAGGCGTTTGCCATGGTTAGTTACGCTTCTTTTTCTAGGGATGTCAACAGCTTCACTTATCAGTCATTATGAAGATTTAGTCAGTGAAGCAAGTATTCTAGCTGTCTTTATTTCACTGATCACTGGTACAGCTGGAAATGCTGGTACACAGTCCTTGGCGGTTGCTGTAAGGCGATTAGCTATCTCAGATGAAAAAGATCATGGTTTTGTTCGTTTGATCTTGGCAGAGGTATTAACTGGACTAGTGACTGGAGCTATTACCGGATTAACGATTTTCTTGATCGTTGGATTTTGGAAACACAATTTCATTCTGGGTTTTGTTATAGGGATCGCAATGCTGTTTGCGATTACGGTTGCTAGCTTAGCAGGTAGTCTGATCCCTATGTTGATGGACCGACTTGGCTTTGATCCGGCAGTTGCAAGTGGACCATTCATCACAACATTGAGTGATTTGACAAGTGTATTGATTTATTTCAATATCGCTTCATTATTTATGGGATATTTTATGTAGAAATGATTCTGTTCAAAGTATTTTGATGGATGCTCGAAGTGAAATGACTAGAATGCTATTTATATAAACAGACAATCATGGAATGAATCAAAAAACAAGGTTGGGACAGAAGTGTTTAACTCCGAGAAATAAGAAGGAATTCATGAAAATTGCTTTTCAAATTTTTGTGAATTTCGGCTTATTTCCGAAGGGGTTGCTTCTGCTCCCACCGTTTATTCGTTTTTAAAGCGTGGGACAAAAGTGTTTCTTACTTTTGTCCCACGCTCGTTTTTTTAGTCTAATGGTACGATTTTTGTGCCGTGGACTTCAGTAACACCTAGCGCCGTTGCTACAGATTCGGCGTTTTTATAATTGACTTTTCCGCCGGGAAGAATGATCAAGCGCCCATCAGCGTGAGCAATCAATTGTTTGAGATGGTCAAAATGAGCTTCAATTGGGTCACTTGCATCTCCACCATGAGTCAGAATACGATCAACACCATGTTCTGCTAACCAGTCGATTGCTGCAAACTGGCGGTCTTTAGGGATACTATCAAATGCCATATGGAAAGTGGTCTGTAATCCTTCCGCTGTTTCAAGCAATAATTCCATTGCTTCTTCGTCGATCCAGCCAGAAGGAGTTAAACAGCCCAAAACGACACCATCAGTTCCTAATTTTTTTGCTTCAATCAAATCGTTATGCATGATTTTTAATTCGATATCGTTATAGATGAAGTCGCCTCCACGCGGACGGATGATCGTCATAACCGGTATTTCCTTTTCCCCTGCGTAACTTAACGCTTCCTCAATGACACCTGTGCTGGGAGTTGTTCCTCCAACAGCTAAGTTGTCACATAGTTCAATACGGTTTGCTCCTCTTGAGATTGCTAAAGGGATCGCTGTATAGTTCTCTGCGCAAAATTCTTTGATCATTTTCTTGCTCCTTTATATTCGCCTTAGTCATGGAGATTGTAACATATCTTTTGTAGTTGCTAAAGTTTTGTTCTAACGGTAAGATGAAAGTGTAAAATCAACGTTTACTATTTGAAACGAGAAATGAGCGGGAAAATGTTAAAAAAAATCGACAAAGGACGCCAGTTTTTGCTGGAGAATAAAGGACTATTTCGTTGTCCGCTGTGTCACACAAAGATTGAAACAACGAATAATGGTTTGGTGTGTCAGCAGAACCATCATTTCGATCTCTCCAAAAAAGGCACGCTATATTTCTTATCCCATGCTGTGAAGACAGAATATGATCAAGGAATGTTCGAACCTAGGCGCAGAATGATCCAATCTGGAATGTATCAGCCGGTTCTCGAATTATTAGCACAAGAATTGCCTCAAGAGGCAGATGTGTTAGATGTTGGATGTGGAGAGGGAAGCTTTTTGTCCGTTCTCGACCAGCTACATCCGTTAAACCGCGCTGTGGGTTTTGATATTTCGAAAGAAGGGGTGTACGCAGCAACAGAGCATCCTATCTCTGCATTTTGGTGTGTGGCAGATTTGACGAATCTTCCTTTTGAAGATCAGCAATTCAATACGATCTTGAATATCTTTTCACCTTCTCATTACCAAGAATTCCAACGGGTACTGGCCGATGATGGAGAAATCTTAAAAATCGTCCCTCAAGAAAATTATCTAAAAGAACTACGACAAGCTTTTTATCCGGATCAACCAGAAAAACAACAGTATTCAAATGAGCGAGTAGTAGCCAAATTCGCTGATTCTCTGGAGTTAGTTGGACGTCAACGTGTGACATATGAATTTGAGATACCTGAAAAAAATCAGCAAGATCTCTTAGCAATGTCACCTTTAGAATGGCAGGTCAGCCCAGCGATAAAAGAGCAATTAGCGCAGGATCCTTTGAAAAAAATTACAATTGATGTAGAATTATTAAAAGGAAATAAGAGAAAACGATTCCAATAGAAATATTGTTTTTGAAAGGTTGCAAAAAGAGTTTATAGGTGGTATAGTAGCCACAAGTTGTTTTTTCATTGGTTTTTATCAGGTTCCTGTTCTGATAAAAGTTAGTGAGAAGAGCTTCACTAACGTAACGACTCGCAGTGACTGACACCGAGTTGATACGTTTTTTTTTATGCCAAAATAAAGAGAGTAATGAACTAACATATAGATGAGAGGATTGATCCTTATGAACCATATCGTTTTATTTGAACCATTGATCCCTGCCAATACTGGAAATATTGCAAGGACTTGTGCTGCAACGAATACACCACTCCATTTGATTGAACCTCTAGGATTTTCGACAGATGATAAACATTTGAAACGTGCTGGATTAGATTATTGGAATGACGTGAACATCACGTACCATCCTAATTTGGACGCTTTTTTGTCTTATCTAGGTGATCGAAAACTTCATTTGATTTCAAAATTTGCCCATAAGGTATACAGTGATGAAAATTTTGCAGATGGAGAAGAACACTTCTTCTTATTTGGGAAAGAAACAACGGGCTTGCCAGAAGAATTCATGCGTGAAAATGAAGAAAAATGTTTAAGAATCCCGATGAATGATGAACATGTCCGTTCATTGAATCTGTCAAATACTGCGGCAATGATCGTCTACGAAGCATTGCGACAACAAGGATTTCCAAATTTAGAGTTAACACATCACTATGAAAATGATAAGCTAGACTAGAGGCTATTTAGCAAATGTCCTGGCTCAAGCATTAAGCAAAGAAAAAGGAAAAATAGCTTTTCATATTTTGTCTTTTTCGGCTTAATGTCGCAGAGACAATTTGAGAAATGCCGTTTACACTAGAGGCTATTTTACAAATGCCCTGGCTCAAGCATTAAGCAAGGAAAAAGGGAATACCCTTTACTAGCAATTTTATTTATTCAGCAGAGCCATTATTCTATTAATTAGCAGACACTACTTTTAAAAAGTGACAGCAAGGAGTCCGATGCAAATGGAACTATATTTTACAAGACATGGAAAAACAGAATGGAATCTTGAACGCCGTTTTCAAGGCAGCAACGGAGACTCCCCCCTTTTAGCAGAAAGCTATGAAGAAATCAAAGCGTTTGGTAAAAAAGTGAGATATGTGCCGTTTAAAGCAATCTATTCCAGTACAGCGAAACGTGCACGTGATACAGCAGAAGGGATAAATAAAGAGCTAGCCCATCCAGTTGAAATCATTTATACAGATAAGTTGAGAGAACTAGGATTAGGAGATTTAGAAGGGCAGCCAATTGATGAAATGTATCAAAAATATCCTGAAACACTGCCTAATCTACGGCAACATCTCGATAAATATGATCCTACCATTTTTAGAGGAGAAACAATCGAGTCTGCGATTACGCGAATCAAAACAGTAGTGGCAGATGCTGTCGCACAACACGAGGGACCGATTCTTTTTGTCGGCCATGGCGCATCATTGACTGCTGCTATTCAATGGATGGTCGGAAAAGAATTGAGTCAATTGCGAGAAATGGGCGGACTCTTCAATAGTAGTCTTACGATTTTAGAGACAGGAGAACCGTATAATTTACTCCCTTATGAATTAAAAGTATGGAATGAAATTTATTTCTTAGGGAAAGATACGAAACCAGAACCACTATTATAATTGAAGGAGGCGGCAAAATGCAGCCAGAAGAAATGCCTTACTTTGTTGGCACAGTTGCCGCAATTTTTTATCAAAATCCTAGTAATTTTTATAAAGTCTTACTGGTTCGGGTCACTGAAACAACTGCTGATTATCGTGAAAAAGAAATCGTTGTGACAGGAAGCTTTGGAGATGTCCAAGAAAATGAGTTGTATCGGTTCTACGGTGAATTAGTAGACCATCCTAAATATGGTAGACAGCTAAAAGTTGAGCGGTATGAGCAAGAAAAGCCTACTACAGCCAACGGTATTGTTGGTTATTTGTCTAGTGAGAAATTTCCGGGTATCGGAAAGAAAACAGCAGAAAAAATCGTTGAGTTATTGGGTGAAGAAGCGATTGAAAAAATCATTGCTGATCCTTCAGTGCTAAAACAGATTTCTGGTTTGACTAAGCCAAAAAGAGAAATGATTGCGGAAACGATTCGCTTGAATCATGGAATGGATCAAGTGATCATGGGGCTGAACCGCTATGGTTTTGGTAGTCAGCTTGCATTTAGTATTTACCAAACTTATAAAAATGAAGCACTAGATATCATTCAAGAAAATCCGTATCAACTGGTTGAAGATATTGAAGGAATCGGCTTTAAACGTGCAGATAACTTGGCAGAGCAACTAGGGATCGCCGCCGATTCTCCAAGACGTATCCGGGCAGCAATCTTACACCAAATTTTTCAGCATGCGGTTCAAACTGGCGATACATATGTTCCTGCTGAGATGCTTCTTAGCCAAACCATCAGGATTTTGGAAACAAGCCGACCGATTGAAATTCAACCAGATCAAGTGGCAACAGTGATCATCCAACTTGTCGAAGAGGGAAAGATCCAACAAGAAGGAACCAATCTCTATGAGAACAGTTTGTTTTTCTCTGAATGGGGGATCGGTAATTCGATTCAACGGTTGCTTAGTCGAAAAAAAGAAATCAAGTATCCAGAAAAAGAAGTGAAAAAAAATATTCGTCGTATCGAAAAAGTTTTTGGTATCCAATATGGAGAGTCCCAAGAGAAGGCCATTTCAGAAGCAGTCCGTTCGCCATTATTCATTTTAACTGGAGGACCTGGTACAGGGAAGACGACAGTTATCAATGGAATCGTCAATTTGTTTGCGGAATTGAATGGGTTGGAATTAGATCCTACGAAATATACACAGGAAATTTTTCCAATATTGTTGGCAGCGCCAACTGGTCGGGCAGCAAAGCGAATGAATGAAACGACAGGACTTCCGGCAAGCACGATCCACCGATTGCTTGGATTGAATGGACGTGAAAAATCACCAACAGTCAGTACGAAAGAGCTGGAAGGTGGTTTATTGATCATCGATGAAATGTCGATGGTCGATACATGGTTAGCGAACACTTTATTTAAAGCTATTCCTACAAATATGCAAGTTATTTTAGTTGGGGATAAAGATCAATTACCCTCTGTAGGTCCTGGTCAGGTTCTGCATGATTTGTTGGAAATCGATCAGATTCCTAAAATGGAATTGAATCAGATCTATCGTCAAGGAGATGGCTCAAGTATTATTCCACTTGCTCATGAAATCAAAGAAGGACAATTGCCAGCTGATTTTACAAAGAATCAGAGGGATCGATCCTTTTTCAGAAGTGATGCATATACGATTGAACCGCTGATTGCGAAGATCGTGGAAAAAGCGAAAAACAAAGGATTTACTGCACAAGATATCCAAGTATTAGCTCCAATGTATCGTGGTCCAGCAGGAATCGATGCGCTGAATAAGATGATGCAAAATATCTTTAATCCGGGAAGGGATGGACGCAAAGAAGTTCATTGGAACGATACAGTCTATCGGATCGGAGATAAAGTACTCCAGTTAGTAAATACGCCAGAATTAAATGTGTTTAATGGCGATATGGGAGAAATCACGGGAATTGTATTGGCAAAAGATTCTGAAGATAAGATTGATGAATTGGTGATTCAATTTGATGCCAATGAAGTCACGTATAAACGGAATGAGTGGAATAAGATCACGCTCTCTTATTGTTGCTCGATCCATAAATCACAAGGTAGTGAATTCAAAATGGTCATTTTGCCAATGGTTTACCAATATCAGCGTATGCTCCAGAGAAACTTGCTTTATACTGCAGTTACTCGAAGTAAAGAATTGCTGATACTTTTAGGGGAAGAACACGCTTATGCTACATGTGTGAAGAATGAATCAGCGAGCCGAAAGACAACCTTGAAAAAAAGAATCGAAGAAAATGAGCAGATGACGATCGCTACCCGAACGAAGCTAGTAGCTTACGAGGACTCATTGAGTGGAAGTGATCCGTTTGAGGATGGTTCATACACTAGCGTGGGTGAAACAGCTAAGACACCAACTGAAAAAAATGAGCACAACGAACAAGAAGAGTCTGTCCAGGAAAAGGAACGTAATGTTAATCTATTCTCATCGGTTGAAGAAACAAAAGAGCAGATGAAAGATGAAGAAAAGGAAACAGAAACGACTCGATTACCTCAGACGTATATTCTGACAACAGAAGCAATTGAAAAACAACTGATTGATCCAATGATTGGTATGGAAAACGTAAAACCTTAAAAATAGAAAGCGAGCGGGACAAAAATCAGGTTTTTTCTGATTTTTGTCCCGCTTTTTTGATTTAAGGTACACTCATAATAGACATAATCAATACTATAAAGAGTATTTTTTTTCAATGCTGTTTATGAAAGGTGCATTATTGATATTTTTCATTTTTAAAGACAAAGTGTCAATTTAAGACTAAAAATCGTCTTTTTATGATATGTTGCTTTTTTTGCTGATAAAATTCCCTATAATATTTTCAACAAAAACGCTTACTTTTTTATATAACTAATTTGATTAATTATAAAAGACAAATTAGGATAGCAAGTTAGTAAGTATTTTTTGTATTGATATTTAGCATTAAAAATTGATAGAATAAGGAGAGGATACGTATGGAGTTAAAAGTTTTAAAAGAGTCTAAATTTTTTTGTTTGGGAATGACATTGCTAATGATTTTGGGAATTTTTATTAGTACTGGATCAGCTATTTATGCAGATGAAAATGTGAATGAAGAAACAAGGCTTGAAGAACAAAAAAAGTAAGCTGTAGAAGAATTAAAATTTTATTTGGAAGAAGAAGGCCATATTGATCCAACGACAAAACAGTATATCCCAACTGATTTTGTAGCGATAAAAGCAAAATCAGAAATTCCAGGTGAAGAAGGATTAGCTGGAAAATTTGTTTTTGATAATTACGTGATTCCTAGTATGACTCGTGATCTTACAAAATATGCTACTTGTATCGTTGTAAATTCCTTACCTTTTGGAGGAGTCATTTGGGATGCGCTGCAAGGAGAAAATGCGATGCAAATCTTGATTAATGCCCTTGCGTCAAAGGACTATGATAAAGCTGTAGATATTTTGCTTGAAAAAGCTAAGAAAACTTTGAGCTCTTCACAACTTTTGGAATTTAATGTTGCTACAATCGCAGCTGGTATAGCTATTAATGCAATTTCTTGTTGGGGGAATTAAAAATGTATACGGATATTATTCTGGAACAAAAAGCGGAAAATTTTATGAGGCATTTAGGGCTTACGCCTAAAGGTAATTATTTTAGTTGTTATGAATATGCACATCCGTTTTTAGTAGTATTACCTCTTCACCCAACAGTAAAGATAATCGTCACTAAAATAGTTTTGGTTATTGCGACTGAAGAAGAGTTAATAATCAAGAAAATAGGAAGCGGGTTATCACCTGTTGACATAAAAGAAGAAAACTACGATGAGAATATTATCCGTATACCTAAATCTAGCATTGTAAACTTTGAGGTGAAAGATTGGGAGGTTTTAGGATTTGATTTAGGCTATCTTTTAACGATCGAAACAGAAAAAAAGTATTATTTACAAGTGGCTAAGGTGACTGGCTATGATTTTTCGACAATTAATTTTTTTAATCTAAAAGCCAATAATTTTTTTGACTTAGTGACAGAGAACAATACCAAATAACTAATAGTAATCACCCTGAAAATAGTGGCTCTTCGTCAAATTGTGTTGGTGGAGACAAATTTGGATAAAACTTAGTCCGATATGCGACGTGTTCTGTGCGTGTCGTATATGAATCGTTGCGGATAACGAGAACCAATTCGCAGTGTTCGCAATGGGAAGGCGAGTCATCCATTTTTCATCAAAAAAATGAATGTTTATCTGTTAATCCGAGTAATTTTCTAATATGATTATCCATAGAGAGACTCCTTTGGTAGGGTAATGTTTTTGTCGACTAAATTTTACCAAATGTGAGTCCCTTTTTGGATTGAAACAAAGAAAAAAGTGTTGCTAGAAAATTGATTTCGATTTCCACCAACACAAAATATTATAGTACCTTTTCTTTTTAAGAAGGACTATTATCCTATGCTCTTTGCTCTTATAACTATATGCCTATCAAAGCGTTAAATTACACCAAAATAGTTGTTTTTTTGTGGACAACTGTAGATCGAATGGTTGCTTCTCAGTGTCTTCACCATCTTCTTGACCATATTGTGATGTAGTCGAAACGATACGCAATTTACTAGTGGTAAAGTGGTGAAAATTTTTAGAATGGAGTTGCTTTTTTTGTGTCAGTAAAAGAGCAATCCACAGGATCTTGAATAGATTGATCCGCTCCACGACAACAAAATCAATCGTTGGTTTGGCGATATCAGCGGTGGGAGCGATGGCTACACCGCCTCCAAAGTATGGGTGATTCGTTGCTGTACATAAAAAAGCTTTTTCAAGACTGACCTGTTTTCCACTAGTTTCTACTAAAATAGGGAATCCTTTTTGAACAAAGAAAACACGCAAGATCGAAAAAATATAAGAAAGCGATCCTAATTTATACTTGTTCAATTGTGTTTTCGCATTCGAATGATTTGTCGCATGGACGATTGCCGCATCCAAACCAATCCCAAAATTATTTACGACAACCCCTTGTCTATCGCTGATTTTTTCTTCATAGCTTAATAGATTGATTTCCTGAGGTTCAGTTGCAGCAAGCACATTTTCTAATGCTTTTACAGCATTCCTTGATAATCCGATACCTCTAGCAAAATCATTACCAGAACCGGCAGGGATATAAGCAACAGGAAAATTAACTTTCAGTTGGTGAAAAGTATTCAATACTTGGTGCAGTGTTCCATCACCGCCGACAATTACAAGTAGAGGAAAAGGAGCTTCTTGCTCACGGGTTTCTTCAGTCCATTCTTTCAGCGTATCTTCTGCTAATTCCTCAGCGATTTGGGCATCATGGCCTTTCCACTTACTATAATAAACAGAATAGGTCAGATTCTTTTCAGCAAATAGCGGGATGATCTTGTCCGCTACCTTTTTACCAGAGCCGCTTCCAGCCGCTTGGTTGATTAATAAATAATAATGAAACTTCATTTTTGCCTCCTGCGAAACATTTCAGAAGTTGAGCTGGCTATAGACTCAATCATAAAATCAGAGAACTTCTCAATTTTTCGCTTAACGCTCCAATGGTTAGCGACTGAAATATTCATTGTTGAATATCAAAATTTATTTTAAAAAGAGAAAAAACAAATCATAAGTTTTTATTCTTGGTTATTATAGCAGAGGAGTGCAGAAATGAAAAAGAACAGATTTCAAAAAAATAAAAAAATCTAGCAAGCGCTCGATCCGTTCGTTTGAAACGGAGAAGAAATCTAAGGTTCGATATGTCCACTTAGTTCTTCAGCTACTTGCTAGATCTTGTTCAGGTAAGAGGTTATTCAAACTCCCACTTCCTTTTTTCTTTTTTAGATACACAACAATTCTTTTCTTGCAGAACCTGCTTCGTCTGCGCTACTGGGAATCCTTATGCCTCTTACACCTATTTTATAGCATAATTTCTTTGTTTTGGCAAACGTTTACATTCGCTCTTTAGATACTATTTCAATTCAAAGAATTCTATGGTTTTAAATCTATAGATTGTCTGCTATAATGATTCTTTGTTTAAGATAACCGCGGTTCATCAACCATCCCGCGTTAAAAAAACTAGGAGAAATGAGGGCTTATATTATGCAAAAGACACAGGAACAAAAACGACTAATGGTCGTCGTAGTGAATGGGATCATCATGGCTTTATATTTAGCGTTAACGATTTTAGTTGCACCAGTATCATCTGGACCAATCCAATTTCGAATCTCTGAAAGTTTGAATCATTTAGTGGTTTTTAATCGGAAATTACTCTGGGGTGTACTAGGAGGAGTCATCATCTATAACGCATTCTTTGGCTTTGGAATACTAGACGTTATTTTCGGTGGCGGACAAACATTGATTTCTTTAGGCTTAACAGCAATTTTGCAAAATAAAATCAAAAATATAAAAGTACGTTTAGCACTGAATACGCTCTTCTTTACGATCAGCATGGGATTGATTGCGTACATGTTAGTACCAACAGGCGGCAAGGCCTTTTGGACGACTTATGGCACATTAGCAGCAAGCGAGTGTATCATCATGGCTGTGTCAGCACCATTGATGTATTATTTAGACCGGGCATTAGATTTTAAAAATCGCGTATAGGAAGAGCGAGTTGAAAATAGTTTATATAAAGATAGAGGCTAGAATCAATCAAGGTTGATTCTAGCCTCTAGTTCTGTTTGGCTAATTATCTGTTTATCGAAGCTTATTCTGCGTGTTGTAGATTTTCGATCTCGATTACTTTATAGTTTTTCTTTTCAAGTTGGTTAACAATCGTTTCACATACTTTTTCGTCTGTGTCAGCAGGCAAAGTGATCAGTGTACGACGGATGAATTCATCCTTTTCGATATCAAGTGTAATACAGCTGGCAATACTGCTGTATTTAGAGATGATTTTTGAGATCGTTGCTAAATCGCCTTGTTTACCAGTAGACGCAATCGTTAACACGTAGCTACCTTGTTCGACACTCCATGATTGTGAGAGCATAGTTAACAAGGTACTATGTGTCAAAATTCCATAGAAGTGATTTTCATTATCAAGTACGGCGATATAAGGTAGCTCTTTGATCGTGAAAAATACTTTAAAGAAAGATGTGTCTAAATAGATGAATTTTGTGGCATTCTTCAATAGATGTGTAACTGGTAGTGTCATATCCCCGCCGTTAGCTTTATGGCGATAGATGTGCATCTTATAAATATTTCCACGGAAAATATTTCCAGAAGCATCTAAGATCGGCACGCAACGATAGCCAGAACTTTCTAAAATCTCTAATGCTTCTTCTAAAGTGCTGGTCTCAGTAACAGTTGTTAAATCTTTTTTCTTATATACAAGTGTTTTTAATAGCATAATTTTACCTCCATATATCTCATTTTTACTTCATTTCAAATTAATCATATCATAATTAATTGCAAAACAATAGACCGTTTAAATGCGATTTGACAGAAAAACTTTTCCATGATACTGTAAAAGTGTATAATTTTGATTTTCAGTAAGGGGGGACAACGAATGGCAAAGAAAAAAGCAGCATTAGCTTGTTCCGTTTGCGGTTCTAGAAACTACACAAAATCAATCAGTGAAGGAAAAAGCGGCGAACGTTTGGAGATCAATAAATTTTGTAAATATTGTAATCAATACACATTACATAAAGAAACAAAATAGAACACAGGAGGATAAAGGATGAAGTTTCTAAAAAGTGTCAAAGCAGAAATGAAACAAGTAACATGGCCATCTCGTAAGCAATTACGTAAAGATACATTGGTAGTTATCGAAACGTCGATTATTTTTGGTGTGATGTTTTTCGTTATGGATACAGCAATCCAAAGTTTATTTGCTTTCTTATTAAAATAAGGCGCTAGTAAAAATCGCAAAATAGTGCTATAATCAGGTTGAAGGAAAAACTTCGGGCAACTGGGGTTTTTTTATTTTACAATGAAATGAGGAGCCCTTAATGGAATCTTTTGAAAAAAATTGGTATGTATTGCATACATACTCAGGATATGAAAACAAAGTAAAAGCAAACATCGAATCTCGTGCGCAAAGTATGAAAATGGCTGACTTTATTTTCCGTGTAGTTGTTCCAGAAGAAACTGAAACAGAAGTAAAGAACGGTAAAGAAAAAGAAATCGTTCATAAAACATTCCCAGGTTATGTATTAGTCGAAATGATCATGTCGGATGCTTCTTGGTATGTCGTTCGTAATACACCGGGGGTAACTGGATTTGTTGGTTCTCATGGTGCAGGAAGTAAACCAGCGCCATTATTGCCAGAAGAAGTGAACCATATCTTGCGTTCAATCGGTATGAGCTTACGCCAAAATGATTTAGAAATCGAAGTAGGCGAAGTAGTCAAAATCATCGAAGGTGCTTTTGCTGGACTAGAAGGTCAAGTAACAGAAGTAGATGAAGAAAAAGAAAAATTAAAAGTGAATATCGATATGTTTGGTCGTGAAACAAGTACAGAACTTGATTTTGATCAAGTAGACAAAATCGATTAATACGTTGCTAGAAGTGTTTTAAAAAAGCATATCGCCGGAGCAACAAGTAAGACGGAAAGATTGTTACTCAACTCTTTTCGTCTTTTTTTGTTATTCATTAGTAGGAGGACAGATCATGACAAAATGGCGTAAATTTATAATGACCAGTTTTTTGATTGGATTAGGGATGGTTTTGTTGGCTGGCTGTCAGTCTAAAGCAACCAATGAGCCAACCACTGGAACAAAGAAGGCAGAAACGACACAAACAACAGAAGAAAAAATTGAAAAAACGACTACACCTACGCTGTTTCTCCATGGCTATAGTGGAACCGTCAACTCCTTTAAAGGAATGATCCAGCGATTAGAAGATAGTACACAAAAAGAGTTGACATTGACGGTGGATGTCAATGGTCAAGTACAGGCTGATGGAGAATTAACAAAGAAAGCGGACAATCCGATCGTCCAAGTATTATTTGCGGATAATAAAAACAATGAATGGAATCAAACTGAATGGATCAAAGCGTGTCTAACATATCTACAATCTGCCTATGGCATCGATAAAGTGAATATCGTTGGTCACTCGATGGGAGGAGTCAGCGGGATGCGTTATCTTGCTACTTATGGCCAAGATCAATCGTTACCACAAGTCCAAAAGTTTGTTGCATTAGGGGCGCCATTTAATGAATTTGAAGAAAACAGTACTCAAAGCTTAAATGATATGCTGAAAAATGGCCCAGCTGTGACAACTAGTCGGTACCAAGATTACCAACAACTGATAGGCAACGTTCCTACAACTACCCAATTCTTGCTAGTTGGTGGACAATTGAGTGAAACGGATGCTAGTGATGGGACTGTTCCATTGAGTAGTGCCTTGGCGGTGTATGCTTTACTCAAGCAAAATGGAAATCCAGTTGAGGAAAAGGTCGTCGAAGGAGAAAATGCTGCACACAGTATGCTTCATGAAAACCAGGAAGTGGATCGACTGGTCCAACAATTTGTTTGGAATCTGAATGAATAGAATCGACTAACATTCGAAAAAAGTACTGCTACTTGCTATTTAACTGTATTCTTTTGTTTAAAAGAGTGTAACTCAAGTGAAGCGAGCGTGGGACCAAAGTAAGAAATACTTTTGTCTCGACCTCCTTGTGAGTGACACTTTTTTATTTTAAACTCAAACCGAGTATAAATGTTTGCTTACTTTTAGTAAGAGTAATATGATGAGTTTGTACTAAAAAAGAAAGAGGGATTTAGTTATGGCTTATCAGGCAAGTACAGAAGAACATTCAATTGATATCGTAAATATTGCTTCACTTGAAGGAAAAGTAAAAGAGCGCATGGAAGCTGGCGCATTTGGGTATATCCGTGGTGGTTCAGAAGATGAATGGACGATGAAAGAAAATACGACATCGTTCAATACGAAAAAAATCATGCCTCGAGTGTTGAGAGGAATCGATTCGGCTGATTTAAGTACATCGATTTTTGGGATTGATTTGAAGACGCCGATCATTCAAGCGCCATCTGCTGCGCAAGGCTTAGCACATGAAAAAGGAGAGGCGAATACAGCGAAAGGTGTTGCTGCAGCTGGTTCGATCTTTTCTATCAGCACGTACGCCAATACAACTATCCAAGATGCGGCAGCGGCAGCGCCTGGTGCGCCACAATTTTTCCAATTATATATGAGTAAAGATGACGGCTTTAATGAATTCATCTTGGACAAAGCAGTTGAAGCTGGTGCAAAGGCAATTATCTTAACCGCTGATTCGACATTAGGTGGGTATCGAGAAGAAGATATCATCAATCATTTCCAATTCCCATTACCAATGCCTAACCTTGCAGCGTATAGTGAACAGAGCGCAAGTGGAAATGGTGAAGGAAAAGGGATCTCTGAAATCTATGCAGCGGCTAAGCAAGGATTGACACCAGAAGATATCAAAAAAATCAAAGATTTAACGAATCTACCTGTGATCGTAAAGGATATCCAATCACCAGAAGATGCCGAAGTAGCAATTTCTGCCGGTGCAGATGGTATTTGGGTTTCGAATCATGGAGGACGTCAACTTGATGGTGGACCCGCTTCTTTTGAAGTTCTGCCTAAAGTAGCAGAAGTTGTCAATAAACGTGTTCCTGTTATCTTTGATTCAGGCGTACGCCGTGGAGAACATGTCTTCAAAGCTCTAGCGAGTGGGGCGGATCTAGTTGCCATTGGTCGTCCAGTCATCTACGGCTTGAACCTAGGTGGCGCACAAGGTGTTACTTCTGTATTTGATCATTTGAATAAAGAGTTATCGATCACTATGCAATTGGCTGGTACTAGAACAGTGAACGAAATTAAAAACACTAAGTTGCTAGATTAAAAGAAGTCAAAAAAAATAGCGCGTATCGACAGAGCCGTCGATACGCGCTATTTTTTTGAAGGAACGTCTAGTACACCACTAACGACAAAACAGGTAAAACTAGTCATTTTTTTTGAAATTACCGAAAAACCTACTTTTGAACGACGGTTATTCGAGAGTCTGTAGCAAACCTGATTTTTAGATTTGTCCCACATTTGTTTTCCGCCTCTAATAAAAGAACATTTCCACGTTTTATTTTAAAATCTCTTTTGTTAGTCGTTTAGCAGTTGGAGTTGCTGCTAGACCACCTT